>CAIMFJ010000001.1 GCA_903840355.1 uncultured Opitutia bacterium
GGACAAGTATTGGACAAGATAACGCCTGAATTGGCATAATCTGCCTAAACGTGCATAAGCACGTGCAACGAGAAACCCCCGTATTTGCGGGGGTTTCGTCTATTTCTCCGTTTTGAAGTGGCGGAGAGGATGGGATTCGAACCCACGATACGTTCAGGGTGTCAAAAATCGCTGTTTTTATTGGTTTTTCCTAGGTTTAGACCCCCTCAGACGACCTTGATTTGCTAGAGTTTTTGCTAGAGCGTAAGAGCACGAAATCCGATGGGCTCACTCCTCAGACAACTAGACCGCTCGAAGAACTGGCTGGCACGATACAAAGGTCCGCTTGGAAAATGGCTCCAGCGCAGCACCGGCACACCCGACAAGAGATTGGCCGAACAGATCATGCAGCAGTATGAGCGCGACGCTCGCACGGCCGAGATGGACGGTGGCTTGATTACGAAAAAGGTAATCGCCAACGCCATCGAGATGGAACGTCTCGCGACGGGACGTGAGCTGCGCTTCCCTTCCCTGCGCTCCTTTCTCAAGGACTTCCTGGAGGCCAAGACGATCAACAAGAAGACGGCCACCATCGCCTCCTATCGCAAGACGGTTAACCTGTTCCTGGAGCACATGGGTGAGGAAGCCGACAAGGCCGTCAACCGGGTGCGCTCTTCAGACGTCCAGGCATTCATCCAGGCGCGGATGGACCAAGGCGCCGCGCCGGCGACGGTCCGCCAGGGCATCGTCGTCCTACGGATGATGTTCAAGCGGGCGGTCGATGAAGGAATCTGCGCCATCAACCCCGTCGCCACGGTCGAGGTGCCGGAGGGGGAAAGCAGCGCCAAGCTCCCCTTCACGGACGCGGAGGTCGAGGCGATCCTGAAGGCCTGCCCGGACGACGAGTGGCGCACCCTGGTCTACTTCGGCTACTACACAGGAGCCCGCATGAGCGACTGCGTTAGTTTCACCTGGGACTCCTTTGACCTGGGCGACACCCCCAAGCTCACCTACCGCCAAAAGAAGACCGGCAAGGGATCTAAAGGCTGGGTGACCATAGCGGTCCACCCTTCCCTCAAGAAACGGCTCCTGGAGTGGCGCAAGAACTCTAAAGGCCCCAAGGAGGGGCACGTCCTACCCGGGCTGGCCGGGAAGCCCCTAGGGGGCAACAAAGGCCCTAGCACCCTCTTCATGCACATCGTCAAGGCGGCCGGCATCGACCCCTGTCATTCCGTGACCGGCCGGAGCAAGCAGCCGCGTAAGTGTTTCCACAGCTTCCGGACCACCCTCGTCAGCCGGCTCCAGAGCCTGGAGGTCCCCCTCGAGACCCGCATGGATATCGTCGGCCACGCCAGCGCCGACGTCCATAAGGGCTACAGCCAGGGCCAATGGAACTCCGTCAAGTCAGCCATCAACAAGCTGCCCGACCTCACCGAGCGGGCCTGAAATCAACAGACTCTCAGAGTAGCTGACCGTCATCACCCCACGAGACCGCCCAACCTAATCTAAAACAGTTGGAGCAAATAGGCATCTCGCTATGCCAACTCACCTGACGTTTCCCCGCGCGCTATCTCAATGATTTCACCGAGAGCCTTACGATGAACAGACAGCTGCTCATCGTAATACTCATAAACGGAAACTTCCCCCGAGGTTGGATCTTTTATTTCACCCTTCCGTAAACGATCTAGTACAGCCATGACATTTGCCGGGAAATAAAAGGCGCCGATATCGGTAGCTTTTCTTATTTTCCTAAGTCCTTCGCGATACTTGGCCCGAAAAACTAGTTCATCGGGATGATTCGCCTCACGCTGGGACTCAGTGATTTCCAGCCAAATTTGAAGCGGGTCGATTACATCATGAAATGCCTCAATAAGCTCTATGTATGCCTTCTCTTTCCTCTCAAGCAGACGAGACTCGTACAGATACTTGATGGCACGCCTTGCTGAGACATACGTAGCCAAAACTGCGGCTAGTACACCAAACGTACCACTGACAATAAGCGCAGGGATTGATTCCATTTTCTCTAGCATATTCATCATCAAAAACATTGGGTCGTTCAAGCGGATAGCATATGAACCTGAAGCGCTTTCCGCCTACTGTGTCAGCACTTGGGAAACGGAAGGCGAGCATCGTCGCATCGACCTAGCAGCATTTGAGACCTCCAGACGTCAATCAGAGGGCATGTAAACGTCTCAATAGAAGGAGCCGGCCGACCCTGCGCTCCAGACCCATCGCCAAGATCTAGGCAAGACAAGGGTGCTCATCCTGGAATACTTCCATTATAAAGCAGGGGCAGATCAACCGTCTGGAATTAGGTAGCCCTTAAAATGCTCCCGAATGCCACCACCTGGGCACCAAGAGAACGACTTAGGGCAAATTGTAACTGTTTTGTCCACCAAGGGATTGCCACCACCAGCAGCAAAGATATCCCTCTAGAGCTGCCCCTCAGGGCCTACCCCCTTCACAGATGCCGATCAAGAAGTCCGACCTCTACTCTTCCCTCTGGACCGCCTGCGACTCCCTCCGGGGAGGCATGGACGCCAGCCAGTACAAGGACTACGTCCTGACCCTCCTGTTCATCAAGTACGTCAGCGACAAGTATGCCAACAGCAAGGACCTACGCCCGGCGGTCATCATCCCTAAGGGTGCAAGCTTCGCCGACATGGTGGCGCTCAAGGGCAAGAACGACATCGGGGATAAGATAAACAAGCAGATCATCGGCCCCCTTACCGAGAAGAACGAGCGACTGGCCCGCAGCGACTTCCCGGACTTCAACGACCCCAACAAGTTGGGCGAAGGCAAGGCGATGGTCGATCGCCTGACCGAACTGATAAGCATCTTCCAGAAGCCCGAACTAGACTTCTCCGGCAACCGCGCCGATCACGACGACATCCTGGGCGACGCCTACGAGTACCTGATGCGCCACTTCGCATCGGAAAGCGGCAAGAGCAAGGGTCAGTTCTACACCCCGTCGGAGGTCAGCCGCATCATCGCGCACGTGATCGGCATCTCTCCCAAGAACGCCAAGGCGTCCACGACCGTATATGACCCTACGAGCGGCTCGGGCTCGCTGCTCCTCAAGGTAGCTACCCAATCTGGCGTGCGAATCACGATCGAAGGCCAGGAGATGGACGTGACCACCGCCGGCTTGGCCCGCATGAACATGATCCTTCACGACTTCCCGACGGCCACCATCGCCAGCGGGAACACCCTGTCTGACCCCAAGTTCAAGGACGGCAATAAGCTCCGGACCTACGACTACGTCGTAGCCAATCCGCCCTTCTCGGTGAAGACCTGGACGACCGGCCTCACCCCGGAGAACGACCCTTATGAGCGGTTCGCCTGGGGAGTTCCTCCCACCAAGCAAGGCGACTATGCTTTCCTGCTCCACATCCTACGTTCGATGAAGAGTACCGGGAAGGCCGCCTGCATTCTCCCCCACGGCGTCCTGTTCCGTGGCGGCGCCGAAGGCGTCATCAGATCGCAGCTTGTCCGTTCCGGCTACCTCAAGGGTATCATCGGCCTTCCTGCCAATCTGTTCTACGGCACCGGCATCCCTGCCTGCATCCTTGTCCTGGACAAGGAGAACGCCACCGCCCGCAAGGGCATCTTCATGATGGATGCCTCCAAGGGCTTCATGAAGGACGGCAACAAGAACCGCCTCCGGGAGCGAGATATCCACCGCATCGTGGACACCTTCACCAAGCAGTCGGATGAGGCCAAGTTCGCGCGCATGGTCCCCGTGGCCGAGATCGCCGACCCCAAGAATGACTTCAACCTCAACCTACCGCGCTACATCGATACCACGGAACCGGAAGACCTCCAGGACATCGACGGACACTTACGCGGAGGCATCCCTGAGCGCGACCTGACCGGAGAAGACAGCCTAATCGCTCCTTACTGGAAGGTCCTACCCACGGTCTACAAGGACTTGTTCGAGTCAGCGGGCCGCCCGGGCTATGTCCGACTCAAAGTACCGCAATCGGATGTCAAAGCGGCCATTCTTAGCCACCCGGAGTTCGTCGCCTTCCAGAAGAAAGCCGCCAAAGGCTTCACGGAATGGCGCCAAGCGACCACGCCACACCTCACCGGTTTCGGGAAGGGCGGGCACCCTAAGGCTGTGATCGCCGAAATAGCTGAGTCCCTCCTCCAGGCCTATGGCAAGACCCCGTTGATTGATGCCTATGACGTCTACCAGCACCTGATGGACTACTGGGCTGAGGTCATGCAGGATGACTGCTACCTTATCGCTGCTGAAGGATGGGTCGCCAAGACCTACCGGATACAGGAGACCGACAAAAAGGGTAAGACCAAGGACAAGGGCTGGGCTTGTGACTTGGTGCCCAAGGATCTCATCTTAGCTCGATACTTCGCTAAGGAACAGACCGCCCTCGAGACCAAGCGAGCCGAACTCGATGCCGCGACTTCCGCCCTCGCCGAACTGGAGGAGGAGCACGGAGGTGATGAAGGGGTCTTCGTTGCGCTGGAAAAAATCGCCAAGGCCGAAATCAACGCCCGCCTAAAGGAGATCAAAGGTGACAGAGATGCCAAGGATGAGACCGACATTCTCAAGCAGTGGCTAGACCTGGCCGATCGAGAGACCGAGCTCAAGCGCGAGGCAAAGGAACAAGACGCTGCGCTAGACGAGCTCGCATACGCCAAGCACCCCAAGCTCAGCTCGGCCGACATCAAGACACTGGTGCTAGAAGATAAATGGATGAAAAGCATCTCGAACGCCGTGCAGGGCGAGCTCGACCGCGTCTCGCAGACTATCACCGGGCGCATCCGTGAGCTCAACGAAAGATACGCCACATCCCTACCGAAACTCAGCGAAGAGGTGAATAGGCTTACGACCCTTGTTGATGCTAGCCTTAAGAAGATGGTGAGGGATTCAAAATGACGCCCGCGTTCAAACAAACCGAAATTGGAGCAATCCCAGAAGACTGGGCTGTAACGACTTTAGGAACGCTGCTTGCGTTCACCAATGGGCTCAACGCAGACAAGGCTGCTTACGGAAAGGGCATGCCATTTATTAATGTGATGGAACCGATCACTCGCTCGCACATTTACGGCCCTGAGATTCCTGGCCGCATTCAAATCCCAAGCGAGGCAGCTCTGGCTTACTTGGTTAAGCCTAACGACATAGTCTTCAATCGTACATCCGAGACAGATTCAGAACTTGGACTCGCTGCTGTCTATCTTGGAGATGAGAGGGTGGTTTTTGGAGGCTTCGTTATTCGCGGCAGGCCAATTAGCGATGCGCTAGATCCGAAGTACTCTGGCTATGCACTTCGCGCAAAAACAATTCGTTCACAAATTATTTCGATGGGGCAAGGCGCCATTCGGGCGAACATCGGACAACAGAACCTGCAGCGAGTATTAGTCGCAGTTCCTCCAAAATGCGAACAACGCGCCATCGCTCAGGCGCTCAGCGACATCGACGCCCTGATCACAGCCTTGGATTGCCTCATCGCCAAGAAGCGCGACATCAAGCAGGCGATGATGCAGCAGCTACTGACCGGCAAGACCCGTCTGCCTGGATTCAGCGGCAAGTGGGAGGTGAAGACATTCGGGCAAGCAGTAGTTCCCCGGCGTGAAAGAATCGACCCGAGGAGAAATGGTGTTCACGCCTTCTGTATCGAACTGGAGCACATCGAATCTGCAAGCGGGCAGATTCTAGGAAACACTAGCACGGGAAATCATTCATCTCTGAAGTCTGTGTTCTATAACGGTGACATTCTTTTCGGAAAACTTCGCGCTTACCTCCGCAAGTATTGGCGAGCAACCCGCCATGGAGTCTGTTCAACAGAAATCTGGGTTCTCGTTCCACGAGCTGAGACCATCACGTCTGAGTTTCTTTTCCAGATCATCCAGACCGACGAATTCATCGATGCCGCCAGTAATTCATACGGAACTCACATGCCTCGCTCGGACTGGAATATAGTGAAAAACTACGAATTTAAGCTGCCCACAGTACCCGAACAGGTCGCCATCGCTGCCGTCCTCTCTGATATGGACGCGGAGCTGACGGCCCTTGAGGCCCGCCGCGACAAGACCCGCGCCATCAAGCAGGGCATGATGCAGGAGCTGCTCACCGGGAAGACCCGACTTATTTAACCAAGACACCCATGGCCGAGACACCCCGATCAGAGCGCAAAACGCAGAACCGCGTCATCGACCTCTTCACTGCCCCCAAGGGCCTTGGCTACCGCTACCTTGGCGAGTGGCACAAGCGCGACAACAACCGCTGCGTCGAAGTCGAACTACTTCACGCCAATCTAGCCACCCGGGGCTATGCACCCGCTCAGATCGCTGCCGCCATCAAGAAGCTCGAGGACGCGGCCGACACGACCGGCATCAACCTGTATCAGGCGAACCTCCGGACCTACCAGCTCCTCCGCTACGGCGTCTCGGTCCAAACGGCAGTGGGTAGGCCACATGACACCGTCAAGTTGATCGACTGGGATAACCCTGAGAAGAACGACTTCGCCTTGGCTGAGGAGGTCACCCTCAAGGGCGGCTACGAACGCCGGCCCGACATCGTCCTCTACGTCAACGGTATTGCCGTGGCCGTGATCGAGCTTAAGCGCGGTTCCGTCGAGATCGCCAACGGGGTTCGCCAGCTGATCACCAACCAGGAGCCCATCTTCAACATGGGCTTCTTCAGCACCGTCCAGCTCGTCCTGGCCGGAAACGACACCCAGGGCCTGCGCTACGGTACGGCCGGCACCAAGGAAGAGTTCTTCGTTACCTGGAAGGGTGAAGGCGAAGTCGAGGCGTCTGACACCACCCCGGGGGCCCATCTGGATCGCCCGCTGTCCCAGATGTGCAACAAGACCAGGCTGTTGGACCTGATCCGGAACTTCATCATCTTCGACGCCGGCGTTAAGAAGGTCCCTCGCCCCCACCAATACTTCGGGGTCAAGTCAGCCCAAGAGCGCATCGCCAAGCGCGAAGGCGGCGTTATCTGGCACACCCAGGGTAGCGGCAAGAGCATCCTGATGGTTCTGATCGCCAAGTGGCTCATGGAGCACGACCCGGAGGCCCGCATACTCATCATCACCGACCGTGACGAGCTGGATAAGCAGATCGAGGGGGTGATGATGAACGCCGACGTCATCCCCAAGACTTCCAAGTCTCCCCGCATCAGCTCGCGGGCTGAGCTTATCGAGAAACTCGGGGCCACCTCCCCTCGCCTACTCTGCGCGCTGATCCACAAGTTCGACACCGCAGACCTCAAGGGCGAGCCGCCCAAGATCTCAGGCCGCTTCTACGTCTTCGTCGACGAGTGCCACCGCACCCAGGGCGGAGACATGAACCGGCAGATGAAGCGCTGGATGCAGGACGCCATCTTCATCGGCTTCACGGGCACCCCACTGCTCCGCAAGGACAAGCAGCTCACCCGGGACATCTTCGGCACCTACATCCACACCTACAAGTTCCACCAAGCCGTCGCTGACAAGGTCGTCCTCGACCTCAAGTACGAGGCCAGGAACGTGCCGCAGCAGCTCACCAACCGCGACTCCATCGATAAGTGGTTCGAGCAGAAGACCAAGGGTCTGAACGACTACCAGAAGGCCGTCCTCCGCAATAAGTGGGCGACCATGGAATCCCTCCTTAGCGCCGGCGAACGCAAGCAGCGCATCATCGCTGACATCATCGAGGACTTCGGCCTGAAGCCCCGTCTCAATAGCGATCGCGGCACCGCGATCCTAGTCGCCGACGAGATCTACGACGCCTGTCATTACTTCAAGCTGTTCCAGAACACTGAGTTCGGCAGCCACGTGGGCATCGTGACCTCATACGAGCCTAACCCGACCGCAATCTCATGCGAGCCACCCGGCAGCACTGAGCGCTACAAGTTCGACGTCTACACGAACTTGGTCCTGAAGGATAAGGGGAAGACCACCAAGCAGTACGAGGATGATTTGAAGAAACGCTTCAAGGAAGAGCCGGCCAACATGAAGCTGCTCATCGTAGTCAGCAAGCTGCTGACCGGCTTCGACGCCCCGAGCTGCACCTACATCTACCTAGATCACCGGCTCCGGGATCATACCCTCTTCCAGGCCATCTGCCGAACCAATCGCTTGGACGGCGAAGACAAGGACTACGGCTACATCGTCGACTACAAGGAGATGCTGGGCAACGTCCAGGAGGCTCTCGCCGTCTACAACTCCGACGAGCTCGACACCGACCTGGGCGGTGGCGGCACCAATGACGTGAACATCAAGAACTGGCTGCAGGAAGGAAAGAAGCAGCTCGATGACTCACTCGAGGCCCTGCGCCACCTTTGCGAGCCCGTCGCCCACCCTCGCGAGATCGAACAGTACCTACGCTACTTCTGCGGAGACGCAGCCGATGCCGAGGCCCTGGGCCAGACCGGCCCGATGCGCGACTCGTTCTACAAGTCTGTCGCAGGCTTCGTACGAGCCTATGCAGCCATTTCGGCCGACATGACCGAGGCGGGCTATTCAGAGGCCCAGGCCACAGCCATCCAGAAGGAGGTCGAGCTCTACAGCGAAATCCGCTCAGCCATCAAGAAGCACTCGGGCGAGGAGCTGGACACCAAGCCCTACGAGGCCGACATGCGCCACCTGCTAAACACCTACGTCCAGGCCGATTCGGTCAGGGATCTGGGCAACCTGGGTAACCTCACCCTCACTGAGCTCATCATCAAGACCGGCATGCACGATGCCATCGCCCAGAAGCTTAACGCCAAGGGTAAGCTGTCCAAGAACGCCGTCGCTGAGAGCATCATCAACAACATCCGCATCACCCTGAAGCGCGACCAGCTCACCGACCCCCAGTTCTACGAGCAGATGTCCAAGCTTCTGGATGACCTGATCGCCAAGCGCCGCGATGACTCCGCTGACTACGAGGCCTTCCTGAAGGACGCCGAAGCCTTGGTGAAGAAGATCTCCACCAAGCACTACAGCGCCGGCGTACCCCAGGCCCTCCAAGGCAGGCCCCTGGCGACCGTGGTCTACAACAACCTGCCTCGAATCCTGACGGCAGCGGCCCCTGACGCCACGGCTGACCAGAGCGCTGAATACGGCGAACGGCTAGTAAACCTAGCCCTATCCATCGATCAGGTGATGCGCGAAAGCGCGCCTGCCGGATGGAAGGGGGATTCGGCTCGCGAGGCCCAGGTACTGAACGCCCTCTTCCCGGTCATGAACTACGACCGTGCCGCGACTGAGGCGCTCTTTGAGCTACTCATGAATCAACCCGGCAACTGATGTCTGAAACCATCAAGTTCGGGGACCTCGAGATCCCTGTCGCCCGGAAGTCGGTTAAGAACGTCCACCTATCCGTATACCCCCCTCACGGGAAGGTGACCCTGGTCGCGCCTAACGGGACACGGCTTGAGGTCGTACGCGCCTACGTGGCAACGAAGCTCGCCTGGATCAAGGCCCAGCAGCGCAGGATGAAGGAACAGGCCAGAGAGACGCCCCGGATCTTCGTGGAACGGGAAAGCCATCACATCTGGGGGCGCCGCAGGCTCCTCAGCGTGGTCGAGAAGGACGAGAAGCCATCGGTCCGGATGGATCACCGCCGGCTCATCCTCACGGTCAGACCCAAAACCCCCACCCCCAAGCGCAACGACATCATGCAGGAGTGGCATCGCTCCCTGCTGCATGAGGCCATCCCTCCCCTGATCGCCAAGTGGGAGCGGAAGCTACGCGTCAAGACATCGGCCTACTTCCTTCAGCGCATGAAGACCCGCTGGGGTGGCTGCAACCCCAAGGCCAAGACGCTCCGGTTCAATACCGAGCTGATCAAGAAGCCCAAGGACCTGCTGGAGTACGTCGTCGTCCACGAGATGATCCACCTCCTGGAGCCAAGGCACAGCGAACGGTTCATGGCCCTCATGACCGAACACTACCCTTCCTGGCAGGAAGCCAGGGCCGAACTCAACGCCCTGCCCCTCGCCTCGGAGATCTGGCGCGAATGAAAGGCAACGAAGCATTCGGCGCCGATCTCCGACCAAAATCAGGGGCACACTATATTTCCATACTCGAGACCGGCTGCCAGGAACTCGAAGCGCTCGTGAAGCTCATCGCGGTGCACCACAACGCTTCAATTAGCATAGTTGAACCAAAATCGAGGGCACTCGCAAGGGCCAGCGAGGAAGCAATCTCCCAGTTGGCATGCATTAAGGCCTGCTCGTTGCTCTTTGACGAGAGAAGGGACGTCGCCTCACTGCAGAACTTCCTCGCCAAGAATCCGATTGAGAGCAGCAGCGACGACCTGCTTAAGTCAATTAATGAGACGATATCCATCACGCCTGACCTAACCAAGGAGAATCACTTTATCGCAATACCTCTAAGCATCGACGAAGTGGCAGAAGACAAGGGTCTCAAGGAGATGAACATCGAAGGCACAAAGGAAATTCTTAGCAGGCATAAAAGGATTTGCTCGGTATTCGAACGGCTCAAAAAACGCTCACAAAAGGTGAAGCTCAAAGAGGCTCGAGACCTATGGCTCGCACACGCATCTCTTGCGTCTAAGGAAATGCGGTTCGTAGAACACTCTAATCAAATGATATACCACTTTCTGAAGCAGTGCTCGATGGTTCTACGTGTCTCTGTCGAGACCTACAAGCCTGCCGTGTTCGAAAGAAACGGTCGACACACATGGCATGCAGTGAACACGCTAATTCCCACCTTCAGCTCCTGTCAAAAAGAGCCCAATTCTGAAGAATCAGCTACTGGAGGCTAAGCATAAGCTTAACCTTTTGCCTTCCAATTAAAGGGCCCCGACGCCGACCTAGCCAAGATCGCGCTAGCCGCGGCCGACCAGGAACTAAAGAGGTAGTCTTGCTTGAATACAAAGGCACCGCCATCAGGACTCAGCACCCCCTCCTTGACTAGATACTGCCGAAGGTTGCGAATACGTTCAGGGATGGCCGGGGTATCCTCTGTGACGGCAAAGCTACCGGCCTTGACCAGGAAGCCGTTGGGCATCTCCTGCCCCTGGGCTTTCACGCCCTTGGCAGACATCACGAGAAGGTTGCTGGCGGCCGTGGACTTGGCGGCCGAGCGGGTGAACATGCCGAGGCCGAGCGCCGGGAAGCAAAGAAGCATCTCGGTCAGGAAAGTTTCCGCGTCGGCCATATCGGACTCGGACATTGACGGTTGATCCGGCTTGTTACCGTTCTCAAGGACGCAGCGCTTCGCATGCCCAGCCAGCTCCACAAGCCTGGACTCGATGTATTGGATATGCGCCTTGTTGAGGCTCTCATCCTTGCTCGTGAACGAGACGCACATTGTCCAGAAGTCCTTCTTCACGAAATGACTCTCCAGGCGACCAAGGACGGGGTCGCCCTCGCCGATGTAGACATGAGGCAAAGCGCTGTCCTCATCCTGCCCCACCAGAACATAGATGCCGGTCCGCTTCAGCTCCTTACGCTTCTTGGCTTCAGAGAGCAGAGCCCGCGGGAATACCAGCCCATGCCCGGTCCAGTTCGACTTCTCGATAGTACGGACGCCATCGGGGTCACCTTCAGGGAGAAAGATCTTAAGGCTATACGGGGATGCCATCCGGCAAAGAAACCACCCTGCCGGAATCATGGCAAGCGTCGGGCCGGAGCACCTGAAGGGCAACCCTGCCTTAGGCACGTCGTTGTCCGTACAGTCCATTTCTTTGCTATTGCCTGGTTTTCGGAGGCCGGAATCCGCCATAGGAATCCCTCCTCGGGAAAATAATATTCCGACCAGGCGCCCTCAGTCGCTGGTATATAAACCTCTATTAGGTAAGCCATTACGACCCAACCATCGTTCGCCGGAATTGTCTGTGGATAGGTTGTGGGCACCGATTGATTAACTCCCACGCGGGGCCGTGACACTGTGACAGTGTGACGACCAACCCCCGCAAACCCGGCCATACACACCCTATGAAGTCCAAGCGCAAGACCCCCTCCCCCTCCATTCATCTCCAGGCCAAGCTGAAGCCCAAAGCCCTGTCCGCGTCGAGACTCACGACCAACGCATCCGCCACGACGCCGGCGACGAGTGCGAAGACGGCGGCGGGGACGGTGGCGGAGACGGCGGCAACATCTGCCGCGTCGTCAACGACATCAACATCGATATCGGCATCGACGTCGACATCCTCGCAACCGACAACATCTGATCAGAAACCGAAGCCCACCCGCGAAAACATTAGCGGCACCGGCTCGAGCCTCAGCCAGATGCTCTCGAACTTCCCCGAGATCGTCGGCCACGATGAGTACGATTTCCGCGGACTGGCGGACCAGAATGAGATGGCGGTCGCCAATAACTATGAAATTTGCCGCGAAGCGATTCGGCAGTCCTTGCTGCGCATACCGGCCCTGTACTCCCAGGCGCTCGCTGACACCTTGGCCGAGGTGCTCCGCTCGGAGCCAGCTCTCATCGTATTGCCGGCCGAGCACGGCGACATGCACTACTTCAGTTCGATGTCTGAAGCCTTGTGCATCTGGCAGGCCTGCGCCCCCGGCACCCCCTTGCCACCGCCTTTTCCGAGCATCATCGACAAGGTCCGTGAATACCGCAGCAAAGAACACTATGAGCCCGCGGTTGGCGTCGAACTCATGCAAGGACCGGTCTACGTCAAATCCGAGGCCAGCCAGCGAATCTCCAAGACCTTCCTGGTCCACGTGCCCATCGTCGGAGACATGGCTAGGCTGAATGACGCGTCCAGACAGATCGAGAAAGCCATCCAGGCCTCCGGACTACTTAACAACAACGGGGGCGGCCGAGAACCTACGCATGTCCTTGCAATGGGCTACTACCGGCTAAGTCAGGGCAACAAGCACACGAAGGCGCGGCTTTGGTACAAGGACAAGCTCCGCAAGGACGACGAGGGGGTCACCCCCTTCGGGAGGAAAATCTATGAGGTGGCGATCGACGGCAAAGAAGAGTCTCCTTCGGAGCCGGCATGGTCGGATGGCGTCAGCCGCATCGAGGAATTGGTGATGCCGCTCGCGAATCGGCTCATGCAGCTTGTCGCCTACGGACTGATCAAACCTACGCCCAAGGAAGACGATATGGCTGATGGGGCTTAATTTCGGATAACCCCATAGGGGGGTTATCCGAAGGCCGAAAAATGGATGCGGGAGGACTTTCGTGAACACTTGCGGACGAGAATCCCTCCCATGTCCAACACTGACAAAGCCGGCGCCGTCCCGGCCAACAAAGACGGCACCACCCAGTCCCAGAACATCCGCCCCGAGTGGCTGCGCCTCCCCAAGCCGGGGCAGCGCTGCCCGGCCTCGGGCCTGTGCCGCTCGTACCTCCACACCCTGGTGCGCGACGGCAAGGTCAAGACGTCGAGCATCCGCGAGCGCGGCCGCAAGACGGGCATCCGGCTGATCAGCTACGACAGCCTGATGGCCTTCATCGAGAAGGGCGCCCAGCCCGCCGTGGAGCCCAAACCCGAGCCGGCCGAGCAGCCCAAGCCGGCACCCGTCGAGCAGGCCCATCAGGAAGGGGGTGCCCAGTGATCGCCAACCCCCTGCTCCGCCGGGCGACCTTCTCGGAGCTCTTCGGGCTCCTGGGCTTGCCGCCCATCAAGGGCACCAGCTGCCCCTGCCCGTTCCACGAAGACAAGAACCCTTCGTGCTCGGTGTTCATCGGGGCCAACGGCCACGAGATCGCCAAGTGCTTCAAGGGCTGCTTCTGCGGGGACGTCTACGACATGTACGCCCGCGCCTTCCGCTGTGATCGCAAGACGGCCCTCATGGAGCTCAACCATAAGCTCGGCATCGCGATTGCGACTTTCCAGCTGGACCGCCCCCTCCATGAACGCTTCCAGCCGGCCCCTAAGTCGACTCAGCGCGACGAGCGCCTTCGCCCCTCCCTTTCCCTGGGCCTGGGCGACAATCGGATGGTAGTAGACCTGTCGACCCTACGACGCATCCACGAGGGCGGCGTCCGGCTGGCCCTGGAGCGCGGCTTGCTGGGCTTCGGCGATTACATGGGCCGACCGGCCTGGGTCATGAAGGACAGGTCCGGAATGCTGATGCAGGCTAGGCGGCTGGACGGCAGGACCTGGTTTCGGGACACCAAGGCCATCACCCTGAAGGGATCCGACGCCAATCACCTGCTCGGGGTGCAAGAGGCCGCCGAGGCCGACCTGCTCTTCGTCTGCGAGGGCGGGCCCGACATGCTGGCCGCCCATGCCCTGGTGCACGAGATGGCCCTACTGAAGGCCGCCGATCCGTTAAGAATCGCCGTGACCGGTCTGATGGGGGCGTCCATGCGTCCCCGCCGGGCGACCCTGGCCGGCCTGAAGGCCAAGCGGGTGGTCATCTGGTCCCATGCCGACGAGGCGGGCCGTGACGGTGCCAAGGAGTGGAAGCGCTGCTTCTGGTCCAAGGACCGGACGGTCGATATCATCGCGGCCGACGAAATCCTCGCCGGCCTGAAGGACCTGAACGACGTGGTGTCGGCGGAGGGCGGCCTGGCCGCGATCATCAAGAAGCTCATGGAGGTGCGCCATGGCTGAGGAGTTCGAACATCAACCCTTCCCCACGCACCTGTTGCCCCCGAAGGTCCGGGCGATGGCCGAGGCCGTGGAGGCCTACACGACCACCGGGCACGACATGCCCGGCGCCATCGCGGCTTCCGCCCTCAACTGCACCATCGGCGGCGGGGTCTACGTGAAGGCCAAGGGCGACCCCCAGGTCACCCCGACGACCACCTTCACCGTCGTCGTGGGGGTGAGCGGCGGCGGCAAGAGCATGGTCGGCAAGCTGCTGCTGGAAGCGATCGAGGTCGAACAGCAGCGCCTGCAGGAAGAATTCCGGAAGAGCACCCTGCCGGTCATGAGGGCCCGGTTGATGGAGATCGAAGACGAGCTCAAGCGTCTGGAACGGGAAGGCAGCCGGCCCCGCAAGGGCCAGGCCGACGATCCCGATGCCAGGCGCAACCGACGCACCGAGCTCCTCGGGCTCAAAGACCAGCTCGAGTTCGCCTTGGATTGCCCGCAGATGATCAGCGAGGACCTGACCGTCCAGGTCTTGGTCCGCATCCTCAACGCCAACAAGTCGCGGCTCATCCTGCTTTCGACCGACGCGCGGGAGACCATCAACAACATCATGGGCCGCTACAACAACGGCAAGCCGGACGACAGCCTGCTGCTCAAGGCCTTCTCGGGGGAGTCCTACAACTTCTCCCGCCGGGGCCAGGGCAAGCTGATCGAGACCCTCAACGTCCAGAAGATGGCCGTCTCGAGCCTGCTGATGCTGCAGCCGGATATCGCCGAGGAGATGGTCGAGAGCGAGGGCCTGCAGGGCAGCGGCTACCTGCAGCGCACGCTCTTCGCCTGGACCGACAACCATCCTGGACGCGCCACCCTCAGCAAGCCCATCCCGGGCGAGGTCAAGGAGGCCTACGACCAGCTTATCACCACGCTCCTGCGGACCTACTACTGGTCCGACCCCAGGGTGCACTTCACCCTGTCGACGGAGGCCGACGAGGCGATCAAGGCCTACAAGCTGGCCAAGCAGATCGCGGGCGGGGACGGCTCCCACCCCATGTGGACGTTCCAGACCCGCGACGCCGAGCTCGTGATCCGTATCTCGGCCGGGTTGCACGCCGGCCTCCACGAGGACAAGTCCCACGAGGTCGAGATCTCCCTGGAGACAGTCCAGGCCGCCATGCAGATCATGGACTGGTACAGCCGGTTCCGGATGATGATCGCCGACAAGATGGCGGACAAGAGCGGCGACAAGGTCATGACCAAGCTCCGGGACCTCGCCACGCTGTTCCCGAACGGCTTCAGCTGCCGGGAAGCCCAGCGCAAGCGCATCGCCGGCATGCACAAGGGCAAGGACGCCGTGCAGGCCATCCTGGACCAGAAGGTGAAGGACGGCGTGCTGCAGCCGACCGAAGACGACCCGCCAAGGTACAAGTTCGCCCTCCGCTAGGCACAGGCCCGGAAGACCTAGGTTTTCCGGGCCTTTTCGCGTCCAACGTCGTCCGACCCGTCACACTGTCACAGCGTCACGCCCGCCCGTGGCGAAAACGCACCAGGTGGACGGAATCAGCGGACGACTACATACCACCCATGCCTGACTCACTTCAGGACATCAGGATGGAAACGGTCAATCTCACCGACGATGAATTCCGCGAATCCGATGCCCTGCAAACCATAGGGATTGGAACGTGGTTGCCGGGCGAGATTGGCCTTCAAGTTGCGAAGGCTACTCTCTGAGACGAAGCCGGGAGGAATCGACCCTTTCTGGTATCCCTTGATGATCTTCCGGGCCCACTCCAAGCACGCTTCGGAACGACACGGGGACTCGAAATGGCCTGCACTGCCGAAGCGCAGCCACGACTGAAAATCCTCCTCGTCCAGGTGCAACGCGAGAAAATCCTCGAAGTTATGGAACGAGAAATAGAAATCAGGGAGACTTTGTCCCTTGTTGATGTAGAGCCTGGAACAGCCATCGACGTCCCGATGATAAAGATCGAAGTCCGCCCATATGCTGATCTTGGTGTTCCTATTCTCCTTCTTGGCCTTAAGGAAATGTTTCTCGAGCTGTACGTAATGCCCATTGCCGGCCACGTACTCATCCTTGGTGAAGAACTTAAGCGGCACGCTCCAAACATCAGGGGCTGCCGGAAGCTTATCGAGGAAGGCCTGCAGGCCTTGGATATAGGCCCGCTCCGAGTACCCCTCGCAGACGATGACATGTCGGACAGTTGGCACGGATTTCAGAGCGCCGGATGGGGAATCCCGGAGTAGAGTCCGTCCAGGTATTGTTTGCGGAAGTTGGTGACGTTGCGGATGTCCTCGCCCTCGTCGCGGATGTCAACCAGCCGGCGGGTGATCGTGCCATTGGCCATGGTCTTGCGTACCAGCGAGACCTCTGAAAGCCGCAGGACGGAATCATCCAGGATGTCCGTGTTATGGGTGCTGAACACGAGCTGCGCCCCCTTCGGGTTCCGGCTCCGCTTCTTGAAGAGCATGACGATTTCACGCATCAGCAAGGGATGAAGGGAGCACTCCAGCTCATCGATGATCAGAAGGCCGCCAACATTGAGGGAATGGAGAACCAAACCCATCAACCCGACCAACCGCTGGGTTCCGGCAGATTCATGCTTCGCAAACTCGAATGAGATAACGTTGCCATCCACATCCTTGTGCTTGCTGATGGTATGAAATGCATGACGGGTCCCAGCCTGCGCATTAATTTGCATGAAAGTCCCGGAACGAAACGGCTCATTCTGCCCCACCTCCTTCTTCAGGATCTCTAGACCGTGGATATCGATGTCGAGCCTACGGACCACATCAACGATTTCCTGAAGTGCCGCATTGCCGTCGCCACCGAGGGACGAAGCCAGGATGTTCACTGCGATGACCGGATGTATCCCGGGCTGGTTGCTATCGAAAGAATTAAGCCGGCTGATGTAGCCGAAGGCCACCTTCAGGTCCGCGCTCAATCCAGAATAGGCGACCCCGATCCGATTCAGGACGGGACGCGTCTGCCTCCCTTCCCCGTCGGAACACTCAACGCGGATGACTTCGGCAAGCTTCTCAAAGGAATAAGTATCAGAAAGGATAGCTGGCGAAAATTCCGGATTCATCTGATGGATGCGGAAAACATCCTCACCGTCCTTGCTCAATGCCTCTTCCTTGATCGTTGAAGAATCGAAAACCAAGCGGTAGATGAAACTGCTCTGACCATTCACGAAAGTGAGTTCGAAAGTCGTGTCCTGGAACTTACGGTTCAGCATATTCGGGTCGAAGTGCTCGAGGAGATTAGCTTCTCCCCTGACCAGTGCTCCAAGCGTATTGAACGCCTTCAGGATGTTGGTCTTGCCTGAGGCGTTGGCACCGAAGAATGCCATGCACGGGACTAGGCGCTGCTTTCCGGGGCCATCCAGGAAAGGCATGACTTCCTGCTCCTTGTAACGGTTGGGAGCCTTACCCTCCCCAAAAGTGAAGTCTAAGCGCAGCTCCAAGATGGATCGGAAATTCCTGATTAAGAATGAAGACAACATGGAATAAGCCCTTGATTGTGAGTTTTTGGCAGCACCAAGCCGGCCGTCAACATCATATGAGCAAAAAAACTGTTTATATCAAAAGGCCCTCGATTCCTTCCTCAATTCTCGGAATTGAAGGCGTCGGCACCAATCAGGAGTCGACTGATAAAGTATATCACTTCGTTAAGCTTCTCGGGCGTAGCTCGCCTGGACAGCCGGCCGACGATCTGAAAGCTGCCCTGGGTGCGATACTGGTGGGTAAACCAAGGCCAGACTTACCGCGAGGAGCGGGAGGGTGGTTACCTATGGTCGCCGAAACGCAAGCGCGGCCGGGATGGCGAAGCCACCGTCCGGAACCCTTTCTATGAGTACATGCGGGATGTCGCCCCCGGGGACATGGTCTTCTCCTACCGGGACGGCCATGTGGTCTCCTGCGGCCTGATCACCTCCTACGGCTACGATAGCCCGAAGCCTTCGGAATTCGGCAAGAACGGGAAGAACTGGTCGCAGTTCGGCTGGAGGGTCAACGTCACCTACTTCGACGCCAGCCCATTCCGGCCCAAGGACCGGCTGCAGCGCATCGCCCCCTTCCTCGAGGAGGAACACGCCCCCCTGAAGGCGGACGGCGGAGGCAAGGAGCTCTACTTGACGAAAATCTCACCCGAGTTCGCAGGGGTCATCATCGACGCCCTAGGCGCCCCGGCCCGGACCTGCCGCGACGCGGCCCGCCACCTCAGCATGCACGACACCACCGAGGACTTCGCGGACACGCTCGCCGAGCAGGCCGGCGAGTACCTGGTCGACGCGGTGAAGCAGGACATCCAGATCCCCGAGACCACCCGGCTCGCGATCGTGAAGGCCCGCATCGGCCAGGGCCTCTTCCGGGAAGAGGTCGCCAAGGTGGAACGCCATTGCCGCCTGACAGGCGTCGAGGACCGCGACCATCTCGTCGCCAGCCACATCAAGCCCTGGAAGGACTCTGATAACCGGGAGCGCCTCAGCGGCCACAACGGCCTGATGCTCACCCCCACCCCAGACCATCTGTTCGACAAGGGCTTCATCTCCTTCGCGGACGACGGCCGCCTCCTCTACGCCACCCGCGTCAACCGGGCCGCCCTGGCCAAGATGAAGATCCCGGAAGAAGGCTTCAGCGCCGGACGGTTCTCGCCCGACCAAGTCGACTTCCTGAAATACCACCGGGATTACGTGTTCAAGAAGGCCATCAAGGCGGCCTGAGCCCTCTCCTGCCTAGTTTACGTTTCTCATTATTTGCTCAATGTGGTTGAGTAAATGAGCCATAATTCAAACTTTACATTGTTTGAGTTTCCGTCAGATTACTCAATGTGGTTAAGCAAATAGAGGAAAAGTTAAACAACCTAGAGCTCCTGCTCGAGGGAGGTCTGCTCGTGGACTCACAGCTACTCAGGGACAAAGGATACTCCACCAGCCTGGTCAGTCACTACGTCTCCACGGGGCGCATCGAGCAGGTCACTCGGGGCGTCTACCGGCGTAAGCTTGGTCAGGCCGAGTGGCAGCAGGAGATCGGCAAGCTCACCTGGCAGCAGGCCGTGGTCTCGCTTCAGACCGTGCTGTTGCGCGACCCGCTCTACGTCGGAGGACTCAGCGCCCTCGAACTGCAAGGCTTCGCCCACTTCGTGCAGCAAGGCCCTTCCACCGTCCACCTCTACGGTCCGAAGCCCCCGCCCTCCTGGATCCACAAGCTCCCGCTCGAGGCTAAGTTCAAGTACCACAACGACCGCACCCTGTTCGGCAACGAACCGATCCACCACGGCCTGACCAACCAGTCATGGAAAGACGACCGGAACAAGGGGTTCATCAAGGTCGACGAGGATCACCACTTCAGGAGCCCGGCGGGTCCGCGCGGATGGCCCCTCACACTCTCCACGCCTGAACGCGCCGTTCTCGAGCTCCTCGACGAGATCCCCGAGGACGAGAGTTTCCATCACGTGGACAAGATCTTCGAGGGGCTATCCACGCTCGTCCCCCGGCGCGTCGACAAACTCCTCAAGGACTGCACGAGCATCAAGGTGAAGCGCCTGTTCCTCTTCTTCGCCTCAAAGCACCAGCACGCCTGGGCCAAGCAGCTCAAGACCCAGGACTACGAACTGGGCGCCGGAAACCGGGTGATCGCCAAGGGCGGACGGCTGGACAAGCAGTTCAAGATCACCGTACCCTCCGACCTCTGATGGCCATGAACGAGCAATACAGACGTCAGGTAGCCTTGCTGGTCAGGACGCTGCCCGTCGTGGCCCAGGAACGGTGTTTCGCCCTCAAGGGCGGCACGGCTATCAACCTCTTCGTCCGGGACATGCCTCGACTGTCGGTCGACATCGACCTGACCTACATCCCCCTGAGCACCTGGGCCGAGAGCACCGCGGACATAAACCGGGCCATGGCGAAGATAGCCGGCGAGATCTCGCGCAGGATTCCCGGCGCAGTCTGCACCCTGCCGCCCGACAAGGACGGACTGTTGACCAAGATCTTGGTCCGCGCCGACGGCGTTCAGATCATGGTCGAGGTGACCCCGGTGCTCCGTGGCTGCGTCTACGAACCGGAACTCCGCTCGACGTCCGCCAAGGTCCAGAGGGACTTCGGCTTCGCCGAGACCCAGGTGGTGTCCTGGGCTGACCTCTACGCCGGCAAGGTCATGGCCGCGCTGGACCGTCAGCACCCCAGAGACCTCTTCGACGTGAAGGACCTACTGTCGAAGGAAGGAGTGACCGCACAGCTTCGCGCAGCGTTCGTCGTCTACCTGCTCAGCCACCACAGGGCCATGCACGAGGTCCTCAATCCGACCCGCAAGGACATCTCAGGTGAATTCGTCCAGAGCTTCGCAGGCATGACCACTGAGCCGGTGCAACTAGATGAGTTGCTCGAAGCACGGGAAAAGCTGGTGGACGAGATCGTGGGCCGGATGCCGACCAGCCATCGCGAGTTCCTGCTCTCCTTCGAGAAGGGCGAACCGGACTGGGGCAAGCTGGAGATCGCCCATGCCAAGGACCTGCCAGCCGTCAGGCACCGCATGCTTAACCTCGCGAAGGTGACGGAGGCCAAGCGCACCGAGCTTGTGAGCAAGCTGGAGCGCATCCTAAAGGCCTAAGATCATGTGGAGATTAGCAGGCCCTAATCTCCGCAAATCCTACGTAAATAACCGTCTGACTAATAAGTTGGGGTTAATTGGTGCCCCCTTCAACTTAATGCAAATTAATTGCAATAAGGAGACAGGGCAGACTCCCCCTATCCGATTGCAACGATGCACGCAGAGAGCGCTCCCGTGATGCTATCTCTCAATCGCAAGGAGTGATTCAATCTTCCGGTATATTTCGGTGTATTTCACCCAACCCCGGAAACCAGAGTTATCGAACAGCGCCCTCATCTCAACAGGCGAACCTGTGAAGTAGTTCTTGAGGCGCCCCTTAAGTGCCTCGTTGGCATCCGAAGAAGATAAATTGAATCCGTGTGCAAGGAGCGAGAACCGATGCGGCACCAAATCACCGTGACGATAACGCTCCAATCGAGACAACCGTGCAATGATCTCATCAAGCCCCTCAAAGGAGTGCGCGGATAAGCCAAATTTCCTGTAATCTGAAGGAGACACAACCTTCAGGAACGACATGAGGAAAAGTCTCACGTCGTTGATGTAATCAATGCGCTCAGGAGGCACACCCGGCCTAAAACGAGCATGTGCCATAACACGCATTACTTCCTGAAACCCACGAAGAGGCACCTCGTAGACAGAGAGAAAATCCTCAACCATCTCAATCAGCGCCCTTGCATCACTGGATCCAACCGGAATGCGGAGATACTTACGAAAATAGTTTTCAACAAATGCAGTGCGCTCATGTGTGCGCAATTGCAGCAAAGAGGGCAAAGATACGCTTCGATGCACGAATTTCCGAAAGTACTCATTGAAGTTTAATCCTGCCCCAAAAACGGACTTCGCAGCCGACTCAAGCTGCCCCACGTCCACCGCCAGGACAAACACGACTCCCTTGATATCGAACAGGTGCTTGATTACCTCAAGGTAAGCTATTGCGAAATCAGGACGACAACGATCGAGTTCGTCTACGAAGATGTAAGTGCGGACACCCTCGCCCCCACAGGCTAAACGCAAGCAATCCTTCACCTCAGCCATACACTTCTTCCGCTCGACCAGCTCCGTGAGGACTGAATTGCTAGGTGCCGATTCGGACGCGGCTCCAGCAGCCGCAGAAAGGTCGAAGCCGCCAATCGCAAGGGCTACATACTTGTTCACAACGCCCCTAAACCCTCCGGCCAGGAAGCGGGCAGCCTTCTCAAAACTTTTGGCAATCCTGTCGGCCGCATCATCATTCTTCCCCCTTAGGGATTCGACCACCGAAAGGGTTATTACCGCCAAAGGATCGGAATGATAATCGGACTCCCAAGCATTAATGCATACAACCAAAGGAGGCCTTGAACCTACCCCATCACCAGGACCAGCGCCGCGATTCGCAAGCTCACGCTTCCACATCTCAATAAAGGTTGTTTTCCCAGCGCCAAACGGAGCCCCGAGGCCAATAACCAAACTTCCATCTACAATGCTCTGCTCAGCCGCGACATAACCCTCCAGGTCCGAGAGAAAGGCCTTCCGGTTAAGCAAATCTGGCTGGACTGAAACAGAGGCAGTTTGGGCTTTGTTATCCATCGTTCATGGATACTGCCCACATCCTTGATTGGCGTCAACGCAGGCAAAGCCCTGACGTCGGATTAAATCGCTTACTACTTAGACTAACAAAGCAAGGGCATCATCAATCCCGGAAGTTTCTAGGCCTTCCGGACCAACCGGAAATCCATCCTCCGACTCCATCGCAGTAACGATAGCCCTGACAGTTGCCAGAGCCTCGGACATGGCCATGCGGGCCTGTGAGACAGAGAGCACACAGGAAAAGGCCCCACCCTTCGGCAGGGAGCCAACCAAAGTCACCTGATCCTCTGAGATCCGCGACCGGACACCCTCGAAGATTCCCGCGCATCCAGCGTCACCGCATCCGCAGGTGAAGATGAAGTGCTCCCCTTCCCTCGTCAGGGCCTCCGTCAGCCGGCGGATGTCCACGACGTACCCTTCGCCGAGGCGGATGCCATCGACGCGGAGATTCCCGATCAGGTGGGCCGGCGACTTGTCGGTCGCGGCCACCTGCCGGAAGAAGAGAGTTAGGGAGTTGGTTTTCATTTTCGTGTCAGGCCTTGAGAGCCTTCGGGATGAAGAGTTGGGCGTCGTCGATGAGCATAGGCCCGATGATGACTGCGGAGACCGCTGGATCGATGGGCGGCAAATCCTTCAGGTGCTCGGCGTGCATAAGGTGGACCCTGCCCGACTTCAGCCGGACAGCTACGATCCCAGCATTCGCAGGAACTTCAGCAGGAGAAACCTCCGGCCCCCAGTCATCGATAAAGCCCAGCTGAGCGAGCCAGCCAGGTGATGGATTAATGTCATATGTCATGTGTTGTGTGTTGGAAACGCGTGCGCACGGCTCCTTTCGGAACCTTCAGCTTTCAGCTCTGGTGAGTATAGTCACCCAGGGCGGAGTCCTTATTTGCGCGGAGGGTGCCCCCCCTCATTTCAGAAAAGGTTGCACCGCTCAGACGCCGAATCAAGCACCCGAATGACTTGGCATAATTACTGCGCCTTCCTCATGCCGAGAGCGGCGCGTCCTGAGCGAGCGCCCTCTCGATATCAAGCAAGTAATCAATCACCTCCTTAGCTGATTCAGCAAACTCCGTCTTTGCCAAATCCGGATTACCCTTAGCCCAATCCAGCACCTCCAAGATCAACTTACGCTTTGAGCCATTAATCTCTGGGAATTCCTTCATAAGAACTTCAGCGGCAGATGTCTGGAACCTTTCCGGCAAGTATTTCTCAAACTGAGCCTGCTGTAAGCAGGAAACATTATCGCGATACTTCTCATAGCGAGGCGCACCCCAAAAGGCACTCCTGACACGCTGACCTGCCTCATCGCCATCTAAAAGAACCCAGCAACGATGAGCGTACATCTCGGATAAATGCGTAAAAACAAACAAGTTTTTGAAGTTATCCAGGAGTACAGTGCAACGATCGACTCCCATCGCAGAGACAGTTCGCAACTTGCCAGCCAGACCAGGAACAAAAAAAGGAATTAAAATGCCATTTATAATCGATTCTGCGGATGACTCTTCGAGTATTAAAAAGGCGTGATACAGACCGAAATCAGAAAAGTCATAGCCGAGTTCCTGAAGAAGATTGTGCCGCCCTTGGCTATCATCCCCGACCTCAATTATCTCGCTCGTAGGCACATCGAAAGGCTTTGCTTGATGAACTTTAAATATCTTCGAACCTACCTCGGCGCCCAACCGAAGAGTAACTATGTTGGAATGCGTTGAGATGAAAAACTGGTTATCTTTACTGCACTCCGCAATAACCTCCAAGAGGGCTTTCAAAGCAGCTGGATGAATGTCGTTCTCCAGCTCCTCAATGAGGAAAATTTTGCCGCGCGCACCAATCAATCCGACAAGTAAACCGAGTATCTGGGCGGTTCCCTCGCCCATTTCAGACAATGGGATCTTTGCGGAATCCAAAGCAGTCAGCCCAGCAGTAACCCCACGCGTGGATGAGAACGTCTCAATATTATGACCCAGTATCTTCAAGCAAGCATCCGAGAAGGCCTGCTTTAGCCTCTTCGAGTTAGCCACCTCATTTATCTTAGCATATAGGTTCTCATTCGTGACCCGGATTGAGGCAACCTTCTCTTGATTCACCTCATCCGAGTACATGTGCGGCTTGCGCGATGCCAAGTAAGGATAAAACAGATAGCCAGGCTCAGTTGAGGCAAAGCGCGCCTGATTCACGATCTGCCAACCATTGCCGCTTACAACGCCAACATACGTTTTATCCTGCTTATGAAACTCATTCTTAATTGCAGGGCGAAAGCTCGCAGGGGGAGCGTTGATCTTAAATGGGGAAGCACATTCATCTAACTCATCGAATTCTAACAAGATCTCGCCATGCGCTACTCCAATTCGCCGAACATCTATGCCAGACGCAAGGCCTTGATTAAAGCCAATACACCTAAGAATAGTGGATTTTCCACTACTATTTTGTCCCACAAACAAATTTATCCCCCTTGAGATGACCAGCGTATTAACTCCGGAAAAGCATCGAATATTCTCTAGGGTGATTCTGGTAATTTTCATGTTCTGACGATCGACGTTAGTCTTTCTTTTTGCGAATTGATACGCAGGATTCCAAAAAGTGACACTGCTCCTAGAGAGTTTTAGTGTCAAGAACAGCCCCGAGGCCGTGAAGCGGCTTCGTCGGAGCATGAGCTAATCTCACTAAGAATTTCAACTTGCACATCTCAGCGTGACCTGCCCACTGAGCACATCTGGATGAAGAACGCGGGACCATAGCCCAACTTGTCGAGCTCGCGCAGAGTCCACACCAGGGTGATCGTAAGGACTATGACGACGAGGAGCAGGACGAGGAAGAAGAAGCTGAGCGCGATGAGCAACCGGCACCATGCTTCGAGCTTAGCCGGCGTGAAGGCGGCCAGGTCCTTGAGCAACCGATGACTCATGCGGCTACCGAGGAACTGGTAAGGCTCTGCCCCTTACGCTGGGAGGGGAAAAATGATAGGTGCCGCATTCTACCTTTGGCCAAGTGTCAACCTGCCCCCTCCCTAGACCCCGACAGACACCCCAAAAAGCGAGTCGCCCGGCGGGTCGTTTTTAGGGTAAAAATCACCCCTCAGACGGCTACAGATTCGGACAGCCTTTTGCTAGAGTATTTGCTAGAGTACTGCCCTTTTTAGACCCCCTAAAAAACATTAAACCCCTTATAATAATGGGTTAATGAAAGTGGCGGAGAGGATGGGATTCGAACCCACGATACCCTTTTGGGGTATACCCATTTAGCAAACGGGCGCTTTCGGCCACTCAGCCACCTCTCCTTGTTTTACCACAAGGGTTTTTTGATAGGAGGTGGCTAGGCGAAGGTCAAGCGTGGGCTTTGCAACGTGCTTTCTGCAGGTTTTAAAGGGGGTTGGGCGTAACGTGGCACCCCGCCCCCATAAAACAAAAGCGGCTCCACCAAGGGAGCCGCGTCGAATTGACTGAGTCTTAAAGTCTAGAGCGACATTAAGAAATCAGCGAGTTGCTTCTTTTGCGCAGCCGAGAACTTGGCGTAACGATCGCGCGAGACTTTGCCTTCGCCGTCATGCGCCATGATGGCAGCATCAACCGTCGCCGCCCGTCCGTCATGCAAGTAGGGAGCACTGTATTGCAACCCCCACAGTGGTGCAGTCCGCATTTCCAATTCAGTGGCATCGCCTTGCGACACGCCATCAGCCAACGACCCCATGTTGTGCAAGAGGAGGTCAGAGTATAACGAAACGGGGCGATGATTGAACGCGGCTTCGGAGCTGGGACCGGTCATCATGCTGGGGACGTGACAAATCACACAGCCCGCCTTACCAAACAAATCCCTGCCCGCCGCCGCCGATACACTGAGTGGCTTCGTGGGCGCGGGTGCGAGGTACTTCATGAAATTAGCGACTTTTTCGAAGTCCGCTAAACCAGTCGCAGGAGCGTCCTCAGGATCGGCCACGAAATCATACTTGGCCAAGAGCGTGGCATCGCCGTTCGGAGCATTCTCGGTGGGGAAGTAACGATTGGTAATGCCTAATTCATTACGGTAAGCATCCGCCGCAAAAGCTAGGAGTACGGCATGTTGATTCTTCCAACCAAAACGCCCGACCTTCACTTGCCCGCTGACGACATCGGTCACCATCGCAGGACGACCGGTCACGCCATCGACCGGATGCTTGTGGACGTTTTGCAAAATCGCCGCTTCGGGAATGGCATCAATCAAACCCAAACCAAACAAGGGCGTAGGGTTGCGATGGATGATGGTGTTCGCTTGCGCAGGAATGGTTTCCGCCGCCGCAGGTAAGATGGCGTGGTCTTGGAGCAACGAGCCACCGAGCGATTCGAGCGGATCAAACACGCCGTTCGTAGTCCGACCAAACCGCGTGACGTTGCGAGCACTCGCACCACCCGTCGCACCCGACGCGTGACAAGCGACACAGGAGGTTTCGTTGAAGATGGGACCTAAACCACTTTCGACATCTTCCTCATTTTCGAAATCATCTTTGCCATCGATGAAGAGGTTAAGTTGATCGGTGCTCAAACCTGGCAGCGGATCGCCCAACACAGGTTTGGCGGGATTCACTTTAGGCATCGGGGAACGAACGACTGGACCAACACGCAAGGCGGGGCGTTTAGGCGCGGCCTCAGCGGCAGTGGAACCATCATCAGCTACCACTAAAATCGTGGCGGCCAACAACGCCCGGAAGGCGATAACTGGATATTTTTTCATGGTGATTAGGGGTTAGTTTTTACGGTGCGAAACGGGCCACCGTGCTTCTAATCTAAGCGCTCCCACGCCAAAGGGAATCTTTGTAGGGTAACTTTATCCTAAAGAAAAAATGAAGCGAAGATGAAGTTCAGATTAAGACGTGGACGACAACGGCATCGCCCGAAAGCGGTCATTTAAAAATTAAATTAAGATTGGATTAAGAAACGGGCGGACCTTAAAAACTTAATACGTCTATGCACCCCACCCTGCGTTTCATCTGCGCCTCCTTACTCGTCGCTAGCAGCACGATTACCACTCGCGCCAACGAAGTGAATTTAGATTCCGCGGGCCCAACGCGCTTCGGGGCGAAGTTCGTCGACGAAGCGGGTCAACGGGTCGCGCAGTTCAACGGCGACCACGGGATCTTGGCGTTTTACACTTTCGCAGCCGACGGCGAGACGCCGGTGTCGGTTTTAGTCAAAGGCAATAACAACGCCCACTTGAGCCTCAAGGGTCGCTTAGGAGGCAGCGAACTGAAGGCCAGTTTCGTCGCCACGGGCCAACCGCAGTGGGTCAACCTCGGCACGGCCAAGGTCTTGGCCAATCAGCCGATGCAGCTCACGCTCGATGCTCCCGACCACGCCGGTGGCGTCACGGTGCAAGGTTTTCAATTTGAACGCGACGCCACGGCCACGCCCGTGCTCCACCTAAAAACCGCTTATGCCGCGAACCCGCAAGTGAACATCGGAGATCGCGGAGGCGTCGGGGCTGCGACCTTTAAAGGCGCGGGACTGCTCCTCGTACCCGTGGTCGTAGAAAAAGCCGGCGCAGTCACTTTCGCCGCCCGCTACAACTTAGCCCCCGAAGCCAAGGTCGATTTGCTAATCTCGGCGACGTCCGACTACGAAGCCGCCAAGCCCACGAGCACGCCCGTTACGCTGAGCCTCACGGGCACCGGCAAACTGGGTTACAGCAAAGAGTTCAGCCTTAACTTCCCCACCGCAGGCACCTACCTCGTCGCCATCACCGAAGCCAAGCCTACGGAAACCCCGTTAACGCTGAATGGCCTGTTCTTGCGTCAGGCGACCAACGCCAACCTTTGGGCCTTACCGAATGGCAACGCCCAATCCGTGCACTTCGGCTACCCACTGCCCAAAGGCGAAACGGCGCTCTGGGCCTACGCCGAAGCCACCGCGCAGCCTGGCCCGATCACGACCTACAATTGCGTCTTAGGTTTTGGCCAAGGCTACTTTGGCTTCCAACGAAAGAACTCGGGCCCCAACGCCGCGGATCGTTGCTTCATCTACTCGTTATGGGATAATGGATACGTAAAGAATAATGTGAAATCGGAAGGCAATGCCGATGAATTAAAGAACGCCGTGACGCGGCTGATTGCCAAGGGTGACGGGGTGAGTGCTTCGGCCTTCGACCACGAGGGTTCGGGCGGCCACAGTCACTGGGATTACGCCTGGAAAGATAATCGAACTTATGCCTTCTTGCTCGGCGTAAAACCCGATGGCGATGGGGCAATCTTTTCGACCTGGGTACGTCTGGCCGAAACGAATCAGTGGAAGTTCCTGACCTCGTTCCGCCGCCCCAAGACCGTGGCCAAACTCGACGGTCTTTACTCATTCGTCGAAGACTGGTCGGGCTCGGCCGGCTACGTCAAACGCACCTGTCTCTACAGCAACCTCTGGATTTATAACACGCAAAACAAATGGGTTCAATTGCGCGAAGCTCGCAGCAGTGCGACCAGCGAATTAGGGCGCAAAGACTTTGACCATTACGTCCAAGGCAACGGCGTGGTCCTCAGCACGGGCGGCTACGGTGCCCCCAAAGGCAATCGAGGGGTGATTTTAAAAATCCCCGAAAGCACCACGCCACCAACGGTCAACCTCGCGACGTTGCCAACGAACTAAGGCAGTTTAATCCGCAGTCCGTCGTAACAGAGGCCGACTTTCGGGTAGGTCTCGGCTAGTTTCTTCGTGTAAACGTCGTAATCGATTTGATACGTCATGTGCGTGATCAACGTCTGCTTGGCATCGAGTTTTAACGAGGCCTGACACGCTTCATCGAACGACATGTGCGTCGGGTGGCGGGCGGGACGCAGCCCGTCTAAAATCGCTAAATCCGCACGATGGCCCAAGGCGTAGGCTTCGGGAGTGAGTTCGCGGCAATCGGTGTAGTAGGCAAACTTCGAACCGGAATGGGGGTCGGTGAAGACTAAGCCCAATGTGTCTTCGGTCCCATGCGGCAAAGGCACGTGCTCAATCGTACCCCCGCCGGGCAAGGTCAACTTCTTTGGCATCAGCGAGACATCCAAGGCCACGTAACCAAACGAACGCTTTACTTGTAGGGCGTAAGGGAAGATGGCCTGAATACGATCCGTCCCCCACGTGGTGGTGTAGACAGGAATCGGGGCACCGTCTTGATTAGTGCAAAACTGACGCAAGTCATCCATGCCCAAAATGTGGTCGGCATGGCCGTGGGTGAGGATGAACGAATCCACGCGTGGGATTTGATTGTGAAGGCACTGCAAGCGAAACTCCGGGGCGGCGTCGACTTGCACATGGTGACCACAAATCATCACGTGCACACTCGTCCGCGTGCGCCAGTTACGAGGGTTTTTTAAATCTAAGCCGGCATTATCATGCGCCACCAGGGGCACGCCCTGCGAAGTCCCACAACCCATGACAATGATTTCCATGTCCCCAACCTGCGGGAGGTTAGCAAAAAGACAAGTAAACGGACAAGCTGGCCAAAATCCCCCCACGATACCCTCTTGCCACCCACCCTCCTCTGCGTTTTGTTACCCCTCCCGTGTTTGCTAACCTTACCGAAAAACTCTCCAAGGCCCTGCGCGACCTCCGCGGCTTATCGAAGCTGACCGAGGAAAACGTCGCCCCTGCGCTGGCGGAAGTCCGTGCGGCATTAATGGCGGCCGACGTCGACTACCAGGTCGCCAAAGACTTTACGGAACGCGTTAAGACCGCCTGCCTCGGCAAGGACGTCGTCGAGAGCGTGTCGCCCGGCCAAATGGCCGTCAAAGTGGTCGCCGACGAGTTAACCAAACTTTTGGGCGAAGGCGAACGCGCCCTCGACCTCCGCCGTCCACTCCGCGTGCTGCTTGTTGGTCTGCAAGGTTCAGGCAAAACCACCAGCGCCGCTAAATTGGCCAAGCACTTAGTCAAAAAAGCTGGCATCCGGAAACCCTCGCTCATCGCAGCCGACTTGCGTCGCCCCGCGGCCATCGATCAATTAGAAACTTTAGCCAAACAAGAAGGCTTTGATTTCCGGGCAGAACGTGGAGCTCAAGACGTGGCCGAGATGGTAGGCCGACTCACCCGCGATGCCGAAGCCGCTGCAGCGGACTTAGTCATCGTCGACACCGCAGGTCGGCTCCAAATCGACCACGAGTTGATGGACGAGGTGAAGCAGATTCGCGCCAAGTTCAACCCTCACGAAGTCTTCCTCGTCGCGGACGCTGCCTTGGGACAACAAGCCGTCGATGTGGCTTCCAAGTTCCACGCCGCCACTCCCCTTACTGGCATCATCTTAACCAAACTCGATGGCGATGCTCGCGGGGGCGCGGCGTTGTCGATGAAGACAGTGACGGGCGTGCCGATTCGCTTCTTAGGAACCGGCGAAAAATCGGGAGATTTTGACACTTTCTACCCCGAGCGCATGGCCCAGCGGATCTTGGGCATGGGCGACGTCGTTTCGCTGGTGGAAAAAGCGCAGGAAGTGGTCGACCAAAAAGAAGCCGAGCGTTTGGCGGAGAAGATGCGCAAGGCCGACTTCGACTTAGAAGATTTCTTGGCCCAAATGTCGCAGATGAAGAAGATGGGGCCGTTGGGCAACATCGTCAAAATGATGCCCGGTATGGGCAATGTGGAGATTGGCACTCGCGAAGAAAAGATGATGGGCAAGACCGAGGCCATCATCCTCTCCATGACCAAGAAGGAACGCCGCAATCCCGACATCCTCAATGGCTCGCGCCGTCTGCGCATCGCCAAAGGATCGGGCACGCAAGTCAGCGACGTGAACGCCTTGATTAAACAATTTTCCCAGATGCGTGAAATGATGCGCATGATGAAAAGCGGTAAAGGCAAAGAACTCATGCGTCGCATGGGACAAATGGGCGGCGGTCGCGGCGGCTTCCCGCCCGGAGGTTTTCGCTAAGCGCCATGCAAACCCTGTTGCCCAAAGAGTCTGACTGGCTGCAACGACCCGGTTGGATTTTTGACTGCGATGGCACCCTGGCGGCGTCGATGTGGATTCACCACCGCAGCTGGACTCATATTATTAGTAAGCAAATCGGCCGGCCGTTCGATTTCCCTTGGCCCCTGTTTTGTTCGATGGGTGGAATGTCCGCCCAAGACACCTGCATCAAATTGAAGCAGTTGTATGGGTTTGAGTTGAACGTCGAACAACTCCTCGCCGACGGGCATGACTTTTTAGAAATTCATTTAGAGAAAGACGTCACCGCCCGCACCGATGTGGTAAACCTCTTACATTACGTCCGTAAAATGGGGCACAAAACCGCGGTCGCCTCGGCCGGTCGTCGAGCTCACGTGGATAAAACCCTGAATAAAATTCAGCTCCGCCACCTCTTCGACACCATCGTCACGGTCGAAGACGCCGCCCGCTCCAAACCGCATCCGGATTTGTTTTTAGTCGCCGCCCAACGCTTGAACCTCGACCCCAAAGATTGCGTGGTCATCGAGGACAGCCCGCGCGGCAAGGAAGCGGCCGATGCTGCGGGCATGGCGTGTATTCTGGTCGAGCCCGCTTAGGCCCGGCGCCGCGTGTAGAGAAAGTAGTAGTAGATACTCGCGAAGCCCGAGAGTACGCTGAGCATCGTCGCCAGCTCAAAGCCCCACTCCAACACATCGTCCAAGGAGCCAAAGAAGAACGTCAACGTCAGGTAAATCTGCTGCAGTTGCAGAATCGGATCATCCAGCGGAGGCGGTGCGGGGTGATCGCGCGTAACCGGGTCGCGACAAACCCATTTGAGGTAGATTAAGAGGATAACCCCGCAAAATAACAGTGGCGTGGCCAGAATCGCCATCGCCGAGTGCCAGGTCCGCAAGTGTTCGACCGAGAACACTTCGGGTAAATGCAGCCCCGTGGATTCCAGCAAGCCTACACGTCGCGCCGTGACGGCGGAAAAGTTGGCCCAAAAACCTAAGAGCTTTTCCGTGATAAACAGCGCCAAGCCTAACCCGATGCAAAAAACTGCCAGGCGGTAGACTCGGCGCATGCCGCAATTATCGCTTCAACTTTGCGCAGAAGCGAGCCAAGCGTTCGAGTCCCTTGGCAATAATTTCGTCGGAAGTTGCATAACTCAGACGAATATAGCCCTCGGAACCGAAGGCCGAGCCGGGGACCACCGCCACCAGCTCTTCCTCGAGTAAACGAGCGGAGAACTCTTGGGACGACAGGCCGAAGGCACGGATATTGGGGAAAAGGTAGAAGGCGCCCTGCGAACGGTAGCAGGTCAGGCCAGGGATGGCGTTGAGGCCCTTCCAGAGGTTCAGACGACGGCGGTCAAAGGCCACGGCCATCTCGGCCAAGGCAGCCTTGGCTTGGTCGGGGTGCTGGTGGACTGCGAGGGCGCCGAATTGGGCAAACGTCGTGGCGTTAGAAGAAATCTGGCTCTGTAAATCAGCCACCGCAGCGGCGACGGGCGTGCTGGCGATGAGCGTGCCTAAGCGCCAACCGGTCATCGAGTAGCTCTTGGCGTAACCCGAGACCGTGATCGTCAAGGCAGCGGCCTCAGGCGAGAACGTCGCTGGGCTGCAGGTCGTTTGACCATCATAGACCAAGTTTTCGTAAATCTCGTCGGACAGGATCCACACGTTGGCCTGCACGCAGAGGGCGACCAGTTCGGTCAATTCCGCACGCGTGTAAACCGCACCCGTGGGGTTCGAAGGGCTGTTCAGCACCACCATGCGGGTGCGAGGCGTTAGGGCCGCCTTCAATTGAGCAGGCGTGATTTTGAAGCCCGTCGTGTCTTCGGCTTGGATGAATTTAGGAACCCCACCGGCGAGTTTCACCATCTCGGGGTAGCTCACCCAAAAAGGAGCAGGGATGATCACTTCATCGCCATGGCTGATGGTAGCGAGAATGGCCAAGTAGCAGGACATCTTACCACCAGGGCTAACGACCACATTGCCTTCGGCCATGCCCACGAAACCACGACGCACGTAATCTTCGGCAATCGCCTTGCGCAAGGCAGGGATGCCAGGCGTGGGGGCATACTTCGTTTGACCCGCTTGCAAGGCCTTAGCACAAGCGTCTTTGACGAACTGAGGGGTGTCGAAATCAGGTTCACCCGCGCCAAAGCCACAGACATCTTTACCGGCGGCCTTGAGAGCCTTCGCCTTGGCATCAACGGCCAACGTTGGCGAAGGAGAAACTTGACGAGCCCAAGAAGAGAGAGATGGCGTGGACATAGAAGTGGACGGGAAACAAGGGGATGAGTCAGCCAGTGACAAGATTAAGATAAGGGGAAAATGACAGCAAAGCCCAAGGCTTCACCCCTCCTAGCCTGTTTTTAGACGTCGATGGCGTCGTCCTTGATGGATTCGCCCTTTTTGGCCGCTTGGGCCCGACGGAAGGGCTTCAACTGGTCGATCCCCAACGCCGAAGCCAAGAACCAAGAGCAAATCGAAATCGTCAAAGTCGATAAAGCCCAATTATTGAGGTGCAGGTCTTTGACCAAGCTCGCCGTGAGACCCAGGATGGCGCCGTTGGCCAGGAAGAGCACCAAGTAAGCCCCCAGACCCAAGGTCAGGATGAGGATGGGCAACGAGACGATTAAAAAGACCGCCACCAAGAACGGACGCAGCACGGAATTTAAAATCCCGAGCAAGATTGCCACGACCGCTAAGGTGCTGACATCTTCGTATCTCAAAAAGCCAAAGCGACCCGCCAGGAAAACCCCGAGGGCGAGGCAAGCCCACTCAAGGAGCATGTGCCAAAGACGACGTAAAACCATGGCACATCATACCACACCGACCTACAGGAACAAGAACCAACCCAGTCGCTTTGAGGAACCTTTTATTGACGGGAGTGACGCACATCTTCGCCCGAAGTCAGGAAAATAACCTGTTCGGCGATGTTTTTCGAGTGGTCTCCGATGCGCTCCAAAGCCTTGGAAATAAAGATTAATTCCACGTGCGAAGCCGAGACCTTGGCCGTGTCACCCGAATGCCCAAAGAGGCTTTCGTAGTTCTTGCGGTTCAGGGAATCGATTTCCACATCGCGCTTTAACACCAAGCGGGCTTTCTCCAAGTCACCTTCAATAAAGCTATCCAAGGCGAGGCGTAAAACTTCGACCGCAATCTTCCCCTCTTCGGGAACATGCAATAAGTTCTTCAACGGACCACGCTCGGAAATCACGAGGGAACGCTTCGCAATCACCGAAGCCTCATCCGCCACGCGCTCGAGGTCATGGCCAATATCCCGGGCCGCCAAGAGCAGACGCACATCGCTGCCCATCGGACCAAACAGCGTCAAGTAGCGCATGATTTCGCGGTCGACACGCTTTTCTAAATCATCGACCCGATCGTCCATCCCGCGCACTTGCAGCGCCAAGGAGTCATCACCCGTCTCGACGGCTTTGAGCACCATACGGGTCATATCGAGGGAGCGTTCCCCCATTAAAATTAGGTCATCGCGCAGCTGGCGAAGCTCGTCGTGGAAGAAGCGTTGCATGGTATTAAAGTAGATCAACCAAAGCGACCCGAGATGTAGGCCTCCGTTTGAGGTTGCGAAGGGTTCATGAAAATTTTCTCCGTCGTATCATACTCCACTTGCTTGCCCAAGTAGAAGAACGCCGTGCGGTCCGAAACCCGGGCCGCTTGTTGCATCGAGTGCGTCACAATCACGATGGTGAACTGCTCTTTCAGCTCGTGGATTAACTCTTCAATCTTACCCGTGGCAATCGGATCGAGGGCGGAGCAAGGCTCATCCATCAACAGGATTTCAGGGCGATTCGCGATGGCGCGGGCAATGCAGAGACGTTGCATTTGGCCACCCGACAGACCCAAGGCGCTGTCATGCAGACGGTCTTTCACTTCATCCCACAAAGCAGCCTTGCGGAGCGACGTTTCGCAAACCTCTTCGAGCAAGGCACGGTCACGCACGCCGACCACGCGGAGGGCGTAGACCACATTTTCAAAAATCGACTTCGGGAACGGGTTCGACTTTTGGAACACCATCCCCACGCGACGGCGAAGCGAAATCACTTCGAGGCCCGGGTCATAAATCGAACGACTATCGATTTGAATATCTCCCTCGTGACGGATATTATCCACCAAGTCGTTCATCCGGTTTAAATTGCGCAGCAAGGTCGACTTACCGCAACCCGAAGGCCCGATAAACGCCACCACTTGGCGCTCTGGAATATCGAGGCTAATGGACTCGAGGGCTTTTTTGCTCCCATACCAGAAGCCGAAATTCTTGATGCTAATGTAATCCTTGCGACCACCCCGCTCGGTACTAGGTCGAACTTTTAAGCGGGTCATGGAGGGTGAAGAAGTCATAGAAGGTGAAAGTAAAGTCATGGTTAGAACGAAGCACTTTTATAGCGGGCACGGAGACGATTGCGGATGTAGATGGCCCCGATGTTTAAACACACCACCAGAATGATGAGTAGTAACGTCGTGGCAAATACCATTGGACGCGCGGCATCGGAGTCGGGCGACTGGAAACCCAAGTCATACTCGTGGAAACCGAGGTGCATGAACTTGCGATCTAAGTGTAAGAACGGAGCCGTGGCATCGATGGGCAACGTCGGAGCCAACTTCACCACCCCGACCAACATCAACGGCGCCACTTCACCTGCACCGCGGGCCATCGCTAAAATCACCCCGGTCAAAATCCCTGGAGCCGCTGCGGGTAAAATCACATAGCGAATCGTTTGCCACTTCGAAGCCCCCGTCGCCAGCGAAGCCTCTCGCATCCCGCGCGGCACCGAGCCCAGCGCTTCTTCCGTGGCCACAATCACGACGGGCAACGTCATCAACGCTAACGTCAACGAACACCACACCAACCCACCCGTACCAAAGACTGGGGAGTGATTATTATACTTCAGTTGATCCGCGAAGAAAAGTTGGTCGATGGTACCACCGAGAACGTAAACAAAGAACCCGAGCCCAAAGACCCCGAAGACAATCGAAGGCACGCCGGCGAGGTTGTTCACGCAGATGCGGACGAAGCGCAGCAAGAAGCCCTGTTGGGCATACTCGCGAAGGTACACCGCCGCGATAACGCCAAAGGGCGTCACCAACAAGCTCATGAAGACCGTCATTGCCAACGTACCGAAAATCGCGGGCATTACCCCACCCTCGGTGTTCGCTTCCCGAGGTTCAGCGGTAATAAATTCTCCGATGCGGCTGAAGAAAATCCCGAGGCGCTCCCCGAAGGAAAGCTGATTAGGGGACCAAGCGCGGACGATTTGAAAGAGCGGGATCACGTGGGCATTTTTAGCCGCATCGAGAACTTCTAATTTAGCCAAGCCTGCTTGTTTCTGCAGGTTTTCGGCTTGGTCGTGCAAGCCCGCGTAAGCCTGATTTAATTGCTCTAAACGTGCCTTGATGGGTTCGACCGGTAAGTGCTGATCTTCCGCCCGACGCAGGTCGATGCGGCTCTTTTCCATCTGGCTGTTCAGATCGCCGATTTCATTCTTCGTTAAGCTCGCAATCTTTTCGCGAATCCCGGCGGCCCGAGAGACCTCATTTTGTAATTCAGTCGCAAAGGCAGCCTCCGTGGCCTGGTAAACTTTACCGGCTGAATTCGTTAAGCGCACCGGACGCACAAATGCCGGACCATTCTCCATCCGCTCCAAGCCCATCACTTCGGCAGGGAACGATTCCTTTACCACCCGACTCTCATCAAACCATTGGTAAGCTTGACCATTCACTTCGCGCATCCCCACTTGATATTGCCGCTCGTAGACGGGAGCCGACGCGGGGCTACCTGGACGGATGCGACGTTGTACCATCGGACCGATGATGGCACGGCCCTCTTTTAATTCCGTCACCGCCACTGTTTCAGGCCAGAAAACGCGCAGCCCTTCGCTCACCACCAAAGACAACAACCCCGCCACCATCACTAAGCCCACAATCAAGCCGAGGCTCGTCAGCCAAACCCAAGGTTCGCCGCGAGCGGTCGTAGAAGTGGTAGGGGTGGAACTCATCGTTAGATAACTTTATAACGGTCGCGCACCCGTTGACGTAAAATTTCCGCCAACGTGTTGATCACGAAAGTCAGGATGAATAAACAACAAGCACCCAAGAAGAGCGTGCGGTAGTGCGTTTGACCTGCAGGCGCTTCGGGTAATTCCACGGCGATGTTAGCCGACAGCGTACGCATCCCACTGAAAGGATTCGCTTCCATGATCGCCGTATTCCCCGTGGCCATCACCACGATCATCGTTTCGCCGATGGCTCGGCCGAAACCAATCATCACCGCGGAAATAATTCCCGACAAAGCCGTGGGCAGGACCACTTTCCAGACCGTTTGCCAGCGGCTCGCACCGAGGGCTAAAGAACCCGACACCAAGGATTGCGGCACGTTGGACAAAGCATCTTCCGCGATGGTGAAGATCAGCGGAATCACCGCGAAGCCCATCGCAAAACCCACCACTAAACAATTACGGGCATCGTAACCCAACGTCGAAACTTGGCGCCACCACTCACGGAAGTCGACGATTGCGGTGCCCGTCTGCCCTTCTTTCACCGTGAACAACAACGATTCCACCCAAGGGCCTAATTGCCAAGCCAACGTCACAAAGATAGCTAGGATGGGCAGGAACCAGACAAATTCTAAACCCGGCTTAACTTGACGGCGCCAAGGCTGAGGCAACCCGGCCCAAATCGCTCCTACCAATAAACCCAGAGGCGCTAAAATCAGAATCACGCAGAAAATCGAAATCAGGTGCGTGTCGACTAACGGAGCCAACCACAGACCCGCCAAGAAACCCAGCACCACCGAGGGCAAGGAGGCCATGATTTCCATCACTGGCTTCACGATATTCCGATACTCGGGACGCAGGAATTGCGAAACGTAGATTGCCGAGAGCAAGGCAATCGGCAGGGCGAAAATCAGGGCATAGAACGTCCCCTTAACCGTACCATAAAACAAAGGTACCAAGGAGTACTTCGCTTCAAACTCATCGGACCCCGAGCTCGACTGCCAGGTGTAGGCTGGTTCCGTTGCCCCCTCATACCAAATCTTGCCGAAGAACGTCGACCACGAAGCCTCGGGGTAACGATCTTCTAATTTCCAACGCACCAATTTACCCTCGCTCGTTAAGGCCGTGAAGCGCTCGTAGTTACGGGAGAAAATCACTTGCTGCACGCCCTTAGGAGCCGGCCCTTCCCAGCGCAAACTCCCCGTCGTCATATTACGAATCTGCAAGCGATCGCCCGCGACCACCAAGTAGCACTTATTCCCTTCGGCGGGGAAAATCCCTTGCGGCACGCCGGGCAAAGTTTCGCCTTCATGGATCAAACCCCAGCGACGCAAGCTACGACCATCCGGTTGTTTTTGCGGGTAGAGCGACCAAACCTCTTGAGCTCCTTGGCGATTCGCAAACACCGCCGAGACGTTACCAAAGATTAAACCTGCGGAGCTGATTTCGGGCTGAGCCGTATTCGCAAACGGTTTAAACGTCTGCGTCAGTGCGAACGCTTCCGTATTCTCATTATAATTATAAACTAAGACCTCGTGAGAACGACGCCGGACCAAGACCGTATCGGCCGTCGAAGGCACGAGCACCTCAGCGATATCCGTCACACCTTCCGCCACCACGGAAGGCGTGCCCGGAATCACCGTCACGCGCCCACCCAAACCCTTGCGCTCTAGTAAGCGCGTCGCCGTGAGCACGGGGTGACCGTTTAACTCTTGTTGCAGCACCACCAAGCTCCCGTTGGCACTTTGCGCCACCCATGCATCGCGCACTGGGGAAGTTAATTTCCCGACCGTCAGCGGCTTTTCGAGTTTAACTTGAGGCGACAAATGACGATCCCCTTGGGAGGTGAATTCCACCCGATAAGTGATTTTGGCAAATTGGACTGAACCATCGTCCAAGCCTAATAAAACCAGCCCTTGGCGCGAATAAGCACGCACCGCTGACACGTGACGGCCCGCCAGTTCTGGCGTCCAGGTTTCCGTCACCGCTCCATCCGAACTCTGCAAGAACTTGATCGTACCATCCGCTAAACCAATAAAAGGCAAAGCTCCGTATTCATCTTCACCGAAAGCCACCACCGCGGCGGGCAGACGCAACTCCGGTTGCGACGTGACTTTGGCCCCGGTGAATAGTGGCACCACTTGCCACACTAAGAAAACCAACATCCCCAGCACCGCGAGCACCACGCTGATGCCCCCGAAGGAGATTAACCGACCCATCCAGGTATCGACCCGCAACGTCCATGGACTCACCTGAAAACGCGACTCGTCCAGAGGCTGGAGAGGCTTTTTGTCAGATGAGTCCATGGTGTTACGATTCGGTAACGTAGATTTTTAAAAGAGAAGGCGGGTGACCCCGCCTGGGAGGACTCGAGTCCACTCCATCACACTTAAATAACCGACCCATGTGGGCGTGGTGGCGATGGAGTGGCTTCGAGACCAAATTATTCAGCCGAGTAGTACTTCAACGAGCTACGACCTTCCGCAGCCACGTTCGCAGGCAGAGGGAAGAAGCCGTCTTTGAGCGTGATCTCTTGGCCCTGCTTGGAGAGGACGAAGGTCATGAACTCTTGGGTCAGCTTATCCATTTCTTTGCGAGGCGACTTGTTGACGTAAACGTAGAGGTAACGAGCCAAGGGATACGTGCCGTTGAGGCAGTTTTCGTAGTTAGGCTCCACGAAGGGGGCGCCGTCTTTCTCAGACAGAGGCAAGGCAATCACGCCCGAGGTCTTGTAGCCGATACCCGAGTAACCGATACCGCCGAGTTCAGAGGAAACCCCTTGAACCACAGCCGACGAACCGGGCTGCTCTTTGACCGTAGGCTTGTAGTCGCCATTCTTGAGCGCCTTTTCCTTGAAGAAACCGTAGGTACCCGAAGCCGAGTTACGACCAAAGGTCGAAATCGTCTTAGAGCCAAAGGAGCCGGTCAAACCGACATCACCCCAGGTCGTGGCGTCTTGACCACCACGCTTGCGCGTCGAGGAGAAGATGCGGTCCACTTGGTCCAAGGAGAGACCCTTGATAGGATTGTCCTTGTTCACGAAGACAGCCAAGGAGTCGATGGCGACGGCAATCTTGGTGGGCTTGTAACCGAAAGCGTTGGCGAAACCGTCCACTTCGCTGGACTTCATCTCGCGGCTCATAGGCCCGAGTTGAGCCGTGCCGGCGATGAGGGCGGGCGGAGCCGTACCCGAACCTTTAGCTTCCATCTGGATCTTCACGTTAGGGTACTTGCCCTTGAACGCTTCAGCCCAGAAGGCCATGAGGTTCTCGAGGGTATCCGAACCCACCGAGTTGAGGTTACCGGAGACGCCGGAGGCGACGCTGTAGTCAGGCAACTTGGCATCAACCACCACAGCATTGGATTGCTGGGCGAAAGAAGCCGAAGCCGTTAAGACTAACAGGGCTAGGGAGGTGATAGTTTTGGACATAGGAGAATTTGGAACGACCTCATCATCCCATGACATTGTGACAACTGCGTGTCAGAATGGTGTTTCTTGAGTAATACCCTTACCCCAAAAACCCCTTAAAAAACCCTGTTTTATTTAAAATATTCGCGCAAATAGGCATTCGAGCGGACATCGGCCTGTTCCAAGGGCAACCCACTGGGCAAACCAGGCCGCAAGTGCCCCGTTTGCTTTAACCAAGCATCGCGCAAGACGGTCATGCTTTGCTGCAAAAGTTTAAATTTAGGCCCGTCGGCAAAAGGCGTGTCCAACTTCCACTTCATCATCGGGGCCAACTGCGACCACACCGCTTGGGCGATGAACGTGTGCCCTTCGGGGCCAGGGTGAATACCATCTTTGGCGTAAATAAATTTGGGAGCTTCCTTTTTCGCACCCGCAATCGCCGAGCGCAAGTGAGGGCGAATATCAATTACCTGCCAACTCGCCGCGCGTTGATCGACCAACCATTGAGCATAAGTATCCAACACGCCGTCATAATTAATAAAATCTTTAGGCCGATCCGGAGCGTAAAGCGGCGGCGTGATGATGATGACTTTCGCACCGGCTTGAATGCACGCTTGGCGAAGTTTGATGATGCCATTGCGGAACGCTTGCGTCCGCGCACTGTCGAGCGGCAAGTAAAGCCCATCATTGATCCCGTAGCAGGCCAGCACCAAGGTCGGCTTATACTGCGACAACACTCGGCCGAGGCGTTCATGCAAATCGGGACGTGAAAAACTGCCGCCCGCATGACCTGGTTCTGACAAACCTGAAGCGGTCTCACTTGGCAGGGCGAGGTTCGCAATGGGAATCCGGCTCAGACCGCGTTGGGCGCGAATCGCCGACTCCACACTCACCACCCAGTTACCGCCGTAAGTAATGCTATCACCCAAAATCAAAATACGGGGCTCATCTTGGTCGGCGTGCGCAACGAAAGAGAGGCAACAGCCAAGGGCGACGAGAATCCAGCGAAGCATCCCTCCAACGTGACAAAAACCGCGGGTGGCGAAAAGCGCTTTTGCGAAAAGTTATTAACGGGAGGCGTGGGGGGAGTCAGTTCACGCTTTTCCTCAACAATAAAGCGGGTTAGCCTGCCCTACTCTGAATACCTCCATCCACATCAAAGGTGCCCGGACCCACAACCTGAAGAACGTGGAGTTAATGCTCCCACGCCACCAACTCACCGTCATCACGGGGGTCAGCGGCTCGGGCAAGTCCTCCCTGGCCTTTGATACCCTCCACGCCGAAGGGAGTCGCCAATACCTCGAATCCCTCTCGGCCAAGGCGCGCGGCTTGCTCGATGCCGCCCCGCGTCCCGACGTCGATTTCATCCACGGACTGTCCCCGGTCATCGCCATCGCCCAACGCACTGGGGGCAACACCAACCCCCGATCCACGGTGGCCACGCTGACGGAGATTGCCGACCTCGCCCGGCCCCTCTGGGCCGTCGCCGGCGAGCGTTTTTGTTTGAAGGATGGCTACCGCGTGCGCCAACGCTCCCTCGATGATAATTTAGCAGCCCTCGCCCAAATCCCCACCGGTGCCAAGTTAATCATCCTCGCTCCCATCGCGACCGATCGTCCGTCGGTGCTCTTAGAAATGATTGCGGACTTAAGTCGTCGCGGGTTCACGCGCGTGCGGTTGAACGAAAAAGTTTACACCCTCGATGAAGCCACTGTTAAGCTCACCGGCAAAGAACCGCAAAACCTAGAAGTCGTTGTCGACCGTTTAATCAGCGGACCCGAGCAACGCAGTCGCCTCGCCGATTCACTCGAACTCGCCTTTCGCGAGGGCCGTCAGCAGGCCAAAGTATTAGCCGACCACGATGGCCGCGAAAAAGTCTGGTCGCTCTCGCTGCACCTCGCCTGCGAACACTGCGGCACCACGTATGAACCCATTCACCCGCGCATCCTTTCGCACAATCATCCCGAAGGTGCCTGCCCGGGGTGCGATGGTTTAGGTCGACAGCTCCGTTTCCAAGAAAGCCTCTCCATTCCCAACGAAAAACTCACACTCTTGGAAGGTGCTGTGAAGCCTTGGAAATGTGCCACGCGCAAAGTTTTGATTCGGCGCAACGCCCTGTTGCGAGCCCTCGCCGAGCAAGTCCCCTTTGACCAAAACACCCCGTGGGAAAAATTACCCGCAAGCGTGCGGCAATGCCTCCTCTACGGCGATCCTGTCAAAAAATTCCAACTCCCCCCTACCAAAGGACGCAAACTCGTCGAGACCACTTGGCACGGCATGTTTGCTGAACTCACGCACGCTTTTCGCACCACCACGGGCGAATCTTTACGCCAACGACTGCTACAATTTCAGGCCGGGGCGGTTTGTGAAAGTTGTCACGGACAACGCCTCTCGCCTTTAGCCTTATCGGTCAAAATTCGCGGCCTGCACCTCGCCGATTTCTTAAAACTCACAATTCCCGAGGCCCTGAAGTTTATTCAAGAAATAGCGCATGAACCCGCGGTAAAACCTTTAGAAGAAGCGCGGCGAAACTTAGAGCAACGCCTCTCCTTTTTACACGAAGCTGGCCTCAACTACCTCACCCTAGAACGCGAGTGCAACACCCTCTCCGGTGGCGAAGCGCAGCGCGTCCGCCTCGCCACGCAACTCGGACTCGGACTGGTCGGGGTGACCTATGTCTTAGACGAACCGAGCATTGGGTTGCACCCCAGCGATCACCAGCGACTCATTAAATCGCTCCACGCCCTGCGGGATTTAGGTAACACCGTCATCGTCGTCGAGCACGACCGCGACATGATGCTCGCCGCGGATCACCTCGTCGAAATGGGCCCGCAAGCGGGCTTGGCTGGTGGCCAAGTGATTTTCGAAGGCACCCCGCAACAATGTGCGCAAGCGACCACCTCGCGCACCGGAGCTTACTTATCTGGTCGGGCCACTTTAAGCGGCTTGCTGCAGCGCAAACTACCCCAACGCGACCACCTCGTCATCAAAAACGCGCAGGAAAACAACCTCAAGAATGTCACCGCCAAAATCCCCCTAGGAAACTTAACGGTTTTATGTGGGGTGTCGGGTTCAGGGAAAAGTACCTTGGCGATTGATATTTTGTCGGCCGTGGCGGCACGGAAAATCAATGGGGCGAAACTCATTCCCGGAAAGCATGGCGGCATTGATGGCTTGGAAAAAATCGTCGCTTTCACCGCGGTTGACCAAGAGCCCATTGGTCGCACCCCTCGTTCCAACCCCGCCACCTTCACCGGGATCATGGATATGATGCGCACGCTCTGGTCTGCGCTGCCCTTGGCGAAAGTGCGGGGCTACGGACCGGGCCGCTTCAGCTTTAACGTACGCGGGGGACGTTGTGAAACCTGTGCGGGAGAAGGCTCGATTGCTCTCGATATGCAGTTCTTAGGCGAAACCTACGTCGCCTGCCCCAGTTGTGCCGGTAAACGTTTTAATCGCGAAACCTTGGAAGTTCGGTTCAAAGGCCTGAACATCGCTGAAGCCTTAGAACTCTCCGTGCAAGAAGCCGCGGAAGTGTTTAAGTCACAACCCAAGTTAGCGGACAAACTCCAAACCCTCGTCGAAGTTGGCTTAGGCTATTTAAAACTAGGTCAACCCGCCAACACCCTATCTGGCGGCGAAGCGCAGCGCTTAAAGCTCGCGGCGGAGTTATCGCACCGCAGCCACGACGGGCGACTTTACGTGCTCGATGAACCCACCACGGGCTTGCATTGGGACGACATCGCGAAGCTCCTAAAACTCTTGGGCAAACTCCGGGATGCGGGGGCGACGCTGATTGTCATCGAACACCACCCTGATTTAATTTTAGCAGCGGATTGGGTGATGGAACTGGGGCCGACCGGCGGTAGCCAAGGTGGGAAATTAATCTTTGAAGGCTTACCGCATGATTTACTCAAATGCCCAGACTCGCCGACGGGCCGAGCGCTCAGCCACCCGTAGGCGAAGGGTTAAGCAATTGATTAGCAGGCGAAGCTTGTTGATTTAAAACATTCATCATTCGTGCCACCGCTTCTTCAACACTCGGAGCATTAGGATCATCCAAGCCAGGAGCCCCAGCACGATTACCCGTCAAATTATCCACCGCCACTTGCATCGACGGCGTTAAACCCAAGCCCGCAATATGCTGTTCAAATTCAGCATTGGTTAAAGCAACGAGTTGGGGCTTGGTACTGGGAACTTGCACCAAAACCTCTTGGCTTTTCAGCGCATAAGTTTCCTTCGCATCCTTATTCGCAAGGTAAATTCCGGAACCCGCCAAGTTGAGAACCTCAGTCGTATTACCCGAGCGCTTCATCGCACAAGCCCCATCGGAACCCAAGTAATACTTCGCACCGTTCGCACCCGTCAGGGAAACTGAAGAAGCGGGGTTGAGGTGTGCAGCGGTGATAACCACTTCCCCGCTGTCGACTTGGAGCGAGGTCAGCGAGTACCCATTCGCTTCGGTCAAAGTTGGCGCCTTGGGATCGCGACCGACTTGTTGAAACACCTTGACCCCCAAGGAGGAGTTAGGACCGACCTGCACCTTGGCCCCATTAGGAAGGGCTAAAACCAACTTCGTCTTCCCCTTCGTCGTAATCTTATCGCCAGGAGCAATGGCGGAACCAGGGGTTAGTTGACGCAGCCCACCGTTAGCATCCACCGCTTCCGCAGCCCCCGTCAAACTCTCCACCTTGATAAACTCCGGTTGCGGCGCCGCCCACGCCGACGCCACCGAGCCCAGCAGCCCTACGGACAAACAATGAAGTGCTTTGGTATAACGACCCAAACCAAGAACCATCGAGGTGAACAAGTTTCGCATGCTTCGATAAAACAAAGCACCCGGAAAACCGTCCACTCATTCACTGTAAGCAGTATTACCTACAATTTTATAGGTAGATAAACTTAGATAACTTTCGCCAACGCACTCGCCACCGCGGCTAAATCATCAATCTCTGCTTGGGTGAAATCGTAGGGCTGCATCTTGCCAACGCCGAGCACGCCGAGCACTTTACCATCCGCACCCAGAATTGGAACCGCGAGGGCACCTTGCACATTCGTCTTGCGGGCATCGGGCTTGGCAACGCCGCCGAGGTCTTCTTGCAGATTGCAAAGTTGCACCGCTTCTTTGCGTTGCGCGGCACAGCCGGCAATGCCTTTACCGAAAGGAATGCTGTCGATCTTAGGTAAGAGCATCGGCAGCGCTTGCGGCGGAATCCCTTGGTGGGCGATGAGCTTGAGTAAACCCGACTGCGGGTCGGTACGGTGAATCGTACCCGTCACGCAATCAAACCCTTGAGCCGCCGCAGCCAGCAACGCTGACCAATCGACTTGGGGAGCGTTCAATAACTGAGGCAGAGCAGGACAACGATGACTCATAGGAAGTTAGACCTTAAAATGCGTCATCCGTTCCTGCAACCAAGATAACCCCGTGGCCTCGTCCGTAAACACACCATCCAACTGAGCCTCAAACGCTTCATCGAGGATGGTCGAAAACCACCCGGCGGGCTTGTAGCCTAAAGCAATCAAGTGGCGTCCTAAGACGAGACGCTTGGGAGCCGACGCGGCGAGTTGTAGCGCATCCGCACGCTCCTTTAACCAGACCCCTTGAGGTGAAGGCTCGGGCCCGTAATACGTACCGCGCCCGTGACGATCGGCTTCATCCACGCGAATCAAGCGGTCGATGCGCACCACTTTATTAGCTAAGCGACGCACCGCGGCATCGCTGGCCTTGATGCGAAACAATTCGTAAGGCTGAGCATGCCAGCGGACCAAAGGTAGCACTGCTTCAATCAGTTTCGTCTCTTTGGTGATTTGACTCAAGAATTCTGGAGCCAACCGGAAACTCTCTTCTTCATGCCCGTAAGCATGCAAGCGCCCGTCCTTCGGTTCAATTTTAGTCGTCGTGGCTTTACCGATATCATGCAACAACACCGCCAGACCCACGATTAAATCTTCGTCCTTCTGACCAATACGACCGCGGGCGAAAGCATCGAGGCACAAAGCCGTGTGCGTGTAAGCACAACCCTCGGGGTGCCATTCTGGGTCTTGCGGCACATCAATCATTGCATGCAACGTCGGGTAAAACCGCGTCCACTCACAGTCCCGTAAAAACTTTAAACCCAACGAAGGCTTCGTGCCGCGCAGGAGTAATTTCGACCACTCTTCAAACAGCCGTTCGGCGGGAAGGTCGGCTTGCGACAGCGAACGACACAGCGCGATAGTCTCTGGCGCCACCGTAAAACCAAAGCGGGCCACAAACTGCATGGCACGCAAAACCCGCAACGGGTCTTCCGAAAACTTAGCCGAAACGTGACGCAGCACGCCGGCCTTTAAGTCCTCCTGGCCGTGCCAAGGATCCACGATTTCGCCCGTAAAAGGATCCCACATCATCGCATTGATGGTGAAATCCCGACGCTCGGCGGCTTCGCGCGGCGTCATACTCGGGTCGGCTTGCACTTCAAAATCGGTGTGACGGGCCCCCGTGCGATTTTCTCGGCGAGGCACCGAGACATCGATAGGCAGGTCTTTAACCTTCGTCACCCCGAAGGCCGCCCCGACCGTGATGATGCCAAATTCGGGGCGCAAGGCCGCGGCGATTTCGCGCGTCCCCAGCCCATAGACTTCAATGTCAAAATCTACCACCGGGGTTTGCATCAGGGCATCGCGCACGCAACCCCCGACGAAATAGGGCCGTCCACCCGCCGCCCGCAAAAGCTCGACCACGCGACGCAACGGGGCGTGCGAGCCTTCTAAGGAAATCAGTTCGGGCGCGATGACAGGCACGAGACGGTGTTAATTTAAGACGCTCGGTGAAGCGAGCGGTTTTCGTGACCGACTAAAGGTTCGTCGTAAAGCCAGCCTTCACCAGCCAAGCCTTCGCCGTTTCGCGGCGGTCGCCTTGCAAAACAATTTCACGGTCTTCGAGCATGCCGCCCGTGCCCAAAGCCCGTTTCATTTCTTTGAGCAACGCCTCGCGCCACCGCATCTCCTGGGACTCGAGCCACTGCCCTTTTAAGATGGTAACCTCTTTCCCACCCCGCCCCGCACGCTCATATTGTAAAATAATTTTGCCCAACTTCGGTTTAGCGGGCGGAGGGGTCGGACGCGGGGGTGGACCGGGCGGAAGGCTCTGCCCGTCTAGTTTATCGAAGGGGTTAGAATCAGGACTCATAGGTTAAGCCCCGCGACCGCAGGTACCGGCGCTCGGTTGCTGACCTTGCAGAAAAAGCAGGGCTTTTTCATAAGAACGACGGCGAAGGTAGTGATCCAGGTCCCCTGGCAGGCCTGAATCGGGCGACTTCACCTCGGCATCAAGGGCACTCAAAGCCCCTAAAAGGGCCTCTTTCGAGACCCCGGGCTGGGTTAAAACGAGCAAAGCGCCCTGGATACGTTCGCGACGAGTAGCGTCCATTTCGGGAAGTTACGGACAAAATTCGGGAGGGGCAAGCCTAGGGGGATGGTTTTCATAGTGGACAAAAGGCGGGGGCATTCCCTATTACCAACCTTCCTTTTGGACAGATAGCTCAGTTGGTTAGAGCACCTCGTTTACACCGAGGAAGTCGTGGGTTCGAGTCCCTCTCTGTCCACCCCCCTTGTCCACGCCTCAAGCCATGAAAAAGAAACACACCCTCTCCGCCCTCGTTGAAAACAAATTCGGCGTCTTGGCTCGGGTCGCCGGAATGCTCTCCGGTCGCGGTTTCAATATCGAAACCTTGAACGTCGGCCCCACCCATGACCCAGCCTACTCGCGAATCACGGCCACGGTCTTGGCGGACGATGCGGCGCTCGATCGTTGCGTCAAAGCCCTCGATAAGCTGATCAACGTCATCACTGTGCATGACTTCTCGCGTGAAGAAGTCGACCACGTCGCCCGCGAACTCATCTTGTGCAAAGTGAAAAGCGATAAGAAGACGCGCACCGAAATCATCGAAGTCGCTTCGCTCTTCCGCGCCAAAGTCGTCGACGTGGCCCACGACTCCCTCGTGATTGAGTTCACGGGTAACGAAAACAAGATTCACGCTTTCTTAGATTTGATTGAGCCTTACGGCATCCTTGAAACCGCCCGTACGGGGACGGTGGCCCTTTCGCGCGGCCGCAAGAAAGCCAGTGCCTAATTTCCTTTTTCTCCACATATACCATGCCAGCTAAAGTCTACACCGACAAGGACGCCGACCTCGGTTTCCTAAAGAACAAGACCCTCGCCGTTCTCGGCTTCGGTTCTCAGGGACACTCCCACGCGATGAATCTCCGCGACAGCGGTTTAAACGTCATCGTGGGTTTGTACAAGGGCTCCAAGTCCGCCGCCGCCGCGAAGAAAAAGGGTTTCAAAGTCTACGAAACGGCGGAAGCCGTCCGTCGTGCGGACGTGATGCTCGTGGGTATCCCCGACATGAAGCAAGCTGCGGTCTGGGAAAAAGACATTGCCCCTAACCTCGGTAACGGTGGCAAAACCGTCCTCTTCATCCACGGTCTCTCGATTCACTACAAGCTCATCAAGCCTGCCAAGAACGTCGACATCGCCATGTGCGCTCCCAAGGGCCCTGGCCACGTGGTTCGCGCTCAATACGTCGAAGGTAAAGGCGTGCCTGCTTTAATCGCTGTCCAACAAGACATCTCGGGTCAGGCCACGAAGACGGCCTTGGCTTGGGCTAAGGGCATCGGCTCGACCCGTGCGGGCGTCATCAAGACGACCTTCAAGGAAGAAACCGAAACCGACCTCTTCGGCGAACAAGCCGTGCTCTGCGGTGGTGCTTCCGAATTAGTCAAAGTGGGCTACGAAACCCTCGTCAAAGCGGGTTACCAACCCGAGATGGCTTACTTCGAGTGCTTGCACGAGTTGAAGCTCATCGTCGACCTCATGGTCGAAGCGGGCATCTCCGGCATGCGCTTCTCGATCTCCGAAACCGCTAAATACGGTGACATCACCCGCGGTCCTCGCGTGATCAACAAAGCCTCGCGCAAGGCGATGGAAGAAATTCTTAAAGAAATCCAAAGTGGCAAGTTCACCGCTCAGTGGGTCAAGGAATACAAGACCGGCCTCAAGAACTATAACAAGTTATTGAAGCAGGGCGAAAACCACCCCATCGAGAAGACGGGTCAGCGCCTCCGAGCACTCATGCCTTGGGTGCAGAAGCGCAACATCAAGGGCGCGCAAGCCGAGTACACGACCAAGTAATCGGTCGTCCCGACTACTCCCCCAGAGGGCCAGCAGATGCTGGCCCTCTTTGTTTGTTGAACTTTCAACAATCCCCGGCGTGGGCTCATGCGGAGTATTGCCATCTCTAAGGGAGCGGCTTGGCTTAGGACACCCATGAGTGAGTCCAACCCCAACTCCCCCCAGAGTGAGGCTTTCTTAGCCCGCTTGATGCGTGACCAATTACGACTGTCGATTGCCTGTGCGTTGTGCTTTGCCATCGCGCTCGTGGCCCTGCCCTTGCTGAATTATTTGGCGCCGGAGTTCATGGCCCAACGCGTCGCGGGCTTCACATTAACCTGGCTCATCCTCGGCGTGTTATTCTTCCCCTTCGTGTGGGTGATCTCGTTCGTCTTCATCAAGCGCTCCATTGCGCTCGAAGAAGCCGAAGCCGCCGCCGCTCCCCAAACCAACCAACGCTAAGTCACCATGATCAGCACCTTCGTTGCGTTGAGTTTAGGTCAAGTCGACCCGTGGATTGCCATCTGCTCCCTCGCCACGGTGTTCGTCACCGTGTTCATGGGTTTCTGGTCGGCGACCAAATCTAAGAGTGCGGGCGACTTCTTTGTCGCCGGTCGCTCCGTGTCCGTGGGCTGGAACGCTTCAGCCATTTCGGGCGAATACCTTTCGGCGGCCTCCTTCATGGGCGTCGCGGGCATGGTGATGGCCACAGGTTACGACGCCTTGTGGTACCCGGTGTGCTACGCCTGCGGTTATTTATTTTTATTATTATTCATCGCCGGTCCCTTGCGTCGCTTCGGGGCGTACACGATTCCCGACTTCGCAGAAGGTCGTTACGACTCGCCGCTCTTCCGCAAAATCGCGGTCTGCTTCGTGCTCTTCATCGGCTTCTTCTACACCATGCCCCAGATGAAGGGAGCGGGTACGACGTTAGCGTACATCTTCCCGGGCCTACCTTATTGGGCGGGCGTCGTGGTCGTGGGCGCCGTCATCACCCTCAATGTTTCCTTGGGTGGAATGAAAGGCATCACCCTCGTGCAAGCGTTTCAATATTGGCTCAAGATGTTCGCCATCGCGGTGCCGATTTTCATCTTAGCCTCGATTGTCGGTTTCTACCATACGCACCTCGGTGCTAACAAAACCGCCTTTGAAGCCACGGCGAATCCCGCACACGTCGAACGCCTCGCACTCCCTGCCAAAGCACCGAAGGATGAGCAATGGATTGCACCCTTTGGTAAGCTCACCACGAAGGCCGTCGATGCTTCCTTAGCCGCTGCCAAGACACCCGAGGCCAAAGCAGAACTCGAAGCCGAGCGTCGCCCCTACTCCTTACTCTACACCTACTCGCTCATCATCGCCTTGGTCTGTGGCACGGCGGGTTTGCCGCACATTCTCGTACGCTTCTACACCAACCCGGATGGCGTGGCCGCGAAACGCACCACGATGTGGGTGATGATTCTTATCGGGATCTTTTACGTCTTCCCGCCGATTTACGGCGTGATCGGACGTTCCTTAACCCCGCACTTATACGATGCCGTCGGAGCCAAGGGCACCGATAAAGTCGTGCTCGAACTCCCCACCTTACTCGCGGGCAAAGACCACGCCCTCTTGGGCTCCATCCTCTCGGGCATCACGTGTGCTGGCGCTTTTGCGGCCTTCATGTCGACTTTCTCGGGACTGCTAGTTTCGATGACCGGGGCCTTGGCTCACGACGTCTACGGTCGCATCTTAAAACCCGATTCCACGCCTGAACAACGCCTCCGTGCCTTCAAGTGGGCCGCGGTGCTCATCGGGGCCGTCTCCATTTTACTCGGCATGCAAGTCGAGGCTTTGGAAATCAACTTCATGGTCGGCCAAGCGTTTGCCATCGCCGCGGCGAGTTACTTCCCGCTCTTATTCATGAGTGTCTGGTGGCGCGGCATGACTATGCCCGGAGCCGCAGCGGGGATGTTGGGTGGTGGACTGGCGGCGTTAGTTGCCATCACGCTCACTTCGATTTCGGACGTCGCGGCCGCTGGAGCTAAAAAGATTACCGATGCTTCGCAACTCGCAGCGTATTGGGCGGACCACAGCCTCGCCAAAGTCTTAGCCGATACCTGGGTAGCACATCCCTTAGCGCGCATCCTTTGCGAGCAACCTGCCATCTGGGCCGTCCCCCTTTCGATCACCCTGATGCTCGTCGTCTCCAAGAGCACGGCGGCCAAAATCCCGGGCGACATTCGGATGAAGATGCTGGTACTCCACGCCCCGGAAGCCTTGGGCTTGAAGCAAGAATACATCAAAGAACACGAAGGTTTAGGCCACTAAGCAGCGTAAAGTGGCGGTCGGTGAAAGTTGCTTCTTGGAAGAATCCTTGGAGTGGGCTTTCCTAGAGGCGTGTCCTCTGACCCTTCCCTCGAAGAAAATCCTGGCTACCGTCTGATCCAAGGCCTCGCGACGTTCATCGCCGCAGGGGCTTTAGCGGCGGCGTTCTTCATGACCCGTAAAGCGGGTCCGGTTTATTTAGGATTAGTTAAAGACTCTTTTGAACGCGATGTTACCACCGGCGTCTGGGTGGGCATTCCCACGGCGCTCTGCGGGGCGATCGTCGCCTACCTCGCGTTAGCCGACCGGGAATGGGATGCAGTGCGGATTTGGGCCACGGTCTTACTCGTCGGTAATTTACTGATTCCCGGTTACTGGATTTTACTAGCGATGATGAAGACTGGTATTGTAAGTTTCTAAAACATGCCTGGACCCATCGTCATCGTCACGCGCGGCAGCCCGCTCGCTTTACAGCAAGCCCGCGACGCCGCCCAACGCCTCGAGAAAGCCTACCAACGTCCTACCGAGGTGCGCATCCTCACCACCACGGGCGATCGCCAAGCACATTGGTCGCTGGAAAAACAAGGCGGCAAAGGCCTCTTCACCGCCGAACTGGAAGCGAGTTTACTGCGAGGCGAAGCGGATGTGGCCATTCATAGCTCGAAAGACTTGCCTACGGAAATGCCGGCGGGCTTGGCCATTGCAGTTTGCTTACCACGCGAAGATGCCCGCGATGTTTTAGTGCGTCGCGCCAGCATCCCCACGCCGCAAAAAATTGCGACGGGTAGCCCGCGCCGTCGGGCCCAAGGGTTAAAAACATTTCCCGCGGCCGAATGGGTTGAACTGCGCGGCAACGTGGATACCCGACTCAAGAAACTCGCCCAAGGCGATGCTGATGCCTCGTACTTAGCCGCTTCGGGTTTAAACCGTTTAGCCATTCGGGCTTGGGAAGGTTTAGTCTTTGAACCCATGCCCCTTGAAACGATGGTGCCAGCAGCTGGACAAGGTGCCGTCGCCATTCAATGTCGCAGCGCCGACACCCAGCTTTACGTGCAAGCAGGCTGCGCGGCCACCACCTTTGCCGTGATGGTAGAGCGCCTCTTTTTGGCCAAGTTAGGTGAAGGCTGTCACACCGCCTTTGCATGCCATTATATGAACGGCCAAATTTACCTCTTCCGCGCCGACTTCGGTTTACGCATCCTGCCCTTCCCCGCAGCTGATTTATCTGCCGCCTCCGCACTCGCGGACCAAATTCTCGCCCAAATTTTACCCAACCGGTCATGACTAAATTGCCGTTAAAAGATCGCCTCGTGGTGCTCACGCGACCCGAAGGACGCGGGGCGGATTGGAAAGAACAATTAACCGAAGCGGGAGCAGCCGTCGCGGAGTTACCGCTCACCACGATTCAGTTCGAACCCCAACTCGATGTCCTGGCCGAAGTGCTCGATAGCATGGGCGAATACGATTGGATTGTCTTCACCAGCCCCAACGGCGTGCGCGGTTTCTTTGATCGTTTCTTTGAACGCTTTGCCGACATCCGTTCCGTCGGCGGCGTGCGCTTTGCCTGCGTCGGGCCTGCCACGGATAAAACCCTGCGGACTTACCATTTAGATTCCGACTTAACGCCGGCCCACGCCGATGCGGTGAGCTTGGGACGGGAGTTGATTGATAAGTTTAATATCGAAAACCAAAAAGTCTTACTCGTCACCGGCAACCTCAACTCGCCCGAACTCCCGCGTTTATTAGCGGATGGCGGGCTAGCGATTGTCGACACCTTACGCGTTTACGCCACGGAAGAAACCCCTTTGGCCGATTCGCCGGAAGCAGCCGAGTTTCGCCGGCGCGGGGCCGACGCGATTGTGTTCGCCAGCCCTTCGGCAGTGGAATCCTTCTTACACCAAGCGGCTGCGTTGCGTCCGGAAGCCGGAGCACGCCAACCCAAAGCCGTGGCCGTGGGGCCCACGACGGCGGATGCTTTACGTCGCGCGGGCATTCCGCTCGCCAGTGTGGCTACGGCGCCCACCGCGAAAGCCATTCGGGATGCCGTGATCACGGCCTTATCATGATTGGCGGACACCGATTAAAAGTTTGTGGCCTGACGCGTGCGGCAGACATCGCCATCGCGCAAAGTTTCGGCATCGATTTTTTCGGCATTAATTGTTGGGAAGGATCCCCGCGTTTTGTGGCACCGCATGCGCGAGAAGCTTTACTTCGCGAAACGCCCGCAGGGGCTCGCGTGGCAGTCACCGTGCAACCTTCCGTCGCGCAAGCTCTGGCGCTCAAGGCCGAAGGCTTTGATATTATCCAAGTACATTTTGATCCCCGCGCTGCGAGCACGGACGTCGCGGCACTTTCGCAAGCCCTGACGCCCGCGGGCCTTTGGCTCGCACCGAAAGTGCCACCCGGCACGGCGTTTCCCGAAAACTTAATTCCTCTCGCGCAAGGTTTACTCCAAGACGCTTACCGAGCGGACGCCTTTGGCGGAACGGGTCAGCAAGCCGACTGGGCTCACTTTCAAACCACTGTTAAAACCTACCCTGGGCACTTATGGATCCTCGCTGGAGGTCTAGGACCAGCGAATATTCGGGCCGCCAGCCAACTTGGAGCAGGCTGCTTGGACCTTAATAGCGGCATTGAACTAAGCCCTGGGTTGAAATCTGCCGAAAAATTGGCTCTAATTAAGCAAGAGTTGCTTAAAAACACACAATCGTAGACGACTAACCTCGTCACCGAACCTTGGCACAAGGGTTGCATAGGTAGTCTTGAATAAGCCAACTCTCAAACCATACTAACACACCTACCACCATGAAACTCGTAGTCGCCATTATCAAACCCTTCAAACTCGAAGAAGTGAAGGATGCCCTCGCCGAAATCGGCATCGAAGGCATGACCGTCACCGAGGTCAAAGGCTTCGGCCGTCAAAAGGGTCACACGGAAATCTACCGTGGGTCCGAGTACACGGTTGATTTCTTGCCCAAGGTGAAGATCGAAGCCGCCGTGGCCGATGAACAGGTTGAAAAAGCGATCGCCACCATCTCGAAGGCGGCGCACACCGGTAAAATCGGTGATGGCAAAATCTTCGTGTTGGGTCTGACGGACGTCATCCGTATCCGTACGGGCGAACGCGGTTCGGCGGCCATCTAACCGAACCTCCAAGGCTGATTCAAAAGCGACCTTCACGGGTCGCTTTTTTATTGGTTTAATTATTTACCCTTCGCGGCGGCCGCGGCCTCAGCCTTCTGCTTCAACATCCCGGGCGAATTCCATTTAATAACATGGTAGGTCGCAGGCGTCTCACCGGCATTGCGAATCGCATGCTCGACATTGGAAGCCTGAAAAATAACCGAGCCAGGCCCAAGCTTAGTCCACGTGCCGGCGACTAAAGCTTCCACCGTCCCCTCTTTCACAATGATCAACTCCTCATCGAGGTGTTGGTGCGCGGGGTGAGCCCATTGGCCTTGGTTCAACGTTGTCACGTGGCACTCCAACTCATCGAGCGTGGCCGTGGGGGCTTGGCAGACTTTGCGCGAAGCACCGACCTTGGTGGTCTTAACGACTAACTTCTCCCAATCAAAAGCCGTCGAACCCAAGATCGGCTTGGTAGCCGAAGGGGCACTTGGGGGATTAGGCTCCGCTAAACCGAGCAGGCCTCCCGCCACGATTAAAGTTAGGGCCATGACCGCAAAATCACGTCGGGTGGGGTAAAACATAGCCTGATTCATATTCTCCATCCCGACCCTGTAAAGCACACAGGGCCTTGGAAAAGCCCAAGGACCGCTTGCAGTCACGGGCGGGGCGTGCCAAACCTAATGCCATGCAAAGAATTGGCTGGGGACGTCTTTTATTACTCGCGAGCTTACTCAGCGGACTCGGGGGATGCGGACGGCACCAAACCACGGCCGAGCAAAAAGCCGCAGCGGGCATTTTGGTGATTAATAACGCCGCGGAGCCCTCGGGCCTAGACCCTCAAAATGTCACCGGCCTGCTGGAATCTCGTTTAGTCGGGGCCCTGTTCGAAGGGTTAGTAAATTACAACCCGCATGATTTAAGTGCGATTCCTGGAGTGGCCGAAAGTTGGACCATGTCCGCGGATGGACGTCAGTGGACGTTTCATTTACGCACGACCGCCCGGTGGTCGAATGGCGATCCCGTCACGGCGCAAGATTTCCTCTTTAGTTACGAAAGAATTCTGCGACCCAAGTTCGGAGCAGAGTATGCGTCGATGCTGCACTGCGTGCACGGAGCGAAAGCATTTAACGAAGGTAAGCTAGCGGATTTCAGCCAAGTCGGTTTCCGTGCTCCCGATGCGCACACCTTAGTCGTCCAACTCGACGAACCCGTGCCTTATTTCTTGGGCTTAATTGCCCACCAAAGCTGGCTGCCGGTGCACCCGCCGACGATTTTGAAATTTGGGACTATCGATGCGATGAACACCCCGTGGACTCGACCCGGTTCGCTCGTCGGCAACGGAGCCTTTGTTTTAGAATCTTGGGAAGTCGCCCGGCACATCATCGTTAAAAAGAACCCGCTCTATTGGGATCGAGCACACGTCAGCCTGAACGGCGTGGAGTTTCGTGCCATCACCGATTTATTCTCCGAAGAACGGGCCTTTCGCGGCGGTGAACTACACATCACCGGCACCGTCCCGCCGTATAAAATCAAAGAGATGATTGAGCGGAAAAGCCCCGAACTCCGACTCGACCCTTACCTCTCGTGCTCCTTCATTCGGGTGAATTGCAAAGTCCAAGGCAACCCCGAGGTCTGCAAAGCCCTAAGTGATGCACGGGTGCGCCGGGCGTTAGGCATGGTGATTGATCGACGCCAGATTGTAGAAAAAGTCCTCCGGGCGGGCGAATCCCCCGCACTCCACTTCACCCCGCCAGGCACGGGCGGCTTTGAAGCCCGGGCTCGGTGGTCGGAAGACGTCAAAGCGGCCCAAGCTTTGCTCGCTGAAGCGGGCTACCCCAACGGCAAGAATTTCCCCGTACTCGAATACCTCTACAACACCTCGGAAGGTTCGCAAATGGCGGCCCAAGCCTATCAAGAAATGTGGCGCCAACGACTCGGCATCCACGTCGAACTCAAAAACCAGGAATGGAAAGTCTACCTCAGCTCGTTGCACAAAGGAGACTACCAATTAGCCCGGTCGGCGTGGAGCGGCGATTACAACGACCCCAATACTTTCTTGGAGATGTTTATTACGGGCAATGAGCTCAACGAGTGCAACTGGAGCGATGCCGAGTATGATCGCCTCATTGGGCAAGCCGCCCGCGAGATTAACCCCGTTAAACGCTTCGAATACTTCCAACAAGCCGAGGCCCGTTTAGTCGCCGAAGCCCCCGTCCTGCCCATCGCTTTTAATAAAAATAAGTTTCTGATTCGTCCCGAAGTCAAAGGCTGGTACCCCACCCTCTTAGACATGCACCCACTCAATGCGGTGCATTTTGAACCGACGAAAGGGGATTGAAGCCAAAGGGGATTATGGTATTTCTCCCTACCATGACCTCTCTGCGTCTCGCCTTCATCCTCTGCCTTGGCACCCTCGCCGCCACGCAACTTTCCGCTCAGGGTTTTGAAGAATCCAGCCGCGTCGGTGGCAAAGCGGGCAGCAGCGACGACAAGTCGACTGCGAAATTAAAAGGCATCACCTTCTTCTTCATTGATGTCTCGACGAGCGAAAGTCGCCCTGAGGACGGCGAATTGCGCAGCGACATTCGCGATGCCATCGAATTAGAAATGCGCCGGGCGAACATCGTGCCCAAGGAGTTCACGGGTAATAACCCTGAAAACTCGACCCCGTTACTCTCGATTGAAGTTCGCTTCGATCGGGGCCTCGGTCGCTACAGCGCTGAAGTCGTGATTTCGGTGCGCGACAATGCGACGGTCATTCGCAACAAGGAACCCGTCTTGGCTCAGACCTACACACAGACCAAAAAAGCCGTGGGTTCTTCAGATAATACTTTAGCACGCGAAGTTAAATCGCGCGCCCGCGAATTAGTGGTCGAGTTGATTGAAGGCATGAAGAAGAACAAGGGCCTCTAAGTTTGGCCGGATGCGCAAGTTGATTGGTAAAATGCGGGGTGATCGAGCCCCGCGAAGTCCCCGAGCTGATTTGCGCACGATTGGTTTAGCCTTCACAGGCAGTGCCTTGGCCATTGCCATCTTATCGAGCCTCACCCAAACGCTAGGCACCGCCCTCATTGTGGGCACCTTTGGGGCCAGCACACTTTTAGTCTTTGGCTATCCCGATGCCGCCTTCAGCCAACCACGTAACCTCGTCTTCGGTCATCTTTTAGGTGCGATCATTGGCTTACTTTTTTTGAATTTCCTAGGAGATTCTTCGTGGAGTTTGGCCTTCGCCACCGCCACGGTGATTGCGGCGATGATGTTTACCCACACCGTCCACCCTCCCGCCAGTTCAAACACGTTTGCGATTTTCTTAATCAAACCTACTTGGGTTTTTCTGCTAACACCCATCCTGCTCGGCAGTATGATTATTTTAATCATCGCCTTACTCTACAATAACCTCGTCCGCGAAGCCCGCTGGCCCAAACACTGGTAAACCTTTCTATGTCTACTCCCTTAGCACGCCTGCAAGCCCTTGGCTTAACTTTACCCACGCCGCCCGCCGCGGCTGGGGCCTACGTGCCCGCCGTGCAAACGGGCCGCCTACTCTACCTCGCGGGCACGTTGCCGATGAAAGACGGCAAGGCCACCGCCCTCGGTAAAGTCGGTCAAGACGTGGATTTAAAGCAGGCCTATGAGGCCGCCCAACAATGCACGCTCAATGCGCTCGCGAATGCGCAAGTGGCCTTAGGCTCCCTAGAGCGCGTCACCCGCGTGGTCATGGTGCAAGGCTTCGTCAACGGCGTGGATGGCTTCAGCGATAGTCCCAAGGTTTTAAATGGGGCTTCGGAATTACTCTTAGCAGTTTTCGGCGAAGCGGGTAAACACGCACGTGCGGCGGTTTCGGTAAACGGCCTCCCCTTAGGCGTAGCCGTGGAAGTCCAAATTACTTTGGAAGTAAAAGATTAACCTTCGGAAACCCCGACCTTCGTAAAATCGATTTTAAAACCACGGCCACCGGGGGGTGGACCGCAGTTACCGATTTGACTACAAGCGCGCACGACTAATTCGGCCATGTGCGAATCGGCCGGACGCGTGATCCAGCCAGAAAAAGAAACATGCCCGCGGGCATCCACACTCAACGTCACCCCGCAATTGCCAATAGCACTAATCGCCGACCCTTCGGCGGCGATGAGACTTGTCCAGGCCGAGCGAAAACGCGCTTCCACTTCACCGGCGTAAAGTTGTTGTTCGGACGCCGAGCCCCCATCGCCGCCATTATCGCCCGTACCGTAACTCCGACCTTTAATCGTCGCCCCGGTGATACCACCCACCAAACCCGAGCCATTACCACGAGTGCCTTTGCTACTTAAAAACTGACTCAACGTCGTCTTCCCACTCGAACTGGTGCCGCCGTTCTTGGTGACCACCTTGCTGTTATTTTTACTATCGGAAGTGTTGGCCGTTTGGGCGGCCGCTTCGGCTTGCTGTCGTTCGTGTTCCAATTTTTCGAGGTCTAATTTTTTAATATGAACCCGGGCGATCCCCATCTTCTCGCCATGTTCATCGCCACGGGCCACACCTTCGGCCTTACCCACTTCGCCTGGGCGACGTCCGGGAATGCCGTTTAAATCTACTAACAGAGGGTCCGCCGGCTGAATCACTTTACCCGAACCATGGGCTGCAAACCAAGAGAAGCCGACGATAGCGGCGATGATTCCGAGGTGAATCGCAATCGAACCAACCACGCCTTTAGTAGGTCCAGACATCTCAGCGAATTTCCGTATCCAGTCCCACCTTGGTGAGACCTTTAGCTTTCGCGGTCGACATCACATCGATCACTTTTTGGTAAGGCTGACTCCCATCGGCCCGAATACGCACGACCGGTTGCTCGCCTTCGGGCATAGCGGCGATGGCCACAAATTCGCTCTCTAGTTGAGGCAACGTCACCGGACGATTGCCAATGCTCAGCGACCCATCGCGGCTGATGCTCACAAAACGATACTGAACTTTGGTGTCGGCAGCCTTGCCAGCACCTTTCTCGGCCTTGGGTAAATTGACGGCCGTGGTTTGCTCAAGCACCGGCGTCGCAATCATGAAAATGATCAATAAACAAAAGCACAAATCCAACATCGGCGTGACGTTGAGTTCGTTCATCACGTGCAACCGGTGGGGCTTGGAAAAAGAACGCGCCATAACTTATTGAGCGTCTTCCCAGCCAGGCGTGGTCGAAGGAAACACCACGGGCGGATCCACGACTGGACCCGTGGGCGTGACGGGCGAGGTCGGTGCGGTATGAGTTTGAGCGGCCGCGGCGGCGCGCACTAAACGCTCACGCTCTTGCGCCTGTTCGAAGTTGCGGCGAGCTTCACCTTCTAATTCCAACTCCACGCGATCGGCCAAGGAGCTCGCATAATTCTCCAGTTCGGTCGTCATGATTTTCACCTGCGTGAGCAAATAGTTATAACCGAAGGTGGCGGGAATCGCCACCAAGAGACCCAACGTCGTCGTCACCAAAGCACCGCACACGCCGGGAGCTAACTGGGCGATACTCGCTTTCTCCGTCAAAGCTCCGAAGGTCACCATCACGCCCCAAACCGTCCCCAGCAGACCCAAGAAAGGACCGCCCGAAACGAGCGAACTCAGGATGACCATTTTTTCTTCATACTTCACCATCGTGCGCGAAACCCCACGACCAATAGCGTTTTCGACGTGCCCCATGCATAACGTCACATCCGCTGGTTTCACTAAGCGACCCTTGTGACGTTGCACGGCCGAGACCGCTTCGGCGACGAGGTATTCGTAAGGCCCGAGGTTGGTGCTACGAGGAAAGTTAAGCGCAATCACGGCGGCCTCATCGCGCAGGCGACGTTCAAAAGCGTGATTACGGCGACGCAGCTCTTTCACGTCGGACCACTTTTGAATCATCGCACCCCAACCGATAAAAGAACAAATCAGCAAGACGCCGGCCACGCCGAGACCGGCGCTGTCCATTTGCTTTAAATACCAAAAGACTCCCTTTTCATCGGCCAGAACGAGTAGAAACACGTGAGGAATCATCTCCTCTAAAACAATCTTTCTTGAACAAGGCTTCAACCTGAAAACGACGCCTAACACTTGAAGTCTCTCCACGGACGAGTTAGGTTTCGTCATGGCCATCCCTCGTCCACCTGCATGCCAAGGGTGCACTCAACCTTGCACGACCTACCTCACCATGGTCGCTGGCGGGGAAGCCACCTCCTTTGGATGCTGCGGGCAGTGCGAGGTCGTCCAGAAATTGTCACAACACCCCTTGATGCCATCCCAAGCCCTGGGCGTAAACCTGACGGTTCCCACTCCCAAAAAACGGCTCCAGTGCCCTGCCTGTGGATTCCGGTGGGCCGACTTTGAAAAGATCCTACGCCTCGGTTGCCCCACCTGCTACGAAACCCATTTCAAAAGTATCCAACTGACCATTAGCCGGATTCAGCCGGGCATCGAACATGTGGGCCGACGCCCCACCGCACCCGATGACCGGTGGGTGCAGTTGCCCAAACTCCGTTCGTTGCTCCAAGAAGCCATTCAGCAGGAGGATTTTGAGTCGGCGGCATTGTTGCGCGATCAGATAAGCGAACTCGAAAAGTTGGGCCCGCAAAAATAGCCCTTTGCTTCGGCATTGCCGACGGCAGGCAAGCCCCCACGCTGTCGGCCAGTCATGAAACCCACCGCTTTACTGACGAATGATGACGGCATCCAAACGGCGTTCCTGCACGCCTTAGTGGAAGCCTGCGAAGCGGAGGGGTTTCGCGTCGTCGTCGCCGCCCCAACGGGAGAGCGCAGTTGGATTGGGCGGGCTTTTAGCCGGCACCGTGAAGTCACCGTTTCACCCTACCCTAAATTCGGCCCCCATGCTTGGGCCATTGATGGCACCCCTTCGGACTGCGTAAACATTGCCCTGGGACATCTGCTGACCCATAAGCCTGATGTCGTGATTTCGGGGTTAAACATTGGCTTTAACGCCACCATGCCCCTCTGCCTCAGCTCCGGCACCCTCGCAGGAGCCACCGAAGGGAGTGCCTGGGGCCTTCGAGCCGTGGCGTGTTCGCTCGACCTCGAACAAAGCCTTTTTGAGCAAGTCCGCGACAACCCCACGCACTGTCCCGACGATTTAAAAGCCCCTTTAAAATCGGCCTGTAAACGCACCGCCCACTTTGCACATCAACTCCTAAAACAGGAATCCGGCCCCTTACAGGTGCACAGCTTGAACTTCCCGACCGCGGTGGCGGATGACACCCCCATGGAGCGAGGCACGGCGGCACTAGTGCATCACAAAAGCCTCTTCCATCGGGCGGGCGACAGCTACCATTTCGCTTGGAACGACGGTGAAAACCTCTCCAAGAACGAACTCCAAACCGACTTAGCGATTTTGGAGCGTGGGCTTATCAGCCACACCGTCTTTGACTGGTCGAAGTCAGCCGTCGTCTAAGCCAACTCAGTGCGAGTGGCTATGGCCGTGACCGTGATTATGGTCATGATCGTGGCCATGGTCGTGATCGTGGTCATGGCCTTTACCTTCACCCGCCAACAGGGCTGGCAAGATTAAGACTAAACCAGCGAAGAAGGCAACGGACCAGCTATTGCGCAAACCGTTCTGCGCGAGGAAAGGATAAAAACCAATGTAACCGGCGATGAGCCAAGCCCCGAGGTAATTGATTAACGAGAACACCCCTTGAACGGCACCGTCATTCATCCGGCGTTGGACTGCGATCGAAAGGAAACCGCCACAGAAGATAGAGGAAAGAATCAGGAGGAAAATGGCGAAAGGAGCCCAACCTTCCACGGCGTGGTGGTGGATTTCTTCTTTTTCCTTAGCCACTTCTTCGGTGGCGACCTTCTTAGCTTCTTCACGGGCCGCGGCTTCGTTGAACGCCTTACCTTTGGCGGCGGCCTTAGCCTTAGCAAAAGCCTTGTCCTCGGCTTGACGGGTCACTTCTTCCAAGCGCTTCTCAGCCCCCGACTCAGGCAGGGTGTGGCTCATGTAATGGAAGGCACCTTTAGAAAGGCAGAAGAATAAACCACCTAAAAGCAGCACGTGCACCAAGAGGCCAGCACGGCTAAGGGGTTTGGTGAGATCCAGGGAGAAATTCATAAGCGTGATGCCGCAACCTAGGAAACCCGCCCTTTCATTCAATTCCAAACTTGGAATCGGGCTCACTAACCGCCCTATTTAGAGTCTCCTATGGCTCCGCACCTGCCTAAAACCGTCCTTTTTGACCTAGATGGCACCTTGGTAGATAACTTTGAGGCTATCCACCGTTGTTACGACGATGTGATGCACATGATGGGCTTGCCGGGGGTCACCCTCGAACAAATCCGCCGGGCGGTCGGGGGTTCGGTCAACGTCACGGTAGTGAAATTAGCCGGTGAGGCCAATGCCCCCACAGCCACCCGCCTCTTCCGCGAGCACTTTCCCGACGTCATGTTCCACGGTCTAAAAATGTACCCTGGCTGCGTGGCTTTACTCGAAGCCTTAAAAGCCCGGCAGATCCAAACGGCGGTCTACACCAACAAAGACGAAGCGAATTCTAAAAAGATTTTAGAGCACTTAAACATCCGCCACCTTGTCGACAACGTCTTTGGCACCAACGTGCATCCGTGGCGCAAGCCCCAGCCCGAGTTCACACACCACGTTTTAACCCAACTCCAAGCCCAAGCCAACCAAACCGTCATGGTCGGAGACTCGCCCTTTGATATCTCCACCGCACGTCAGGGTGGACTGGCCCGCATTCATTGCGTGACCACCGGCAGCCATACCGCCGAGGAATTAGAGCCGTACAAGCCCGACACCATTCACGCCGACTTAACTCAAATCGGCCAAGAAGTGTTCCGGGTGCTATGATTTTGTTTCGCCCCTGAGCCAGAGTCTGCTTGGCTTAAGTCCATGCCGCCGCCTCGGGAACAGCCTCGTTCGCCCGATATCACTTTATCGGGAGTGATTGAGCGCATCCTTTGGTTCGATGAGGAAACCCACTTTACCATCGCCGAGTTAGCCCCGGAAGCCGGCGATAAAACCATCGTACTCGGCAACCTGACGGGACTGCAATGCGGCGAAACAGTCGATGTCGTGGGACATTGGGAACGCCACCCCACGCACGGCCCCCAACTACGCGTAAAATCCTTTCAATCTCGCCTCCCCTCTTCGGTTCACGGCATCCGCAAATACCTCGGAAGCGGTTTAATCAAAGGCATTGGCAAGACCTACGCAGAAAAAATTGTCGCAAAATTTGGCGTGCGAACGTTTGAAATCATTTCGCACCAATCGACGCGCCTTCGCGAAGTCGAAGGCATCGGACCCGAACGGGCCAAATCGATTAAAGCCGCTTGGGAAGAACAAAAGGCACTGCGTGAAGTGATGGTGTTCTTGCAGACTTACGGGGTGACCAATGCCCTGTGCCTCCGCATCGTTAAAGCGTACGGCCAAGACGCCAAAAAAATCCTCACGACGGAGCCCTATCGAGTTTGTCGCCAAGTCGATGGAGTCGGTTTTAAAACCGCCGATAAAATTGCCCGCAATTTGGGACTACCTACCGCAGGTCCCCAACGGGTAGATGCGGGGATTCTGCATACTTTAGAAGAACTAGAAGGCGATGGGCACAGTGCTTTTCCAGAAGACGGTTTACTCGAAAAAGCCACCGAGCTTTTGGAAGTAGATCGCTCCATTGTCCACGACCGCCTGAAGCATCTCATCGAACATCAAGTTGTCGACGCCTCGCAGCATCACGACGTACGACTCATTCAACTCAAAGCCCAAGCGAATGCGGAAAACTCGCTGACCGTTTCCTTGCGTCGCTTGCTTGAAAACCAAAGCAGCTTACCTCCCATCCAAGCCCTCAAGGCCGTGGAATGGGCCCAAACGCGTGCGGGGTTTACTTTTTCACCCGCTCAAGCCGAAGGCTTGCAGATGGCCCTTTCGCACAAGGTCGCCATCCTCACGGGCGGACCAGGTACGGGTAAGACGACGATCCTTCGCGCACTCTGCGATATCTTAAGCGCCAAGCGTGTGCGCATCGCCTTAGCCGCACCTACTGGTCGGGCAGCCAAACGCTTACAAGAAGCCACGCGCCTGCCGGCGGCCACGATTCACCGCTTATTAAAATTTGATCCCAGTGCTGGTGGCTTCACGGTGAATGCTGAAGCCCCCCTGTCGGTAGATTACGTCATCATCGACGAATCCAGCATGTTGGATAACAAACTCGCCGCCGCGCTCCTGCGCGCCATACCCGCGCAAGCCCACTTATTACTCGTCGGCGACATTCATCAGCTCCCCTCGGTCGGAGCCGGTAACGTGCTCGGAGATTTTATTGATTCAGGCCACGCCGCCGTGACCCGACTCGACACCGTTTTTCGCCAAGGAGCGCGCTCGGGGATTGTGACCTTAGCACACGGCATCCTCCATTCGGAAACCACGCTGCCCACTTTATACACCGACCCTAAGTCGATTGATTTCAGCGAAGACATTCACTTCGTACGTTGCGAGGAACCCGAAGCGTGCGTGCAAATGGTCACCGAGCTTTGTGCCGACATTTTACCCAAAGCTTTAAAATTCGATCCACTACGCGACATCCAAGTCTTAGCGCCCATGCACAAGGGTACGGGCGGCATTCAAACTTTTAACACGGCACTCCAACAACGCCTTCGGGGGCAATCGGCCAAGACAGGCCGAATCCATCCAGGGGATAAAGTCATCCAGACCCGGAATAATTACGATAAATTCGTCTTCAACGGTGACTTCGGCGTCGTCCTAAACCAAGACCCGGAAACGGGTAATATGGACCTAGATTTCGACGGGGCACGCATTGCGTTAGAACGCGGTGAACAAGGCGACCTCCAGCTCGCTTACGCCGTTAGCATTCATAAATCCCAAGGCTCGGAATTTCCCGCGGTGGTCATCCCGCTTTTACGCCAACACAGCATCATGTTGGCCCGAAATTTAGTTTACACCGCCATCACGCGGGGGCGCAAACAAGTCATCATCGTCGGCGACCCCAGTGCTTACACCATGGCCGTACGCAATGCGGCCGACTCCCGACGCATCACGGGACTGCTCCCCCGACTGAAACGTCTTAAAGATTAGGACGCTGGCAAACGGGTGCGCAAGGTGCCGCGGGTCACGCCGAGTTGGTTAAGGACTTTTAAATCATTCCACAACTCCGTGCCCGAGATTTCTCCGTCTAATAAAGCACGGTAACGCGTTAGGGTCTTTTGAATCGTCGCCGCATCTTCATCGACGAATTCGACGCGGAAACGACGCACGCCCAAAGATAAGAGCGAGTTCACATACTCCGCGCCCGTTTGGGCTCGAGCGTTAAACAACGTATTACGACAACCCGCGTCGGCTTTCAAAATATGCTCAGCCCCCACGCGATCGCGCAATTTCACGCGATGCTTTTCGCACGGGCGGCCACAGTCGCGGTAATCTTTACCCGCCGACAAGAACGTGCAGAACACGCAGTGCTCCATATGGAACATCGGCATGTGTTGGTGAATCGTCACCTCAAACCACGCGGGCGGGGCGGATTGCAGCAGGGCGGTTAATTGCGTGGCATCTAAATCATAGGAAGCCGTCAGCCCCTCTAAACCAAAACGCTCCATGAACCATTCAGCCGTCAGCCCATTGGCGACGTTGAGCGAAAAATCTCCGCGGCGGCGCTGCCCTGCCAGGGCTCGCAAGTGGTGGTGATTGCGCACCAAGTAGCCATCGGCCTGGGATGAAAGGAGAATTTCCGTGAGGCGGTCTTCGCCTTGTTTATGCACGCGGGGGCCCATGGCCCAAAACTCAACCTTCGTACCCGACTGTTGTTCGAAAGCCCGCACTTGGGTTACGGCGGTGCGGAATTTCTTAGGATCTTCAAACTCCGCGTAAATCACCCGAGCACCCCATTGCAAAACCGCCTCCAATTGAGCGGGCTCACGAATCACTACCACCATCTCGGCCGGGGCATTCAGCGTAGACGGAGCCTGCGCCTTCACGACGATGGACTGATCTTGGTAAGGCAATAACGTCCAAGGCGGTGGTTGGCGGCGCATCTCGGTGAGACGATCCGTTAAATCGCGCCGCAAACGATTTAGCTCACTCACCGGAATCATCAAGGCCCCTTCGAGGTCGGCCTCTAAATCACCCAAGACATAACTCGTATCTCCTAAGCGACCCAGTTGATCGCGCAAAACCGTGGCTTCTAAAGGACGCTTCTCGGCTTGAACGCAGGGCATGGCAGACTCGGTAGCCACCACATGGCCTACCTCATCGCGTAATTCGACGCGCAGAGGTTGTCCCAATCGACCCGACACGCGGGCGTGAATTTCGCGACGGTAATTGGCCTTTTGCCGATCCCAAGAATCGTGCAATTGCTTATCCAGCTCTTGATCTTTGGTCTTCCAAAGTAACGCCCCGACGACGACGCGCGACCAATCGATACTGCCATTGCGATCAAAGCGCACGTAGGTCAAACCCCCGCGGGCAGGTTCCAGACCATGGACAAAGCCGCCCTCTTCGCGCTCGGCGGGCTTACCTTGGTCGAACACCACCCCATCCCCTGGCTTCAACGGACCCTCTAAACGCAAGGTCACGCCGGGAGGTGCCACATCGATGACCTTACCTAAAAACGCGCCCCGCTTTTTACCGAAACGGGCATGCACCAATTGTTGATTATCAATCCCCCGCAACCAACCCGTGAAGAGCCCACGGGAGAAAGTCATTTGCATGGCGTAGTCCTCTTCCTGCCGAACTTGCAGGGTGTCCACTTGAGGATCGCGCCCTTGCTCCATCGCCGCCCACGCCGCATCCACCGCACGGCGGTAAGCACGAGTGATGGCCGCAACATATTCGGGGGATTTTAAACGCCCTTCAATTTTCAGCGAACGAACCCCTAACTTAATTAAATCAGGGACGACGGTGATACCGGCCAGGTCCTGGGGCGAAAGTAAATAGGCCCGATCACCTAAAGGCTTAATCTCACCATCCACCACTAATTCATAGGGCAAGCGACAAGCCTGGGCACACTCTCCGCGATTTGCGGAACGACCCCCGAGCGATTCACTCGTCAAACATTGGCCGGAGTAAGCGACACACAGGGCCCCGTGAACAAAGACTTCTAAGTCCAGCGGCTTTTTTTGCACCGCTTGTTCGGTGCGGATTTTTTGCATCTCGGGAATCGAGACCTCGCGACCCAGCACGGCCAAGGAGGCTCCCAGCTCACTCGCAAAATCGATCCCTGCACCACTCGTCACCGTCATCTGCGTCGAAGCATGAATCGGGAAATCTGGCGAGATGCGGCGAATCAAGCGACAGATTCCGGGATCCTGGACAATCGCGGCATCGACCCCTGCCACCACCATACTCCGGATGGTACGAGCGGCTTCGGCGAGTTCCTCAGGGAAAATTAAAGTATTAAACGTCACGTACCCCTTAACCCCACGAGCGTGCAGGTAAGCCATCAACTCAGGGAGGTCGGCTTCGCTAAAATTCTTGGCACGGACGCGGGCATTAAACCGCCCCACCCCAAAGAAGATGGCATCGGCCCCGTTCTCCACGGCCGCCCGGGCACAATCCCACTCGCCCGCAGGTGCAAGCACTTCGGGTTTACGTAAACTGATATCACCAGAAGCCACGGACATCCCCCTATCAAAGAACGGTCTGAGCTAATAGGGAAGCGGGAAGTGGAGCCTTTCGAAAACACTTCGCTGCTTACATAGTTGCCCCCGACCCAGGAGTTCCTTTGATGGGGGTATGGCTGACAAACTCGAAGAAATCTTTCAAATGCAAGCAGCGCTCAATAAGCGCATCGGTGTCGTCACCGAAGGCATGACTGAAGAAGAAAAGGTTAAGTGGACCCTCAACTACCTCCGGGCCATGCAGCAGGAAATGGCTGAGTTAACTGACTCGGTACCCTGGAAATGGTGGGCTAAGTATCAAAAATTCGACGAACAGAACGCCCGGGTGGAGGTCATCGACCTCTTCCACTTCCTAATTTCCATCGCCCAAGTCCTCGGCATGTCCTCGGAAGACGTTTACCAAGCCTACTTAAAGAAGAATGCGGTGAACCATCAGCGCCAAGACTCGGGCTACGTGAAAAAGGACGAAAACGACTCCCGTCACATTTAACCCCTACCCCTCTCGACCCCATGAACCGTAAACCCCAACGCCGCCGCGGCTTTACCCTCGTAGAGTTACTCATCGTTATCTCGATTATCATCATCCTGACTGCGATGACCTTTGGCCTTTTTAAAGCAGCGACCAATGCGAATCGTAAAGCGAAGACTAAGGGCGATATCCAAGCCCTCAAGGTAGGCTGCGAAATTTTTAAAAAGAATTATGGCGACTACCCTTGCCGTGCCTCTTCCGGCAACACCGCTACTGCCCGACGCGAATTATTCGATCAAATGATTGGGCGTCGGATTGTAAAAGCTTTCCCGATTGCGAATGGCGGCACGAACGTCGAACTCATTGCCTATAACGATGCCCGACTCGCGACGGGCTCGGGAGGCCGGAAAATGAAACCCCTGATCGAATACGGAGCCATCAGTTCCAACAATGATACTGGCTGGGGCTTGAACGATTGGACGGGCGGAAGCCCCACAGCCTATCAATTCCAAGACTCTTGGGGTAATGCCTACGACTACCGCTACCGCGTCCTCAACGCCCCTGGCTCGCCCATTCAAGACGCCAACACGGGGGTTTACCTCGCCAACTACGCCATCTGGAAAACCAGTGGCTTCTTAATCGTCAGTGCTGGCGCTAATTTCGTGGCTCCCTCGGCAGATGGTTTGCCCTTGGCCGACAACGAATACTGGGATGACTCGGGTGCGTCGCCTATGTCCACGACGGGCGTGATCACCCCCACCTATCGCGACGAACCTTCTAAGACTGGCCCCTTCCGCGCAGACAACATCACCAGCTGGGAAAACTAAGCACCCGGCCGGCGTGGCGGGCAACTTAAGGACATCACCGCGTGATGTCCTTTTTTTATGCCTGAAGGTCCGTTTTTAAGACAGCGGCGTCTAGCACCATCAAGAAACCCATCTATTCTATTATAATTGTAATATAATAGTCCACTCATTGACAGCGCCACTTGGGAGCGTAAAAATCTCCGACGCTCTCCCATGCGAACTTTCACCTTTCTCCTTTGTAGCTGCCTGTATGGCTTGGCAGCATTGCAACCAGCAACCCCACCAGTCACCGAAGAAACCTTGGTCACTCCTGAACTGATAGCGGCGGCCAAAACCGGCGATCCGCAAGCTGAAGAAAAACTAGGGTCGGGTTATTTTTTCGGAAGAGGGGTCCCCAGCGATAGAAAACAAGGCATTGAGTGGTGGCTCAAAGCAGCCAATCAAGGCTACGCCCAAGCCGAGTGGCATATGGCCATTCTTGCTTTATGGGATAATAAATTTCCGCGCAATGAAACCGAGGGTTTCAAATGGTTACTCAAAGCGGCACAGCACGGTCACGTCGAAGCTCAATTTTATGTCGGCAACTACTATCAGCAGGGGGAAATCGTCACTGAGGATCCAAACCAAGCCCTGTTTTGGTTTCGCAAAGCCGCCGAACAAAATCATCCCCAAGCACAATACATCCTTGGTTTATGCTACGCGACCGGCAAAGGGACCCCCCAAAACCCAACCGAAGCGGCGAAGTGGATTCTGAAATCAGCCGAACAAGGCTATGAGGACGCGATCATCAATATGGCCATGATTTACAAATTAGGAGTAGGCGTGGAACGGGATGAGAAAAAGGCCACCGCCCTACTCCAAAAAGGAGCAGAACAAAATAATGGCCGAATCCAATTCGCGCTAGGCATCGATTATCTGGAGCACAACGACGAAGTGCAGGCGTTTCGATGGGAAAAAAAGGCCGCAGAAAGCGGTTTTGCGGAAGCTCAATTCAATCTCGGAAACAGTTATAGTATGGGCCAATTTGGCCCGCAAGATTTCACCCAAGCCCTGTTTTGGTGGCATAAAGCTGCGGAGCAAAATCATGCGGCCGCCGACTATAATATTGGGTATGCCTACGCTCATGGCGAAGGGGTACCCCAAGACTTTACTAAAGCCGCGCTCTGGTATCGAAAGTCGGCATTATTAAATTACGCCAGCGCCCAACATAACCTCGCCAACGCTTATGCCAATGGTCGGGGTGTACCGCTCGACCTCGTTCAGAGTTACGCCTTTTGGAGTCTAGCGTCCGACAGAGATGAGGGCTCCAAAAGCAACCTCGCTAGTATCATTAAAGACCACCCTGAGATTCAAGCGGCAGGAGAAAAACGACTCGAAGCCTTACGCCAAGAAATTGCCGAAAATCTCAGTAATGCTTCAAAGTAACACCCGAGAACGGTTTCAACGGGCTACGGCCTGATTAATCTCGGCGACGAATTCCTGTTGGAGTTCGGCTTGGACCTTACTCTTCACGGTACTCGCAAAAAGATCTTCGAGCGCATCATAAGTCCCTTGGGGCTTCACCTTTTGCTTCATCAACGCGAGTAACTTTTCCTTGGCCCAATGGTTGAGCGTGGGGCGTTTCGCCGCGGCCACGACCAAGAAAAGGCGCTCGCGCTGCCGCAGGGTTAAGGGGCACGTCGCCGTAAAAAACTTTTGATTCAGTTCAACATCCACGCGGGTAGTAATCGTCCCCGCACCCGGCAGGTCTAACCAAGTTTCGCGGGCGGTCGCCACTTGGGCGGCGGTGCAGCCCATACCCGACAAGATGGTTTGAGCCATCAACATATTCCCTTCGGGCGTCATGTGCACCCCATCCCCCGTTAAGCCATGCAACGTATCCTTTTGACGGAGCACCTCCACAAAAACGGGATAGAGATCAATCAACGTGCATTGCCGCTGCTTGGCTAAGCTGCGCAAAAAATCACTATAGATTCCAAGTTGCTGAGTGGCGGCACTCTCCGCGCTGCCGGCGGTGGTCGTCGTGCATAAAATCACTTTAATCCCCGCGGCTTGGCAACGGGTGACCATTTCCGTCATATTAATTTTATACTGCTCTAAGGGGACTCCTTTGGCGCCGTGGATGACATCATTCATCCCACAACTAATCATCACCCATTCAGGCTTTGGAGCGAGAACGTCACGCTGCAGGCGAGCGAGCATGTCATTAGATTGTTGACCCCCAATGCCGGCAGGAAGCGGCGTGATGTTAACCCCATTGGCCTTTAAACCAGCGACAACCAATTGCACATAACCATGGGCATTAGTCCAACCCTGGGCCGTAATACTGTCTCCAAGAAAAACGACCTTTTCTTGGGACTTAACGAGCACTTGGGCAGACAGCCAAGAACCTGGTCCCAGGCCCAGGACCATTAAAAACCCGCAGCACCAACGTCGTAGCGCCATCAGCTTAAGACTCGTGTGCTGGCTTAATCCCAAGCGCCAGCAAGTAAGTGATTAGCCAGGCTAACAAGACCGTTACCAGGGTGTGCGATAAAAAATGTTCACCGCGGGCGATTTGATAACCGCCCATCCAAGTTCCTGCGATGAGACCGAGGCTCCAACCAAGGCGACGACCGCGGGGATTCGTCCACGCCCACGCCAAACCAAGCAAGGCAAACCCGCCGCTCGCATGAGCTGCAGGAAAGGCGTTGCTGGGGTAACCTGCAGGCTTGGCTTGGAAAAGTAAAAGGTGCTCAAACTTACCGCCGAACAGCTTTAAATCCAACGGCGTCGACATGTGGGTCACCACGCGAAGCTGCGAACAAATCGCCGGCACGAGACCCAGGCAAAGGATGAGGTAAACGGCCCTACGACGCCCAAGCCAGGCGGGAAAACGCTGGGGAACGAACGCGGCGATTAAAAGCAGAACGGCGACGATAATTAAAATCACCTTCGGACCCGTGTAAGCGAGGGCATGAGCCCAAGGTTCATCATGAGCAATCACCCACTGCTGATTCCGCCAGAACAACCCCTGAAACCAAAGGTCCAAACGCTCGCCCCCCAAACCCGGAAAACCAAAAAAGATTAAAGCTCCGGCCAATAAAACACCCGGAAGGATTAAACCTTGCGGCTTAGCGACTGGGGTTGGTGAGTCCACCGCGTTTGAAAAGTTCATCGGTTCCTTGGTAATAAATAATGGCCTCCTCGAGCGCCATTTCATTGGTGATACCAAGCGGTTTCAGTTCACCTGTCTGTAAATCGGCCCGATACTGCACGCCTTGGCGCACGGGCTTCAGGACGGTCAAAACGCCATCAGGCTGGAGGACCGCGACCTTTTGATAATTACTGATAAAAGCCCGGGGCGTGAACGTGGGTGCCAAGGCATCACCCCCGACGAAACGTGCGGTGTAATTAAAGTTTAATAAACCTAAGAGCGTGGGCGTTAAATCCACTTGGCTCATCATCGTGTCGACTACCCGAGGGGCGAGGTTCTTAGGTGACCAAATAAACAAGGGGATTTCATACTTCCGAATTTCGAGTTCCCGCTTACCCGCCACCGAAGCACAGTGATCCGCCACGATGACAAAAATCGTGTCGTTAAACCAAGGCTTGCTCGCCGCTAATTTCAAAAAATTGCCAATCGCATAATCGGTGTAAGCCACGCCACCCTCACGATTAATCAACTTCACATCAATCCGTCCGGGAGGCCAAGTGTAAGGACGGTGATTCGAAGTCGTCATCACGAAGTGATGGAAAGGCTGGTGCGCGGCGAAGGCCCGGTCCGCTTCATGCAGGCACCAGTTAAACGAATCTTCATCACAAGCTCCCCAAGCATTACCAAACGTGGTAATCTCACCCTTCTTCTCGGCTGCAGGCTGATCGACAATCCGATAGCCGTTGGTGGAAAAAAAGTAATTCATGTTATCGAAGAACCCATCACCCCCATAAATAAACGCCGTGTCATAACCTTGGGCTTTCAAGATAGAACCTAAGGTACAAAGGTTCTCGCAACCAGCCCGGCGAAGCACGGATTGCCCGGGAATTGGGGGAATCCCCAACGTCAAAGCTTCCATGCCACGGACCGTGCGGGTGCCGCTCGCATAACAATGTCTAAACCAAATCGACTCCTTGGCCAGGCGATCCAAGTTAGGAGTCAGCTTTTGGGCGACATACGGGGCTTGGCCGTAGCAACCCAAGAACTCCGCACTCAAACTCTCGACCGTGATTTGAATCACATTCAGGCGGCGCGGCTGATCTTTAACGGACCGCAAGACCGCACGGGTGATGTCGCGCGGGTCATCGGTCGCAAATTTAATCCCTTGGTTACCGAGCAATTGACGCAAGTCTGCCACCGGGTGGGAGCGAGTCGGGTAAAACCGGTTCCAGTCTAGTTGATTCGCCCAGAAAGCGGCTAAGAACGAATATTCCCCGTTCTTCGCCAACTCCGTGTCATAACTATTGGCCCAACTCGGCTGCGGATTAACCATGTGACGCAAGCCCGTCGTCACACACTCTCCCACCGTATTACTCGGAGCTTCTTTAACGCGCAAATCGTGTCGGCCTAAAAACAAAGCCGTCACTAAAATCAGGGCCAACGGAAAAAGGAGTGCCACGACTTCAACCCAGCGTGGAGAAGTCTCGGCTTGGAATCCCTCATGCCAGCGAGCGACGAGCCCGAGGCGACGCCAGCACCAGTACCAGGCGATGCCGAGCAGCAACACCCCTGCCAAGATTAAAGGCAGCGAGTACGACTCCCGGATATTTTTTACCACCTCGGTCGTGTAGACCAAGTAATCTACGGCGATAAAATTAAACCGCACCGCAAACTCTTCCCAGAAAAGAATCTCCGCAATTTTCCAAAAAACAAATAAGCACGAACCGAAACACCAGAAACCCACCAACACCTTAAAACTAAAACGCTTCGGCCACAGCGCACTCAACAACCCAAAAGGCAGGGTGAGAAACCAAGCCATGAGTAAGTCAAAAGCGAAGCCAACGACCAGCGAACCCCAAGTACCCCAACCCCAGGAAACGACCCCGGCACTCACCGCCAAAAGACCCACCCGCAATAAAGTCCCCAAGATTAAATACGTCAGCGCCAGCAAAAGTGTACCCCCTTGCCGAGAATTTAAGAGACGCGGATAAAGCGATTGCACTCCCTTAACCTTGGCAAATAAGGCTAGGTTGGAGCGAGATAATTCCAGCCCCAAAAAACCGCATTACTGAGGCGGAACTTCATCAATTCCTGATTTTCCCCACGGATGACAGCGTCCGATTCTCTTAAGACCCATCCACCCACCCTTAATGAGCCCAAAGCGCTGGAGACTAGTCGCCATGTAAACCGAGCAAGTCGGCTGAAAGCGACAACCCGATCCAGGCAACAAGGCATGCAATACTGGCGACAGGATTTTCTGGTAAAGCCAGACTAAGCCCAAGGCCGCCCGTACCACGAGGGAAGGTGTCGGCTCGCTCATGCGACCTCCGGGCCTTGGCGTTCTTGGATGCGCTGGGCGGCGAGGGCTAAGGTTTTTTCCAAATCCGCAAACCGCCGACGCAACATGGAGGCCCGGGCCACCAAGACCAAGGCGGTGCCCTTCGGGAAAAGCTCGCCCTGGGAACGAAAGATCGAGCGAGCCAAGCGCTTCACCCGATTCCGTTGGACAGCCAGAGGGAAGGTCTTCTTGGCGGCAATGACCGCAAAACGAGGCAACCCCTCCCCCTCCTCGACCTTATAATTTAAAAGAAAAGGCCCGCAGTCTAGCCGCGAGCCAAGGTTGCGGAGACGCGTAAAATCAGCCGAAGCTCGAATTCGACGCTCCCGCGGGAGGCGCATAAGGATTAGTAAGCCCCGAGACGCTTGCGACCGGTGCTACGGCGGTTGGCGAGGACCTTGCGGCCGCCAGGGGACTTCGAACGAGCACGGAAGCCGCACTTACGGGCGCGGGCGATTTTGGATGGGCGGTAGGTGGGTTGCATGGCAATTAAGCCTCCAGACAAGGCGACCCTTCCGCTAGTGTCAAGCCCCACGCTTACCGGCTTGGCATCTGGCCCCCAAAGGGGAAGGATAAGCCCATGAGCGAAGCCAAGCGCCCCCGCCGACCGGTCCCGCCTAAGGCCTACCTGAACGATGAGTTCATGACCAGCCCCCAAGCCCGGATTCTCCGCGTGATGGCCGAAATGCAAGAACCCTACGGTCGCTTTAAGAAACATGGGGTCCGCAACACGGTCGTGATGTTTGGTTCGGCCCGCACGATGTCCCCAGAGCGTGCCGCCAAAGAATTAGCCGAAGCGAAGGCCCTGCCCGATCGGGCCGAGTGCTCTGGTGCCGAATGTGCCCTCCGCCTGCGGGTCGCCGAAATGAACATGCGGAGTTCTTTCTACTATAATGCCTGTCGGGAACTTTCGTATGAAATGACGAAGTGGTCGATGTCGCTCCCCGAGTACCAACGCTTCTTAGTCTGCTCGGGCGGTGGCCCTGGTATCATGGAAGCCGCCAACCTCGGTGCCCACCAAGCGGACGGGCGTTCCGTAGGCCTCGGCATCGCCCTGCCCTTCGAGCAAGAACACAACCCTTACATCACCCCAGAGCTGGATTTAGAATTCCACTACTTCTTCGTCCGTAAATATTGGTTCCTCTATTTGGCCAAAGCACTCGTCGCCTTCCCCGGTGGTTTCGGCACTTTCGATGAACTCTTCGAAATGCTGACCTTGATACAAACCGGTAAAACCAAGAAGCATTTCCCCGTCCTGCTTTTCGGTTCTGCTTTCTGGAAAGAAGTCGTAAACTTCGAAGTCTTTCACGAATGGGGCATGGTCTCGCCAGAAGACCGTAACCTCTACTTGCACGTCGATACGGTTCAAGAAGCCCGCGACCAATTGATTAATATCATCACCGAACGCTACCTCCTGCCCGATAAAGATGACAACGACTGATAGTGTCAGCGTCGCTTGGACCACCCTCCCTTCACGCGAAGCGGCCGAGCGTTTAGCCGAAGCCGCCGTCAATGCGGGCTTGGTGGCGTGTGCCCAAGTGGAAGGCCCTCTGCGCTCTTTTTACACGTGGGAAGGGGTGACGCAAAACGAAGAGGAATTTCGGATTAACTTTAAATACGCCACCGCCAAAAGCCGCGACCTCGAAGCGTGGGTTCATGCACAACACCCCTACGCCGTCCCCGAATGGATCACTCTGCAAGTGGATCACGTATCCCCGAGTTACCGCGCTTGGATTTTAGGAGTCCGCTAACCGACCATGCCTCATCCCGCTATCCTCTCCTGCCTCTACCTAATTTTAGGCCTAAGCGTTTTCGTGGCGTGGTGGGGCGAATTTCGCCAACGCCAAAAGACGCACCAAGATGAAGGCTTTTGGCCGGGCACGACCTCCGCACCTTGGGCCGTGCATGCCTTAGTCATCAGCGGCGTGCTTTTTCTCACGCTACTCGAAACTGCCAGCGAAGTTTATTTCGGGGTGAGTCAAAGTCAGTCCACCCTCCCGAGCTACGCCATCGCTGCCTTGCTGGGAGCCTCCTTTATTGAGGAAATTGTCTTCCGTGGTTTCGCCGCACCCGGCCAATTCAGCGGGGGCAAATTACTCGGCGTGATGGTAATTGGTTCGCTCGTCTTCGCAGTGATTCACCAATTCGACCTCAAGACAATGGAGGGCAAAATCAGCATCGTCTTTTCATTTCTCGTTTCACTTTGGTTATATTTTGCGCGCTTCAATCCGCTCAACACCGAGCGTTCGCTATTGCCCTGTTTTATGGGACATATCGTGCGTAACCTTGCGGTTTTCGGGATTAAATGGATTCAAGGCTTCGTAAATTAGAAATTTTTCGCATTTAATTTAGGCAACTATTGCAACCCCTTTAAGGCTGGGTTGTCATACCTTTTTACCTGCCATGAACCTCCCCGAAAAAAATAATCGCCGCGATTTTCTTAAACTCAGCGCCCTTGCTGGCCTTGGCTTAGGTCTCCAAGCCATTCCCTCCGCTGAAGCAGGTCCTGATCCTAAAAATTTAAAATTCCTCGATGCCCATGACATCGGCATCACGCGTCCTCGCCCTGCGGGCAACAAGCCGGTGTGGGATCTGCAAACCAAGCCGCTCAATAAAGTCCGTTGCGCTTTTATTGGCTTAAATCGCGGAAGCACCCACCTCACCTCCGCCGTTAACCTCGACTTCGCAGAAGTGATTGCGGTTTGCGACTTAGTCGAAAGCCGAGCCAAGAATGCGGTAAACTTCGTTAAGAAGCACACGGGCAAAGAGCCGGCGATGTATGCTGGCACTGAAGACGCTTGGGAAAAAATGATCGCCCGCGATGATATCGACGTCGTCTACATCGCCACCCCTTGGGAATGGCACGTCCCTATGGCCGTCAAGACGATGGAATCTGGTAAGCATGCCTTTGTTGAAGTCTCCGCCGCCGTCAGCGTGGAAGAGGCTTGGCGCTTAGTCGACACGTCGGAAAAGACGCAACGCCACTGTGCGATTTTAGAAAATTGCTGCTACGGCGACGAAGAACTCTTTGTGCTGAACATGGCTCGCTCAGGTCTCTTCGGCGACCTCAAGCACGCCGAATGTGCCTACATCCACGACCTCGGTGGTGGCGTGCTCTGGGATCGCAATGGCGAAGGTGGCTGGCGTCGCAACTACCACACCTTCATGGACGGCAACCTCTACCCCACGCACGGTTTAGGTCCCGTGGGACAATACCTCGGCGTAGGTCGCGGCGATGCTTTCAAATTTATCGTTTCGGTGTCTTCTCCCGAGTTCAACCTCACGCAATTCCGCGACAAGAAACAACCCAATGGCGGCCTGCACCGCGACGAAAAATACGTCTGCGGCGACATGAATACGTCGATCATCAAAACGCAACTCGGCCGCACCATCATGATTCAGCATGACGTCGTGAGCCCCCGCCCCTACTCGCGCATCAACGCCCTCTGTGGGACGAAGGCCACGTTCTTCGGCTACCCCAGCCGCCTCGCCGTGGCCTCGGAAAACGAACACCCCGCGGTGAAGGGCCTGAAGTTGAGCAGCCACTCTTGGTTAGAAAAAGAAAAGATCGAGGAGTTCATGAAAAACAACCAACACCCGCTGGTGAAAAAAGTCGGTGAGTCCGCTAAGAAAGTCGGCGGCCACGGGGGTATGGACCACGTCATGAATTACCGGATGTTGGATTGTATCCGCCAAGGCATCACTCCTGACATGACGGTCTACGATGCCGCCAACTGGTCGGCGATTTTAGAGCTTTCCGTGCGCTCGGTGAAAGAAGGTAGCATGCCCATTGTCTGCCCTGACTTCACGCGTGGTGGTTGGAACAGCCTTAAGCCCCTCGACATCGTCTCTTAACCGAGTCGCCCACGAAGCATTCTTGCCCTCTCGGGGCGAGTCGGGACAATCCGCCTATGGCTTGGCCCTCGGAACTCTCCGCTTGGACGAACGGTCTCACCACTTATTCTGGTGAGGAGACCGAGCGTCGGGCGTATGAGTTAGCGGCCTGCTTGCCCGCTAATACCGTGCTCACGCTGAGTGGCGACCTCGGCACGGGCAAAACCACCTTCACGCGCGGACTCGTCCGCGGGCTAGGAGTTACAGGCGACATCACTAGCCCATCCTTTGCGTTGCTAAACACCTACCAAGGTGCTCGCCAAATTTTGCACGTCGACGCTTACCGACTCAAAGACCCTGCGGGCTTTGACGACTTATTAATCTGGGATTTAGTCACGCCGCCTTGGAACCTAATTGTCGAGTGGCCTGAACGAGTTGCGAGCAAACTCCCTCCCGACGTCTGGGCCATGAAAATAAAAGTGGTGGCCAACCAGGGCCACCACTTTGTATTGCAACTGCCAACGCAGGCTTAGGAGTTTTTCTTACGCTCGTTCTCCGTCAACCAGCGCTTACGCATACGGATGAAGTTAGGCGTCACTTCCACCAATTCATCGGACTCGATGTATTCCAAGCAAGCTTCGAGCGACATTTGGCGCATAGGCTTGATCTTGGCTAAGTCGTCAGAACCAGCAGCGCGAACGTTCGTCAACTTCTTGTTAATGACCAAGTTAATTACCAAGTCATTGTCCTTACAGTGTTCGCCAACGACTTGGCCTTCGTAAATGTCATCACCAGGCTTCACAAAGAAGTCGCCACGATCGTAGAGACGGTCGAGGGAGTAAGCCGTCACTTGACCAGGCTCGCCACCAATCATCACGCCCGAAGGACGGCGGGGGGCTTCGCCCTTCACGGGCTCATAACCGAGCAAGTTGTGGTACATCACCGCCTCACCGCGGGTGGTCGTGAGCATCAAAGTACGCAGACCGAAGAGGGAGCGCGAAGGAATCTTGAATTCCATGTGGATCCAGCCGCTCGTACCCGCTTTGGCATCCATCGAGCGCAATTCACCGCGACGGCCCAGCACGAGCGACATCACATCGCTTTGCGAAGCTTCGGGGCAATCGACGGCCAAGGTTTCCACGGGCTCGCATTGCACGCCATCAATCGTCTTTAAAATCACCTGAGGTTTGCCGACGGAAAGTTCATAACCCTCGCGACGCATGGTTTCAATGAGCACGCCTAAGTGCATCAAACCACGACCCGAAACTTGGAAGGCATCCGCACCCGGTTCGCGTTCAACGCGCAAGGCCACGTTCTTTTCGAGTTCCTTGGTCAGACGCTCCCCGACTTGGCGACCGGTAACAAACTTACCATCGCGACCTGCAAAAGGCGAATCGTTCACGCGGAACGCCATCGTCACCGTAGGCTCGTCCACCTTAACAGGAGGCAAGGGACGAGGGTTTTCTTGATCGGTGATGGTTGCCCCAATTTCCACGTGCTCTAAACCAATCACGGCACAAATATCACCCGCGCTCACCTCTTGAGCCTTGATGCGACCCAGGGCTTCAAAGACTTCTACTTCGAGCACGCGTTGTTTAAATTGTTCGCCAGCGCGGTTGACGAGAATCACAGGCATGCTGGGCGAAATCTTACCTGCGGTAACCCGACCGACCGCGATACGACCCACGTAATCACTGTACAAAATAGCCGTCACCATGATTTGCAACGGATTCGCCAAAGCTTCGGCGCGGGTCTTATAACCAGCGGCCGCACCGCGGGACGAACCTTCGGCGTAGGGCTCAGGAATCTTGTCTACGATGGTGTAGAATAATTCCATCAAGTCTTTCGGACGATGGCCCTCAACAGTCTTGGCGCGGTCAACGGTACCCCAACCTTCGCGACCCGAAGCGTAGACAATCGGGAAATCTAAAGCCGACTCAGGGGCTTCTAGGGCAACCAGCAAATCGAACACTTCGTCCACCACGGCGTCAGGACGAGCCGATGGTTTATCAATCTTATTGATCACCACGATGGGCTTCAAACCGAGGGCCAAAGCCTTCGACAACACGAAGCGCGTTTGGGGCATCGGACCTTCAAAAGAGTCAACGACGAGCAAGCAACCATCGGCCATGTTCAACACGCGCTCCACTTCGCCGCCGAAGTCAGCGTGGCCAGGGGTGTCGATCAGATTGATCTTATATTCCTTTTGATCGCGAGGGTCGGTCCAGCGAATGGCACAATTTTTGGCCGTGATGGTAATCCCGCGTTCGCGTTCCAAATCGCCCGAATCCATGATCAAGCCGTGCTGGCCACCAGCGAGCTTATCGAGATCTTCCGTGCGGAACATGCCGGACTGGTAAAGAAGGCGGTCGGTCAGGGTCGTTTTACCATGGTCGACGTGAGCAATGACTGCGATGTTGCGTAAATTCATCTGTAAAGGCCTTACGCATAGGAAAAAACGCCTCGGCGCAAGGGGAATAAGGCGAAGCCCCCCATTTAATGGGGTTTACACTGCCCTGAGGGGCTCTAAAGCCCCTTAAGCCAGCCCATCCCGCACCAAAAGGGCCTCGGGGTTCAAATCCCGGCCCATGAAGTCACGGAAAAGTTTCTCGGCTGGCTCGGCATTGCCCTTCGCCAAGATTTTAGCCCGTAATTCGCGCCCTACCTTGGGGTTTAAGACGCCTTCTTGAAGAAAACGGGTGAAGGCGTCGGCTTCCAGTGCCTCGGCCCATTTATAAGAATAATAGCCCGCCGCATACCCCGTGGCATCGGAAAAGAGGTGGTTGAAGCGACGTGCCATGGCGGGACCAGGGCGAGTCGTGCGGGGCATCCACGCAGCGTAGTCTTCATTCCACTGCGCATCCAAGTCACGGTCCTTCAGTTCGTCCGTGCGCATGTGCAGATCGAGGTCTAATTTCGAGAACACCAACTGACGCATGCAAATCGAGGCGGCGCGGAAATGAGCCGCGGCGTCCAACTTGGCCAAAAGTTCGGAAGGCAAGGGCTGGCCGGTCTGATAATGTTTCGCAAACAAGGCCAACGACTCTTCTTGCCAGCACCAGTTTTCAAAAATCTGCGAAGGGAGTTCGACGAAATCCCACGCCACGCGCGTGCCGGCAAGTGATTCGATTTCAACTTCACACAAGAGGTGGTGCAACAAGTGTCCGAACTCGTGGAACACCGTGGTGACTTCATCATGGGTGAGCAAGGCCTGCTGGCCGGCGACGGGCGGCGTGAAATTGCCACACATCAAACCCAAGTGCGGGGCGAAACTGCCATCGGGACGGGGACCGCCGGTGCGGAAGAAATTCATCCAAGCGCCACCCCGCTTCGATTCACGGGGGAACCAATCCGTGTAGAAAGATCCTAGGTGTCGGGCCCCATCGTAGACTTCGTAAAAACGCACCTCTGGATGCCACACTTCTACGGGGGGACTCTCCAAACGAGGGGCCGCGGCGGTGACGACTTGCGTCGCCTCCGTGGCAGGGTCGCGATACAGCGTATCGCGTGCGACAATCTTGATGCCTAATAAATCCCCAAAGAGTTTAAACATCCCCGCAATCACCCCATCGACGGGGAACCAGGGGCGTAAAGCTTCATCGTCAAAGCCATGCTTTTCCCGACGGAGTTTTTCAGAGTAATAAGCCAATTCCCAAGGGTGCAAAGGGCGCACGGCATCGCCAACCTGCTGAGCCCGATAGGCTTCTAATTCAACGACCTCTTGTGCGAATTTTGGACGAATGCATTGGGCTAATTCTTCAATAAACCGCAAGGCCCGCTGGCCATTCTGAGCCATGCGACGGGCGGTCGTGAAATCGGCGAAGTGAGTCTTGCCCAGCAAACGCGCCTTTTCCTGACGGCGGGTTAAAATCTCGCGGACTAAAGACGTGTTATCCCAGGGGGTCTTCAAGCCTACCTGACCCAAACCTTCCCAACAGCGCTGGCGAAGGTCTTCCTGTTGAGCGTACTGTAAAACCGGATACACCGACGGAGTATGCAACGTGAAGCGCCAGGCTTCGGGGCGACCTTTCGCCGTCGCACTTTGCTTCGCCGCTGCCAAAGCACTCGCCGGCAAGCCCGCCAAGGTCGCTTCGTCGGTCACAAAGAGTTCCCAATCATTCGTCGAATCTAGAACGTTCTCCGTATACTTCTGCGTCCGTTGGGCTAACTGCGCATTGATCTCGGCTAAACGTTGCTTGGCGGCAGGAGCCAAATCGGCCCCGTTTTCCCGGAAATCGGCGAGGGTTTCTTCGAGAAAACGACGACGCACCCCTTGAAGTGCCTGAGCCTCAGGCGTGGCGGCGTAAGCCTGCAACACGGCCCAGAGCTCGGCATCCAGCGTCAGCGCCGTGAAGAAATCAGTCACTTCGGGGAGCAGGGCGTTATAAGCCTGACGCAAAGCAGGCGAATTCAACACCGAGTCGAGGTGCGACACCAGGCCCCACGAGCGGGAGAGATCGCGGGTGGCACTTTCTAATCCTAATAAAACTTTATCAAAAGTCAGGTCCGCACCCGAAAGCTGCTTTAACTTTGTTAGGGAACCGCGTGCTTGGGCCAGCGCGTGACGAATATCGGGCTCAATTTGGGCAGGGGTAAGACGACTCCAGGGAAAAAGAAATTCTGAGGTCAGGAACGGATGCATCCTGATACCTTGCCCTAAATCAGGGGTCATTTCAAGGAAGGTTCAGGTTTTTCTTTGTACTTCAGGGGGAATTAAGACCCAAGGCTTGCGAAATTTTTAACGCCCGCCACACCGTCTAATATGAGTTTTCAGGACGCCATCCTCGTCACCGGAATCGAAGTCATTCCGATTAAATCGGGCATGGCGGTCTTTCTTCTGACGCCCCAGAAAACGTTGCTGATTCAAATCGATAACCAAGTCGGCGAAGCCTTACAAGCGGCCCTGATGAATAAGCACAACGAACGTCCCCTGCCCCACGACTTGATGCTTCACCTGCTACTCGGCCTCGATGCGACCGTGGCTCACGTGATCATCAACGAAGTCCGCAACGAAGTATTCTGTTCGCGTATCATCGTCACCCAAGAAGGCCCCTTGGGACGCAAGATTGCCGAAGTGGATGCACGCACGAGCGATGCGATTGTGTTAGCGGTGAAGAGCAAACGTCCTGTCCTCGTAGCCGCCAGCATCGTCGAAGGAGCCGAGGACATGAGCGAAGCCTTACAACAATTCCTCCGTAAAAAGCCGTGAGCCAGCCCGTGCCGGAAGCCATCATCCCGGGCACCCGTCCTTCGGTCTTGGCACCGATGCAAGACGTGACGACCACGAACTTCTTTCGCGTCATTGCCCGACGCGGCGCTCCTGATTGGTTCGTCACCGAGTACTTTCGCGTCCACGAGACCTCGATCCCCGAAGCGCACATTGTTGATTCGCTGCTCAATCATCAAAGCGGACGGCCCATCTTCGCTCAAATCATTGGCGAAGATACCCCGCACATCCTCCGCACCATTCGGTTGCTACTCAAATACCCCATCGCAGGTATCGACCTCAACATGGGCTGCCCCGCACCTAAGGTTTACCGAAAAAATGTGGGTGGTGGTCTCTTGCGCGATCCGGGCAAAGTAGCCGAACTCTTGCACGCTATGCGGGCGGAAATTCCCGGACGCTTCACCGTCAAAATGCGCATCGGCTTTGCCGATATGACGCACTTTGACGAACTCTTGGGCTTAGTAGCCAAGCATCAAGTCGACCTCCTTACCGTCCACGGACGCACCGTCAAAGGACTCTACTGGTCGGAAGTGGATTACGAGGCCATCCGACACGCCGTGCAAAGTGTCCCCTGTCCCGTGATTGCGAATGGCGACGTCACGAGTGCCACCAAAGCTCAATTATTAGTCCAAACTACAGGGGCCTATGGCATGATGATGGGGCGCCATGCGATTCGTAACCCTTGGATTTTTCGGCAATGGCGCGAAGTGCAACAAGGCTTAACGCCCTATCAACCCACGTTCGCCGACGTGCGCCAATACATTCAAGAGTTAGCCGATGAATGCTGCGACTTCGCCTTTGCGAGTGAGAAAAAAGCGGGGCGGCTCAAAAAGTTTTTAAACTTCGTCGGCCTCGCTGTGGATGCCGAGGGCAAGTTCCTGTATGACATGCGTCGCACCGAAACCTTGGAGGAGTTGCTCCGCTGTTGCGACGCCCACCTTTTGGGTGAAAAAGCCACGCAGGTCTACCCCGATGAACCCCACCGGGGCTTGTTGGCTCGGCCGACCCGAGAAAGTCAGCCCTCCTGCGAACTATAAGGCCGGAAAACACGGGCGACCCTTGACAGCCCATCCCAGCCCGTAAAATGAAAGGTATGATTAGTCTCACCGAAGCCGCGGCTCATCAAGTGCGTCAGTTGCAACAACAAGCCCCTGCCCATACCCAACTGCGGGTGCTCGTCGAAGCTGGCGGCTGTTCCGGCTTTGAATACGGCATGTCCTTTGATGTGCGCAAAGAGGGCGATTTAGAATTTGAATCCCAAGGCCTCAAACTCTTGGTCGATCCCGCCAGTCACACCTACCTCGATGGTGCCACGATTCACTTTGACGATGGCCTCCAGGGCAAAGGCTTTGAAGTGCGCAACCCCAACGCCTCCAGCACCTGTGGCTGCGGCAAATCTTTTAGCTAAAAATCTTATGATTAAGTCCCTCCTCCTCGCGACCACCCTCGCCCTCGGACTCTCCCTTGGAGCTGCCGAAGCAGACACCTCTTCTAAAACCTCTATGAAATCCTCGACCCCAGTCCCGCAAGTCCTTGTTACCCTCGAAGACGGTAAAGGTGGCGTGGGTAAACCTCAGTTGGTCAATAAGGTGATTAAAACCGACGCTGAATGGGCCGCCCAACTCACCCCAGCACAATATGAAATCACCCGTGCCAAGGGCACGGAACGCCCTTTCTGCGGCAACCTTTTAGATAACCATAAAGTCGGCACCTACCACTGCGTCTGCTGCGATTTACCCCTCTTCTCCTCCAACGCTAAGTTTAATTCCGGTACCGGCTGGCCCAGCTTCTTCCAACCCGTGTCGCCGCAAAATGTCGCCACGATTGAAGATCATAGCCACGGCATGGTGCGCACGGAAATCCTGTGTGCCCGTTGTGACTGCCACTTAGGCCACGTGTTTGAAGATGGCCCCAAGCCCACGGGCTTGCGCTACTGCCTGAACTCGGAATCCCTGCGCTTCAAAGAATTGAAGTCCGAGAATTCCGCGGGGAAGTAAACCTTACTTCTTTTTATTACGGACGGCGAGAGGCCCTGCTTGGCGGGGCTTCTTTTTGGCCTTCTTAGCCACCACGGCAGCCTTGGTAACAGGCTGCTTCTTAGCGGCAGCGGGCTTCGCTTTGGCAATCGCAGGCTGCTTCTTAGCCAAAGGCTTTTTAGCCTGAGGTTTAGCTTTCACAGGAGCAGGCTTAGCCTTAACCACCGGTGCTTTCTTAGCGGGAGCCTTCGGTGCTGCAGCCTTCTTGGCGGGAGCCTTAACAGGCTTGGCCTCGGGCATGGGCAATAATTTTTCAGGATGCTTAACCGCCTGCCAAAGCTCTTGGCGTAACGTATCCAAACCCTCGCCCGCTAAACAAGAAATCGGAATCACCCGGGCCGATACGCGACGACGAAACTCGGCGAGTAATTTCGGAGCCGTGGGCAGGTCCATTTTATTGGCGACAATCAAACGAGGCTTTTGGGCCAAAATCGGAGAGTATAAACTCAGTTCCTGCGTCAGGACTTGATAATCATTCCAAGGCAAACGGTTCTCGCTTCCCGCCATGTCGATCATGAAGACCAATAACGTACAACGCTCGATGTGACGCAGGAATTGGTGACCCAAGCCGCGGTTATCGTGAGCCCCTTCAATCAAGCCTGGGATGTCGGCCATCACGAGGCGCTCGTGGGTGTCAGGGTAATCAATCACGCCCACGTTGACGTGCAACGTCGTGAAGGGATACGGAGCCGTCTTCGGACGAGCGGCGGTGAAAACATTCGTCAGCGTGGACTTACCAGCGTTGGGAAAACCAACCAAGCCCAAGTCCGCAATCGTCTTAAGCACCAAACGAAACTCCCCGGCTTCACCAGGATAACCTGGAGTCGTCCGACGGGGGGCTTGGTTAACCGAACTCTTAAAATTCATATTACCCAGACCACCCTTCCCGCCAGCGAGTAAAACAATGCGCTCCCCGTGCTCGGTTAATTCGGCGACTAAGCGACCCGTGGCTTCTTCCAAGACTTGAGTCCCTGGAGGCACGGGCAGGATTAAATCGCGACCATCGGGACCGGCGCACTGCCGACCCATGCCGGGAGTGCCATTTTGAGCCCGGCGTTGGGGCTGCCAGCGGTAGGCTTGTAAATCGCCCTCATTGCGATCGCAAAGGAGCACAACATCGCCGCCCTTGCCACCATTACCGCCATCGGGGCCGCCCTTAGGAATAAATTTTTCGCGACGAAAGCTCACGCAGCCGTGACCACCGTCACCTGACTTTAAGATCACTTTGGCTTCGTCGATAAACATAACTCCAAAGTGAACGCCGCCACCTGCGGGGTCGAGCCGGAAAGAAATATTCCTAGCGAGCTAAACCACGACTCCGTCGCAACCAACGCTCAATCGGGGCAAAAAAGATTAAATCCGCCAACAAACCCACCAACATCACCACCGCCATCACACCCATCACTTGATCCATCCGGAGTAGTTCGCGGCCCGCATTTAAGAGCGAGCCCAAGCCGAAGCCCGTGACAATGACGACGAAAATTTCGGCGGCCATCAACGAGCGCCACGCAAAAGCCCAACCCTGTTTCATCCCACTGATGACCCCTGGTAACGCGGCGGGGAAGATCACATGGGACCAAAGGTGCCAGCCGTTCGAACCCATCGTTTGTGCCGCCCGGAGGAAAAGAGGTGGCACATTGAGGACCGCTTCTTGCACCGCAATCACCACCGCCCAAATCGTCCCCATCACCACGACAAAGAGCACAGCCTCTTCACGAATGCCAAACCACAACAACGCCAAGGGCACCCAGCAAACGGAAGGGAGCGTCTGCAACCCTAAGGCCAGTACCCCGATCGTGTCGCGAATCCAACGCACTTGGGCCGATAAAGCCCCTAAAGGCACGCCTAAGCTGACCCCAATCGCAAAGCCGATGATTAAGCGACGCATCGTGACCCAGGTAGCGGATAACAACTCCCCGCTCTTCAAAGCCTCCAAAAACCATTGCAAAATCTGCGAAGGTGCGGGGACTAAGACATCGTTCACGCGCCCCGACGAAACGAGCCATTCCCACCCGCCAAAAAAGGCCAAGGCGACAAGCGTGGGGATCACTGGACGGGGCAGTTTCATTAAAGATCTTAGGAAGGCTGACTCAGGTGAATCGAAAGCTCGGCCGTGACTTCGGCTGCTAACGTAGCGAGCGCCGGGTCATTCATGCGCCGCGGGCGAGGCAATTGGATATCAAACACCCGCTGTACGCGACCCGGATGAGGCGAGAACAAGGCGACCCGATCGCCCAAACAGACCGCTTCGCGGATGTTGTGGGTCACGAGGATAATGGTTTTTTGGCGCTTGGTAAAAATCTCCTGAATGTCGCTGTAAAGTTGTTCGCGCGTGATGGCGTCGAGTGCCGAAAAGGGCTCATCCATCAAGAGCACGCGCGGGTTCGGAGCCAACGAACGGGCCAAGGCCACGCGTTGGCGCATCCCGCCCGAAAGTTCATGGGGGCGAGACTTCTCTTTATTACCTAACCCTACTAAGTTTAAATAATATCGGGCCGACTCCACGCGCTCGGCATCGGACAAACCAGGCTTTAATCGTAAACCAAAGAGCACATTCTCCAACACGTTCAACCAAGGGAACAGCGCATCCTGCTGGAACATCACCAGCCGATCGCGGCCGGGGGCGTGCACCGCTTCGTGGTCCAACTCAATCGTTCCCTCATTTGTATGTTCAAGACCCGCCAGCAAACTCAACAAAGTCGACTTACCACAACCCGAAGGACCCACGATGGCCAGGAACTCCCCTTCATGCACATCGAGGGTAATGTTCTCCAAGGCCGTGACCTCTCCCGCCGCGCCATGAAACCGCTTCGTGACGTCACGAAGCGCCAAGGCGACAGGATTAGAGGAATTGGAGGGAGCAAGGCTCATTCAGGACGTGGGGCTAATGACCTCAATTTATCCTCAGATGATGGCAAGTCTAGTTATCTTAATAGGAATACAATTTAGCCAAGAAATGACTGGTTTTAAGCGAACTACCGCTCAAAAACTATTTAACCGTCTGCGGCGCTTCGGGAACTAAGGCTTCTAATAGAGATGCAATCGAAGCGTCACCCGAAAGTAACCCAGCATTACGGGAGTCTTGGAGTGCCTTGGTAAAGGAAGCCGTTAAGCGAGCCTTACGGGCACCCTCTTCTTCAGGGCCATCAAAAATAATCCGTTTCAAGGCCGGGGTGATCAATTCTGACTTAGGCGGAGCGGAGCGCGTTTCGCCGCCAAGCCCCGTACGCACCAAGCGTTCTTGCCAGGCAAAATCTGCGGCCAATTTATCGCGGAGCAAGTAATGCGAATGCACAAACGCTTCGATACCCTGGCGGTTTTTTGCCAAGGCACTCTTCGAACTCGCGAGTACAGTGATAATACTATCCGTCTTTTCAGTCAGCACTTCACCACCAAAGTCGGACACTAAGCGTGTTACCCAAGGCTCGACGGTCCAAGCCGCATCGACGTCGCCACGTGAAAACAAGAGGACGAGTTCGGCGTTTTGCGCGGGAATAATTTGGGCATCGCCACCGGAGACGGTGATTTTGAGCCCACCCTCCTTCAGCCAAACCCGGGCGTCGATATCTTGCGTATTTCCCAATTGGGGAGTGGCCAAACGATGGCCGATAAAATCTTTCGGGCTTTTTAAGCCCGATCCCTTGCGCACCACTAAAGCATTACCGCCACGAGCCACGGGAGCGAGCACCCGGATCTCATTACCCTTGGTACGCACATGGGCATTGATCACTGGAGAAGGCCCAACGTAAGTCAGATCAATCGCACCCGCCAATAAAGCCTCCATCGCCGAAGGGCCGGCGTTAAAAGCCCGCCATTCAATTTTGGAGTTAGGGGGCAAATGAGCTAAGTGCCAATCAGCATGCTCGCGCTCCAGTTGTCGGGCGGCAATCGCTGGGGCATGCGTGAGGTTCGGGAAAAAACCAACACGCAGCACGACCGCCGAATCCTGCGCCCACCCTACCAGCGTCGCTAAAAGAAGGGCGCTATGAATTCGCAATAATTTCATGACTGTAGGAGGGGCGAAGGAGGATTAGAAACTGAACTGATAACGAGTCAGGATTACGTGTTCAGGATGGCTGATAACGGAATTGGAAACCGCAGAGGCACCTGGATTTAGGTTGAAGCGGGTGTACTCATAGTCGAGGGAGAAACGGTAGAACTTATTGAGGTACCAATTGGCACCGACGCCCAACGTGTCAGCCGAACGGGCCGAAGTCGTCGGATTTGCAAAACCCGTGGTAGTACCATTGATGAACGAAGCATCATCAAATTTAATCGAAGAGATGCGGGCCACCACTTCCACCGCGCCAATCGTGCCCTTAGCACGATCAAACTCCGTCGCAGGGATGACGCCGGAATATTGCGATTTTTCACCCGTCAGCACATAACCACCTTCAAGCTGCCAAGCCTTATGAGATAGTTGGCCGACATTATTCGCGCGCTGTACACTTGCCGTCGAAGTCACATACTCGGCGAAAATTCCGAGTGAACCGCGATAGTACGATAATTGTGGGCTCAAACGAGCCACGCGACCATTAGCGACCGTACCGGAGTTATAAGCGAAGATCGTTTGTTGACCATCGGACTTATAGCCCGAAGTCAAAGGACTCGAAGCATCTTGGACGCCATTGCTGCCCCCAAAACCAAAGGATAGGCCTTGGAAGAAGGAGTCTTTATCATTCACCCAAGGTGAGAACATAATCCGCCCAGCGATATCTTTGCTGTCGTTATTATCCGACTGCGTCGTGTTGTTGCCACCGTCGAAGGTACCATCAAAAACACCGAAAGCGTAGGAGATTCGGCCATCGAAAAGTTTACCTCCTAATTGCACCCCGATGTCACGATTAGGAATCAGCTGCGAAACCACCGAGCGCTCGGTGAAGAACAAGGACGAAGAGTCCCCTTGCAATTGCTCCAAACCAATTGGCGTTTTGAAACGACCTAGCTCTAACTGCAGTTCCTTAGAATAAGTCGTAATGATGTTGGCATCCAACAAGGTGGCTGAGGTACCGGCAAACTCGCCAATCAACTGATACTGCGTCGTCTCGGCAAACTTACCGTCAATACCTAAGCGCGCGCGACGGATCGTGATGGTATCATTATCAAGCGTCTTATCAAAAAACCACCGCGTATCCACCTGGAGCAAGCCACGTAAGCGGATGGAGTTTTGACTATCGGGCGACACCAGCGCGAAGCCCTTGTCGGCATTAGCACTCGCTTGGACGGACGTTGCCTCCGCTTGAGTCAAAGGTTGCACTTGCTTCTGCAAGGCCGCCACTTGGGCCTTCAAGGCGTCGACTTGCTGCTGCAACGTGAGATCCCCCGCTTCCGCTGCCAAGACATTGGCAGAGACAAAAGCCACTAAAGCCGCGAGGGCGATGGGCGTTTTGAAGGTGATGGCTGAGTGGGATTCCATGGATATGGCTTAAAAGATGATAACATTAGTTATAATATAATGATTAAAGTCAATATAATTACTAATCTTATAATGATTCATAAATAGTTAATAATTAACTAATTATGAATTAACCGAGAAAATATATTCTAAATATTACCTAAAAGATGCCGTTGGCGATGAACCAAATTCCGGCGCCCACCACTAAGGCCGTGGCCATCCAACCCATGGTTTGCAACCAAGCAGGCGACTTAAACGAGCCCATCACGGCGGCGTTACCGGTCAACCTCACCAAAGGCCAGCAAGCGAAGCCGAGCTGCAAGCTCAACACCACTTGGCTCCACATTAAAAGCGCATCGAGATATCGCTCCCCTGCTAAACCAATCACTAACAAGGCGGGGATTAACGCGGCCACGCGCGTGATCACCCGAATCACCCAAGCGGAGGGTTTCACCTTTAAGAAGCCCTCAATGACAATCTGACCAGCCAAGGTGCCGGTGATGGTAGCGTTCTGCCCTGAAGCTAAAAGCGCACAAGCAAAGAGCGTGCCCGCAAAGGTCGAGCCGAGCACGCCGTTCAACAAATGGTGTGCTTCGCGAATATCCGTGACCGCTTCAGGACGTCCATGAAAAGCCGCGGCACTGAGAATCAACAAACTCGCGTTCACTAAAAAAGCGAAGATTAAAGCCAGGGTGACGTCATACGTTCCAAAGCGCAGAGCTTCACGACGACTGGCTTCGGTGGTGCCAAAAGACCGCGTACCTACGATAGAAGAATGCAAGTAGAGGTTATGCGGCATCACCGTGGCCCCAATAATCCCGAGAGCCACAAACAACATGCGCGGTTGATGCAGAATCGCCGGATCAGGAATAAAGCCCTGCCAAACTTTCACCATCTCCACCTTCGCCAAACAGAGCTCGATTCCCAAACACAGGGCGATGGTAAAAATCAAAACTCCCACCAAGGACTCCAGCCAACGATAACCTAATTTGTGCAAGGCGAGGAGCAGCAGGACGTCACCGGCAGTAATAACGGCACCCAAAAAAAGCGGGATGTTAAAGAGGATTTGGAGCGCAATGGCAGAGCCCAGTAATTCGGCTAAATCCATGGCAATAATCCCCACTTGAGCCATCAACCACAGAAACCGGCTCACCGCAGGAGAATAATAACGCTGACAGGCTTGGGCCAAATCTAAGCCCGTGGCAACTTGCAGGCGGACGCACAAGTGCTGCAGGAGAATCGCCAGCAAATTAGAGAGCAGAATGACCCACAATAACGTGTAACCGTAAGCAGAGCCCCCTTCTAGATCCGTCGCCCAATTGCCAGGATCCATATAACCCACCGCAATCATGAAGCCAGGGCCAACAAACCCTAGAAAACGACGAAACGCGGCCCATCTCGGACTTAAAGGTGAGGAGGAGAAAAGAGCCCGAAACATTCGAAGGGACTCTCAAAAAGTTACCTACGACTGTCAACCCCACGCCACGAACGGAAACTTACAACGCCGCCAAGAGCTGGTGCAGTTCGGCTTCGGGGTCTTCATGGCCTTGGGCGACCGCAAGCGCCAAGGCTGCCTGCAAGGCCTCCCGGGCACGTTCTTTTTGCTGCTGGGCCAACCAAGCTTTGCCTAACAAAATCCGCGGCATCATCCAATCGGCTTTCGACGACGCCGCCACTTGCAAGTGTTCCACCGCTTCAGCGGCTAAACCAGCTTGCAACAAAGCCTGTCCCAATGAAAAACGGAACAACAGGTTGGCCGCATCTTGGGCCACTAAACGACGAAAAGTTTCTACCTTGGACGACATCGTTAGGAGAGTACTCCGGTCTTTTGCCGAAAAACTAAAACACTCAAACCAGGCAAGAAAACCTCAATAGAATAAGGCCTTTGGTGACAAGGCAGCGCCTGAGCCTGCACGGCTCCCCAGTTGCCCCGACCCTTCCCGCCATAGCAATCTGCATCCGTGTTGAGCACTTCCTCCCATTGTCCACCGTGGGGCACGCCAAAGCGATAAGTCCGATCAACGGGCGTGAAGTTCGCAATGACTACCCAATGGCATTGCTCTCCCCAACGGGCAAAGGTCAGCACGCTTTGATCCGCATCTGCAGGGTTAATCCAAGAAAACCCATCGTGCTCGCCTTCACGAGCGGCCAACGAGGCATCGCTAACGTACAGTCGATTCAAGTCGCGCACTAAGTGCTGCACTCTGGAGTGGAGCGGGTAATCGAGCAGGTGCCAATCCAAAGAGTGCTCGTGATTCCATTCCGCGAATTGACCAAATTCACAGCCCATGAAGAGCGTCTTTTTACCTGGCCAAGTCCACTGTAAGGCCAACAAACACCGCAAATTCGCAAACTGTTCGGCCACCGTCGGGGCGGGCATTTTTCGAATCAGCGAACCCTTACCATGTACGACTTCATCGTGGGAAAAAGCCTGCACAAATGATTCCGACCACTGATAAAGCATCCCGAAGGTTAATTTATCGTGGTGGTATTTTCGGAATAAAGGGTCGGTTTTAAAATACTGCAACGTGTCGTGCATCCACCCCATGTTCCATTTGAAATCAAAACCCAAACCGCCATCAAAAACTGGCCGCGTCACCCCCGGAAAAGAAGTCGATTCCTCCGCAATCATCATCACTCCCGGGTGGTAAAGGTGCACCACCGAATTAACCTGCTTGAGAAACTCAATCGCCTCAATATTTTCGCGTCCGCCATGGCGATTTGGAATCCATTCCCCCTCCTTGCGGGAGTAATCTAAGTATAACATCGAAGCCACGGCATCGACGCGTAAGCCATCGATGTGAAACCGCTCGAGCCACGAGAGTGCCGAGCCGACTAAGAAACCGCGCACCTCATGGCGGCCATAATTAAAGATTAACGTACCCCAATCTTGGTGTTCACCCAAACGCGGATCGGCATGTTCGTATAAGTGCGTGCCATCAAATTGTGCTAAGGCAAAAAAATCACGTGGGAAGTGCGCCGGCACCCAGTCGACAATCACTCCGATATGCGCTTGGTGCAACGTATCCACCATCGCCATAAAATCCAAAGGCGTACCAAAGCGGTGCGTCGGAGCATAAAACCCCGTCACTTGATAACCCCACGAACCATCGAAGGGATGTTCGGCGGGCGGCATGAGTTCCACGTGGGTGAAACCCATGTTTTTACAATAAGCGGCCAACTGTTCACCGATTTCGCGGTAACTTAAAACGCGATTACCTTCTTCGGGCACCCGACGCCAAGACGCCAAATGCACTTCGTAAATCGACACTGGCTGACGGCGAGGATCGCTCTCACGACGACGAGCCAGCCAAGCCTCATCATGCCAAACGTGAGCCGATAAATCCGTGACAATCGCGGCGTGATGCGGAGCACGCTCAAAGTGCAAACCGCACGGGTCCGTCTTCAAGAACGGACTCAAATCATGCGGCCCCACGATTTCATATTTATAACGCACCCCAGCCTTTAAACCCGGGATGAATAATTCCCAAATCCCCGAAACCCCCAAGGAGCGCATGGGGTGAGCTCGCCCATTCCAAAAATTATGATCCCCGACCACGGAAACGCGACGGGCAGAAGGCGCCCAGACCGCAAAGGCCACGCCCGCGACCCCATCGACCGTCAAGACCCGCGAACCCAACTTATGGTGCCCTTGATGGTGATCTCCTTTACCCAAGAGGTAGAGATCCTCAGAACTCAAGGTCGGTAAAAAGCGATACGGATCTTCACTCTGATGACTAACACCCCCGGGGTATTGCACTAAGAACTGATACCCAAAAGGTGGCTTCTTTTTGGGAAAAACCACTTCAAAAACTCCCGCCGCATGCAGGTGTTCCATAGGCACTTTGGTGGGCTTAGACTCAGCCGTCACCACCTCACAACTTAACGCACCGGGAAACAAAGCCCGCACCACAGTACCTGATTGCCCAAGTGGGTGTTGTCCCAAAAAACGATGTGGACAGGTCTCGGTCCCATCGACGAGGGCGGTCAACTCGGCAGGACTTAAGTACATAGGACTATCATCCCCCTAAGGCAAAGGGTCGGCAAGCGTCATTACCCGAAAATACTTGAGCCAAGGGCGAGAGCGACAAGTGTCGGGGTGATGTTAGGCCGTCCCTTTTGGATTTACGCTGCCAGCCTGAGCCTCGTGCTGACGGCCGGGGCAGCCGAGTCTAAAACCGAAACGACGCCGACGCCTAAAACGACCAATCATCAGCCGAGTATTACCGGGGATTTTTCGTTTGAAGAAAACAATCAGGTCTTAGTGGCACTCAATGCCCACTTAGAATCCAACGGCACGACCCTAGACGCGAAAAAGATTCGTTGGAATAAAACGACCAACATCATCGTAGCGGAAGGCGACGTCGTCTATACCACCGAGTCTTTAAGAATTTTAGGTGAGAAAGTGACGTTGGATATGAACCACGACACGCTGGTGGCAACCCACGTGCGATTCGGGCGCTCGCCCATGTATTTCACCGCGGACGAACTAAAAATGGTCAAGGGCGACAAGACCATGAAAGGGCTGCGGATGTGGCAAAACGAGCCTTCAAAAGTGGGCATGGAGTTGCAGGTCCAAGAGGTCAACTACACCGCACAAGACAACTGGCTCGCGGCCCATGACGTCACCCCTTACTTAGTCGGAATTCCTTTCTTCTACGTCCCCTACTACGGCCAAGAAGGCTACTCTGAAATCCCGTATGATATTTACATCGATACCGGAGCCCAAACCCAACAAGGCGGTTACTTAAGAACGACTACCCTCTTCCATAAGACCAAGGAACTCTGGGTCGGGGGCTTATTCGATTACTACAACGAATCAGGTTTTTTAATCGGCCCCGCCGTTCGCTATAATAATCTTAAGACCGCCGCCCCCGGCGATACCCTTTGGAAAATTAATTTTCAAGGCGGCTACATTCATGACAGCGGCGACCTATATTTAACCGATGACTATGGGCGCATTCCAGGTCGCGATCGCTTCTTTGCCTTAGGAGACATCAATGGTAAAACCGCCGAAGGAGTGGAAATCGCTGGCCAACTCTACGCCGAAAGCGATGCCAACGCCTTGCGCGATTACCGTCCAGCTTCGATTCCGACGGCGGGCTTACCTCAAGCCAATTTAGAAGTCAGTGCCCCTTGGGGCGGCGGCTTCCTTTCCGCCTCCGTCGTGGGCCAAGCGGATAATTACCAAGACATCGTGCAGCACCTGCCCGAATTGCGTTTTGATTTACCGCAAAATGCCCTCGGCAATCAGGGACTTTTCCAACGCAGCTTTGTTAGCCTAAGTTACCTCTACGAGCATCCTTCGGCCCAAGTCCCCCTCGCCAGTTTTTACAATATCACGGGCTCGAACGATGCTTGGACTACAGCACGTTTAGACACCTATTACGGACTACTCTACCCCTGGGCAGCCCAAGAGTGGCTAATGATTAAACCCGTCGTGGGCGTACGGGCGACGTCTTGGTCCACGAGTCTCAATAATTCTGGTCCTGCCACTAAGATCATTGGGCAAGTTGGCTTTGATCTGGAAACCCTCTTCACCGGTTCATGGGAAATTACTGCAGATGAATGGGGTATCGATGGTGTGCGTCATAGCCTCCGTCCGATCATTCAATTCCGCGAACTACCCGGGGCGGATCGCAATATTGGTACCGCACCCGTTTCCGACCGGGCCGTGGCATTATCCACTTTAGGCGAAATCGATTTAGCCGACCGAGCGGATGCCGCCTCGACCACCGAAACGCAAATCACGCGTATCGGCGTGCGGAATACTTTCGAAACGAAGAACCCCACAACTGGCACCCGCGAACTCGTCCGGGCCGATGTGTTCACGGAATGGCGTCAGCTGACCACGGGCATGCAACAGTCGGATGTGCTCACCCATATTCGTCTGACACCCGCTACTTGGGTGACCCTCGATTCGGCCATGCGCTTCGGTAGCAATGGAAGTCCACTAGAATCCCTGCAGTCGATTGGCTTTAACTCCGGCGACTTCTGGAACACCTCCATCACCTGGGTCGACCTCGAACAAGTTACCACCGGCCAAACGCTGCCAACGCGGCAGTTAATCCTCCAAGCCCAAATGGCGCTTAACTCCATTTATTCCGTTTACGTCCTCAACGATTACGACGCTTTTTCGGGCCAGTCCGTCGTCCAAAGTATCGGTATTACCCAGAAAATCGGTAATTCTTGGATGTTGGACTACGGGATTGATAAACGCCTTTCCGCCCTTGGTAGCAGTTCATTGGGCTTCCACCTGAGGGCGCAATTGTTCAAGTTCTAAGCCGTGTCAGAAGACCCCACCACTCCCTCCGCCATCCCTCAAGACGGGATTTTGCCCACCGAGGATTTACCCATCCGCCTTGAGGTGTTTGAAGGGCCGCTCGATCTCCTGCTCTTCCTGATTCGTAAAAACGAAATCGACATTTACGACATCCCTATCGAACAAGTCACGCATCAGTACCTGCATATTTTACGGACCCAGGAAAAGAACAACCTCGAGCTCGCCGGTGATTTCTTTGTGATGGCAGCGACGTTGATGTACATCAAGAGTCGCATGCTCTTGCCGGTGGAAAGCCGCCCGGAAGACGAACTGCCGCATCAAGAAGAAGGGCACGACCCTCGCTGGGCTCTGGTCCAACAATTAATTCAATACAAGCGCGTTAAAGAAACCGCCGCCATCATCCGGGGCTTAGTTGAAGAACGCCAAGGCCTACTCGATCGCTACGTCTTGCAACCTCAGGGCGAAGACGCCGTGGCCCGTCCGATTGCTCCGACCGAGCGGATCGAACTGTGGAATACCTTTAACCTCGTCCTCCGTCGGCTCGCCGAGCGCATTCAGCCTGGAAACATCACCACCGAGAATGTGACCGTTTCCGACCGCATGGAGTTAATCCTCAATCGCCTCAACACCGAGACCTCGTTCGTCTTCACGAGTTTACTCCCCGAGCGTCCCACGGTGGCCGTCTTAGTCGCCACCTTCCTCGCCTGCTTGGAATTAGCACGTCTGGGCAAACTGGAATTAACCCAAGACCAAGCTTTTGCCGAAATTCACTGCCAACGCTCCCAAAATACCAGTGGCGTCCCCCATGCGGGCGAAACCACGGAAGATGGCAAATCCGAGTTTGATAAGCCCGCCGAGCCGACAAAGTGAGTTCTCGGCTTGAATAGTCGTCAAACAGTCTAAAATTGACCCTATGGCTCGTAAGCAAGGTCCCAAGCATCGACTCCTCGGCATCGGACTCGACGGCACTGACAAGCATAAGCGCATCACCCAAGGTGAGGGCTTTAATTTAGTCGGCGGCTCCGAAGAAACCCACGAATCGATGACTGAAACGGTGATTAAAACCGTCGAGGACCTGAGCCGCAAAGGCCGTACGTTACACAACGCTTCGCCCGAAGAAGTTGCCGATCTCCTCCGCAAGCACGACCCCAGTCGGTGAATAAAAAACTTACTGACTGTTTGACTCAAATCCATTGAAACCTTGTTATCAGCAACACTACTGCGATGAGCACTGAGTCTACCCCACCCCCACCCCCTCCTCCTTCGGGCGAGGAAAACACTCCTTCCCAAGCTCCTAAGTTAAAATTAGCGAAGCCTGTTTCCGCTCAAGCCGCCGTTCCTCCACCCCCTCCCCCTCCTCCACCTGCACCCGGTGGCGCTGCTGGAGCTCCTCGCGCACCCCTTCCTCCGCCCCCTGGCGTATCGCCTGTAGCTCCCGCACCGGCGGCTCCTCGCGTGGCCTACGCCACGGCGAACACGAACCGCAACGTTGGTGGTCTCGCGGCCACTTTAGACATCATTGCGTTAGTGGCTTCCATCGCGGGCGTCGTGGTCTTAGCGATTGAACTCTTCACCAAGACCAAAGGTTAATTCTTTTTATGGCATCAGAACTGATTACCAACCTCGATAGCACTAACTTCGATAGCACTATCAAATCTTCCAGCGTACCCGTGCTGGTGGATTTCTGGGCCACGTGGTGTGGTCCTTGCAAACAGTTGGGTCCGATCCTCGATCAACTCTCGACCGAATTTAACGGCAGCGTGAAGGTCTGCAAAGTCGACGTGGATAACAGCCGTGAGTTAGCACAACAACTCGGCATCACGTCCATCCCTGCCGTGTTCCTCTTCAAGAACGGCGTCGTGGTCGATAAGTTTGTGGGCTTAAAGCAGAAGTCTGACATCGCTGCTTTCATCCGCAAACACGCCGCCTAAGCGCCCTGCTAACGTCCCGCTTACAGGCCCGGTTTCCCGGGCCTTTTTATTGCTTTAAAAGACGGTAGGCGCCCAGCTCACTCGGTTCGCGGTCTAGGCCGGCCATAAAAAAGGACGTGATGCAGATCACGTCCTTTGCAAAGTTCTCTAGCGACGAATTACTTCGCTTCTAGAGGGTGAGCCTTGAGGATTTCTTGAGGCGAGAACTGGCCATGACCTGCCAAAGCCTTGCGGACTTCAGCGACCTTGGTGTCCATCACCGGTTCCCCCTGATTACCCCACGCCGAGCGAACATACGTGGCGATATGGGCAATCTGAGCATCCTTAAGACCAGCACCAATGTTGGGCATGTTGCCATTAAACTTGGCACCCTTGACTTCGACTTCGCCGGCAAGGCCGACGAGGATGATTTTAATCATACGCTCATCCGTACCAGCCACCCAAGGGGAGCCAGCTAAAGGAGGAAACGCACCAGGCATCCCCAAGCCCGTGGCTTGGTGACAAGCGGCACAGTTCGCCACGAAGAGCTTTTCACCCTTAGCAGCATCTGGCTCGAAAACCGCGGGACCAGCCGAAGCCGAAGCCTTGGGTACATCGAGGTCAAAAGCGCTCGCCGAGAAATCACCGGAGTTGCGAGTTAAGTAGAGACCAGCCCAAAAACCAAAGCCGCAAAACAGGAAAACAATGAAGATGGGGGTTAACGAAAAGCCTTCACGAGGCTCTTCCTTCTCGCGGGCGATTTGCGCATGGATTTCGACCAAACGCCCATCGGAGGTACCTTCGGAGCGCTGACGGTCTGGTTGACGATGACGATCGTTCATGGGATTACTGCTTTAGTTTGGCCTCAGGAGAGGCGTAGTCTTGGCGGAGAGATTTGAGATAGGCGACCAGTGCGACCGCACGGTCCGTAGGAGCCCAACCATTGGCCTTAGGCTGATAGAGGTACTCGTAAGCAGGCATTGCCGAACCGGCGACCACCGAGCTCGGGGCGCGCAAATGCTCGTGTAATTGAGCTTCAGTGAGACGCGCGCCGACATTGGCTAAATCAGGACCAAAACGATGATCGCCGATTAAGACCTGCGATTGTAAAACGTAATCGCGTGCTACGGAAGGACGAGCACCCCAACCACGAGCGATATCGCTACCCATCCCGGCAGGACGAACTTGTTGCGTGTGGCAAGCCACACAGCCGAGCTGTAAGTAAACCGCCCGACCTTGAATCGCCAAACCAGGCTCACGAGGCGGAAAGAGCGGACCACCCTCTTCGGCAGGGGCTCGACCCAGCGCACCAAGTTGCACTTGGCTGCTGACGATTAAAGCCCCGAAAGGAAACGCCACCGCGGCGAAGAGTCCGATCAAAAATAAATTTAGGTTCTTCATGAGGATACCAATTAGTCGTGTTGACGGTTTTCAGCCGAAGTGAGACCTCGGAAAATCAAGCCCAAGGCATTGAGGGCAAAAGCAGCATGACCCAACAAGAAGGCCGCAGCGGTGAGCACGTGAGCCTTGCCGCCACCAATCATTTGGGGTGCACCCTTAGAAAGATCGAGGCCGGTTTGGTAACCACCGTAGAGGCTAACTAAGGTCGAAACAATCAACGCCAAGGTCACCGACCAGAAGTGAACGTGGATTAATTTCACCGAAGGCCACAACGCACCCGTCACGCGGGGCAAGATGAAGTAAGCTGCACCGAAGATTACCATGGTGACAAAACCATAAACCAACAAGTGATCGAGGCCTTGGTAAAATTCGGTGAAGCGGATAATCGCACTGTAACCGCGCGTGTAGAAAATAGCCCGCAATAAGCCCACGAAGGTAAAACTGATCGTACCCAAGGCGACCCAGCGCAACGAGGTGCTATTCCAGGCATTCGCCCAACCACCGTTCTGCGCGAAGGTCCCGTGGAAATTAATCGCCGTGATGATAATCGGAACAATCGACATCACCATCGCCACGACGCCCACGGATTGAATCCACACGGGAATAGGCGAGCCCAGTAAAGTGGCAGGAGCCGTCCAACCCGCAAAGAGGAAGAACGTCCAGAAGCCTACCGTGGCCAAGTAGTAACCCGCCAAAGGGCGCTCGAGCACCTTGGGGATGAAGTAATAGGCGATGCCCAAGGCCGACGCCGCCAACCAGAGTTGGAGCAAGTTTTGGACAAACCAGCTTGCAACGAGGGCTTGAACCACGCCCGAAGCGGGACACCAGAGCACCAAGAGTTGCGCAATTAAGTAGAAGATGGGGAACAGGAAACTAGCACCCACAACGTACCATTGAGCGGCGAAGGTGTGACCCGAAGGACGACGGGCAAACGCCACCACTGGCCAAAAACCAGCCAGCAGGAAAGCGATCGCCAAGACGGGACCCACTTCACGAGGCATTTCCAGTAAACTAAACCCATTCAAGAAACCAGCGAAGATTTGCTGCACGCCGTAGATCAACGTCGCATTCCACACCAAACCACCGAAGACGGCAATCCAGCCATTGCGGAATTCGAAAGAAGTTAAGCGCGACAACAACCAGAGGTTAACGGCCAACAAGGCATTGGTAGCCCAACCATAAATGAATAAGTTCTTTTGCACAACGGTCACGCGACCATACGTCAGCCACTCACAGTTCAAGAAACTGGGCATCCACAACTTCAACGCGGCGATTAAGCCGAGGGCGGAAGCGGCCAGCAGCCAAACTAAGGCGGCGACGAAGAAGAAAACAAAGGGGCCTCGCAAAGCAGTTTCGCGACCGAAATCGGGGCGTTGGTGAGAAGATTCCTGACTCATCGAAAAAGTATTAGAGGATTATTTTAGACCCAGTTCGGCCGTGGTCCAAGGGGTGGTACGAGCGGCATTAGCGTCGTGGATGGCTTTGACTTGGGTCACCGTCACGGGGTTACCCTTGTTGCCAAAACTTTGGCGCACGTAAGTGAGCACGTCGGCGATATCTTGATCCGTCACGCCCGCCACGGGAGGCATCATGCTATTAAACGTTGTGCCATTCACCGTGATAGGACCCATCAAGCCCTGGAGGATAAACTTCACGGGCAATTCGGGATTACCCACGATGATGGGCGTTTCCGAAATCGAGGGGAACACAGGAGGCAAACCTTTGCCCGTCGGTTGGTGACAAGCGATACAAGTGCGAGCGTACACGGCGGCACCGCGCTTTAACGTCTCGGCATCCGCCGCCACGAAAGCACTGCTCATCGTAGCCGCGACGGGAGGCGTGATTTTTTCCAACACCTTAGGGTCAGCCGCAATCACAGCCTTAGCTTGGGTAATGGTAATGCGGTACGTGCCATCGGCATTACGGGCTGGCGTCTTGAGCAACGCTTGAGCCTTAGCCTCGGTGTCTTCGCGCAAAGCCTTCTCTGCCACGCGGCGATCGCTATCGCTCGTAGTCGCTGGGCGAGACCTGTAGAAAACAACGCCAAGCACGATAATCGCCGCGGCTGCAAAAGCCAACAGACTGATCCACGAAGCCACTTGGCCGGGAATCAAAGGACGGCGGTCGTCTGAAGAATGATCACTCATGATAATGGATGGACTCGAGAATACGAGGGTCGTGCACAGGGATGGTCTTTTGCTGGCTTGCACCGCGCAAGAAGAGCGCGATGACAAGGGCACCAAAGCCGACGATGGCAACGAGGTCGAGGGCGAGGTACGGCGTGAGGAAAGGACTGACGGTGAAACCTTCCGGAGCCGAGGGGTCGACTACTTGACGAGGCACCGCATTGAACCAGAGGTCAAAAATCCCACCGACGATGATTAAGCACGCAATCGTGAGGATGCGTTCTTTCACAATCTTCGAACGGTAGAAGAGCAAGGAAAGGAAAGGCAGGAAGAAGAAGCCGAAGATCAACACCATCGAAACACCCCACCAGGCGCTCTTGGCACCGGTGACTGGGTCGAACTCGCGAATGTTATACCAGAAGGTTTCTTCAGGAATATTCGCCGTGTAAATGAGGAAGTACTGCGAGAAGCTGATGTAAGCCCAGAAGACCGTGAAGGCTAACATCAAGCAACCGAGCACGTGGCGGTGCGCTTGGTTGAATAAACCCGATAACCAGCTACCTTCCGACAAGCGGTAAGTCATGATGACCGTGCCAGCGAGAGCCAAACGAATGGAGAGGGCGAAGAACCACACGCCATACATGGTTGAGAACCAGTGATACGAGAGCGCCATCAGACAATCGAAAGCCAACATCGTTAACGTCAAGGCACTCAGGGGTACGCCCGCAGCTGAGAGTGCATGCAAACGATGCGTGTAACTGGCATTGCGATCGGAGTCTTGTGCGAAAGACCACTTGCGCAGGCCAAACGTCAATAAACCAAAGAACACGGTGTAGAAGGTAATTCGCGCCAGGAAGAACTTTTCATTCAAGAACCAGCTCTTCGCTTGCAGGATAGGATCATGACCCACGGCGTGCCCGCTGGGCAGGATATGGGAAGCATCGGTCCATTCCCACAGCAAGTGACGGAACGAAGTCGAGAAAGCTAGGGGTACCACGCCGAGCAAAAGCACCACGGGCAAACCAGGTAGCAAGAATTCCCATGCCCGGCGAATAATCGGAGCCCAACCCGCATCAAAGAGACGGGTAATCATCGTGAGCATCAAAGTGCCGATCAGGAGCGAAATCCAGAAGAGCGCTCCGATCAACAACGAGAGGGCTCCGCGGTGGTTATGATGTTGCAGACCTTCGCACGCAAAATACCAAGTGGCCAAAAGAGCCACTACACCCACGGCGAGGAATTTCTTCCAATGAGCCGTGATGGCAGGCGAAGTTGAAGATTCAGAGGCGCTCATGTGCGAATTACTTGAGTTCGGCTTTTACCGAGGCAGGAACGAGCTCAGCGGGACAGCTTTGCGAGAGTTGCAAGGCGCGAAGGTAGGCCACGACAGCCCAACGCTCTTCCGGAGATAACTTATCCCCGTAGCTTTGCATGGTATTCTTACCATTGGTAATCACGTCGAAAATTTGCCCTTGAGGGTAAGCGCGGTAGTTAGGCGCTTGAAGGTTAGCGATGGTCAGAATCGCAGCATCCCCTTCGACCGCCGAACGAACTTTCATCACTCCATTACCATCCGCCGCGGCACCGTGACAGATTTTGCAATAGATCTCAAACTTGGCTTGGCCGAGTTCTAAGGTCTGGGCGTCCACCACGTAAGGCTTGAATTCGCCATTAGGAAGCAAGTTCATCGATTTGGCAGGGAACGTTGCCAAGAAAGCACCCTTCGCATCCTTGCCCGTAACGAACGAAGGATTGAGGGATTCCAAGCGACGGTAATCCGCCGAAAAAACTTTAAGCGGCTCGAGGGCATTGCCACGCGCAACCGTACCCGCCACGGGAGGACGGGCATCGCGACCATCGGCAAAGAAAGCATTTTCGCCTTGTGGCTTATACTTGGACTGAACGTCCATGTCATCGAAGACATAAACGGGAGTATCCTTCGAAGTCTTTCCTTGGAAACCCAAGAAACTAATCATCGCGAGGACCGCAACGGCGAGAAAAGTAAGGTAACGTTTCATGGAGACAGGTTAGTCGCGAATGACAGTGATTTCCTGACCGCCCAAGGACTGCAGGAAGTTGCGAGAGTCGTCTACGTGGAAGTGCGGATCACGCGCTTCTAAGACGACCATGAAAGTATCATCCGACACCCGGGCGAATTGAGGTAAGTCAAAGAGCGGGTGGTGGTGACGAGGCAGACGGTTGAAAATAAATTGCCCGAAGAACGTACCGAAGGCGGCGAAGAGAATCGTGCACTCGTACAAGACGGGGAATGGGAAGATGGGACTCCAATAGGGCTTACCACCGACGATGAGGGGGTAATCGTAGGAGTTCATATACCAAGTCAGTAAGCAGCCCGTGATGAAACCCGTGACGCCACCCAAGAGGGTCAAGCGCGGGACGGGAGAGCGAGGCAAGCCCATGGCTTGGTCTAAACCGTGAATCGGGAAAGGCGTGTGCACATCCCAATACTTCCAACCGGCATCACGCACCTTCTCGGCAGCATGATACACATCGGAGGGACGGCGAAAAGTACAGGCCACTCCGTAGATGCGTTCGTTACGTTCGTTCATAGTCGTGGAGACGGCAGGAAATTAATGAGCGTGAGGATCAGCGCTGGGTGAAACCGATTTCACCTCGGCCATCGGGAGCAGAGGTAAGAAACGGACAAAGAGGAGGAAGAGGACCGAGAAGAAACCGAAGGTCCCGAAGAAGGTGAAAATATCGACAATCGTCGGGCTGTAGTAACCCCAGCTCGAAGGCAGGTAGTCGTTGGCCAACGACGTGATGGTAATCACGAAACGCTCGAACCACATACCGACGTTCACGAAGAGACAGATAATCCACACGATGGAGTGGTTCTCGCGAATCTTCTTAAACCAGAACAATTGAGGCGTGATCACGTTACACGACACCATGATCCAGTAAGCCCAGGCGTACTGACCAAAAGCGCGGTTTACGAAAGCGAACTTTTCGAGCGAGTTACCCGAGTAAGCGGCGATGAAGAATTCCGTGCCGTAAGCGTAACCGACCATCGTGCCCGTGGCTAAGATGATCTTACACATGTTATCGATGTGGTATTGGTTGATCACATCATGCAGGCGATAAATCGCGCGCAGCGGGAGCATCAACGTCAGCACCATCGCGAAACCGGAGAAGATTGCACCGGCCACGAAGTAAGGAGGGAAAATCGTCGTGTGCCAGCCAGGGACGTTCGAGACGGCGAAGTCGAACGACACGATAGTGTGCACCGAAAGCACCAGCGGCGTCGAAAGGCCCGCCAAAAGCAAGTAAGCCATTTCGAAATTGCTCCACTGACGATTACCACCGCGCCAGCCCATGGCCAACACGCTGTAAAAAGCTTTGCGCCACCAAGTCGTCGCCCGATCGCGAATCGCCCCAAGGTCCGGAATCATGCCCATGTACCAGAACAACGTCGACACCGTGAAGTAGGTCGAAACGGCAAACACGTCCCACTCCAAAGGCGAACGGAACTGAGGCCAGATGCCATTTTGGTTCGGCAGAGGGAATAACCACCAAGCAAACCAAACGCGACCCACGTGGAAGAGCGGGAAGAGACCGGCACACATCACCGCGAAAATCGTCATGGCTTCCGCCGCCCGATTAATCGAGGTGCGCCACTTCTGACGCAGTAAGCACAGAATAGCCGAAATCAACGTACCGGCGTGACCGATACCGACCCAGAACACGAAGTTCACAATCGCCCAACCCCAACCCACGGGCGAACGCAGACCCCACACACCCGTACCGGTGCTGACGAGGTAACCGAGACCAATGAAGGTGAACGACGCAATAAAGAGGGCGACGAGGAACGTGACCTTCCACCATTGCGGGGTAGGTTCTTCAACGATGCCACAAACTTTGTCGGTAACCCAATGGAAATTCCGGTTATTGAGAATCAGAGGCGAGCGAGGCAACTCGGCAGGACGGACCTGATCGAGGATCGCAGGGCGCTCAGAATGTTGATCGGGGGCGTGAGCCATGTGAAACGATAATGCGTTAAGGATTACTGGTGATGAGCTTCGCCGTGAGGAGCGGAAGCATGTTCAGTGCCAACTTCGTGACCGGCACCATGCGTGGCCCCGTGACCTTCGCGGCCTTCCATCTCCTTACGAGACAGCGGCAACAGGATGGCTCCAGGCATACGGAGGTTGAGGTTACGCAACTTGGCTTGATAAGTGGTGCGGGGGCGGGTGTTGAGGTACGTCAGAGCACCATAGGTGCGCGACGAAGCCTTCGCCTTAGCAACGCGCGAATGCGGATCGGTGATGTCACCAAACTCAATCGCTTCGGCAGGGCAGGCTTGTTGGCAAGCCACCTTGAGAGCGCCATCGGGCACGCGGATATCGGCCGAGTTACGGGCGTGCGCTTTTTGGTGAATCTTGGCCTCTTGAATGCGTTGGACGCAATAGGTGCACTTTTCCATGACGCCGCGCATGCGCACGGAGACATCAGGATTCTTTTGCAACTGAGGCAGGTCCGCAGGATCTTTCGGCAACTTCGCAGGCCCGAGCGGACCTTCATAGTAGTGACCGGCTTCGTGCTTATTGTAATCGAGGAAGTTAAAGCGACGGACCTTATAGGGACAGTTGTTGGCGCAATAGCGCGTCCCGATACAACGGTTGTACGCCATCGTGTTGAGGCCTTGGTCGTCGTGCACCGTGGCGTTCGCAGGACAAACCGTTTCGCAAGGAGCGGTTTCGCAATGCTGACAGGCGACCCCCATGAAAGTGACTTGCGGATCAGTCGGGATTTCCATGCCCGGCTTTTCGCGGCCGTCGAAGAAATAACGATCCATGCGGATCCACAACATGTTGCGACCCTTGAGCACTTGGTCGCGTCCCACGACCGGGATATTGTTTTCCGACTGACAGGCCGTGACGCAAGCGTTGCAACCCGTGCAAGTGTTTAAGTCGATCGACATCCCCCATTGCTGCAGCTTGGGGAATTCAGCTTCGTGACCTTTCCACACGGCCACATTAGGAGCGACCGAGTGATCGGGGTGTTCGTAGGCCGAGTTACCACGAGGCGTGGTAATTGCTTTTTCAGCGGGCGAGAGGTTCTCGTCCTTACCGTAAACGGCGGGAGCGTGCCCATCGATGCCGAGTTTCGCAAAATTCGTATTCTTCTTAAAATCTTCGGCCGAACCTTCGCGTACCACATCGCGACCTTCCATCGACCAGTGGTCTTGCATGTTACAAACCTGAACGCTCTTGGCGACCAAGGTCAGTTTAACGCCCGCGCGGAAAGCCGCCTGTGCCGTTTCAACTAAGGGGTAGACATTGAAACCATTGCCCGTGATGCGGCCGGCCAAACGTTCATCCACGCGCGTGGCTACGCGACCCGCAACGCGACGACCAAAGCCGAGTTGGAGACCCAAGGTGTAATCCGCCAAACCTGGCATGATGAACAAGGGACCTTCAATCGTGGCACCACCAACGGTGATTTTGGCTACGCGACAAAGTAACTTACCCGCAGAGATTTGATTAATATTACGATTCAGCGCTCCGATGTACTCATTGATGACCATCGGCTCGGGCTCGATTTCCAAGCACTTCGCCATCTTCGGGCTGATGAGGATGACATTCTCCCAGCAAGTACGGGTGAGAGGATCAGGCGATTCAGCTAACCAACCATTGTTGGCATAGAGACCGTCGCCAGCGTGAATGCTCGGGATGAAACGGACTTCTAAATTAGTTTCCGAAAGTTCTGGAGCGGCAAACGAACCGGAAGGCAACGTCGACAAACGATCCGTAATAACGGCGTAGGACGACTTCGCTAAAACGCCTTCGGCTAACCAAGCCGCGAATGCTTCGTCGCTCTTGTTCGCCGACAAACCATTGAACGTCTCCCGCACCAAGGCGTAAGGCTCTTGCGTCACCCCAGCAAAAGGCGACAGCACTTCTAATTCCGAAAGCGTGGGGAATAGCGGCTCAATCATCGGCTGCACGGGCACGTAAGTGCCATCGAGCGTACGACCATCGGACCAGCTTTCGAGGTAGTGAGAAGCCGCGAGCACGACACCACCGGCGGCCTTCACGGCAGCCGAGGTTTCGTCAAAAGCGGCACCATGATAGCCCCAGCGCACCACTTTCGCGGCGGACTTGATAGCTTCGGCCACATTCACGTCGGCAGGCGCATCGTAAACGGGATTACCACCGAGGATAACTAAAGTCTTAGCGGACTTAACGGCACTCAACGCAGCCGTGGCCTTCACGCCCGAGGCGAGGTATTTAACGGGAGCTGCTAAAGCATCATTAGCGAGTTGAACCGCACGGTGGGCCTCAACGGAAAGGTGATTGCCAGCCACGATGACCGACTTGCCTTTGTGAGCCACTAAATCGGCGACGCACTCCTTGACCCAAGCTTCGTCGACTTTCACGCCCGAAACTTTGCTACGGAGGGCAGCGGCTTCGCTCCCCTTCCCCGTTTGAGCCAACACTTCCGCCGCAAAGAGCGCGGCCAAAGCAGAAATTTGCGACGAGCCAGCACGCAGGCGGTGATCCGCGGCCGCACCAGTGATCGAGAACGTGGACTCCACGACGTACAAGCGAGCCATTTGCTCAGCTTGCTCGGCCGAATCAGCACGGCGCGCCGAAGCGTAAGCCCGCGTGGCTTCGACCATACCGTCACCACTGCCCAAGAAATCCGCATCGAGGCTCAAGAAGCGACGAGCCACCGCATACTCCGGTAAAACGCGATAACCCAAAGCGAGTTCCACTTGGTTCTGAGCCACGGGCGTGTACTCAATCCAAGTTGCTTGAGGCAAGTTAGACTTCAACGAAGCGACCAAGCGAGCCCGCGTGGGGGACGTCGAAGGACGGGCCACGAAAACTAAACCGGCACCACCGTTAGCTTTGGCTTCGGCGGAAAGACTGCGCAAGAAGTCGCGCGACGCTGCGAGAGATAACAACTCGCTATTCGCACCGTAAGAAGCCTGGGCACGATCAGGGTCATAAAGGTCGAGGACGCTTGCTTGAGCGAACTTCGAAGAAGCCGTGCCATTCGCATGATGGCTAGGATTACCTTCGATTTTCGTCGGACGGTGTTGATGCGTTTCAACGAGTAAAGGCTGGTTCGCAAACTCACCGGGGAACGAACTGGCGTAGAAAGTGGCGATGCCAGGAATCGTATTCTCGGGCTGCTTGGCGTAAGGCAAGGTGTGGGTGCGAGGTTCGCGGCAACCGGCCAAACCTAAACCCGCCAAACCAAACGAGGCGCCCATGAGCATGAGGAACTCACGACGCTCGACGGTGGTGATTTGCGAAGCACCATCGACGAACTCGCGTTCCGCACGCGTGCGAAACTCGGGAGACTTATTACGCTCTTCCAAACTGCGCCAGTACTGCGGACCGGTGGGTTCGCCAGGTTGGGCTACAGGGTGTTCAAAAACTTTCTTGCTCATCGAGATTAAAATTCAGGGTTAGCGGTGGCAGCCCGAGCAGCTTTGGGGAGGATTCACTTTCCAGTCGTGGACGAACTTCGTCCCTTGTTCGACTTGGTCTTCGGGCTTCGCCGTCTTGTAGGATAAATCGGTGATCTTATCGAGCGGGCGGAGCACCAGCTCGGGGTTGCGGTGACAATCGAGGCAGAACGACATGTTCAACGACTTCTGCTGACCGACCACGGCTTGTTGGTCGATGCGACCGTGACACTCAACGCAGCTCACCCCGCGGTTCACGTGAACGGAGTGATTGAAGTACACGAAGTCAGGCAACTTATGCACCTTGACCCAGCGCACGGCTTCGCCGGTTTCGACGCTGCGCTTGATCAACGCCAAGGCTGGGCTGTCCGTCTTGATTTGGCTGTGGCAATTCCAACAAGTATTGGACGAAGGCACGTTAGAGTGACCCGATTTTTCCACGAAATTGTGACAATAACGGCAATCTAAACCTAAAACTGAGTCCGGACCAGCGTGGAACGAGTGGTCGAAGGCCACGGGCTGATCAGGCGTGTATCCAACATTCAAATACTTGTTCGTGGCGTACTCATTAATCGCGGCCACGACGACCACGCCCGTGATGAGCAAGCAGACGATGATCTGCAGCGGCGCGGCGTTAATCGAACGGCTAAAGAAATTCCCCCTGGAGGCAGGGCGGTTTAAAAACTCGAGGAGCTTACGCATCGGGATTCGACCAGAAAAATAGGAGGGTTAAAAAGTGAGAGCCCGTTGAAGGCCGGAGGAGGTTAGGTTTAATTCCATGGCGACAACGAAAGAACCGGTCGTGCCCGACCGAGCGAAGGTGTGCTTTCGTGAGTTAGAAGGCTCGCTCATAGGAATTTGCTATCTGAGGCACGAAACCCTGCCCCCCTTCGCAACTCAAATTTTAGGGGTTTTAGCGTCTTTTCGACCCTTCGGAGCAGAAATAATCGCTAAAAACTACTGATTTAAGGCCATTAATACAACTTAACCTATTAAATATCAATCAGTTATATAATTTAGAATTATTCTAAGTGTAAAACTTCCTTAAAAACTCATTTAGGACCGCTTACAAACTATTAGGCCGTTGAGGGGACAGGTCTTAAAAACCTTATCACACCCCAACGGCCTAAGAAATCAGCCTGCGACTTAGCGAGTTAGCGACTTGGCAGCGCTACGGACGAGGTCGACGAAGCTCTTGGCTTCGAGAGAGGCCCCACCGATCAAACCACCGTCGATATCATGCTCTGCCAACAGAGCGTCGGCATTGTCTGGTTTCATCGAGCCTCCGTAGAGGATGCGAATGCGGGCAGCGGCTTCGGCCCCAAATTGCTTGGTGAGCAATTGACGGATAAAGGCATGGACCTCTTGAGCCATGGCAGGCGTGGCGGTCTTACCCGTGCCAATCGCCCAAACGGGTTCATAGGCGATAATTACTTGGTCAGACTTACCGGCAGGAACCCCGGCTAAGCCCTTCTCCACTTGGCGACGGACGACTTCTTGAGTCGTGCCCGCTTCGCGTTCGGAGAGCAATTCACCCACGCAAAGGATGGGCTTCAAGGAAGCTTCGAGGGCGGCGAGAACCTTGCGGTTAATGAACGCATCATCTTCGCCAAAGAGGCTCCGACGTTCGCTGTGGCCCAAAATCACGTGGGTCACATGCAAGTTGCGCAACATCGCGGCCGAGATTTCACCGGTAAAAGCACCATTGACCTTATCGTGCATGTTTTGGGCGCCGATAGCCAAGTGCGTGCCTTCGACCGCCGTGCTCACGGACGCTAAGGCCGTGAATGGTGGGCAAATCACGACTTGGACGGCGGATTCAATTCCAACCGAAGCGGCAATCGCACGAGCCAACTCGGCGCCTTCCGACGCCGTTTTGTTCATCTTCCAATTGCCTGCAATGAGGGGAGTGCGGATAGACATAAAAGGAGGTTTTAGGGGATAAACTTAGGGTTTAACCACCGAGGGCTACCACGCCTGGGAGGGCCTTGCCTTCGAGGTATTCGAGCGAAGCACCACCGCCCGTCGAGCAGTGAGTTACCTTGGTATCAACGCCGAATTTCTTCGCCGCGGTGGCCGTGTCGCCCCCGCCCACAATCGTGATCGCACCACGAGCCGTGGCGGCTTCGACGGCGGCAGCCATGGCCTTCGTGCCCACGGCAAACTTGTCGAATTCAAACACGCCACAAGGGCCATTCCAAACCACGGTGCCGGCACGACCAATCGCAGCTTGATAAAGTTTAATCGACTCGGGACCCGCGTCCATGCCTTCCCAACCAGCGGGGATACCCGACTGCATGGTGGCCGACTTCTCGTTCGAATCAGGCGAGAATTTGTCGCCGCAATTGAAGTCCACCGGCAAGGTGACTTTCACGCCGCGAGCTTTGGCTTTGTCTAAGAGTTCTTGGACAATCTTGGCGCCTTCTACGTCGTAGAGGGAGTTACCGATTTCCATGCCATCACAGACCTTGCGGAAGGTGTAGGCCATGCCGCCACCGATGATAATTTCGTCAGCCTTTTCAATCAGGTTGCGGATCAACGGAATCTTATCGGCGATCTTCGCGCCCCCTAAAATCGCCAGCAAGGGACGCTTGGGATTGTTGAGTACGATATCGAAAGCCTTCAATTCGGCTTCGAGCAGGAAACCCGCGGCTTTAAGGGGTAAATTGACGCCTACCATCGAGGAGTGAGCGCGGTGAGCGGTGCCGAAAGCATCGTTCACATACACTTGGCCCAAGCGAGAAAGCTCGGCGCGGAAAGCAGCCACTTTCGCTGGGTCAGCCTTCACGCTCGTGCCGTCTTCGAGCTTAATCTTACCCTCTTCTTCGATATGGAAACGGAGGTTTTCTAAGAGCAACACTTCGCCAGGATGCAGGGCTTCGGCGGCCGCTTGGGCTTCAGGTCCCACGCAGTTGGCCACGAACTTCACAGGCTGGCCCAAGAGTTTGGACAAAGCCTCAGCGACGGGGCGCAAGGAGTACTTCTCGACTACTTTGCCATCGGGACGACCGAGGTGGGACATCAGGACCAAGGAAGCGCCCCCTTCGAGCAAGTAGCGAATCGTCGGCAAAGCCGCGGCGATACGCTGCGTGTTGGTGATGGCCCCGGTCTTTTTGTCCTGGGGGACATTAAAATCAACACGTACAAGAACACGTTGGCCCTTAACGGAGCCGAGATTACGAAGGTTAGGTACAGGCATGGGAGTGAAGTGAGCAGAGAAATCAGTTAGGCCAACGGTGGGAAGGATAAACCTGCAAATTAACGAAAAGATTTCGCCAATCGGCCCCCCTAGAGGCTCTGGGGCTAAAATAAAACAGGCGACCCCGAAGGATCGCCTGTGTCTGAGACCTAGAAGGCTCGAATTAGAGCTTCGCGGTAACCTTACCGAGCAATTCGACGACGCGGTTGGAGTAGCCCCACTCGTTGTCGTACCAGCTGATAAGCTTGAAGAAGTTCTTGTTCAACTCGATGGAAGAGCTGGCGTCGAAAATTGAGGAGCTCTTGTCGTGGATGAAGTCGGAAGAAACCACTTCTTCGTCGGTGTAAGAAAGGATACCCTTCATGTAGGTTTCCGAGGCCTTCTTGATGGCAGCCTTGATTTCAGGCAAGGAGGTGTCCTTGGTGGTCTTGACCGTTAAGTCGACGACCGAAACCGTAGGAGTAGGCACGCGGAAAGCCATGCCGGTTAGCTTACCCTTCACTTCAGGCAACACTAAGGCTACCGCGCGGGCAGCACCAGTCGACGAAGGGATGATATTCACGGCAGCCGTACGGCCACCCTTCCAGTCCTTCTTCGAAGGACCGTCGACCGTCTTTTGGGTCGCGGTGTAAGCGTGAACCGTGGTCATTAAACCTTCAGCGACGCCGAAACCTTCCTTCAAGAGCACGTGCACGAGAGGAGCCAAGCAGTTCGTGGTGCAAGAAGCATTCGAGATGATGTTGTGCTTGGTGGTGTCGTACTTGTCGTCATTAACGCCAATAACGACGGTGATATCCTCATCCTTAGCCGGAGCGGAGATGATCACTTTCTTAGCACCCGCATCGAGGTGACCCTTGGCCTTAGCGGCTTCGGTGAAGAGACCCGTGGATTCGATGACCACTTGGACGCCGAGTTCTTTCCAGGGCAATTCCGCAGGGGACTTAGCCGAGACGACCTTAATGTCGCGACCGTTAACCACCAAGATATCGTCTTCAGCCTTATCAGGGGAAGACTTCTTGGAGGTAACCGTGCCGTTGAAACGGCCTTGGGACGAGTCGTACTTCAAGAGGTAGGCCAAGTTGTCCGCAGGGACAATGTCACCCACAGCGACGACATCAAAAGTCGTACCGAGGTGGCCCTGTTCAACGAGGGCGCGGAAGACCAATCGACCGATGCGGCCGAATCCATTGATTGCTACTTTGGTTGCCATGAGTATGGGTGTTAGAAAGGTTTTTTACCTAAAGGTAAAGTGAGGAAAAAGTGTAGGTCCTACCTTATTGGCAAGCGTGAATGCATTTTGCACCTAAGTAGACCAAACCCCGCAACCCAAGGGAGGTAAAATGACCCGCCCCTCCTCTACCCGCGGAACCGGCCCAGGCGTATGCGGGCAAGACGGGGTGGGCGATAAGACAATCGGCTTCCAGGCGGCGGCTTGGGGTAAATCGAGCACCACTTCTCGGCTATGTGGATTGACCGCCACGAGCACTTTGGCCGATCCCATCACACCATCGGCATTCAACGATGCCACAAAAGCCTCTCCGTCAGGTTGTTGGGTAACTTTCATCCACCCAGAGCTCACCGCCTTACGCGGACGCAAGACTGCACCCGCAGGTGATAGTCGGAAATGGACCAAACGGGAGACAAAGTCGTGCTCCGTCCGAAAACGTTCCCAACGCGCTGGATCCAAGCGATTTAAATCCGCCCGACGCCAAGTATTGGAAACGCCTTGCTTGGTGTGCATAAAATCCTGACCCGCCGCCAACATCGGCACCCCCGCCGCGGCCAATAAAATCACGTGCATCATGCGCGTGCGCAAAAAATCGTTCGCCACCGGCTCCAACGCGTTTTGCTGCGGACACTCGGTAATGCGGTCAAGCCACGCCATGTCATCATGCGACTGGGCGTAATGCAAACGAGCTGAAGGGCGACTGCCACAAGCGGCCATGTGATGTAGCAAATCTCCCGAGCGCACTTGGCCACGCACATAGGAAGGTAAAAACTCCCGGAAGGCGTCATCCCAACTCGTCCACGTGGTATCGTCTAAATCTCGGGCGATGTAGCCTCGGAAACTCCACGGTTCCGCAATGAGGATTTTTTGGGGGTGGCGTAAACGGAAGTCACTTTCGATTTCACGCAACAAAGGTGCCCCGAGAAGTTCGGCTAAATCAAGTCGCACGCCATCCACGCCCAACACCTCGGTCCAATGTGCTAAAGACTCCAAGACGAGGCGCTTAAATAAAGGCGATTCCGCACGGACGTCATTACCACAACCACTCCAGTTTGAAAACTGCCCGCGCGAATCCATGCGGAAATAATACCCTGGATCCACCGACATTAAACCGTTGGGCGATCCAAAGTGATTCAGCACCACATCCATGATGACGGCTAAACCCACTTCGTGACAGGCACGCACTAAGTCGCGAAATTCTTCAAGTGCCACCAGACCAGGAGCGGTCGCGTAACTATTGGCGACCCCAAAGGCCGTGACAGGCATGTAACCCCAATGGTATTCTTCTGCGCTTTGATGTTCAAACTCCGCACAGGGCAATAACTCCAAGGCATTGACTCCCAAGGAGCGTAAATAATTTCCGCGACTACGCACCCAAGCGGCTAAATCTCGATACCCACCCCGCGTGGCATCTGCGGACGATAAGCCTAATAAGTCGCGCACATGCCCTTCTAGAATAACTAAATCTTCTACGACCGGAGGCTGGAAATGATCCGCCAACGGCTGCAAATGTTCGGGGCCTAAAACTACGCCCTCGGCCGGCACCCCATCGGTTTGCACCCGTGCCCAAGGGTCGACAAATGGACGGTCGCTAAAGCGTTCTTCGTAGCTCCCATGCGTTCCACGAACGGAGACGGTGTAAAGCACGCCACTTAAATTAGCGGACACTTGTCCAGACCAAGCCCCCTGCCCTTCAGGTTTTAAATTGAGTAAGTTATAGATACCGGAATGCGGGTGGCGCCAACTGATCTCCACCATACCTGCCCGGGGGGCGAAAATCCTGAAGGTAGTGGTCGTCCCCACCACCGTGGCTCCAAAGGGACCGGTTGGTTCAAGCACGTCGAGCGGGTCGGAGGCCAAAATATCGCAGAGTTCTAATAACTCCGGCGTTTCATAAATCATATAAAGCGGCGCCGTATCGGGTAAGGCATCCACTGCTTGAAAACGGAATAAATGGTACCCCGTCCGTTGGCGCGAAATGATTAGATTCCGGTTTCCCGAGCCATCACGGCCAATATTATCCGCATCGTGCGGAGGCTCCAACCAACGCCCATCTAAACGTAAAAACTTAAAAGCCACTTCGTCTTGTCCCGCAGGCAACACCTCCGCCAAGGGCACCGCCAATTCCCAACCCTCCACCCCCAACACACACACCGGCAAAAGTTTCCAGTGCTCGCGATCCAAGGAGCGACCCCAATCGTTAAACGGGCCCACGACTTTCACTTCACTGGCAGGCGAACTTTCGTTCAACGCCTTCCATAAGAAAAAGTGTACCTTGTCTCCTTCAATCCAATGACCCGAGCGCAAAGCCCAATGCCGGACATCGGCACGCTCCAAGGACACCAAGCGGCCGGGCGGACTCAATGACAAGGGCGGCAAACCGGGACCAGCCCAGTCGCGACTCAGAGACACCAGACCCGAGGCCTTCGTCTCCCATCGTGCACTGGCTAGCTCGCGTTTCATTGAATCCTATGAGGATAGGTGAAAAAAGATTTTGCGAGCAAAAGCGGGCTTCCCTCGGACGAAGCATTTGACCACGATGCGGGCGTGGAAATCAGCGTACTCACCAGTAACTGGGAAGGTCACCGTCTCCTCGATTCAGGCGACGGCTTTAAACTCGAGGAGATCGGCGGGGTTCGGATGATCCGAAGCGAACCCAAAGCTTGGTGGGCCAAGAGTTTACCGCCGAGCGAATGGCAACGTGCCATCGCCGAACACCATGAAGGTGGGCGCGAAGGGCGCTGGGAACTGCGTCCGCATTGCCCGAAAGAGTGGGAAGCCCAATTAGGCAAACTACGCTTCCAACTGCGGTTCATGGATAATTCTAAGCAGTTTGGAGTGTTTGCTGAACAATCGCCACACTGGCAGTGGCTCTCGCAACAAACCGCTACTGGCCCCGAAAAGCCCAGACTCTTAAACTTATTTGGCTACACCGGAGCCGCTTCGCTCGTTGCCGCTCAAGCAGGCTGGCACGTCACCCACGTCGATGCCTCGAAACCAGCTGTGGCCTGGGGACGGCGCAACCAAGAATTATCTGGCTTAGGCACCGCCCCGATCCGCTGGATTATTGAAGATGCGATGACCTTTGTGAAGCGTGAGGTGAAACGCGGCAATCACTACGAGGCCATCTTGCTCGACCCTCCAGCCTTCGGACGCGGTCCGACGGGCGAATTCTGGAAAGTCGAACGCGACCTAGCTCCTTTGTTACGGGCGTGTCGCGAACTGCTTTCACCCCAAGCCCGCTTTATCATCCTGACCGTCTACACCATCGACGCCTCCTCCATCCTTTGTTACAATCTCTTGGACGAGGTCACCCAGGGCTTGAAAGGAAAGATTAGTATCGGGGAACTGGCCCTGAAACAAGAAGGCAAAGGCCGACTCCTCCCGCTCTCGCTCTGGGGACGCTGGGAAGCCAGAACCTAAGTTTCTGACTAATAATACCGAAGAACGACCTAAGGGTCGGTGGTTATTAAGTTTATTTCTGCCAAGTTTTATACTCTATTCTTCATTGTGAGCCTAGTCCCTGACCTTTCTACTTTCCGCCAACTGGCCCAGCAGTCCGACATCATCCCAGTCTGCCTCGACCTGATGGCCGATTTAGAAACGCCTGTCGCCGTCTACGCCCGCCTGCGCTCTCAAGGCGAAGCCTTCCTATTTGAATCAGTCACGGGTGGCGAACACATCGGTCGGTATAGTTTCTGTGGTTCAGCCCCAGCCCTTACGATTACGGCCTGGGAACAGGAAACCGAAATCGTCCAACGGGATGGTAAAAAACAGCGCATCCCTACCCCGCGCGACCCGCTTGATTTAATCAAGCAGGAGGTCAGTGGCTTGCGGGTAGCCAAAATCCCAGGCTTGCCTCCCTTTGTCGGTGGCATGGTCGGGATGGTGAGCTACGAATACATTCACCGCGTGGAACCTTCCGTTCCCCGCCCCGCGAAAGACCCCGCTCAGGCACCGCTGCTACACTTCATGCTCGTGGATCGGGTGGTGGCTTTTGACAACGCGCGCCAAACCCTCCGCCTCATCGTCAACGCCCGAATCTCCTCCCCACAAGACGCGGACCAAGCCTACGCCCAAGCGAAAGCAGCCCTTGAAGCGTTAAAGAAGATTGTCACGGGACCGCGAGCCGCCACGGACGCCGAGATGCCGGCCGTCGCCGAGTTTGCCCAGGGCCAAGCGAACGTTTCGCAAGAGAAATTCACCGCTTCCTTAAAGCGCACGCAAGAATACATCCGGGCCGGCGATTGCGTTCAAGTGGTGCTGTCACGTCGCACCGATGTGCCGTTCAAGGGCAACCCGCTCGATTTATACCGCGTCCTCCGCCATGTTAACCCGTCGCCCTACATGTTCGTCATTGAGACGAAGCAGGGCTTTGATGTCGTGGGGGCTTCGCCCGAGGTTAACGTGCGTCTCACAGGACGTCGCTGCGAAATCCGTCCCATCGCTGGTACGCGGCCACGCGGCGTGGATGAAGCGGCGGATCGTCAATTAGAAATCGATTTATTAGCTGATCCCAAAGAGCGCTCCGAACACTTGATGCTCGTGGACTTAGCACGCAATGACCTCGGCCGGGTTTGCGTGCCTGGCTCCGTCAAGGTCCCCGCCTACGCCATCATCGAACGCTACTCGCACGTGATGCACATCGTCTCGCAAGTCGAAGGAGACTTAAAAGCCGATCAAGATGCTTTCGATTTATTCCGTGCCACCTTCCCCGCAGGAACGCTCACGGGTGCCCCCAAAGTGCGGGCGATGCAGGTGATTTCGGAATTAGAGGGTGAACGCCGCGGTATCTACGGGGGTGCCGTCGGGTATTTCGGTTTCGATGGGGGTCACGATTCTTGCATCGTCATTCGGACCGCTGCCCTGCGCCAAGGTGTGGCCAGCGTCCAAGCGGGCGCCGGGATTGTCGCCGATTCAGTCGCTCTTTCGGAATACGAAGAAACGGTCAATAAATCCAAAGGTGTGCTCCGCGCCCTGAGCCTCGCCTCAGGCTTGAAGTCATAACCCACGTGGCCAAACCCAAGCCCCATAAATCTAAAACCCGCAAGGGTGAGGCCAAGCCATTAGCCGAAAAAATCGTCACGCCACCGCCGGTCGCACCCGTGGTCGACGATGATCCTACCGAACCAGGTTTACCTCTCGACCAGTTATCCGCCGAAGAGCGTTCACCGCTGCGCGTCTACTTAGATCAAATTGGTCGCACGCCGCTCTTAACGTTAGAAGAAGAAACGGCCTTAGCGAGACGGGTATTAAAGGGCGACGAAGCGGCGCGACAAAAAATGATTCAAGCCAACCTGCGCTTGGTCGTGCGGATTGCGAAAGATTACGATAATTTCGGGCTGCCGTTGATGGACTTAATCAGCGAAGGGAATTTTGGCCTAATCAAAGCGGTCGAACGTTTCGACCCCGACAAAGGTGGTAAACTCAGCACCTACGCAGCATGGTGGATTAAACAGTCGATTAAACGTGCTTTGGCTTCGGATGGTAAAACCATCCGCTTACCCGTACACATGGTAGACCGCATCGCTGAAATGCGCCGCGTCTCCAACCGACTGACGTCCGAATTAGGGCGCGAGCCTTATAACGAGGAAATCGCCCAAGTGATGCAAATCCCCATCGCGAAAGTGGTGCACATGAAATCCATCGCTAACCGCGCAGCCTCGCTAGATCAACCTGTCGGCGAAGAAGGCGATGCTACTTTAGGAGATTTAGTGAAAGACGAAGGCGAGCGCTCGCCCTTCGAAAATTTACGCAGCAAGTCGGACTTAAAAGAAATTGATGAGATGCTGGCACAGCTCGACCCTCGCGAAGCAGAAGTTTTAATCCTGCGCTTCGGACTCAAAGGCGAAAGTCCCCTGACCCTCGAAGAAGTCGGGGCTCATTTCAAACTCACCCGCGAGCGCGTTCGACAATTACAACACTCGGCCATCATGCAATTGCGCCGGATTAACGAGGCACGGCAGAAAATTCTAAGTCCCGAGGATGTGCAAGAGCACCGCTTAGCGGAAGCCCGGGCCGAAGTGCTACGGGAATTCTTTACCGCCAAGGGCATGAAACTGCCCCCCGCCAAGCGCCGTCGCGAAGGTCTCTAAGCCCCCACGCGTGCTGGATTTTCATTAGGGTTTGTCAGAATTCGGGCACAAGACTTCGTGGTTTTAGGCAAGGCCGAGCCATTCGCCTGCTGGCAAGGTGTGTGCTGACAAATAAGCATGAACCTTGCCTCTTATCGACCGGCGAAGCTTTTTGATGAACTCGTCGATGACCACGGCAGCATCCGGAGTTATTACCGGAGCATCGCCGAAAAACTCGAACGGCTACGCTCCGAAGAACTGCAACAGAAACTCCGCAGCCTAGAATTATTATTCTTAAGACAAGGCATCACCTTCACGGTCTACGGCGATGAACAAGGCACGGAGCGCGTCTTCCCCTTCGATCCCTTTCCCCGCATCATTCCCCATTCCGAATGGGAACACATCGAGGCGGGTTTGATTCAGCGTATCACGGCTCTGAATTTATTCCTGTACGACGTCTACCACGAGCAATCGATTATTAAAGATAAGGTGATACCGCCAGAAGTCGTTTTTGGGGCGAGTCATTATCGGCCCGAATTCGTCGGCGCTTCCGTGCCCAAAAATGCCTACATCCACGTGTGTGGCACTGACCTGATTCGCGATAGCGATGGGCGCTATTTAGTCCTCGAAGACAACGGACGCTGCCCTTCGGGGGTTTCTTACGTATTGGAAAATCGGGCCGCCATGAAACGCGTCTTCCCCCAACTGTTTGGAGCCCATGGAGTGCGTCCCGTCGACACCTACCCGGCCGATTTATTAGCGACGCTTCGGCACATTGCCCCCCGCGAAAACCCCAACCCTAATGTGGTTTTACTGACCCCTGGAGTGCACAACAGTGCCTACTTTGAACACTCCTTCCTGGCTCGGCAGATGAGCATCGAAATCGTCGAAGGGCGCGACCTAATTGCCCTCGATGGTTTCGTGTACATGCGCACTACCAAAGGCTTGCGCCAAGTGGATGTGATTTACCGGCGCATTGACGATGACTTTCTGGATCCGCAAGTGTTCCGTAAAGACTCCTGCCTAGGTGTCGCGGGCTTGGTCGATGCCGTCCGCCGAGGCAATGTGGCCCTCGCCAACGCCATCGGTACCGGAGTGGCCGACGACAAGGTGACCTATGCTTATGTGCCCGCGATGATCAAATATTACCTCTCCCAAGAACCCATTTTGGATCAAGTACCCACCTACCTCGCTTGGCGCGATGAAGATAAAAAATATATTTTAGAGAACTTGCCTAAGCTGGTCGTCAAAGCAGCCAACGAGAGCGGCGGCTACGGAATGTTAATCGGTCCCACCGCTTCCCAAGCCCAACTCCAAGAATTTCGCGATAAGATCCTCGCCCAACCGCGTAATTACATTGCGCAACCAGTGGTGAACTTCTCCCAACACCCAACGTTAGTTAACGGAGAACTCGAAGGGCGACACGTCGACCTGCGTCCCTTTGTTCTCTGGGGCGACACGGTCAAAGTCCTTCCTGGTGGCCTCACCCGCGTGGCCCTCAAACGCGGTTCCTTAGTCGTAAACTCCTCGCAAGGGGGCGGCAGTAAAGACACCTGGGTCCTCGCTTCTTAATTTTATGATGCTTTCCCGAGTCGCCGACCACCAATACTGGATGTCCCGCCAAATGGAGCGGGCCGAAAACCTCGCACGTTTAGTGCGCATTAGCGAAGAGATGCTCCTCGATGATCAATCGCTCGGGGGCCTCGACGCTCAGGTCTACTGGAACCCCGTCCTGACGGCAACGGCGATGCAACAGGCCTTTCACACGCTTTACCCGCAACCGCGCCAAGGCGACGCTGCACGGTTTCTCACGGTTGACGAACGCAACCCTGACTCGATTTTGTCCTGCATTCGCCAAGCCCGCGAAAACGCTCGTTCGGTGCGCGATAAGATTTCTGATGAGATGTGGTCGGAAATCAACGCCCTCTACATGCTCGTCAATTCGTATGAGGGAGCGGAACTGCTCGTCCGCTCGCCGCAGTCCTTCTATGAGAAAATTATCACGTCCTCGATGTTGTTTGCGGGGATCACCGAGGCCACCCTCGCCCGCGATGAGGGCTGGAATTTCTTACAACTCGGCCGGCTCTTAGAGCGGGCGGATATGACGAGCCGCTTCTTGGATATTCGCTCCCAGACCAACGTAACACAACCTGACGCCGCACTCGAAACCCTCCAATGGGGTGCAGTCCTCCGTGCCTGTAGCGCCCATGCTAGTTACCGCCGCGTTTATGGTGGTGAAATCAACGTTCCCAACGTAGTCGACCTGCTCCTCTTCTCACATGAGTTCCCGCGTTCGGTGAAACACTGCCTGCGACGGATCGACGAAGTGTTGCACGATATTTCGGTCACCCCGACGGGACGTTACTCCAATCATTGCGAAAAAATTATCGGAGCCCTGCTCGCCCGCCTGAGTTTCTCTGGTCCTCCCGAAGTGATGAACCGTGGTCTCCACGCTTACCTCGATGACTTACAAATTCAGTTAAACCAAGCCGGTCAGGCGATTTTCGAAACCTACGTCCTCCTACCCGGTGAAGTCGATCGACACTTCCCGCGCGGCACCCGCCCTGAAGCCATGTCCGACTGGCATCGCGAACAACAGCAACAGCAGCAACAACAGTAAAAATGCCCTATGAAGTTGCGCATCCTCCATCGCACCGAGTACCGCTACGCCCTCCCGGTCCGCAACAACGTCAATGAATTACACGTCACCCCGCTGACGAATCATCGCCAAAAGCTCGGCCTGCACCTCGTACGCGTCTTGCCAGCCATCCGACTCCAGAAATATCACGACCTTTACCGCAATACTGTCCACCGCTTCGAAATCGAAGCTCCTCACCAAGAATTGGTCATCGATGTCTCGAGTATCGTAGAGACTAAACCCACCCCCATCACCGACATCCCCTTGGATCTTTCGCTCCACAGCGTACGTCACCCCGACGTCCAAGAGAGCTTTCAACCCTACCTCCAACCTGATGGCCCCATCATCATCACCCCCGAAATTTGGCGGGCAGCGGTGGATGTAGAAAATGACCGACAAGACCTCTTCTCCGTCGTGGTTGGGCTAATGGAAAAAGTCCACAGCCTCTGTAAATACGTCCCCAAAACCACCCACATCGGAACCACCACCGAAGAGTTCTTCGCCAAGCCTCAAGGCGTCTGCCAAGACTATGCCCACCTGTTGTTAGCCTTTTGCCGCGCCCTCCGCCTCCCGGCTCGCTATGTTTGTGGCTATGTCTTCGACGCCAAACGCGGCGAAGTCATCGGTAGCCATGCCTCCCATGCCTGGTGTGAAATTTGGATTCCGACCTATGGCTGGCTCGGCGTCGACCCGACTAATAAGAAAATTATTCATGAAGCGTATGTTGCTTCAGCCGTGGGACGCGACTACCGCGATGTCACCCCGATTAGCGGCAGCTACTGGGGTAGCGGCGATCGGGAGATGCGGGTGACGGTGCATGTTGAGACTTATAAATAAGGAATGGTGCGACGAAATTTATGCAGTTGAGCCTTGGGCTATCTACCGCAACTTAGCCCACGTGGCTGACACCTTGCTCACCCAAGTACCCGCGAATCGCTTCGCCTCGTTTCGTTTTTCCTGGGCGATGACGTCAGCCGTCTACCGCGATTGGGATTGGCGGTCGCGCTGGACCAAATGTATCGCCCGCTCCCTCAGTTCTTTCCTCCACCACGAGGAGTTTGCCGAGTGGGTAGGCTTTTTGCTGCAACCGAGCATCTCGCCCTACGCTCAATTCAATGACCGCATTTGGCAACGCCCCCTACGCGGCTACCTTTCGCGGGCGTGGAACGGACCCCGGAAATTAAAAGTGCTCCAAGACAGCTACCGCTTTGCGAACGCCCACTCAGGCCCGGTACAACAAGCCCTCCTACAACGGGAATTCATCACCATCGCCCGCGTGCCACTCGGCCCAGATTTAGGCATGGTCGAGTTCGCTTTAGGCAACGATCAACGCTTCCGCCGCGAGGGTGAATGGGCCCTGCAAGTGAATTGCCCGCAACTTGGCGGTAATGTCTGCACCATCGCCTTCTCCGTCGAAGAAATCGACGGGCAATGGGTGGCGTATGCCGGAGCGATTCAAGGTGGGGCAGGTGCGAATGAAGCCACCATTAAAGCAACGGCCAAGGCCATGCACGGCGTACGGGCCAAGGCGATGGCGATTTTTGCGCTCCAAGAGGTCGTGAGTGCACTCGGCATCCAACGCCTCCTCGGGGCAGGTAACACCATTCAGATGAGCCGCGAGAAGCACCTCATCGCCGTCCCCTGGAATAAAATCTCTTTCAACTACGATGGGATGTGGCAAGAAGCCGATGGCCAGCCCGCGGAGGACGGTTGGTTTGCTTTGCCGCTGCGCGAAATTCGCCGCACCCGGGAAGAAATTAAGCCTAATAAACGTCCCCTCTACGCCCGACGCTATGCCCTCTTTGATCAGTTGAGCGCAGCGGTCATGCAAAGCCTGAGCTCCGTCGCTAAATAAAAAAGGGCCCCATTGCTGGGGCCCTTTAAGAGGCTAAACTCTAATCCGAAGATTAGAAGTTATAGCGGACACTGAGAACGTACTGGTAGTCTTGACCCTTAAAGCTCACCAAACCAGCCGCAACTTGGTAGTTCTTATTGATATTATAGGCCAGTTCCGTGTTCCAAGCCGAAGGAGCATCATTAGTCGCACCACCCACGGTGAAACCGCTCTTGGTGGCATTGCTACCTGTAGTGGTGAAACCAACCGAACCTTCGAGACCATTAATCACTTCATTTAACTGGCGACGGAAAGTAACGCCGTAAACAGTGCGATCGGAGGGATAATTACTAGTGTAACTCGTACTCTGATTTGCGGTTACAACAACATCGGTAGCCCAAACCACATTCTTAAAAACATAACCTAACGTAAATTGAACGCTACCAAACAAACCCTGATAGTTTGCCTGGGATTGCACATTGTTCGACTGAATGCCTACCAAAACATTGCTGTTACCCACTAAAACTTGAGCAGACAAATTATTGTCTTGGGAGCTCCGGCTGAAGCCGACGCAGTTGTAGTCGAGACCAGCAGCAGCAGGTGCGCTCTGAGCAGAGGCAGCAGCGGCCAAGGTCGTGAGGGTGAGGATCGGGAGGATTTGTTTCATAGCACCGCCATTTATGTTTCATATTCGTAATATTTCAAGGGGCTTTGTCACAAATCTGCTGATTTATCCGCTAATTGCTGATTTTTATTATTATCTAAAAGGCACTTTTGTAACAAAGGTGCCACCGATGATGAGGGGATAAAATAAAAAAGGGCCCCATCACTGGGGCCCTTTAAGAGGCTAAACTCTAATCCAAAGATTAGAAGTTATAGCGGAGGGTCACCGACGTGGTCGAGTTGCTCGAAGCAACGGACTCGTTGGTGTAGCTCACAGCGAGCTGGTAGTTCTTCGTGAAGTTGTAAGCCAACTCGACGTTCCAGGCGTTGAGGTGCGAACCGACGCCGTCATGCTCGCGGGTGTAACCCACAGCACCTTCGAAGTTGTAACCCAACTCGCGACGGAGGTTGAGGCCGTAGCTTTCGTTGGAGCCGATCGCCAAGGTGGCGTCGATACCGACAACTACATTCTTGAAGACGTAGCCGAGGGAGACCGAGTCAGCGCCGTTGTGCACGCCAGCGACAGACGAGCTGCCACCGATGTTGGTGCTACCAGCGAGGAGGAAGTTGGTGCTGCCGAGGAGCGCCGAACCCGACAAGGTAAAGTCCTTGGCGTTGTTCGTCGCATAGGACAGACCAATGCGGTTGTAGTCGAGGACCGGAGCAGCAGCCGTGCTCTGAGCAGAGGCAGCAGCAGCGAGGGTCGTGAGGGTGATGATAGGTAGGATTTGCTTCATAGCGGTGACAGTATTCGGGCAGTCTTGTAACAAATTCAAGCACAAAGTGTGACAAAAAAGCGTCAACTTATCGTTTTTTAAGCATTTATCCACGGCTATTCACAATTGGCTGTGAATAAACCGTGGGTTTAGGCCTTAAAAACCGACGCCGAACCCAACTTGCCAAGCCTTCACACCCGATCCAGTGCTATAGGAGAGCTGAATGCTGCCATTCCCATTGAAAGTATGACGCGCCGTGAATTCTTGACTCAAGGGAGCCAGGTAGGACCCCTGCCCGCTCCGAACTCCATAACTGAATGCATCCGAGGCTGTTAAGAAAAATCGTGCCCCATAATAGCCTTGGCCAAAACTGTCTTTGTTAGGAATTAACGACGATCCGACCGGGGCGGTGAACTGTAATTTGTTATAGTGATAGCCGTATTCCGCAAAAACCGTAAAGCGCCCCGTCACTGGACCTTCTAAATAAACGCCGCCGTTAATCCCGGTCACCGCCAAAGATGACAGCTCAGCCGTCCCGGTCGAGGTGGCGGTCACCACATCGCGCGTGGAGTTAGCATAACTCGCTCCTAAGAAAAGACCTAACAACCCGTTGGAGGCACCTTCATTCAAACGGGCACTATACTGGCGCAGATCGGTATGGGAGGCGTCCCGGGTATCGGAGATTTGGCCATAACCAATTTCAAACTGATTATGGAGCTGACGGGTAGGATAAATGCTTTGGCCAAAGAAACTCTGCAAGGAGCCCAAGACGCCTTGATCGATGGAGGGCCTCGATTGGGCTTGGACACTGGAAGTGAAGGCCAACAAAGCAGCCGCAGAAAAAAGCAGGGAGGAGGTGTGCATGAAAGCACTCAACACCGCGTGGTCTCTTTAAGCAACTAAAACAAAAACCCACCGGAGTCCAGTGGGTCGAAACGAAACCTCGGGGTGAGGCTTACTTGCGACGGAACTTCGTGTTGAACTTTTCCACGCGACCAGCGGAGTCGACGAAGCGCTTTTCACCCGTGTAGGCAGGGTGCGAATCGCTCGTCACTTCACGACGGATCACGAAGTGCTCAACGCCGTCAATGACCTTGGTTTCCTTCGACTTTAACGTCGAACGCGTTGGAAACTCACGGCCCGTGGAAACGTCCACGAAGACGACGGGGTTATAATCTGGATGGCCTTCCTTCTTCATAAAAAACAGAGAGATAAAGGGATTAGCCTTGGCGCGCCTTGTAGCGAGGGTGGGTCTTGTTGATCACATAGACACGACCTTTGCGGCGGACGACCTGGCAATTCGGGTGACGCTTCTTGAGCGATTTAAGGGAGGAGGAGACTTTCATGTCGGGAGGCCGTTTAGGAACGGCAGGTCGGTCAACAAAGATACCCAATCGTGACCTGTCAACGGGATTTCAGAGGCTTGTTAAACCCCATTTGGACCCCTAGGATATAAGCCTATGGAAATCCGTCTGCGCCTCGCCACCCTATCAGATGCTAAGGCTATCAATGAAATCCATAATTATTACGTGCAAACGTCCACGGCGACGTGGCAAATCGACGAGGATACCGAAGATCAGCGCCGGCAATGGCTGAAATCCCGCAGCCCTGAATACCCAGTTATCGTGGCCACCCTAGGGTCGGATGTCGTGGGTTGGAGCTCGATTTCTGCCTATAACACCCGCAAGGGGTGGTCTGGCACGGTCGAAGACTCGATTTTCATCCACCATGCCCATCACGGCAAGGGACTCGGTAAACTGCTGCTATCGGACTTACTCCACCGTGCTAAGGAATTGGGCTACCATACGGTGATGGCCCGAATCTCGGGAGAGCAAACCCCTAGCCTCCGCTTGCACGAGTCTCTAGGGTTCATCCGCGCGGGTCTTTTACCGGCGGTGGGCTTTAAATTTGGCCAAAAACTCGATTGTGCCTACCTGATTAAAAAGCTGAGCTAGCCCTGTCCTTGACACTTCGGTCTGGTCCGATTTGCTCAGTCTTCCGACTTTTGGCTCAGGTGGTGGAATGGCAGACACGCTAGATTCAGGTTCTAGTGCCCCTAAAGCGTAAGGGTTCAAGTCCCTTCCTGAGCACCCTTTCCGCATCAAACCCCCTGATAACACAGGGGCGATGAAAGCCGGAGAAGGGTTGGTCCATGAGGAATAATACCTAGAATGATTATTGTCCTCAGTTTCCGCTCAGGCTATTTAACAAGTGCAACCTCGTTGCATGGCAAACCTCTCGACGCTCCCGGATTTAATCCCTTGGCCATTTCTCATCTGTAGTCGAGCAGGCGTGGTGCTCTTCGCCAATCCACTCGTCAACCGCACGTTGGGTCGCCCCATTCAAGTGGGCACCGATATCAATGACTTGTTCATGGAATTGGATAATGGTCGGGCGGTTTCGACGTTGCTCTACGCCGCTGCTCGCTGGTCCGCCTGGAGCGGCTTGCTGGAATTACGTAATCCTGAAAAAGGCAGCCCGATCCGTGCGGCTCGCATCGTCCTGCAACCTGACCCCAAATTCATCGACCAGGTTTGGCTCTTCTTTGCCGATGATGCCTTGGTCAATGGCATGCCGCTCCTGACGCCCCGCTCGGGCATGGGACTCGCGCGTACCCTCATCGAAAACTCGCCCGACTTTATTATCTTCCGCGATCTGCAAGGTCGCATCCTGCACACGAGCCGTAGCCTCGATGAATTCCTCGCCCTGCCCCACCGAGGTTTCGGAGCGGACTTGGGATTAAACGATATCCTCGCTCCTTCCACGGCCCATCAATTTCTTCAGTTCGACGAAGAGGTCATTCGCACGGGCCAACGCATCCGACATGGAGTCATGCATTTCGAAACCCTCGATGGGCGCTCGCGCCAAGTACGCGTCGTGCACGAACGCGTCAAAGGCGGCGGCGGACTCCCCGCGGGGCTGCTGACTTTTGCGGTTAATATCACCGAGTCTATCGACGAACATAATCGCCTGCGCGTGGCACTAGACCGAGCTGAAGAAGTCGCCGCCGCGAAATGGCAATTCGTGGCCAACGTGACCCACGAAATCCGCAACCCTATCAATGCGATTCAAGGGCTTTGTGAAACGGGACTAGAAGCGACGAACGCGCGCTATGATGAACTGCTGCGCAAAATTCAACGCTGTGCCAATGAACTCGAAGATACGGTGCGCGACGTGTTGGATTTTTCGCGCTTAGATCGCGGCAACGTCACCATCGAAAGTATCCCCTTCAACCCCATCCGGGCGCTCGAAGAGGTCATCGCCCAGTTCCAACATCAAGCCCAAGGTAAAGGCGTCGAACTCGCCGCACTGAGTGCTCCCGATGCCCCTCATTCCATTTTAGGCGACCCCGTTAAATTCCGCCGCATCATCGCCAACTTAGTCAGCAACGCCGTTAAATTCACCCAACACGGTCAAGTCTACACGAGTTTAGAATTTGAAGAACGCAACGGACGCCTACGAGCCCTCCTCACGGTAAAAGATTCCGGCATCGGTATCTCGTCCGAGCGGTTGGAAAGTATTTTTGAACCGTTCACCCAAGCCGACCCTTCGACGACCCGCAAATTCGGCGGCACCGGCTTAGGCCTCACCATCGTCCGCAGCTTAGCTCAGGCGATGGATGGTTATGTGAAAGTGACGAGCGAAGCTGGCCAAGGCAGCGTCTTTAGTGCGGCGGTGATGGTCGACCCCAACCCTTCCTTCATCGACCCTCCATCCCCTCACCTTCCCCAACAAAACTTCCTCATCGTGGGAGGCCACCCAGATGTCCGCAAATGGCTCATCAAAACGTTTCAACACTGGAGTGCCTCTTGCCAAGAGACGACTTCTTACGAGGAAGCTGAAAAGCTTTGGGCCCAACAAATCGAGACTAAGAAACCCTTCGACCGAGCTATCATCGACCTACCCTACGACCTGAATCCTCGCTTACCCTCCATCCCACCCGCCAACACATTGCTCATTACGTCGCCCGAACTGGAATTCCGAAGCCAAGCACAACTACTCAAACCGCTCACCTTGTCCGCCCTTTGGGCTAAATTCTCCGGAGCCTTACCCTCCGATGAACAAGAGGGCGATCGTCATGTACAAACGCCACTCCACGCCCCACGCACGTTACGCATCTTAGTGGCCGAAGATAATGAGGTGAACCGCGAAGTCGCCGTCGCTCGCCTGCGCCGTGCTGGTCACGAAGTGAGTGGCACGGTCGATGGCTCTGCGGCCGTGGAGTTATGGCAAACGAAAGACTTCGATTTCGCCCTGCTCGATATTCAAATGCCCGTGATGGACGGTATCACCGCCGCCCAAACCATCCGAGCCCTAGAATCCTCGCAAGGTCGCAAACGCACCACCCTCATCGCCCTCACGGCGATGACGCAAGAAACCGATCGGGCTAAGTGCGAAGCGGCAGGCTTTGATGCCTATTTAGCTAAACCCGTGCGCGGTGCCGAGTTGCTCGAGAAAATCGATCTCCTCGCCCCAGCCGACGCCGGCAAACCTCTGAACGAGAACGATTGGGGGCAAATGCTCGATGCCGCTGAAGCCGAAGAAGCGGAGGATTTACGATGCGCGGCCAGGGCTTTCCTGAAACACGCTCAAGAGGTCATCCAACGACTCGAACAAGCCAGCCAGGAAAAAGAACCTGAAAACCTCAGCCGTGAGGCCCATGGCATCAAAGGCATGCTCTCCCTCATGGGTTGCAAACCCTTAGCCCGGCTCGCCCATTCCTTAGAGGAACACCCAGCCGACGCCACCGCACCGCATCGTGCACAAGAACTCATCAGTGGCTTGCACCAACTGTATGAGTCCCTATTGTCTCGGACAGATTTGAGCCCACATGGCCAAGCCGAAAATCAAACCTGAGATTAAACCCGATTCGGCGGTCGCCCCCACGACTCCCTGGAATGTGGTCGTGCACAATGATCCGATTAATTACATGGGGTACGTGGTCGTGGCCTTCATGAACGTGCTCAATCTCCCCTCGGCTGAAGCCAAAAAGCTCGTACAAACCGTCCACCAAGAAGGCCAAGCGATTGTCTGGAGCGGTAACCGCGAAAAAGCCGAAGTCCTAGTCTTGAAATTACAGCAGTGGCACCTCAACGCCCAACTTTCTAAAAATGGCTGAACTTCGCCTGAGCATGACCATCGAAGCACGCAAAGTGCTTTCGGACTTACTCCGGCTCATTGCTCCCACGTCGGCACGCGTATCAGTTAATCGTGCCCAGATTCCCGATAGCGATACGGATTTATCGAGTTATTGGACCGAAACCCTCAGCGCCCAAGCAACCGAAGAGGCCAGACTGCTGGCCAAAGCTTTTGCTCAAGCCAAAGGCGACCCAGCGATCATCATCCTGAACTCAACCGAAGAGGCCTTGGCCTTTCTCCGGGCGCTTTCGGCCGTTCGCCTTGCACTCCGCGACTTAGTTTTCCCCGAAATCACGGATGCTCAGTTAGAGAACTCTGAGAACATTGATGATGTCAGCCTGCCGAGCGAAAAACGCCATGCCATCGCTTGTTACTCGTGCTTTGGACTTTTACAGCAGTCGCTGATTTTGCAAATCGAACCCGAGGCGTTTGATAGTTAACGAAATCGGTTGAAGAGTTTCCACTCCTCGTCCAACACAGACGCTGTGCTGCGGGGACTTTTAGGCTTCTTCAAAGATTTTCTCCACCTGCTAAAGCGAGGGAGTGGAAACCAACACCTTGTACTCTTCCCCCTGCGACAGGCTTTAAACACCTCGACTTCGACAACCTTCAAGGCGGACTTCTACGCCGGTCTAAGCGTTGCGCTGCTCGCTTTCCCGATGTCGATGGCGTTTGCCATGAAAGCCGGTCTGCCCATTTGGTGCGGTTTAGTGGGTTGCGGCGTGGCAGCTTGCGTAGCCCCGATTTTTAGCGGTTCAGCCAACCTTTGTGCCGGCCCGACGAACGCTTCCGCGGCCCTACTGCTCGGTGCCTTCGCGACCTTAGGCGTAATCACCCCCGAACAACGAGCGTCCGCGCTGCCCACGCTCTTACTCATGACGGGGGTGTTCTTGCTGATTGCCTCTTGGCTTCGTCTCGGAGGTTTTGCCGACTTCGTCCCACGCACAGTTATCTCGGCTTACATCGCCGCCGCCGCCCTACGCGTCATCGCCCTGCAATTGCCTATCGCCTTAGGAATGGAAGGTGACTTCGCCGGAGATTCTTTACCGGTAGTGATCTGGCACGCCCTACGGCACTTGAAACCGCTCCTGCTCAGCACGGATTTCTACATGAGCATCATCACGGGAATTGCGTACTTCTTAATGCGCAAACCCTTTGGAGCTGGTAAAGCAATTTTAGGGAGTATCGGGATTGCCACGATTGGCGCCATGTTGGGGCAATCAGTCGCCGCTAACCAAGGATCCCACGGCGAATTAGTCCACTACGTGGGTTCAGCTTCCAATATTAGCAACAGCCTGCACTTGCCCGAATTCTCCGCCCGTACGTTCTCTACCCTCTTCTCCCCGGCCCTCGCTCTAGCGGTTTTAGTCATCATCGAAGGCACTGCCAACGCTCGAGCTTCGGCCTTAAAAACCGGTCGAGCCTCGGACCTACACCAAGAGGTTTTTGGCTTAAGCATGGCCAACCTTGCCTGTGCTTTCACCGGCGGGATGGCAGCTTCGGGCTCAATCAGTCGTTCCGCCCTCAACGTAGCCAGCGGAGCACGCACGGCCTTCGCTTCCATCCTCACCGGGGTCTTTATTTTAGCCGCGGGATACTTAGTGAGCAGCTGGGTCGCCCTTGTACCGATGGCCTGTTTAGCGACGTTAGTGATTTTGGCAGAAGTCGAACTGACGAACCTGCCAGTGATCAATTTGATTTTGAAATCAGGCATGCAAGACCGCACGGTCTTTTTAATTACCTTCGTTACGGCCTTAGTAGCCCCACTCGATGTGGCTATCTTCTTTGGCACGGGCGTGGCCGTGGCCTTTTATCTTAGAAAAACGTCCCAACCAGAAGTGGTTGAATACGACTTCGCCGAAAGCGGCGAACTACGAGCCCGCGCCCCAGGCCAAGCGACCACGGGTATTTCCATCTTGCATGTGGAAGGTAGCCTACACTTTGGAGCCACCCAAGCCTTCCACGAGCACCTGCGCCGAGCTTCCGCCGACCCCAACCTCAAGGTGATGGTGGTAAAATTCCGCGAGGCCCATCACTTAGACGCCAACGGCGTGCTGCTCCTGCGCGACCTAGCTCAAAACCTTCAAGCGGTCGGACGTTTCTTAATCCTGTGCGAAATCAAACCCGAGACGATGGCGATCTTCGTCAACGCCGGACTCGTGGAGGTCATCGGACAGGACAACGTCATCCCCTGGGATGACACCAATCCCACCGCCGCCCTCGCTAAAGCCGTCCGCCGAGCTCGCACCTTGGCTGGCGACGTCGAGGCCGTCTTGCACATCGTCACCGCCCCCCACCCCTCGCTCCCCCGCCCAGCTTCGTCCATCGGCGACGACTGGCAAATTTAAGCATCTGCGGAGGGTTTTAGGCTTTTCGGGGAGTTTTATGGCGGGAAATGAATTCTGACTTGAAGCCTGCCACAGTCTCCACCTTTAGAGAGGGGTAATTCTTCACTTTTTCGACCACTTCCTAGAACCATGAGCCACTACAGCGAAATCCAAAAACTCCTCGGTAATGACGCCGAAAAACTCCTCGGGTTTAACAACCCCAAGATTAAGAAGGAGCAAATCCACCAACCACGTGCGGATTGGGTCGACCACGCTTTCAGCGCTTCCGACCGCAATAATCGCGTGTTGTCCAACTTACAGCGCATCTACGGTTCGGGTCGCCTCGCTAACACGGGCTACGTCTCCATCCTCCCCGTCGACCAAGGGATCGAACACTCCGCGGGCGCTTCGTTCGCCAAGAACCCCATCTACTTCGACGGTGAAAACATCGTCAAACTCGCCATCGAAGGCGGTTGCAATGCCGTCTGTTCGACCTTCGGCGTCCTCAGCAGCGTCTCCCGTCGCTACGCTCACAAGATTCCTTTCATGGTGAAGATTAACCACAATCAGTTGCTCACCTACCCCAACGTAGGCGACCAAGTGATGTACGGTACCTTGAAGCAAGCCGCCGACATGGGCTGTGCCGCTGTTGGTGCGACGATTTACTTCGGTTCGGCTGAAACCAACCGCCAAATCATCGAAGTCTCCCAAGCCTTCCAAGCCGCCCACGAATTGGGTATGGCCACGGTGCTCTGGTGCTACACCCGCAACAATGCCTTCAAGAAGGACAAAGATTACCACGTGTCGGCTGACTTAACCGGTCAAGCCAACCACCTCGGCGTCACCATCTGCGCCGACATCATCAAGCAAAAGCTTCCCGAAAACAACGGTGGCTACTTGGCCATCCAACAAACGGAATCCTCCTACGGTAAGATCGACAAGCGCATGTACACCGACCTCGCCAGCGATCACCCCATCGATCTCACCCGCTACCAAGTGGCTAATTGCTACATGGGTCGCATCGGTCTCATCAACTCGGGTGGTCCTTCGGGCGACAATGACTTCGCCGAAGCTGTCAAGACGGCCGTCATCAACAAGCGTGCCGGTGGCCAAGGTCTCATCTCGGGTCGTAAGGCCTTCCAACGCCCGATTGCTGAAGGCGCGAAGTTGCTCCACACGATTCAAGACGTCTACCTCACCAAGGAAGTCACCATCGCCTAAGTCTTTTAGGCGACCAACGAAAAGCCCTGGCGTTTGCCAGGGCTTTTTTATTTCCCAATATTAAACCCGACTCACTTGGTCGGGATTAATTCGGCAGGAGTCAGCGGCGGCTTGCCGACTTCGCCACGCAAGGCCTTCACGTCTTCGGGCTTCACCACGCCTGCGTGATTACCGAACGAGTTGCGCACGTAGGTTAAGACGGCGGCAATTTGCTCATCGGTCTGCTGCGCTTGGGCAGGCATCGGAGCCGGCAGTTGATAATCCTTACCGGAAACCTTGATGGGCCCTTGTAAGCCACGCAGTTGAATACGGATCAGGTTCTCGGCCGGACCGTTCACCCAATTCGATTGAGCAAGCGGCGGCGCAATCACGGTGCCTTCGGCATTCGGACCGTGGCAAGCCGAGCAGAGCATAAAGCCTTGGCGCCCCAAGGACATCACGGCGGGATCAATCCCCGTATTGGCGACCACCGTCTTGATTGTCGAGATATCCAAGGACTTAGGCTCGGCGCCTTTCGCCACCGGAACGCCCTTCTCCAAGGTCGATAACCAAGCCACCAAGTCACGCACTTCATGCGGCGTTAGGAGCGCATCCAAGGCTGGCATCGCCGAAACGGGTGCGGTCATCGACTTCACATCGCGACGGGCAATGCGCCAGCGGTTACCAGCGACATCTACATCCACCGCGTCTTTGGTTTCTTGTAAGAGCGTAGCCGACAGCGTGGCTCCATTGGCGAGCTCGACATTGACAATGCCATAACCCGACACCACGACCGCCGAAGAATACACAATCGATTCTAAGAGGTAACGGCGATCACCCCGCTTAGCCACGCCGGCTAAATTAGGACCGGCTTCACCACCCGCCGCGTGGGCATCAGCCGAAGCCCGGTGACAACGCATGCACTGACCGGCAGGGTGCGCTTGATATAACGCGAAACCGTTCGCGGCATCGCCCCCTTCTAAAGCAGGCATCCACTTCAGGAGTTTATCGTCCGATTTATTCAAGACGTCCTGTAAGTTCGTCAGCGCCGCCTTGACCGCAGGCTCCGGACGAGTCGCCGCAGCATCCATCAATTCCAAGGCCGCAGGGGAAACGCCCTTCGCGGTTTCTAGTTCCTTGAGGCCCGAGATGAAAAGGGCTTCTACGCCAGGAGCTTGCAACGAGGCCAAGGCCTTCCAAGCGCCCTGACGGCGCACAGCGGAAGCCGCCTTCACGGCTTTGGACAACTCTTTTAGACCTTCGGTAGGATTGAGCTGCGCCAAGGATGCCATCGCCACCATGGCGACTTGGTCGCTCTTATCGACGGCATACTGATTAGCAATTTTCTCCAACGCCTCAGGCTTACGTGCTAACCAAAGTTCTAAGGCTTTCGAGCGCGCCGCGCCACTGAGCTTCGTGTTCGCCACCAACGTGGCTAAGGTCTCCGAGGAGAGTTTCGTGACGTCTAACTTGTACTTTTCGACGAGTTCCAAAGTGGCCCGCAGGGTCTCGGAATTACCCTTTAATAATTCAGGTAAGGCCGCACTGAGGCTGGCTTGGACTTCTTGAGCAGGGCGAGGTGCCAGTGGCATCCAGTGCCCCGTCGACTGATCCGCAGGCGGGGGATTGGTCCACAAACCTAAGAGTCGTAAAGCTTCGCTGCGAACTTCATCAGGGAGTTTAACATCCGTTGCCACGCTTACCACGCGCGCCGCATTCTGCTCTCCGCCTAAGCGGAAAGCACTGTGAATCAGACGACGCAACATAAAGGGCGTCCAAGCACGTTCGTCGCGATGGTCCAACAAGGCAGCCACGGCGGGGCGAGCTGGCTCAAAGGCTAAATCGTGAATGGCCCGAATGGCTTCATCAGCCACCGTGGTGGAGGCGTCCTTTAAGAAACGGCTCGCCGAAGCATCTCCGCGCCGACGCAACACTATCACCGCCGCCAAACGTACCGAGGCGTTGGCATCGCCGGCAATGGCATCAAAAGTCGCGGGGGTCTTCGCGAGCGCATCAATCGCGAACGAACCAGCGTGACGCAGGATCGGATCTTTATCCGCATTCTCCCGCAACATCGTCAAAATTTCTGGCAGGAATTTGTCGGCACCTAAACGTGCCGCCGCAATCGTAGCAAACGAACGCACGCGGGGCGAGGGATCCAAGATGAGTTGTCCCAAGGGCAAATCATTGCCCGCCAAGGGGGCTTCTTCGATGACTTTCAAAGTTTGCGCCCGCACTTCCGCATCGGGATGCGTCAGCAACGGAATCAGCAACTTAGCCACGGCCACGCGCTCCGCCAAAGGAGCTTTGGGCGTGGGAGTCGTCCACGCCATACCGGGCGTAAGCGCTGGACCACGACGAGCCAAGATACCCAAACCCCAAATGCCGTGAACGCGTTCTAAGGGGTTAGTCGATTGGGTCGCTTTCACAAAACGCTCCACCGCATCACTCCGACGCGTGAGTTCTAATTGAGCCCGCAAGCGGACGCGCTGGTCGTCGTGAGCTAAGAGCTTAGCTAAATCCGCCGAACTGCGCTTCGCAAAACCATCGCGCATCAAACCCGCCACTTCGCGAGCCGCCTCAGCTTTCATCACCTTATCCGCCGTGAGCGTGATAATCCGGCCGGCATCATGCGATTCCCAACCGGTAATAAAGTCCGCCACCACCAAGCGACCCTTCCAGTCATATTCAACATCGGTCGCCGCCACACCCCAAAGCAATTGGTGCGATTCGGTCATCTTCATCCCGGCACCCGAGGGCTCCATCTTGAAAGACCAAATACCCGAAGCCGGGGCGGAACCACGGTAGTCACAAATATGGAAGTGTTGTGCTTCCGCTTCTAAGAAACCTGCTCCGGGGTGATACGTTAAGCCCGAGGGACCAGAAGTGATATACGCCGCCGGGGGAATAATGAACGCGGGCTGAATCGGATTTTGTAGTTCCCAAGTTTTTTCCGTCATCCAGCGCGAAGGCGGACGCTGCTCGAGACCGATTTCACGGTGGAAAGTGAACATGGTCTGGTGTTCCATTTCCCAACCGGAATCCGCACCTTCGACAACATACACCACACGGGCAGCGTCGCCTTGGTCCGAATTATTATCAACCGAGATACCATTACCATACTCGTCAAAAGCCAATTCTTTAGGATTTCTTAAACCGAAGTGGACGACTTCGAAGTCCGTGCCATCAGGCTCAAAACGGAACACCGCACCTCGGTTATGCGAGTCATACTTGCGACCTTCCTTGGTCGTAAAATTAAAACCACGGTCCCCAATCGTCCCCCAAACGCGACCATCGGGACCAATCACGAAACCATTCATGTCGTGACCTGAGAGCGAAACGCGCACCCCAAAGCCTTCTTCAATCACCTTACGTTCCGTGCTCACGCCGTCCTGCTTAGGATCATGCAACATCCATAATTTAGGAATGCAGGCAAAGTAGACCGTGTCGTCCCACGCCATCACCCCCGAACCGGTACCATCCAAAACATCGTTAAACTTATCGGCAAATACCTTCGACTTCACGAACACCCCATCAGCTTGCTCGTCGCTCAAGTGACGAATAACTTCCGACTTCGCCGTCATCCACTCGAGGGATTTCTTATTCGCCCATTTCTTATGCAAAGCCAAGCGATCGGCGGTGGTCATGGACGCCAAATCATCGTGATACCAATATAAATTATTGCGGTCATCCTCGACGCCAAAGCGGAAACGGTGCGTCTCGGCTACATAGAGGCTACCATCATTACCGAATGAAATCGCCGTAGGCGAAGTCACCCCGGTTTCGGCATGTCCACCCGTGACTTTAAACGAGGCCCCTGGCTCTAAAGCCGCACTGCCCTCACCCGCCACGCGCACTAAATTATTTTGTGCCTTCTGCTTTGGACGACCTCCGGTGGGGAACTTGGGTTTCTCGTCCGTGGAGAACACAAAGTGATCCGCCGCAATGATGCCCCATGGACCGACTTCATTGTCCACGATGCGGATGACGCCACGCTTACCTTTAAATTCTTTAATATCCCACACCACTTCTCGCAGGAATAAGTCATTTTTGCCCACGGCTTCGCGGACGACTTTACCCTCAATCACCAACTGCACGGCGGTTTTGCCTGGGTGATTACCACCCGCAATTAAGAAGCCGAGGTAGGGGTCATTGAGTAAGAGCACGGGCGAGGTCAACGTGCCCGTCGCAGCATCGCCACCATGCCCCGAGCAAACCAGGGAGTTACCACCGTAATTGCGAAACTCCCCATTAACGCCATCGCAATGGCCCGCCACGGGAGCGAGACCGAAAGCCGTGCCCGTGGTCTGCCAACTGTCAAAGCCATCGCCTTCAAAGGCCTGAATGACCTTGGTCTCCGCCAACGCGGGGACGGCAGATAGGCCAAGCCATAAAAATGCCAGAGATAAAGACTTCATAGGGTATGGGTATTAGACCCTAAACAAAGGAGAAGTTTCCCTTAGGTCGACAAAGAGTTCTAAAAATAACCGCTCCGACGCTAAATCAGCGAATTCCCGACAAAACTTGGAATTTAGCCCCAAAATGAGCGGGGTGGGTAAACGCTCTGAGTCGACTGGTTAACTCCAGATCTCCCGAGGTCGCCCAGCGCTCCATCAACCCACCTGCTCGCTTTACCAGAAAAGCTTCTTGGCGCTCTACACTGACCTTCCGAAACCCGGCCTGCTCCACAATCGGCAACAGGCGATCCCAAAGCACATGGCAGGTTAAATCCTGTGAACCTAAGTTTTCTAACAATTGTCCCGACATCTGGTGCTTCGCATACGAACGCGCGGTGCCCGCAGGTGAAGACTCCAAACATTGGGCCAGCGTTTTGCCGTAATCTAAAAAAATTAAAGCGCCCTGCCACCGAGCCTGTACGATTTTACGAAGGAGCGCTTCCGCCGCTAAAGATACATCCAAGATCCAGCCTTCGCTGACCACCTTGGGCAAACTGTGCGCGAAAGCCTCTACCTCCATCGAACTGAACTGTGGCAACACTTCTACGGTAAGTTCTGGGCCATCGACGCGCACCCCTAATTCCTGCCAGCACCCGCCTTGAAAAATTAAACGGTGAAAGGGCTGGGCATCTAAAAGTTCGTTCGACACCACGATACTGCGTTCGGGCCAAACCTCATCATCCGACCAACCAATCCGTTGATAGCCGGCAAAAGACCCCAAAACACTAGCAAAAGGAGCCTGTCCTGGCTCAGCAGCCATCTCCACCAAGGTATATGACTTCGTGTCACCTACCATCGACTGCGCCGCCGCCGTTAACAGCTCACCAAACATCGGACCGAGCACCGCAGCCGTGGTAAAGTCCGTTCCCGCCGACTTGCCGACGCGCGTTTGCGAGGTGGTGTAATAACCTAAATGTGGAGCATAGAGTGCCAGTTGGACTAAACGATTAAAAGCAACGAGTCCGCCGCGGGCCTCGGCTCGCAACAAGCCCACGAGGGCATCATGACGCTCCTTGATTTCCACGCCCCCAAGGTGACGCAGTCTTTTTAGTTCCGCCAGACGAATCGAGGTTGAGCAATCGACTAAATTAGACTGTATGAGGCTTGATGATTCTGGCCATCGAGAGTTCCTGCGATGAGTCAGCCTTGGCCCTCTTCGACCCCAAGGCTGGCATCGTCCGTGAACTGATCAGTTCGCAAGCGGCTAATCACCAGCAATACGGCGGCGTGGTGCCAGAGCTAGCCAGTCGCATGCACCTGAGTGCCCTTCCCTTATTACTAGAGGCCTTTCGCGACGATTTACCCCAGGTCACCACGCTCGCCGTGACCCGCGGTCCAGGCTTGCTGCCCTGCTTGTCGCTCGGCGTCACGATGGCACGCTCGCTCGCCCTCTCACTTTCTTGTCCCCTCGTTGGCGTGAATCACCTGCGAGCCCACGCCCACTCGCCCTTCATCCCCGTTCATCGCGCCCATCCAACAGAGTTCTTAACGACGCGTCGCAGCCTGCTGCCTCACTTGGGCCTCATCGTATCGGGAGGCAACACCCTGCTGATTGAAATCGACGAACACTTAAAACTTTCGGTGATTGGACGCACGGTCGATGATGCCGCTGGTGAAGCCTATGATAAAGGGGCCCGACTGTTAGGGCTTCCCTACCCTGGTGGTGCCCTCATCGAGCAAAAGGCTCAACTCGGCCAACCAGATAAATTTATTTTCCCACGTGGTATTCCGGAAAAATCGGACCTGCGTTTTAGTTTTTCCGGATTAAAAACGGCCCTGCGCTATCAGCTAGAAACGATGTCGGATGAAGCCGTGGCGGCCGAGTTGCCGCACCTGTGCGCTGGCTACCAAGACGCTATCCTCGGGCAGTTAATTTCCAAAGCCAGCGCCGCACTGCATCAAAAACGCTACCGCTCACTGGGACTTTCAGGTGGCGTAGCAAACAATCAAACCTTGCGCACTCGACTTAGCAGCCTCGCCCAAAAATCCGGAGTCAAAATACTCATCGCCGACCCGGCTCATTGCGGCGACAATGCAGGCATGATTGCCTTCGCGGCGTGGTGCGAAAGCGGTTTACCAACGGGCCTGCAAATCAGTCCAGCTCCCGCCTTGGCCGTGGATCAGTTCTAGCCGCGTTTAATCAGATCCGTAAACGTCTTAAACTGCGGGTGCTGTGCCCCACCGACCAATGCGTAAAAAACGGTCTCCGTCGGTAAAACTTGGACCCCCGCCGACCGCAAAGTCGCCCAACATACCGCCGTATCTTCAGGGCGTCGTTCGGTGACGGCATCCGCCAAAATCGTCACCCCGCCCAAGGCCTGCTGGGCTTGTAAGGCGGTTTGATAAACGCAAACAGGGCCTTCCAAGCCGCAAATTAAAAGGTGTTCAACCCCTTGAGCCTCACAGGCCTGCACTAAATCCTCGACCGCCCAGGCGGAAAAACTGGTTTTCGCAAAAACTTGGGCCGTCTCGCCAGCCGACTGCAAAAGATCCGGATGGGTAGGACCCAACTTATGGGGCACTTGCTCCGTGAAGAAAATAGGGAGTCCCAATAGCCGCGCCGCCTTCACAGCGAGTTCACAGCGACGCAAACAACGCTCCCCTTGCGACATCGCTGGTAAAAAAGCCGTCTGTACGTCCACCACCAAAAGGGCCAAGCCTGCGGGAGTCGCTTCTGTTGCCATCAAACTAAGAAAGGCGACCCCGCCTAGAAGTCAGCCGAAAAGCAATAGTCCGCCTGTTTCCGGCCAACTCGACGTCAAACTGTGGTGGTTAAAGATTGCCCGCCACAGCGTCCTTAATGCATCGTGACTTCATGGAATGGCAGGTAAAACCTTTGGCACCCATTTGTGCCTCTTCAGGTCGAGAACTTCATACGGGCGACTCGGTCGTTTGCATCGTACACAAGCCGCTCGGTGGCCATATTGATCGCAGTGATGTGCTGAGCGAATTTGCGGCAGACTTCAAACCGAACGGTATCTTGCTCGGCAAGTGGACGCGCGAAGTGAAAGATCGCGGCCAAGAAGAACAAGTTCAACGGGCCCAACTCCTCGCTTCACGCGAAGAATTTTTCCTGTCGCTCTACGAAGATGCCGCAGACCCTTCAGGCGACAAAGCCGTGCTGAAACACATCTTGGCAATGCTCCTCGAACGTAAACGAATCCTGCGCCAAGCCGGCCCCGCCGCCAACGGCCAAATTCCCTACGTTCACACGGCCACTAAATCCCTCTACCACGTGCCGGCCATCGACCTGCAACCTTCCCACCTCCTCCAAGTCGGCGCCTCTCTCGATTTGCTCGTAGGCTAATTTCATGACCCTCCTTCGTTCTTTTATCCTCGCCCTGTCCATCGCGAGCTTCGTCGGTTGTAAAACCAACGATTTCTCCCACGACTCCTTCGGCTCGGTCTTCTTGGAAGCCCCAGAATCAACCAGCAGTGCCATGCGCCTGCAGGTGCAATTGGCCGTGAGCGGACTGAAGCTCTACGTCCTCCCGAAAGCACTGGTTCAAGCCGAAGAAATTTTAGCCACGGATGTAGTGGAAGCAGGCGATCCTGACCTGCGCCAACGCTTCCTGCTGGTCCAAGTCGACCGCGACTCGGCCGCTAAAATCATGGAGTATTCGGCCAAAGCCATCGGCAAGCATTTCATCTTTGTAGTCAATGAAGACACGGTCGGCATCATGCCCATCGAACAGCAAGTCGTGGACGGCAATTTACTCTTCCACGTCGAACAAAAAGGCATGTCCAACGATGAAGCGGCCGTAGCTCTCAGCAAGAAGCTCAACGCCACCATCGTTAAACTGCGCAAATTAAAGGACAAGGAAGGCAAGTGATTTTCTGGCGTTGGGCAGGCGTCCTCCTCGCAACAAGTGGCTTAAACTTGTTCGCGACTGAAATCGTTTGGCCAACCTCGCTGGATCGCACCACCATTCATAGCCCCTTGGATTACTTGCAAGCGACGGCGTCAGGGCGACCTGAATCCGGTGGCTTCGGGATGGTGCGCGAAGATGGGCATCGGTTCCACGAAGGGGTAGATATTCGAGCCACAGCTCGGGATAAGAACGGGGAGCCGACTGATTTGATTTACTCCGCCCTCGATGGGCAAGTGGCCTACCTCAATAAGCAAGCGAACGGGGGCTATGGTAAGTATATCGTCTTGTTTCACCCCCAAGCGGAACTGCCAGTCTACACGCTCTACGCTCACTTGGCTTCCATCGACCCTTCCCTCAAGGTGGGCGATTCGATCAATCGCAGCAAAGTCATTGGCGTGATGGGTCACACCTCCATCGGTACCGAAGCCATCCCCCGCGAACGAGCTCACCTGCACTTCGAAATCGGGGTCCGTTTAAGTGATAATTTTAATACATGGTATGCCACCGAACCTGAATACCGCGGCGTCCCCAACCCCCACGGTCTCTGGCATGGACAAAACCTCGCAGGCTTTAACCCGCAAATCGTCCTCACGTCGTCACGCATCAACCTGCTGTCTGGCCTGCAAAATGAGCCAACCGCCTTGGCGGTGACGATTCGCACCGACCATGCTCCCGATTTCGTCAAACGCCACCCCAGCTTAGTCAGTGGCGATGCAAAAAAGGCCGCAGGCTGGTATGTTGAATTCACCTGGGAAGGGGTTCCCAAAAAGTGGCTGGCCCTGCCTCCACAAAGCCTGCAACTGCCCCAGGGGCGCTGGAGCTACGTGGGCCTCAACTACCAATTAAAAGACGTGCTCGTGCAGCATAAGATGATCACGCCTGACACCAAGAAAGCCGGCGAGACCTTGATTCGCCAAGTCAGCATCTTGCTCGCGGGAATCTAAAATCAGTTCAGGCCTAAATCTTCAGGCGACTTCATCTCGAGCAATAAATCGGGACGATGCTGCCACAATAACCGCAACCATAAGTTGCGACCTTCAAGGTGTTCGTGCTGTCGTTCAAAGCGCGCTGTCACCCAAACTTTTTGTTTCAATTCCTGCTCCAACTGCCCCGGACTCCAACCAGCATATCCGACAAAAGCGAAGAGGTGAAACTGTTCATCCTGCGTCAACTCGATGGCTTCCGCTTCGCTGATGCCATAACGTAAGGCCGCGGGCCCACGGCTACCGAAACGCCATCCGCCGAAGGCCATGCGATCGGTAGCGACAGGCCCACCGAGGTGCAAAGGAATCGAGGCCAAGGGCGAACCCATCAGTTCAACCTTCAACTCGCCTAAACACTTCCCCATGGGGCGATTTAAAATCACCCCCATCGCCCCTTCGCGATCATGCACATGCATCAAGACGACGGTTTCGCCAAAATTCTCATCCTGCTGCAAGGGGTGCGAAATCAGCAACTGCCCTGCTAACGATGGAAACTTGGCTGCCATTACGTGAGTTGGCGAACCTGTACCCCAGCTTGTTTTAAAATTTCGAAAACTAGCGGGTCATTTTTGTAATCATGACGATAGCGAATCTCGGTAATGCCCGCCGCCGCCAAAATCTTCGCACAATTTATACAAGGAAAGTGGGTCACGTAACAGATGGTGCCTTGGAGCGAAACCCCGCGCTTAGCAGCATCGGCTACCGCATTTTGTTCCGCATGCACGGTGGCTTGCTCATGACCGTCGCGCACCTGCGAATCATGCGGCGCCCCCGGCAAGAAACCATTGTAGCCGGCAGCGACTAAGCGATTGGGATGCTTACCCGTAGAAACGATGATGCAACCCACGTGCAAACGTTCGCAACTGGAACGCGAGCTAACGAGAATCGCCGTAGCCAAAAAATACTCATCCCAAGAAGGACGGTGACTGCCAGCGACTAAAGCCTCGAGTTGTGAGGCGAAGGATGGGTGAGGCGTCATCGCAGCAAAAGTTTGATTGGAATCGACCCTTGGAGGCAAGCGACAGTTACACACACGAGGCCCGCCAGAAGCAGTAAAATCGCCGCTTGGGCGAGACTGGGAATGAATTCCTGAGCCTGCTGGGCTTGACGAAACTGCCGATGCTGCCACCAGGCCAGCGGAGCTAACCACAAAGGCCAGCCACCAAAGACCAGAGCCAAACAGCCAAGCCCAACGATGATATTAAAGCCGTGTAAGCGACGGGCAAAATCGCGGCCCCAACGAACGACCAAGGTACGTTTGCCGGCCTTCGTATCGGTTTCATAATCGCGGGCGTTATTAGCCAGTAGAATATTATCGGCCAGTAAGCCTAAACCCAAGCCGGCTAAAATCGCCGGCATCCATGGCATCACCACATCCATTCCGCTACTCAATTTCTTATATAAAGCAAAGACCGTCAGCGCCGTCGCCTGCAGCCCAAAGCAAGCGACCACAAAAACATCGCCTAAGCCATGATAAGCCAAGGGGTACGGACCCAAGGTATAAGCGAGGGCTAAAATAATCGCGAGAAACCCAGCCACGATTAACGCGGGAGAGGTCAACCCCACCTGCCACCCACAGGCCAAAGCCAATCCACAGGCAACAGCAATCCCCCAACCCATCGCCCGCGGACTGATCTCCCCGTGGGCCACGGCCCGCCGCGGGCCGACGCGCTCCGGAGTATCCGCCCCACGCAAAGAGTCGCCCAAGTCATTGGCGAAATTACAAGCGACTTGTACGCCGAGGGCAAAACCCGCACAGCGACCTAGCGTGCTCCAAAAATCAGGATGTGCTAAGAGGTTTACCTTCGCCCCATACATCGCCAGCACCGCCCCTCCTAAGGCCACGGGCACAATAGCGGCGACCAAAGTCTTCGGACGACAGGCGTCCACCCAAGGGCGCAATTGGCTCATAAGTTTAAAGTTAGGTTGAACCGTGAAATCTGAAAACAAAAAAGCCCCAGCGAACTGGGGCTCTGTTTAGCAGAATCGCTTCGGCTTAGTTTTGCGTTAACAAAGCAGCCGTCGTAGGAATCGCATCCTTGTAAGAAGCCGAAGGCGTACCATCGGTCTTCGTGAAAGGATTCGTACCCGCGGTCGTGGTGTCGGAGACCCAGGAGACGTGGCCGTCACCGTAGCAGATGTGACCACCCGAGGTACCCCAAATGGAATCTTGTGCACCCGTACCAGCAGCAGGCCAAGTACCAGCAATCGTCAAACCGCGGCTCCAACCTAAGGGCGTGGTGACGTTACCGACGAGCGAACGAGAAGTAGGGGTGTATAAATCCCAGCTCGACTTACCTTGCGACATCGCCGTGGCGAATTGGGTGTTAATCGAGATCGTGGAACCAGAAACGGTGATCACGTTAGCAGGGATTTGAGCGATGAGGTCGACCGCGGGGTCACCATCAACGAACCAGAGGCTACCTGAATTCAAGGTCGCACCGTAAGCCAAGATTGCAGCGTAACCGGAGACGCTGGTGGTCTGATTAAGACTGCTAGCCCAAGCGCCCGTAGCAATCGACTTCGTGCCACCAGCCCAGTTCATGTAGCCTTGGCCGATTGAACGAATCTTGTTCAGAGCAGAGTTTTTCTTGGCAGAGAGCATCACACCCTGAACTCCAGGGAAGAGCACGGCAGCCAAAATGCCGATAATGGCGATCACGGTCAGCAATTCGATGAGCGTGAAGCCTTTGCGTGATTTACGGGTAGGGGTATTCATAGATGGGGAGGGGTACGACATAAATTTAGGTGAGAATCAAAAAAGAGGAAAGCCCAAAAAGAAGTTTTTTTCTTAATAGGGCAAGGGAAAACGAGCAGATAAATTCAAGGCGATTTGCTTGCCTTCCTCAATCTTGGCAGGGTTCTGCGGATCGGAAAGCACCACGGCAATCGCTTGGGCAATTTGTTTCATTTCCGGCTCCTTCATGCCACGCGAAGTGACGGCGGGAGTGCCGACCCGAATACCGCTCGCTTGGAAGGGACTACGGGTCTCATCAGGCACGGTATTTTTGTTCGTGGTGATATGAGCGGCATCCAAGGCCAACTGGGCATCCTTACCCGAAACATTGGGGTGGCTCTTGCGTAAATCGATTAAGCTGAGGTGATTGTCCGTACCACCGCTGATAAGGCCGAAGCCGAGTCGCATCAACTCCGCGGCCAAGGCACGCGAGTTGGCCACAACTTGTTGCGCGTATTCCTTAAATTCAGGCGTCGCACATTGCGCAAAGCAAACTGCCTTTGCCGCAATGACGTGCTCTAAAGGACCGCCTTGAGCGCCAGGGAAGACCGACGAATCAATGGCCTTAGCATGCTCCGCTTTACATAAAATCAAACCGCCACGTGGACCGCGCAACGTCTTGTGCGTCGTGGTCGTGACGAAATCCGCATGAGGCACTGGAGATGGATGCACCCCCGCAGCCACTAAGCCCGCGATGTGGGCAATGTCAGCGAGGAGTAAGGCCCCGTTCTCGCGCGCAATTTTGCCAAAGCGTTCGAAGTCGATTTCACGAGCATAGGCTGAAGCCCCAACGGTGATCATCTTGGGCTTTTCGCGCTGTGCCATTTCAGCCACTTCGTCATAGTTGATACGGCCATCGGCACCTACGCCATAATGGACCACTTGATAGAGTTTGCCCGAGAAATTGGCCGCATTGCCGTGCGTCAAGTGACCGCCGTGCGACAAGTTCATCGTCAAGATTTTGTCGCCGGGCTTAATCGTCGCAAAGTAAACCGCCGCGTTAGCCTGACTGCCCGAGTGAGGTTGCACATTGGCATGGTCTGCCCCAAAGAGTGCCTTGGCGCGATCAATCGCAATTTGCTCGATGGCATCCACATGCTCGCAACCGCCATACCAGCGTTTGCCCGGATAACCTTCGGCGTATTTATTCGTTAGCACACTACCCTGCGCTTCCATCACCGCAGGTAACGTGAAGTTCTCCGAAGCGATGAGTTCAATGTGGGTTTGCTGACGCTTTAGCTCCGCCTTGATTAAGGCGTCGATGGCGGGATCGAGTTGAGCTAAGGGAATGCGACGAATGGCAGTCATGGTTAAGGTAGGATGCGAAAAAGTTAAGTTGGGCGAGGCAACGACAAAGGGCCTGAGTTATCCACAAGATTCTAATTTATCCACCCGGCGACTGTGGCGCCCACCCTCAAACTCGGCTGTCAAAAAAGCATCAGTGCAAGTTAAGGCCAAGGGGAGGTCGACGTACTTAGCCCCAAAACACAGGACATTTGCGTTATTATGGCGGCGCGACAAGGCGGCGGCGTCAGGATTTTGGACTAAAGCCGCCCTAATGCCGGGCATTTTATTCGCTGCAATCGAGATACCAATGCCGGTCGTACAAATTAAAATCCCTAAAGCGGCCTGCCCACTCGTGATGTCCGCCCCCACGGCGTGGGCGTAATCAGGGTAGTCGCAGGACTCGGTCGTATTCGTCCCCCGGTCCAAGACGGAATAACCTTTCGCCCGTAAGGCCTCAATTAAATCACGTCGCAGGGCCAAGCCTCCGTGATCGCTGCCAAAGGAAATCGTGGGTTTAGAACTCATTGAGTAAAATGCTTACGCAGAAATTCAAGCATCGCAGGCATTGCTTCAATCATGGAATCACGCGTGGCTTCATATTCCCGATAATCACCGCCAAAGGGGTCAGGAATTTCCCAAGAGGTGGACTGCGGTATGACCTCGCGCATCAGCATCACCTGAGGCGGTAAGGAATCAAAACGGGCCTGCAAGGCATGCAGGTGTGAATCGGTCATGCCGAACACGATGAGGCTTCGATCTAAATCAGCCTGGGTCAAGCGACGGCTCCGGTGATTCGCAATGTCCAAACCGATGCGGGCCATCGCACGCACCGAATTGGTCGAAGGGAGTTCACCCCCCATCGCGGCTAAACCTAAGGAGGTGACTTTTAAATGGGCTAACTCCGGGCCACCTCGTTTCGCTAACGCGGCCCGCAACAAACCTTCGGCCATCGGACTACGACAAGTGTTGCCCGTGCAGATAAAGGTCACCGTGTCGCGTTCGCCTGCCATACCCTCAAATTAAAGAGCTTTTTCCTAGGTTCAAGTGCTCAGAGCACTCCGTCGCGTTTTAACTGCCGATACCCGATGTCCCGGCGGTAATGCATCCCGGTAAACTGAATCGTTGGAATGACGGCGTAAGCTTTCTGGGATGCTTCTTGTAAAGTCGCCCCATGCGCCACGACCCCCAAAACCCGCCCTCCAGACGTCACCACCCTGCCATCAGACAGACGTTGAGTGCCGCCATGTAAAATATCTACGCCAGCAGGCAAAGTAGCGGGTAAGGTGATGACATCCCCTTTGCGAATGTCTCCCGGATAGCCACCCGCCGCCAACACGACAATTATGGTAGCTCCAGGGCGTAACTTAACCTGCGAAGGCTTGAAAGTACCTGCCGCAATTTGCTCCATGATTTCAACTGGATCCGTCGCCAACGAAGGCATTAAAACCTGGCACTCGGGATCGCCAAAACGGACATTGAATTCGACGACTTTGGGGCCTTGGGACGTAACCATGATGCCAACATAAAGCGTCCCGCGATAATCGATTCCCTCGCGTTTTAAACCCCGTAAAGTGGGCTCAATAATCTCGGTACGCAAACGGCCTTCAACCTCGGGCGTCACCACGGTCGTCGGTGCATAAGCCCCCATACCACCCGTGTTCAAACCCGTATCACCCTCGCCCACTCGTTTGTGATCCTGACTGGGCGGCAGCATCAAATATTCTTCGCCACAAACCATTAACATAATCGAGGCTTCCTCGCCTTGCATGAACTCCTCGATGACGACTTCTTCGCCCGACTTGCCAAAAACTTTGGCTTCCATCATGTCGCGCAAAGCGGTCTCAGCCTCAACCAAGGTTTGCGCAATGACCACGCCCTTCCCGGCCGCTAAGCCAGAAGCTTTGATCACGATGGGCATGGGCTGAGTACGCAAATACTCCAACCCGCGATTTAAATCGGTGAAAGTCGCGGAAGCGGCCGTGGGGATTTTATAACGAAAAAGAAATTCTTTAGTAAAAGCTTTGCTGGCTTCCAACTTCGCCCCGGCGGCCAAGGGCCCATAAACTCGCACGCCCGCAGCTTCTAAGACATCCACCACCCCGGCCGCCAAAGGAACCTCGGGGCCGACAATGACAAAATTCGTCGCGGTCTTTTGCACCAAAGCCAAAACGGCTTCGGGGTTACCTAGATCCACGGGTAAACATTCTGCTTCCAAAGCCATCCCGCCATTTCCAGGAGCCACGGCGACGCGTTGCACCCGCGGACTACGCAAACAGGCCTTGAGTAGCGCGTGCTCTCGTCCCCCCGACCCTAGAATCAAGACTTGTAACGGTTGTGGCGTCGCCATGACGCCATCATTGTGAATTCTTTCGGGGCAAGTGAACCAAAATAGAACCCAAACCCCGCCGAACCTTTAAATTGGTGCTCAGGCCGGGACTTGAACCCGGACACCTTGCGGCACATGCACCTCAAGCATGCGTGTCTGCCATTCCACCACCTGAGCAATAACTAGAAGGTGCACGCTGGAACACCCTGCGTGCGGTGCAAGAAAAAAGAAGCACGAATGCCAACGCTTGCCAAATCACTTAGTTTCCCAACTCTAAATGCCTCCATGTCTCCCGAATCGGCCGAAAATAACCCTCCCCAGGAAAAATCCTTTGAACTGGACCTTTCCTCGCTTGGCTTTGGGCCTTCCTGGGTCAGCGGACCTGCTGAGAATGTGAGCAGTGGCTCCAAGGGTTTCCGCGAAAACCGCGGCCCCCGCCGCGATGGCCCCTCCGGTCCACGTTTTTCGGGTGAAGGAGATCGTCGTGGCCCACGTCGTGAAGGCCCCGGCCAAGGTCAAGGCGGCCCACGTCGTGATGATCGCCGGGACGACCGTCGCGGTGGTTTCCGTTCCGATCGCGGTCCTCGTGCTTGGTCCGAAGAGCCACCACCCTTCCAACCCATCGTTAGCAGCACGTTCTACCCCGACGACGCGAAGTTCGAGTTACTCGGTGGGGCGATGAAGAAAAGTAAGATGACCTACGAGCTCTTCGAGGTCGCTCAGTTGATTTTAGATAAGGAAGACCGCCTTTCCATCGTGATTCGCCCGTTGGAAAGAAACGGCCAACCCGCCACACCCCTCGCACTCTCCATTCCCGATAGTCATCCGTTCTTAACCGAAACGGAAGTGGTCAACCACGTGATGTCCCATCACCTGGATAAATTCTTTGAGACGGTGGAAGTAGAAATCGAAGCTCCTAAGGGTTCATTCTTGATGGTCGCCCGTTGCCCCCAAACTGGAAAAATCTTGGGCGCCCCGACGCACCATAGTTACCAACGCAACTTGCGCGAACACCACACGCGCAACTTCCCGAACGTCCCCTTCGATCGTTTTAAGAGCAAATTAGAAATGGTCCGCGAACAAGAAGCCATCGATGCTTGGCTTAAGGGCATGTCGCGCCGCACAGAATACGTGCCCAAAGACCGCAAAGAGGGTGAACCCGAACGGTTGGAAAGCCTCGATGCCGCCCGGGCCTTCTTGCTCGTCCACCGCAAAGACCTGGTGGTCAAAATGCTCCCTTGGGTTCGCTGCCGCGGCAGCATCCTCAAAGACCTCGCCCCCGGCCCGCTCGTGGATTCAATCCGCTTTGCCCTCGACCAACAACGCCGCTTTCCCCTCGAAACCGCCAACGGCATCCGTGGGCGCCTGCGCAAAGAAGGCTTCCACCTCTACCGCAAGGGTTCCAAAGGGATTACCTACGCTTGCAGCGTGCGTCGTCGATGCCGCGACCCGAAGTCGACCTTCAGCGATGCAATGGCCAAAATCTTTGACTCGCTCGATCGTAAACCAGCCCAGCACGCCAAGGACTTGGTCCTCAACTTGCTCGGTGAAACGGCCACCGAAGAAGCGAAGAAGCAACTGATTGCGGACCTGACGTTCCTCATCTCGGAGGGTTATATTGCCAACCTACCCGATGGCCGTCTGTTCGCTCAGCCTATCTTGAGCTCGCAAGCGGAAGCGAAAGCCGAAGCGGCGAACGACGAGCCTGACGCCGAAGAAAAGCCCGCCTCCTAAACGGAGCCCGGCTTACTTCCAGTTATCTGCAATCCACGGGGTCGGTAAGACCTTGCGATACCACTTGCCGCTACGCCCGACCAAAGCGTCAGGGGGATTAGGCACCCCGTGGAAAACAATAATCTTCGCACCTTCCGGAATGGTAGGGGTCTGAAAAAAGGAGAACGGAAAATACTTAACGCAGTGGCGCTTGAAACTGCGACACCAGGTTTCGGGCCAATAGCTGACCTTGCCCTGCGCACTGAGTTGGGCCGTAAGATATTCTTGTTCATTACGGTGCCGGCGCCGCACGGCTTCTAAATGATTCCTAAAATACTCTAGCACATCGAGGTGAGCCCCAGCCGTCCAACGGTACACCGAGGAATTGCCGGTGTAGTGGCCTTTCTGCCAGTCCCGAATGATTAAGAAATCTCCTGGTTGTTGGAAGAACGAGTCCATGTTGCCGACGATCACAATATCGATATCTAAGAAGAGGACTTCACCTTTTAAGGCCGGGCCATTCTCCGCCAGCAGGGCGGGCGAAAAGGAGACCAGCTTCGTCCAACCACGCTCCGGTGCCCCGGCAGGCAATTCTAAGCTCGGAATTGGGAAAGTTTCGATGCCTGGATTCAAGCCAGCAGAGTTATCCGTTAAACAGACAAAGCGATGTGGCAGGGTCAAATGCCGCTGCACCATCGAATGGAGTCGATTCACATACTCGGGGCCATACTTGGTTCCCCACTTCATGCATAAGATGGTCGCCATGGACGAATACGATAAGAACAGTTTTTAGACTCTGCTCCAGCGTTATTACAGGAAAAACCGTCCGACTTAACCTAGCGATAAAAACCTGGCGTCCATTGCCACCGAGGATTGTGCATGACGGCCAACGATTGCGCGACGGTCATCCCATGCTGCTCCGCTCGATGCAGGTTCGCCGCACAATGCTGAGCCCACACCTGACGATCTGTCTCCGTGGCACGCGAGGCACGCTGGTGCGGCACCTTCATGCCCACTAAATGTAACCAATAGCCTTCTAATTGAAAGACACTCTGGATAGGTTTGATGAGTTCGGATTCAGCGAGGTAATTCGGGCCGTTTTGCTCGTAATACTCTACAATCGACTCCGCTCCCTTTAAGGCCACCTCTCGCCGACAATGCTGCCAAAAGGGCGTATCTAGGCGCTGGTTAAAACGATAATGGACGGCGAGGAAATCCCGAATCTCATCCCACAGCCCACCGCTTAAACGGTCGACGCAGTTTACCACCGTGGGCGTGGGATCACCGCCCGATTCTTTTAAAGCGGTCACTAAGAAACGGCACTCGTGGGAAATGACTAAAAGCGAAGTGGCCTCCAAGGGTTCTACAAAGCCCGCCGCATTACCGACCGCAAAGACGTTATGCTTCCACTGCCGGGCATAGCGCCCGGGCATAAAAGGCACCACCCGCGTGGGACCGACCTTGGGATTCTTTTTACGAAACTCGGCTTCGGCCGCTTCATCGGAAATGAAACCAGAACAGTAAACGTAACCACGATTGATTCGCGTGGGGTGTTCAATTTGCCAAGCCCAACCGGCGTCCATCGTCTCTGCGACGGTGTAAGGTAAAATGGGCTCAAAGGTACGCTGCCAACCCCCGACAATGGCTCGATCGCAAATTAACGAGTCGCGATAACTGATAAAGGGCGTCTTGAAATGTTTCCCAATCAATTCGGAGCGGAAACCGGAGGCATCGACCAAGAAATCCGCTTCTAAGACACGCCCATCCTGCAACCGCAAGGCTCGCACGGTCTCCCCTGCCATCATCACTTCGGCCAAATCGCCTTCCAGGATTTCCACGCCTAAGCGCTTAACATAGCCTTCCAAAAAAACTGCTAACTCGGCGTTCTCAATGTGATACCCGATGGTTTGCTTCACCTCGGGCCAGGGCCCCTGAGGGTGTTGTAAGAAAACGCGGCGTTGCTCCATCAACGCGGTCACTAAATCTGCTCCCACGATATTTTCCTCGGCCACATAACCACAAGGCAGCCCCGAAGGTTGCACCTGCTGGCGCATCGCTCCCGAAAAGCTGTAGTGGTAATGCGAGCGTGGACCCCAATCAAAACGGATACCTAATTTTAAAGCAGGCTTCACCGCCCGATAAAATTCCGCAGGGGGGATTTCCAAAAAGCCGTGCAAGAAATTCGGGAAGTCCGTCGTACTACCCTCGCCCACCCCAATCACGCCTAAAGTCCCACTCGCCACCAGCTGCACTTTAATTTCAGGCAATTTTACCCTAAGGCTTGCTGCCATCAACAAACCTGCCGTCCCACCGCCTAAAATGACGACGTTACGCAGCATACGACTCCGGGGTTATAATGTAATTATATTATAACTACCCTCGGTCAAACCCGATTCCGGCTTTAATTCACTTCAACTCCGTCAACGCCCAATGCCTAAAGACCCCCTGGGCCTTGCCGCCCTCACCTACAAAGCCGTTATGCTGGATCATCCAAATCAGCACCCGATTGGCTCCAGACCGAATCTCCATGTTTGTGGCATTAGCCCCACCATGGCCAAAGAAGTCGGGCCCAATCGTAAGGCCAAACCCATAGCTTTCCTTAATGGATGAGGCCGTTTGGCGCTTAGTGAGCTCTTGGAAGGCATTTTCACTCAAATAGCGACGGCCCTGCCATTGGCCGCCGTTGAGCAACATTTGACAGAAAATAGTCGTATCAGCGGCCGTGGAAAACAGCCCTCCCGCGGGCATCGGGTAACGGTGGACTTCGTCCGTTAGGGGCGACTTCAACTGACCTAGCGGAGTTTCTACTAAATTCTTCTTAGTTTCATTAGGGCGATAACTCTTGGCCAAGCGGGCCACTTGATCGGCGTTCGGCCAAAAGGTGGTATCTTTCATGCCCAAAGGGTTGAACAAGCGCTCCTGCATGAACTTCTCATACGGCATTTTGCTGACGACTTCTAAGACCCGGGCGGCGGTGTTAATCCCGGCATTCGAATACTGATAATGCGTCCCTGGTTCGGTCTGCAAAGGGGTTAAAGCATAACTGCGGACCGCTACCGCTAAAGGGAGGCCATCCAACGTGGGCGTTTCCATTTCCGACTTAAACGGTAACCCACTGGTATGGCTTAAGACTTCGCGCAACGTGATGGGATGCGAGGGCTTTTTTAAGACAACGTGGTTCGCATCTTTCTCTACCTGTAACATCTGCTGCCGAAACTCGGGTAAATACTTCTCCACGGGGTCATCCAACGCGAGTTTACCTTCATCGACTAACATCAACACCGCCACCGCAGTCATGGCCTTCGACTGCGAGGCAATCCAGAACAGCGTATCCTTGGCCATCGGACGCGATGCGGCGATGTCCGCCCAACCGACGGTTTCATAGGCTAAAACTTTTTCGCGATCGGCGACGACTACAACGGCCCCGGCAAGCTCATGCTTATCGATATACGGCTGTAACAGCGGGGCCACTTGTGCCTTAGCCACTAAGATCCAACATGCGGCTATCACCCAGAGCAACGGACGGAACATCAAGGGGTACATTGGGTTTTAGACAGCCAACCGCCCGCTTAGTTCACTTACGATTTCTTCCGTTGCTTACGCTCTTTTTCACCCTTGATGAGCTGCCGACGCACCAAACGCCAATCGGGGTGTTGTTTCATGTATTTTCTCAACTCATCAAGAATCACCATCGAAGCATCGTCGGGATGCACACATTCAAGGGCGAGCAAAGGGCCACCTGACCATAACCCCAGACTATTACGCAGCCACATGCCTAAACCAAAATGGCATTCAAACATCTCTTCCTCTGGCTTAATCTCGAGCTCCTCGAGGGTTTTTAGCGGGATTTTAATAAAACAAAATTGGATGGCTTCAGCCATAGTCTCTGGACGGTTTTTACGCATGACCGTTCCTGTGCCCAAGTTTCCCCCTTTGTCAAAGGGGTGGGCTTTACTTTGCTTGAGCTTAGTGTTTCGCCGCGCGACGTAACAAAAAAATCGATAAAATAATCACGGTAATATTCGGCACCCAAACCAATATCTCGGGATGCCACTCGGGATCTTTAACCCAACCCGCCGCTTGCGTTAAGGCGTAATAACTTAAGGCCACGAGCAAGGCCAAGGGAGCATTCACCGAAGACTCCGCTCGACCAACCGTAACCGCTAAAGGAATCGCCAGAAAAACCAGGGTGAAGACCGACACCGCCGTGGTGAGCCGCGCCATGAGTTGTACGAGGGGCAACATTTTTTGGTGCGCAATCACCTCGGGTGTCGCACCCGGAGGCACTTGCCAGCCTTCTTGACTCGCCGCCCACAATTCCCGTCCAGTCATCATGCGGAGTCGCTTATAATAGCCATTTTTACTGGGCATCACTTTACCCGCGGGAAACTCTAACGTGGCGGCAGCGGCCGTAGAATACGAAGCGGGGGCGGGAGCACCCGACTCGCTCGGTTGCCGGGTTTCCATGCGGGTTTGTTTTAACTCCACCCGTAAAATATCTTCGCCCTGCTCGTGTTGCAGGTAAATTAACCGCGCTTCCTTGGCAAAAACGCTCTGGATAATCTGCCCTTTGGCATCCAACTCCCACACCCAAAAATCGATGAGTTTTTCGCCCTGGCGATCGCGGGCTTTCATCATGAGATTGGGAAAGCGACGATTGGTTTCGCCAGGCACAATCAGGTTCGCAGGGTTATTCTTCGTTGCGCCCGCCAAGATGACTTCAAACTCATCCTCCGATGCTGGGCCGGCTTCTAAATTCAACCAAGCCGACCCCAAGGCAACCAACGCGGCTCCGATTAAAACCGGTCGAGCGATGCGTGTTAAACTAATCCCCGCAGCTTTCATGGCCGTGATTTCCCCTTCGGCACTGAGACGTCCAAAGGTGATTAACACGCCCGTCAACGCCCCCATGGGCAAAGCATACGGGATGACGGTGGGGAATAATAAGACAATTAGTTGAAAACCTTCCACAGGGGTCACCCGCCCCGAGGCAATAGCTTGGGAGACTTGTTGAAGTACGTTGGCTGCAACTAAGACGAAGACAAACGTTGCCGTCGCCATAAAGCCTGCCCAACCCGATTCCCGGAGAATATGTCGATCAAGTAGGCGCACGTGCTAGTCGTTTAAAGGACTCTGCGATTTAATCCAATGCCAAAGGTCAAACTTTTCCCCAAAGCCTAACGCTGACTTTGCTCTTTAACGTAAACTTCTAAACTCCGATCCATCGCCCCAGACTCGCAACCGAGGTAAGGGAAATGGCCGTATCGCAAAGATAGTTCCTGTGAAGCAATGACCGAGGATTGGCCTTTCGATAAACGATAAAGCGAACAGACCAGACCGGTCCGATCAGTCCCGGAGCAGCAATGTACCAAAATGGGACGGGGGAGCATCGCCATCAGCCTCGTCAACTCCTGCATCTGACCGAGCGTTAATTGCTCCCGAGCCGAAATTCCGAAATTGACGTGAATTAAACCGCACTGTTTGGCCGCCTGAATTTCTTCGTCATACCAATCAGTCCCCTTATTCTCACCCCGCAGATTGATGACAGTTCGAATGCCATACTTCTGCACCACTTCTTGTAAATCAGCCCCACTCATCTGAGCTGAGCGGTACAAGACATGGTCGTCTACAATATGAAAATTATTGTTACTTTGGATGATGAGATAGCCGCCGCCAAATAAGACGGTTAAAAACAATATCAAACCGCCCAACCAACCCAAAGCCCGGAGCCAAAGCGGACGACGCTTGGTAGGGGTGATAGGGGCTGGATTTTCCATAGCAGAACGTAACGCCGATGATTAAGGGAACAGGAGTAAAATAAACCTAAAACTTTCAAGCCAGCGGATGTTAAAAAAACGTAACATTGGCTAAAAGTGGAGTCGGACAGGGGTAAACCTGTGCAACTCCCACCCTCTCGAGAGCTTACGCTCCCACTTAGTCCTTCGAAGCGGCGGCTAGTTCCTTCACCAAGGCCTCCAAAGCGGCCTTCCCTTTCGTGAGGTTCACCTTGCTACCGCGCAAGGCGGCGATGCCCTTATCCAAGGTTTTATCAATCGAAACCCACACGGCTTCATTACGCGGACGGAGTTCTTTTTCTTTGTCGTCCCAGGCGGACTCCAGATCCGTCAGTTTCGCCACCATCTCCGTCTGCTTACCTGCATTTAAGGCGGCGAGGGCCGCGTTGGCTAAAGTGATAAAGGGAGCAGTTTCCGAAACCTTGTAAGGCGTGCTACTGGGCGCCGCCACGGGCTTTACTTCAGGCTTGGCATCAGCCGCCTGCAGCGTCGTCACGCCGGCACCAAAAAGAACTAAGAGAAGAAGAAGGGGTAATTTAATTTTCCGCATGAACCAACTTTTGCGTACCATTTTAAGCCCGCAAGTGAATTGCATGACCCACCGGCTCTATGGATAAAGTCAGCTTAGTGCCTGAAATTGGCCATTTTAAGGCTATTTTGAACTAATATTATGAATAAAAAGGCTGTTTTATTCGGTTTTTCCCAATTTCAAAAAACTTTCGTCTTTCAGGCCACCCCTCCCTTGACATCCTACTAAGTCTAAGCATAACTCCCTTCATCGGTAGAGTGCGTCCCTTATAAAGGATGTCTTAGTCGCGAGGGCGACTTTCGGAATCAGAGTTAAACTATCCGGCCATCGACCCCAGTACAACGTAGCATTGTACTGGATCCTCTTTTATCCGTTTCCCGCGTTGGACAGAATCAGGAAAGCTCCCACGGTGAGACGCCTATGAAAATCGCTTTAGTCACGGGTGGGAGTCGTGGTCTCGGCAAAGATATGGCCGTGCAACTCGCCCGCAAAGGGCTTGCCGTGGTCATCACTTATCGTGAACGCGAGGCGGATGCAGCCAGCGTCGTCGCCAGTATCAAAGCTTCGGGCGGACAAGCGGCAGCCTTGGCCTTCGACGCGAATGACATTCCTGGCATCGATGGTTTTGTGCAACGCCTGCAATCGCTCCTGCGCCAAACGTGGTCGAGCGAGGGGTTTGACTTTCTGATCACTAATGCGGGCATGGGGGCGACCGTGCCCTACCCTAATGTGACGGAAGCGATTTTTGATCAGTTTCTCAACGTGCACTTTAAGTCGGTTTATTTCCTCACCCAAAAATGCCTCCCCCTACTCCGGCAAGGAGGTGGCATCGTGAACATCTCCAGTGGCTCCACGCGTTTCTGCGTCCCGGGCTACTCGGCCTATGCTTCGATGAAAGGCGCCGTGGAGATTTTAACCAAATACCAAGCCAAGGAACTCGGGGCCCGGGGCATCCGCTCGAATATCGTGGCCCCTGGTCCGATTGAAACCGACTTCAACAACGCCGCGATTCGCAATAATCCAAATATGAAAGCTGCCCTCAGCCAAATGTCACCCCTCGGGCGCGTGGGCTATGCCGACGACATCGGCAGCGTGGTCGCTTTCCTCTGCACCGACGAAGCAAAATGGGTCAACGGACAGCGCATCGAAGTCAGCGGCGGAATTAATTGCTAGCGATAGGTAGGGACGGTGCTGCGTCACCGTCCTTGGGTCGACAGGTAGGGACGACATTACCATGTCGTCCGCTCTCACCCGCCAACGCATGTCTGCGAATCCATTCCATTCGCACCCACAATTCACCATCGCCGGATAATTTTATTAAATACAAGGAGGCTAACGCAGTAGCCTCCCTACCTTAGGCATCGGGTAGGGACGACATTACCAGGACGTCCGTTGGCGCCGTCCGACGTTTGGGAACCTTTTGGCATAACTCTTACCACTAATGCCAAACGTTGCCAACGGATGGAATGGTAATCCCCTCCCTACCCAAGGCATGGATTATTCCGATTTATCTGCATCGGGTAGGGACGACGCTGCGTCGTCGTCCTGGGGTCTCGGGTAGGGACGACATTACCAGGACGTCCGCTCTCACCCGCCGACGCACGTCTGCGAATCCATTCCATTCGCACCCACAATTCACCATCGCCGGATAATTTTATTAAATGCAAGGAGGCTGACGCAGCAGCCTCCCTACCTTAGGCAATCCGCGGATGGGATGGTAATCCCCTCCCTACCCAATCATTTCTCACGACTTATAATTTTTATTAGTGATTTATAACGGAGCAGGTTGATTCGTCAAAAGGTCGTAAAAAATCCGAATTCGTGTCACGCCGTTTAACTCCATAATTTCTAATTATATTAGAAATTTCCGACGTTTTCGTGCTACGGACTGACGTCTGCGATGCGCACATGTAACGTTTTTTCTAGGGGCATTGTGAGCTGAAACTTCTCGGGCAAACTTTGGTTTCACCTCCACATGTCACCTGAGCACGACTTAACGAAACAGTTAACTGAAAAGGGTTTGATCGGGTCACGCTAAATGGGGCCAGTTGAAATGTTACTCGGGGGGTTGCCCAACCACCAAACCACCCCCATAAAC
>CAIMFJ010000002.1:0-187500 GCA_903840355.1 uncultured Opitutia bacterium
CGTTAAGCCCGTGCCGGAGAGGTTAGCCGTCGCGTTCGAGGTGACGTTCAAGGCAGCCGTGCTGTTGACGTCGACGGCGTTCAAGGTCGCGGTGTTGTTCACCGTGACACCCGAGGTCGAAGCCAAGGCACCGGAAGCGGTCGCGAGCGTACCCGCGTTCACCGTGGTGGCACCCGTGTAGGTGTTCGCGCCGTTCAAGGTCAGCGTACCGTTACCAGCCTTCGTCAAGCTACCCGCACCGGAGATCGCATTCGCGAAGGTCACGTTGTTACCATTCGTATTGATGGTACCGGTGACGCCCGAGGCGATGGTGAGGTTATTCGAGACATCTTCCGTGACCGGGTTGGAGCCGCTATCGACGCCGAAGCGCAAGGTGGAGTTACCCGTGAAGTTCAGACCCGAGCTGGCAGCCAGAGCCAAGTTGTTATCCAACTCGACCGTACCGGCCGCGATATTCAAGGCACCGGTGAAGGTGTTCGCACCGCCGAGGAACAAGGTGCCCGCCCCTGCCTTGGTATAGCTACCTGCACCGCTGATACCGGAAGCGAAGGTCACATCGTTACCATTCGTGTCGATTGTACCCGTGACGCCCGAGGCCGAGACCAAGGAAGGCGAAATGTCGGTGTTCACACCCGTGCCGAAGCGCAAGGTGGAGTTCGCCGTGAAGGTAATCGTCGAAGGCGTACCGTAAACCAGGCCGTTCAAGACCCCGTTGAAGGTCGAAGACTGAGCCATCGTCAAGATACCACCCGCGATTGTGACATTACCCGCCGTCGAAGGATCGAGGCCTTGGAGCACCAATTCGCCCGCACCCATCTTCGTGAAGGCGTAACCGCCGTAGAGGGTCGTGCCGAAGGTCACGTTGTTACCGTTAGTATCAATCGTGATACTGGGGATACCGTAAGTATTCAAATTATTCGATACGTCAGTGGTGACACCCGTGCCGTAAACAATCTTACCGGCATTGCTACCGTTCGAACCGAATTGAATATGGGCACCTTGAGCCCCACCCGCCACCGCGGTGGCCGTGCTGAGGACTAAGGTGTTATCGACCACGAGGGAACCCGCGAAGTTGCTGGTACCACCCATAATGAACTTGCCCGAGCCGACTTGCGTAATCGTACCGGCACCCGTCGCACCGCCCGACAAGGTAATGTCGGTGGCCGAGTTGATGCTGAGGTTCGAAGCGTAGTCGATGAGGTTAACCGCCTGCGTGATCGTCGAGCTGATGCCCGTGCTGTACTGCAAGGTCACCGCCGTCGTGCCGGTAGGCAGGTTCAAGTTCGTACCCGTACCGAGGGCCGCGGCATTACCCACGACAATCGTACCGCCCAAGAGGTTGGTGTTACCGGAGTAAGTATTGGCACCATTCAAGACCACCGTGCCACTACCCGTGACTTGGCTGGAAGTACCGAGGCTCAAGGCACCAGCACCCGTGATGACGCTCGCGACCGTCAAGGTCGTGCCTTGTGCGGGTACTAACGTGCCACCGTTGGTGTTCAGCGTGATGCCACGATTAACTTCAATCGTCGTGTTCGCGGTGTTGGTTAAACTGCCGCCGTTGAACGAGAGTTGATCAGCGGTGAAGGAACTAGGCGTTGCACCCAAGGCGCTGACATCAGGGATGATGATCGTGCCGGAGTTGATTGCCGTCTTACCCGTGAAGGAAGAACCGGTCGTCAAGCTGACCGAGCCAGGCGTGCTGGTCGAATCCGCGAGGACTAATTGGCCGCTACCCACGAGCGGAGCCGAGACCGTGACCGCGAGGCCCTTCGAGTCGACCGTGACTGGAGCGTTCAAGGTCAAGGAGCCGAGCGTGATGCTCGTGGCGGCACCGAGGTTGAACGACAAGCCACCACCATTGAAGACGATGCCCGAAGCCGGAACCGCCGCAGCGGCGTCGATTTCGAGGACACCGGCATTGACGGTGACGCCCGAGCTGGCGGAGGTCGAGCTGGCGAGCGCGAGCGTACCCGCGTTCACAATCGTCGCACCGGTGTAGGTATTCGCACCCGAGAGGATGAGTTTACCAGCGCCGAGCTTGATGAAGTCAGCCGAACCCGAGACGATACCCGTGAGGTTGACGGACGAACCCGTGCCGAGGTCAGGAACATTCATGCTCGAGTTAGCGTCGAGGTAAACGTTCGTGGCGAAGGTGTAGGATTGGCCGAGCGCCGTGACGAGGCGACCGCCGAAGCCCGAAACCGTGTTCACGTCGAAGGCGGAATAATCCGACGCCGTCGTGGTGGCCGCACCGAGCTTCATGCCGATACCGATACCCGAACCGTTGGTAGGACCGAAGCCGCCGCCGCCATTCATGACGCGGAGGTCGATGCTGTACCAACCCGAGGTCGGAGCGGTGAAGGACGCGGTGGAGAAGTCGGTGTAAGCCGTCGAATTAATGAGCGTCGTGCCGTTGATGACTAGGCGAGCTTGGTCATCGAAGCTCTTCGAGAAGCCATACGTACCGGCGCGGAGGTAGATTTGACCGAGGAAGCCCTTGGTTTGATTGGTCCCGATCGCATCTGGGCTCGACGCACTGTTCGTGTGGAGCACCGTGAAGTTATCCGTCGCCGCCGTGGCACCGTTCGCCGGGATCGTTGTGTTAAGCGAAGTACCCGAGAGCGTGAAGCCTTGGAGCGCTTGGTAATCCAATTGGACCGTACCACCGTTGAGGTGGAGTTGGCCCGCACCGAGGCTACCTGCCCCGCGAGCACCGATGCTGAGCGTACCGGAGTTGATGACCACGTTGCCCGTGAAGGTGTTGTTACCTAAGAGGCTCAAGGTACCGTTACCCGTGAGGCTCAAGCCACCATTACCGGAGATGTCACCCGCGATGGTGAGTTGGCTACCACCCACGTTGACGGTTTGCAGGCCGGTCACAATCACCGTACCGCGACCCAAGCTGAGGGCTTGCGTACCGACGTAGTTGAGCGTGCCTTGGATCGCGAGGCTCGGCGAATTCGTCAGCGTGACGGGGTTAGCCGCCGTCGAGTCGAAGCTCGAACCCGAGACGAAGGTAATCGTACCCGTACCCGCCGAGAGCGGCGCGTTGAAGTTCACCACACCAGGTCCGAGCGTTAAGCCACCCGAGAAGGTGTTCGCCGTGCCCAAGGTCAAGGCACCCGTGCCCACCTTGGTGATGCTACCCGCGCCTTGGAGAACTTCATTAACGACCACGTTACCCGTGCCGCCGAAGCTCAACGGACCGTTAACGTTGATGTTGTCGTTCACCGTACCCGCGAAGGTCAGGACACTCGAGGAATTCGTCGGCGTGTAGAGGAAGCTACCACCCGTGACGGCGTTGACGGTGAAGTCTTGGCCCGTGCTTTGCGTGCCACCGGTGACGTTTATCGTACCACCCGCTAAGACACGACGAGCCGAGTAATCTGCCAATTGACCGACGCCGGCGTAACTGAAGTCCGGCAAGGACCAGGTGCCGCCCGCATTCACCGTGACAATCGCGGTGTTGTTGTAAGCCGAGTTGAAGATCTTACCCGTGGACGTGAGCGTGAAGGTACTACCATTGTTAATGGTAATATTACCCGTGTTATTTTGGCTCGCGTTGATGGTGAGGTTACCGCCCGAGAGCGTCACCGCGCCGAAGGTAGCATTGACGCCATTGAGCACCAAGTTACCCGCGTTGACGGTGATACCACCCGTGAAGGTCAAGAGGCTCGACGCATCGAAGGTCTGCGTGCCCGTACCCACCTTGGTGAGGCTCAAGGGATAAGTAGCTTGTTCGGTCAACGAACCCGAGAAGGTGCTATCTTGATTATTCGCACCAAAGTTCAAGTTACTGGCGTACGAAAGCGTCGTGACCGTGCCCGTGCCACGCAAGCCACCGATGACTTCGGCGCTGGTAGACATCACTAAGGTCGAACCGGTGTTGATGATTACATTCGATTGATCAGGGATACCGTTCGTCAGCGTGGTGTTAGCCGCACCGACTTGGACGACGCCCGTACCCGACAAGGTGACGTTACCCGTGAAGGTATTCGCATTGTCGCCCGCAGCCGCGAGGATGGAGCGACCGGTACCGATGAAGGTGAGGTTACCCGTGCCCTTGATACCGCCGAAGTCCGTGCGGTCGTTCGCATTGGCGTCGATAATCAAGTCGCCATTCAAGGTGATGTTGTTGAAGCCGAACTGACCGGTGCTGCCCACCGAAGCCAAGCTACCAATCGTGGCCGTGCTGTTCGCCGTGGAGTTCACGACGACGGCGTTGCTCAAGAACGTACCCGCGGTCGGACGATTCGTGGCGAAGTATAAGGCCGAGCTGGCCGTACCCGAGTTGCTATCACTCAAGGTGACCGCACCCGTACCCAAGGCGCCGATGTTCTGCACGTAGACCGTACCTTGGCTGATGGTCGTACCACCGCTGAAGGTATTAGCCGTCGTACCTGCCATCGTCAACGAACCCGTACCGGTCTTGTAAATCGAACCGAAGCCCGCGAGGACGTTACCCGCCGAGCTCGTCAGCGTGAAATTATTGTTCGTGTTATTGAACGTGACGCTCGTGGGGGTAACCGCACCCGCGAACGTGATCGACGTGTGCGACAAGCTGACCGCATCGGTGAAATTCACCACGTCACCGTAGATGAACTTATCCGTCGCGCTAGTGCCGGTGTTGTAGAAGTTCAACGCCGAGGTATTCCAGGTGTTGCTCGCCGTACCCGTCCAATTGAGCGTCCCATAACCGAGTTGGAGCGTGATAGCGTTCGCACGGACGGTGAAGGTCGGGGCGTAACGGTAGCTCGCCGCACCCACGAGGGCGAATTCCCCAGCGACGGCATTCGTCGAAGCATACGTGAGAATCGGGAAAGGAGCGGAGCTGGTCGGACCGTTTAAGAGGTTCACGTTCACCGTACCATTAACCGTCAAGGCACCCAACGCGGTGAGCGTCGAGGCAGCCAACGGGTCGGTTTGGAACGAGGTGTTGTTCGCGAAGGTGATGCTCTTCGCCGTGGCGAGACCTTGGAGGGCCGCACCGGCGTTGACCGTCAGGTCGGAGTTATTGATCGAACCAGCCAGGTTCAACGTACCCGCCACGACCGTGGTCGCACCGGAGTAAGTATTCGTGGCTTGTAAGTTCGTGGTACCAATACCCGTCTTGGTGACGCCCGAAGTACCCGTGATGACGGCGTTGACGTTTTGCGTCGTGGCCGTGTTGAAAGTGATGGCACCGCCACCCGTGGTGTTCAACGTACCGCCACCGGTGAGGTCATACTTGAAGGTGAAGCCGCGATCGGTGCTGACCGTATCGAGCGTCGAGGTCGTGCTCGCCGTCACCGTCACCGGGACGTTGATGTTGATCGAAGCACCGGCCGCCAAATTGCGGATCGTACCACCGCCTAAGTTGAAGGCCATGGTCGCCGTGTTACCATTCGTCGTCACGCCCACCACTGACGTCAGGGCTAACACCCCGCCGTTGAGGTTATACGTGTTGTTCGTGCTGTTATACGACGTGGACGTGTTGTTATCGATGACCACCCAAGGCGTGGTAATGGTACCACCGGTTTGGTTCAGGATACCCACACCGTCTTCACCGACGTAAACCCCGCCGACTTGGATGCTCGTGGTCGCAGGAGCGGCGCTCGCAGCTGGGTTGACCATCGTGATCGAGCCCGACGACAAGTTGTACGTCGAGACTTCGCTCGCGGTGGAGCCGATGACTAAGTTATTGTAGAGGCTGACCGACGAACCGGTTTGGTTGACCGTGGCGTTGATGTTCGCCGTGGCCGAGCCACCGACCGTGAGCGTTGCGGCTTTCACCGTGCTGCCGTTGTCGAGGTTCAAGATGGCGCCTGCCACCGTCGTGCTACCAACCGTGATGCTACCACCCGCGGTCGTGAGGTCAGACAAGAGCAGCGAGCCACCATTCAAGGTGACACCCGTGCCAGGGGTGTCGATGTAGACACCCGACTTAGTCATATTAGCCGAAGTCGAACCGACCGTTTGAATGATTTGGCCCGCACCCAAGGTGTAACCGTCGGAGCGTTGGAAGCGGAGGTAAGCACCACCCGCCGAAGCGTCGGCGTATAACGTCACCGTACCCGTACCGAGCGTACCGGTCGTGCCGTTATTACCGATTTGGAGCGTGCTATTGGCTGATTCACCACCGCTATTCACCCAGACTTGACCGAGCGAAGAGGCACCAGCGGCGTTGTTCGTGCCCGTGAAGATGGTAGTGCCAGCCGAGGCCGACCCACCCACAATAAGAATATCTGTCGAGTTAGTGACACCAATCGAACCCGAGATGATACCCGTGAAACCATACTCAGCAATCTTGGCGTTACCATTAGTGGTGATGTTACCCGCGATGATCGTACCACCATCCATGCGGAGGGCACCGATACCACCTTGAGCTGCCGAGGTGTAACTCGTGAGGCCGAGGGCTGCCGCAGGAGTACCACCAGCCGCTGTTGAATCACCAAAGCCCTGACCAGTGATGGTGAAATTATTGGTGTAAGTACCACCCGCGGAGAAGTAGATCTGGCCGCGGTCGGCGACGACCACATTCGCATTACCCAATTGGGTCGGCGACGTGACGGTCAGGCGCATGGTGCCGTTCGTCAGGAACGTGCCCGAGCCACCGATTTGCAACGTGCCGGTGAAGCCCGTGTTATTACCCGTCAAGTTAGCCGTTTGCGCTCCCGCCGTGCCCGAGATGTTCGGGTTCACAATCACGGTGCCCGTGCCGACAATCGGCGCCGCCAAGGTGAGCGTCGAAGCATTCGCACTCGCTACCAAGAGCGTGCCATCGCGATTCACCGTGATGGTACTACCAGCCGCAATGATGGTAGCTACCCCCAGCAACTCGAGCGTACCTGCGGTGACGGTGGTCGCCCCCGTGTAAGTGTTGGGATTTGAGAGAATGAACGTGCCCGTCCCCACCTTGGTGAGGGCGGTCTTACTCGAGCTACCATCGGTGATGATACCGCCGAAGGTCGAAGTACCGAGCGACGAATCAATCGTCAGCGTGGAGAGCACATTACCTGCCGCCGAGTTCGTCACGGTCACATTAGCCGCCGCAAGCGTCGCACCCTTGGCCAACCCGGAGAGGGTTTGATTGTAGCCGTTTAAATCGAGCACGCCCGTGTCGGTCGTGGTCGTCGAAACACCAAGGTTCAGGAACAGACCCGTCGGCAGACCTTGGTTCGCACCCAGCACCATCGTGCCGCTGTAGAGGGCGAAGTTACTACCCGTGGCGTTACCGCCACCGGCGTAAATCACGCGACCCGCGCGTTGCCAGAAGGTCACACCGCTGGCGACATTGAGCTGACCTTGTAAGACCAGTTCATTGCCCACCGTGGTCGGAGCCGAAACGGCCCCACCACCCGTGGTAGCGGTGAAGACATTGACCGAGCCCGTGATGGTTGCTTGACCCGAACCCGTCGGAGCAATCGCCCCGCCACCGGAAAGGCCGACGAGGTTGGCATCACCCACCGTTTGACCGAGGTAGAAGTTATTCGCGTAGGTGTAAGAGCCAGTTAATTGAATCAAACCAGGGCTGCCACCAGGGATAATCACATTACCCGTACCGAAGGCCGCCGAGGCGCCACCGATTAAGGTACCCGCCGACACCACCGTGCCACCGGAGTAAGTGTTCGTACCCGCTAAGGTCAGCGTGCTCGCGCCTGCCTTCGTCAACTGATAAGCCCCTTGAACCACACCGTTGAGCGACATGGCCGTGCCAGTGTTGAAGGTCGTGGCGGCTTGCATCGTCACGATACTGCCCACCCCTGCCGTGGCTGTGGCCGAACTGATCGTACCACCTGCGGCGATGATATCGCGCGTGAAGCCGTAGCTGCTCGTCGCATCTAGGACGAGCGTACCACCGGTGTTCACCGTGATGGTCGCCGTGCTTTGGTTAGGCGTCGAGGTCGAGGACAGGAGGCTCGTGTTGGCACCACCGATTTCTAAGCTGCCGGAGTTGATGACGATGAAGCCATCATTCGAGCTGTAGTTCGGGTGGAAGTTCGTGTTGTAGAGGGCGACGTAGTTATTGCCGACCATAGTCAGGGTGTTACCCGCCAAGTCCAACGTGGATTGACCCGTCGTGCTGCGGAGGTCCCAACGATTGGTACCACCGATGGAAGCATTACCGGAGAGGACCACGGCGGTGAGCGCATTGGTTTGCGTCACGTTGCCGCTGTTCACAATCGCACCCGCGTTATTCACGCCCGTACCTGCGATGGTAACCGTGCGGTAACCCAAGTTGATCGAGTTCGCCACGGTGCTGGCGCCGAAGTCGAGAGCCCCACCCGCGTTGACGTAGACGTTGCCCGCCCCTGCCGTGAGGTTGTAGTTATTTAAGATCGGCTGACCGAGCGAGAGCGTGTCTTGAATCTGCAAGATGCCTGCGTTGACCGTGGTGTCACCCGTGAAGGCGTTACCGAAGCTCAAGGCTTGAGCCGTGCCCGCTGCCGTGGCGGCTTGCGAGAGCGTCAGCGTCGAACCCGCGATGGCGGTAATCGTCGTGCCGGCAGGAATATTCGTGCCGGTGACCAATTGACCCACCTTCAGACCCGTCGTGCCCGACAAGGCCGTGACCGACGTGCTGTTCAGGGCCGTCGTCGCCGTGTAACCATACTTACCGTTGATTACCACCGTGCCGCCGCCGTTGAGCGTGAAGCCATTGGCGCCCGTCAAGAGGCTGTTGATGGTTAAGGTACCCGCGGTGGCGTTCACCGTCGAGAAGTTGAAGTTGCCGTTCACCGTGGCCGTACCCGTGCCCGACATCCCGAAGGTCGCCGCGCCCGTGCCTACGATGTTACCGTTGATCGTCACCGAGCCCACAGGGTTCAGGACTAAACCAGCACCGTCGGCGATGTTGATGGTTTTACCAGCCGCCAAAGCGATCGGAGCGGTTAAGGTACCGGCGTTGATGGCGATACTTCCGGCGCTGAAGGCACCGGCACCTGCGAAGGTCGCGCTGCCACCGTTGACCGTTAAGGCACCCGCGGTGTTCAAGGAACCCGCCGACAAGCTACCGGCCGTCTGCGTCACGCTCGTGGCGCTGAGACCACCAGTGATGGTCGTCGCACCAGAGTTAGCGAACGCACCCGTGGAGGTGAGGCTACCCGCCGCAAACGTACCACCCGAGATGGTGACCGCCGAAGCCGAGACCGCACCCGTCGCCGTGAAGTTACCCGCGCTCGTCAACGTGCTCGTCGCCGAGAGGCTGCCCAACGTCATCGTACCGTAGACGGGGTTAGCACCCGAGGTATCGACTGCCAAGTTCACCGTGCCGGTGACCGTCAAGGACTTGTTCGGAGCACTGTAAAGACCCGTCGAAGCGACCGAGACATTACCCGCCGTCGCATTCGGAGCACCCGTCAAGGTACCCGCTAAGGTCAAGACACCGAGTTGCAACGAGGTCGAGCCCGTGGCACCTAAGGTCGCACCCGCCGAGATCGACGTCGAGGTATTCGCCGAGAGCGAATTCGTGATGGCGAGCGTACCCGCCGTGACGCTGACGTTGGCGAAACCTACGCCGCCCGAGAGCGTCGAAGTACCGGCGTTATCCTTAATGAGGTTACCCGTACCACCGATCTGATTCGCTAAAGCTCCATCGGTCTTTTTGAGGTAGAGGTTCGAACCCGTGGCCAAGGTAATCGGACCCGTACCGGCCGTACCACCCGTGATGATGGCGATGTCGCCACCGATGACGTCCGTACCGGCGCTGTAAGTGTTCACGGTGTCGAACGTGAGGAGGTAGTTACCCGACTTTTGGATACCCGCGTTCGAGGTCAGACCCAAGATAGTCGCGTTCGTAGACGAAGCGTCCGCCGCGCTGAGGTTAATCAGGTAGAGCGGGTTGTTCGGCGTGTAACCGAGTACCAAGTTGTTGTTAGCGGCATTACCCGTGCTGGTCGCCGTGGACAGAGCCCAGGTACCGTCAGAGTTCAACCAACCCGTGCTGTTCAAGTTGAACTTGCTCAAGCTGATCGCATTGGCATTCGCCGAGCTCGTACCGTCTGTCAAGATGGTCCAGCTGTATGACAAGTGAGGATTGAAGACCGAGGCGGCACCCAACGCAGCATTCGCATTGTTGTAGGAGAGTAAGTTAATATTCACCGCACCCGAGCCCGTGTAGGTCGAACTACCCGTGAAGGTTAATGACGAACGATTGAGCGACGAGGAAGGATCCGCAGCCAAAATATTAATCGTCGAACCCGCGGCGAGCGTGAGGTTCGTGACCGTCAAGGTTCCCAAGGGCGAGCCTGGGCTGACAATCGAACCCACATTAGCAATCAAGTTAGCGATGGTGCCCGTACCGCTGACGGTACCGCCCGAGTTCGCCGTGATCGTACCGCCGACCGTACCCGCGTTGATGAATTGCCCCGTACCCGAGACCGTGCTCGTCACGCTGCCCGCCGTGGCGGTCAACGTACCCGAGGTAACGCTACCCGAGGTAATGGTACCACTGCTGGTGACCGTCGCACCCGCGACCGTCAAGTTCGCTAAGGTACCCGTGTTCGTCAACGTGCCGGCGTTCGCGGTGATGGCACCGGAAATCGTCCCCGCATTCGTGATCGTACCCGCCGTGAGCGTCGTCGCACCCGCGACCGTTGCACCCGTTTCGAGGGCAAGCGTACCGCCATTGACGGTGACCGCACTACCCGAGGCCAAGCTGCCCGTCGGAGCGATGTCGAGCGTACCACCCGTGATAGTCGTCGTACCCGTGTAAGTGTTCGCACCCGAGAGCGACCAGAAGCCCGTGCCGTTCTTCACGACCGAGACTTGACCGGTGTAACCATTGTTCACGTCGGTGATCACCGGCGCAAATAAGTTGGTGCCCGTGTTGGTACCCGTAAAGGTCAACGTGCGGTTACCACTGTAGGCGTCGATGGAGTTACCCGTGGCAATCGCCGTGGGGTTATTAATCGTCAGCGAAGTGCCCGAAGCAATCGTCGCCGAGGAATTCACGCTGATGGTGATACTCGTACCGGCGGTGATGGCGGTAATCGTCGCACCGGCAGGGATGTTCGTCCCCGTGATAGCTTGGCCGACATACATACCCGCCGTGCTGCCCGTATAAGGAATCGTGGTGTTGGCACCCGACTGCACGCTGGTCGTCGTGAAGACGATCGGGGTAATCGTGGGCGAACCCGTGAAGCTCAACGTCGCCGTGGGCACTGAACCCGAAGCGTTCAACGTGGCGCCACCTGGCCCCATCGTGAAGAGACGATTGGTCGAGGTCGCCGTCGCACCGGTGTAACTGAGCGTGGCGTTATCGATCAAGACGTCCGCCGCATTCGGATTGGCCGAACCCGCACCAATCGAGCTGGCGATACCAACGTTAGCGAGGGCACCCACGTTGACATTCGCACCACCTGCCAAGGTCAAGAGACCCGAGAAGGTATTACCCGTGCCGATAAAGTTAACGTTAGCCGTAGGAATGACAGGAGCCGAGAAGCTCAAGGCCCCAGTCAACGCCGACGCCACCGCGTTACTCAACGTGATGCTACGATTCGCCGTCACACCCGTGACGACCGTGCCAGCAGGGATACCCGCGCCCGTGACCGTCGAGCCGACGGTGACGTTACCCGTATACGTGTAGATGACGTTCGAGTTAATCGCGTAACCGTAAACCGCCAAGGCCTGCGTACCCGTGGTACCGGTGTAGGCATTGCTCAAGACAATCGCCCCCGTGGAGCTGTTGACTGAGGTCACCGTGGTTCCGGCCGGGATACCCGTACCGAAGACCGCCGCACCCGCGACCACGCCTGGAGCATTGTTAGGCTGCGTGAAGCTGGCCGAATTATTGGTCAACGTCGCGGCATCCGCCAACGTTAAGTTGTACTTCGCGTTACCAGCACCGAGGACCCCGACACTCAACTGCAATAAGTTGCTGCCAGACCCATCGGTGGCCGCGGCACCCGAGACGTTAATCGTACCCGCACCCACAAGCGAAATACTGCGGGTGGTGGAAGCATTCGTCATACCACCCGTGATATTCAAGGTCGCACCAGCACTGGCCGAAAGCGCACCCGCACCACCACCCGAAGTGACGGAGATCAGACCTGCGATGGTGTTATTACCGCTGATCGAAGCGACGTTACCAAAGTTCTGCGCGACGGGAGTCGAGTCGCGACCGATACCCGTGATCGTAAACGCATTGGGCACCGTGATGTTGTTGAACAACTGAATCTGGGCACTCCAAGCACCCGTACCAAACAAGACCGTCGCGGCTCCCGTACCTAAGCCGGTGTTGCTGGTGACCTTCACCATGCCCGCATCGGTATTGGCACCAGCACCCACGCTGTCCGTAACGCCACCCGTGAAGGTATTGTTTCCACCTAAGACTAAGAGACCTGCACCGGTCTTGGTAATGCTATACGAACCCGTAATCGGACCCGAGAAAGTCAACGAGCTACCATTGATTTGGAAGGTGCGGTTATTCGTTAAAGCCGTCGTGGTATTCGGACCCATGTCCAACGCACCCGAACCACCGAAGGTCAAGTTATTGCCCACGGTGAACGTGCCCGCCGAGGAAACCACCACAGGAACACCCGAAACGTTATCGAGCCAACCGGTACCGGTGAGCGTCAAGTTGCCGCTACCGAGCGCCGCAGGGTTTTCGATCGAGAGACCACCCGCGCTCGCAATGACGATACCGCCCGTGAGGGTGTTCGCATTCGTCAGGCGCGTGTAGTTCGTCGTACCGTTTAAGTTCAAGGTACCCGCACCGGAGACCACGCCACTGAGCGTGGTGTTACCGTTCGTGGAATTGACGTTGATGATATCGCCCGCGTTCGCACCGAGGGAGATATTACCTGCCCAGCTTTGGACGCCACCGCCGAGTGCATTGAGCGTCGAGCCGTTCAACATCGTCAACGGAGCCAAGATATTGCGCGGACCGTAAGAGCCGACAATCGCACCGTTTTGTACCGTCACGCCTAAACCACCGGCGCTATCGAAGTCTTCGAAGTCCACCGTACCCGCCGTGATGTTGTAGTAAACATTCGTCGAGATGCCGCGAACGGTGACTTGATTCGTACCCACCTTGGTGAAGGTGAACGAATTACCCGTTGTCGAGCTGATGGTACCGTAGAGGCCCGAGCCTTCCACGCGACCGATATCGAAGCGACCGCCGTTCGAACCGAACGTGGCGTTCGAAGCCAGGGTCACATTCAAGATCCCTGCGTAAGCGTAGGTCGCCGTGGCGCTGCTATTGAAGATCGCCGCTGGAGCCGTCGGATTATTCGTCGCATCGCCCGTACCGTTCAGGATGAGGCTGATACCACGCGCCGCATTCGGCGTGTCGCCGAGGTACTGACCGTTGACGTCCAAGGTTGCCCCCGAGGCCACGGTCACGACCGTGCCGTCGCCGAGCGAAGTCGAGGAACCGAGTTTCAGCGTACCCGCCGAAACCGTGAGGCCACCCGTGAAGTTATTATTGCCGCTGAGCGTGACCACACCCGTGCCGGCCTTGACCACGGCCAAGCTGGCCGTGCCATCGTGCAAGTTGCCGGCGTAGGTGAAGGTCGGCGTGATCGCACCCGCCAACGTCAACGTCGAAGTCGTGCTGCCGTTATTGATGATTTCAGCCCCAGCATTACCGGTGATGGAATCCTTGGTGAGGTTGTAACCGTTGAGGTCGAGGAAGCCACCGTTGACTTGGACCGAACCGGTGTTCGCACCCAAGGTGCCCGTCGCACCGGTGGAGTTACCACCGAGGATTAAGCGACCATCGGTGATGATCGCCGCACCCGTGAAGGAGCTGTTGGTATTCGTGACCGTGGTGTAACCCACACCGGTCTTTTGGAAGTTACCCGCACCCGAAACCGCGGCCCCGAAGGTGTAGAGACCGCCGCGGTTCAAGGCTAACTGAGCCCCGCTCGCGACCGTAATCGGGCTGCTCGAGATGTCACCCGTGCTACCGCCGAAACCAATTTGGAGCGTACCGGCATTAACGTTCGTCGGACCGGTGTAAGTATTATTACCCGCCAGCGTAATCGTGGCCGTACCAGCCTTACTGATGGCCATCTGACTGGTACCGTCTTGGATTGTTCCGAAGAAGACATAAGCAGTCGAACCAATGGTTGTACCGAGAGTTAGCGTCGACATGACCCCACCCGAGTTGGTCACGATACCACCGAGGGAAGGAGTCGTATTGGCCAAGCCGGCGATGGTTTCACTCGTACCTGCTAAGTCAAAGGTACCACCGTTCACATACACGGGAGCATTGTCATAAATCTGGTCCCCACCCGAACCAGCGAGTTTCAAGGTGCCCGCGGCATTGATGTAAGAGGCCCCACCGATGTCGTGCACCGCCGCCGTCGAAGTCTTGGCGAAGATCACCGTGCCTCCGTTCACGTAAACAGCGGTGCCGTTATTGTCGGCCGCACCGCCCATGGTCAGCGTGCCAGAACCAATCTTCGTCACTACCGCACTGCTGGTGATGTCGGAGGTGATGATGTCACCCGTGCCACCGACCGTGAAGGCACCACCCGAGATGGCGCCGAACATCGTGGCCGCATTGCTGGGGCCCGTGCCCGCGGTGTTGATCAACGCACCGATGCCGTTGACGCCCTGACCGGTGATGTTGCTGAAGGGCTTCGAAATCGTTTGGCCATTCAAGTCCACCGTACCACCCTGCGTCACCGCCGCACTGACGGAGTTATTACCCAACGCATTCGGGTTCGCGAGTTGCAAGATGCCTTGGTTGACCGTCGTGCTACCGGTGTAAGAGTTATTACCCGCGAGCACCACCGTGCCGGTGCTGCCCGACGTGTTACCGATGGTGACGTTGTTCGAGTTCGCTAAGACGGTGTTCACCGTCAGCACCGAGCCACCGCCGCCAAAGCGGTAACCACCCGAGCCGGGCGTGAAGTTCGCCGAAGGCGTGTTCAAGGTCGCTGGCGACGAAGCCCCAATCATCAACGAGGAGAAGCCTGTGGTGTTGAGGTCAATAGTGTCGGCACTATTCGCCGACAGGAGCAAGGCCCCCGTCGAAGCGGTGCTGATGCGACCGGACTTAATCCAAGCGGCGGGGCCACTGTAGGGACCCGAAGCCACTAAACCACCCGCACCGTTGATAGTAATTAAGTCGGCTTGAGCGGAGAGCGCATTGGCCCCGAAGGTTAAGTTGCCACCGTTGATCGTGGTCGTACCGGTGAAGGTATTCGTGCCCGAGAGGACGACGCTACCTTGCGACGAGAAGAAGCTCGACGCGGCACCGACGACTAAATTATTCGCACCCGTGAGGTTCGAGGAAACCGTCAATTGCGCCCCACCACCACCGAGGTAGTAAGTGTTACCGGCAGGCGTGAGCGTACCCGAGTAAGTCGAGTTCACCGAAGCACCGAGCATCAGCGTGCTGTAACCAGCGAAGTTGAGGTTTTGGCTGCTATCCCCCGTCAAGGCTAAGGAGCCCGACGACGAGACTGATAACTTACCCGAGTTCAACCAAGCTTGCGGATCGGCATACATGCCCGAGGCAATGACCGTACCAGGCTGCACTACCAAAATCGTGGAGTTCGGGGTGTTGGTCAACGTCCCCGCTTGGAACAAGGCCGCACCGTTCCACACGTATAGGGCCGTCGCATTGTTCATCACAATCGGCGCCGTGTAAGTGACTTGGCCACCGACCACTGGCATCGGCCAAGATTGCGAACCTTGGTAGAAGATACCCGAATTGTAACCGGTAATCGAAGCGGGGAACGTGATGTTATCCGTGCGCGAGAGCATGAAGTCGCCCCCGTTCACCACGATGCTGGCGCCCGCTCCGACGGAACCGGTCGTCGAGACCGCCGCCATGTTTTCGTTCGCTTCAATGTAATAACGACCGATAACGAAACGACCTTGGTCCGAACGCAACGTGCCCGTAAAGGCCGTGGCGTCGCCCTGAATCCAGAAGTACGAGGAACCCGTCTTCGCCAAGGTACCCGAACCCGTGATTGCTCCGGTAACCTTCACATCTTGACCCGTGTTGGTGCCGCCCGTGTTCACCACGTCCGTACCACCACCCGCCGTGAGGCCGCCATACCAAGCCATATTCGTGCCGACATTCGAAAGCGTACCGCCATCGTTGATCACGATGGTCGCGCTATTGCGCACGGTGTTACCGTTCAAGATGAGCGAAGCCCCATTATTAATGGTAATCGTCTTGCCCGTGTTCTGACCAAAGTCGACGGGGGCCCCAATCGAGAGCGAACCCGCGTTGACGACGATGTTACCCACGTTCGCAATCGGTGCGACGAAGTTGATGGTGACCGTACCCGTGCCGAGCTTCGTCAGCGTGTAACCACCCATGTCCAAGAGGCCGTAGTTACCGTTACCTTGATCGTAGAGGGAGAAGTTGTTTGGACCACCGATGCTGGCGTTGCCCGCTAATTGGAGGTTGCGGATTAAGTTCGTCGAAGCCGTCGACGAGGAGTTGATAATCGCACCGAGACCACCGACCCCCGTGCCCGAAATCACGAACTGCTTATTCAACGCGACGTTCGTGCCGAAGACATCGAGCGTACCGCCGCTGCTGATGGTGATGCTCGAGCCCGTACCGCCGAGCGACGAGGAATTGATCACCTGGAGCGTACCGGCCGATTCCGTGATCGCACCGTAGAAGTTCACCGCCGGGGCGTTCAAGCTGACCGTACCCGTCGAGGTGAGGAGGAACGTACCACCGCCCGAGAGGCCTTGGGCGAGGTTCAAGTTCTGCGTGCCTTGGATTTGCAACGTGGCCTTGGGATCAATCGTCAAGGAAGACGCCCCGAGCGACGACATGCCGCCGAAGCTGAGCGTTCCATTGAAGACTTCTACCGCACCGAACGAAGCCACCATGCCCGCACCGGCTTGCGAGAGCAATTGCTGCGTGCCCGCGCCGTTCATGAAGACGTTCAACGCCCCGCTGACGGTTTGCAGACCACCGGTGTAAGACCAGACGTCACCCGCTTGCGGGGTAAGACGCAGCGCCGCTTGAGCGGAACCGGAGTTCTGGATCATCGAACCGGAATTCGTGGCCGCCGAAACGAGACCGCGGACTTGTTGGATCGAGCCGTTCAAGTCGAACGTCGCGCCGTAACCACCGTTCGCAAACGTCAACACGTTCGCACCATTCAATTCTTGCGTGCGCGTGGCCGAAGTCGAACCGTCCGTGCCCATCTTGAGGGTCACCGCGGCCGTGCCGTTACCCAGCGTCACATTACCCCCGACGACCGGTGCGAAGTTGAGCGCGCTGCCGTACATGGCGAGGTCCAACGTGCCGCTGTTGAGGCTGACGTTACCCGAGATGGCACCTGGTGCATTGAGGGTGACCGTACCCGCCCCAGCGATGTTCACGCCGTAACCACCCGCGATTTGGCCAGTGTAAGTGAGCGTCGTGCCCGAAGCCGCTGCCAGGGTCGAGACGGCGGTTTCCGTGATGCCGCGGTTCGCCGCGATCGTCACGTTGGCGTTCGCTTGCAAGGTCGCACCACCCAAGGTGATGGCCGCGGGCGTGGCCGAGCTCGGAATCGCTCCGAGTTGCGAATCAGCACTGAAGGCGAGCGTACCCGCGTTCACCGTGATAGCACCGGTATTCAAATTACCAAACGCCATGGACGACGTGAGGCTGGTGCCCGTGGCCGCCGTGGAGAGCGTGAGGGTCGAGCCGTTGATCGCGGCAATCGTCGTGCCGGCCGCGAAGTTCGCGCCGGTGATGGATTGACCGACCGCCAAGCCCGACGTACCCGTCAAGCCAGTGATAGCCGTCGAACCTTGAATCGTCGAACCAGTGATGGTGTAATTACCCAAGGTCAACGTGCCCGTGCCTACCTTAGTCAAGGAACCCGCGCCAGAGAGTACGCCGGCGTAAGTCGTCGAAGCGTTGTTACCACCCACGGTGAGGGCCACCGCGGCAGGCGTGCTGGCGGTGTTGAGCAACGAGAGCGTGTTCACGCCTTGCAAGCCACCGAAGGTCGCCGTGGTGAGCGTACCGAAGTTCACCGCACCCGTGTCGGCGGTGTTGAGGTCGAGCGTACTCGAGCCCAACGCACTGCTGTTGCCGAGCGTCAAGCTGCCGGCCGAGATGCGCGTGTTACCGGAGTAGGTGTTCGCCGCATTGAAGACGAAGGCCCCTGCCCCGCTGAGCGTGAGCGCACCCGTGCCCGCAATGCTGCCATTGACCGTCAAGGTCGTGGAGGCCGCCGCGTTCAACGTCGCCGCCGCATTGACTTGAATATTACGGTTCGCATTCAAGGCCGTGGTGGCCGTGATGGCGAGCGTGCCACCGTTCAAGGTGACGTTCGTCGCCGCCGCACCTGGAGCGGCACCGAGGGCGTTATCCGCCGCGATCGAGACCGTGCCGTTATTGATATAGGTGCCACCAGTGTAGGTATTCGCACCCGTTAAGACCAAGGCACCTGAACCCGTCTTGGTTAAGGCCGTGGGAGCCGTACCGTCGGCAATCACCGCGCCGATCGACAAGGTGCCGGTCGAGCTTTGCGTGACGATGAGTTCGTTGGAAGCGCCCACCGTGAGCGTGCCGTTACCGGTCGCACTGAGCGTGAAGTTTTGCGAGCCCGTGAGGAGTAAACCACCCGTGCCGAGCGTCAGCGTGTTGCCCGCGAGCGCCAAGGATTGGGACGCCACCGTGGGTGCCAACTTCAAGGAGTTGATCGTGGTGTTCGCTGCGAGCGTCGTGTTCGCCGTCACCGTCGCATTAGCCGTCGCGGCATCCGTGCCGTCGCCGACGAGCGTAGCGTAAGACGAGAAGGCCGTGACGCCGGAGTTGGCATTCGCCACCGCGAAGTCCGAGCCACCGACCGTCAAGTAACCACCGACGATGCCGTTGACGTTGCTATTCGAGAGAACCAAGCCGTTGGCCGCCCTAGGCGTGCCGACGTTCGTTAAGTTCGCCGTCGCACCGGTGTTGCGTGCCAAGGTGGCATTGAGCGCCAAGCTCGTGGCCGAGCCTTGCGTGAGCACGATCGAGGAAGCTCCGTTCGTGAGCGTCAAGTTGCCCAAGGTTTGAGCGTTCACCGCCGAGGCCTTACCCGCGAGCGACAAGGTCGCGTTCGAGAGGTTAACGTTGTTACCCGAGGCGAGGATGTTCGCCGCAGGCGACGTGGCTTGCGTGAAGTCTAAGGCGAGCGTGCCGGCGTTGACGTTCGTCGCGCCGGTAAACGTGTTCGCGCCGTAGAAGGTTTGCGTGTTCGTGCCATTCTTGGTCACCGAGCCCGCGCCCGAAATCACGCCACCAAAGGTCGCGTTGCTCGAGCCATTGAGCGTCAAGGCGACGGCATTCGAGGCCGCATTCGTCAACGACAGCGTGCCCGAAGCACCTGCGATCGTCGGTAAGGTCTCAGCCGTGACCGCCGAGCCGAAGGAGACATTGCCACCCGAGAGGGCCAAGCCGCCGACGTTCAACGAGCCGTTGAAGACTAAATTACCTGCACCCGCGACGGTGAGCGTGGAGCTCGTGCCGGTGACATTGCCACCCACGGTGAGCGTGTTCGCCGCGACGGTGACGGTGTTGTTACCCGAGAGGGTCACCGGACCCGTGCCGGTGTTGAGGCTGTTCGTGCCCGCAAAGGTGAAGCTACCATTCCAGGTTTCGGCGTTGTTATTCGCCAAGGTCAGCGCCGAGCCGGTGCCGACATCCAAGGTACCACCACTCAAGGTGAGCATCCCGAGGCCGACCGCGTTCGCATTGCCGAGCGAGAGCGTACCCGCCGAGAGCGTGACGCCCGTTTCCGCGTTGTTGCCCGTGAGCAAGAGCGTACCGGTGTCGACGTTCGACAACGTCCCGAAACCAGCGATAGTGCCACCGTAGGTGAGCACCGTGCCCGAGGCGACGTCGATGCCGCCGTTGCCTTGCAACGCGATGCCGCGATTGCTGCTCAACGTCATCGTGGTCGTGGTGCCAAAGTTACCACCGTTCAAGGTGATTGCACCGTTCGAGTTATTCGCGTTCGCGGCAACGCCGAGAGCGTATTCCGAAGCCGTGGCCACTAAACCGCCGGTGATCAAGATCGGACCCGACCAGCTATTGATGCCCGCCAAGGTCAACGTGCCCGAGCCACTCTTCGTGAAGCCCAAGTTGCCGTTGATCGAAGCGACGTTTTGCAACGTACCCGACTGGGCATTCAGGATGACGTTTAAGTTCGTGCTGTTAGCATAAGCGGCGGTGTATTGACCAATCGCATTGCCTTGTAGGTCCAAGGTACCGCCCGCGAGGACGACACTGCGACCGACGTAGGTCACGCCCGTACCCAAATTACTCGTGGTCGCGTAAACCCCACCGCCTTGGGTGATATTACCACCCACCGTGACCGTACCACCCGTGATGTTAAAGACATCGTTACCAGGAGTTCCAGCCGCTGCCATCGCACCAAGGTAAATACCGCCGGCCCCGACGATGAAGCTACCACCGCCCACGGAAATGTTATTATCCGACAAGCCGGCATTCGTCGTCTTTGCCGCCATGTTGATTTGGTAGGCGTTGAACGTACCCGTATCGAAAGTGAGTTGCGACACGTGCGTACCCGTCCGTGCATCCGAGTTTAAGGTCACTAAACCTGCGAGGATATCGACGCTGTGACCCGCCAATAAGAGGTAACTTCCGGCATTATAACCCGTGGGATTGCCAGAAGCTCCCAAGGTAATCGCCACCCGACCATTGCCCGTGGCATCGCGCAAGGTTAAGGAACCGGAACCGCTGTTGAAGTTAAAGGTACCACCGTCGCGACCACCCGTACCGATGTTGATGGTGTTGACGTAAATCGTGTTCGTGCCGCTACCCAAACTCAACATGTGCTGCGAAGTAGCACCCAAGACGCTGAGCGGAGATCCTGCACCACCGACCGTGAGCGTACCGGCTTCAATCTTATTGTTCGTAGCAAGAATTAACTTCGACTGCACCGAGCCGTTATCGCTGTATTGATCCAGAATCAAACTGCCAGTGGTACCCAAGTTAGCAGTGAAGTTGGTCAATCCCGACATATCGACCTGAGTTTGGTAATACGCGTTAGTTAAGTTACCGGTGTTAATCAGGAACGTGCCGCCGTTGTTACCGACGTAGAGATTACCGCCACCCGCAAAGACAATCTTGCTAACCCCAATCAATCCTGTGGTGACACTGGCGTAGTTATTCCCTAGGTTAACATTACCCAAAATATTGAGGGTATGGTTCGCACCGATGGTGATGGTGTCCGTGGGGAAGGTCGACGTGGTGCCGGTCTTCCCGTTCTGCGCCGTCAAGGAGGTGAAGGTGGCATTGGCGTTGGTGAAGTCCAACGTGGTCGAGGTCGTGCCGATCGAATTCGTCGAACCGATGAGCAACGCACCGAGAGTGTTCAAGGCACCGGTCGTCGTCTGCACCGGATCATTGAAGGCGTAAATCAGCGTACCGCTATCGATGGTGAAACCACCGGTGGTGTAGACCGCACCATTCAACGTCGTGGTACCAGCACCGTTCTTATAAATATTACCCGTGCCGAGGATTTGACCCGAGAAGGTCGAGGTACCACTCGTGAGCTGCAACTGATTGGCGCCCAAGTTCACCGTACCACCCGTACCCGACAGGGCCACGAGGGTTACCCCCGTGGTTAAGGTCAAGTTCGCACCAGGGTTAATCGTCACCGTGCCCGTACCGGCGGCGGTGGCATTGCTCAACACCACCGTACCCGCACCGACGGTCAAACCACCACTGAAAGTATTGACGCCACTGAGCGTAACCGTACCGAGACCATCCGCCTTGCTCACAAAGCCCGTACCGGTGCCAATAATCCCGGAGATGGTGATGTTACCATCACCGCCGAGCACTAAGTTTTGATTCGTAGCCGTGACCCCACCCGCAAGGGTCAAGGTGCCGGCTTCCGAATTGATACGCGACTGACCTGATAAGGTAACCGCCGTCGAAAGCGTATTGCTGCCCGAGACGTTACGCAAAGCGCCCGCGTTATTGATACCACCACCGGTGATGGTAATCGCTTCAGCACTCGTGATACCGCCTTGAAGTTCTAAGGCACCCGAGCCCCCTACCGTCGTACCACCGTTGGTGAACGTCAGCGCCGTGGACGCTGCCACCGCCGTGGTGATGGAGTTATTGATGACCACCGTAGGCTGACCGGTGATGACCGTGTTAGCGGGCACCAACGTCGTCGTCGCGGCACTGATGGTGATGCTCGTACCGGGCGTGATGGCCGTGATGGTCGCACCGGTCGGAATATTAGTACCCGTGATGACTTGACCGACGTAGAGACCGGCCGTGCTACCGGTGTAAGGAATCGTGGTACCCAAGGCTGCCTGGACGGCCGTGCTGATGAAGCCCGAACCAGGGATGACGGAGACGACATAAGAACTCGAAGGAGTATTGCCACCCGTGACCGCTTGGCCAGGGAGGATGTTCGCGATACTCGCAACGGGAATCGAAGCCACACCCGTGGCGGAAGCCGTGGTCGCCGAGCTCACCGCCACCGTACCCGCGGCACCGAGGGCCGCGGCATTACCGATGTTCACCGTACCGGTATTGATGGTAACGTTACCGACGAAGTTGTTCGCCCCAGTTAATTGCAAGGTGCCGGTACCACTCTTCGTGATATTGCCCGGACCAGTGATCGTACCCGCAAAGGTGGTCGAGGTGTTATCGCTACCGACGGTGAGAACTTCGCCCGTGGTACCGATGTAATTTAAGTTCAACGTACCCGCCGCACTACCTGCCAACGAAGGCAAGCTATAGGACGTGACCGTGGCGAAGTTGGTGACGCCACCATTGAGGGTGAGCGTGCCCGTGCCCGAGGCGGCGGAGCTACCGATGGTGAAGATACCACCGTTGACCACCGTACCACCAGAGAAAGTGTTCGCACCCGAGAGCGCGACCGTACCGCCCGTGGCGGTAACCGTCGCCGAGGCACCAGGAGCCGAAGCTAACGGTGCATTCAAGACCACACCGCCGTTACCCGTGATCACCGTACCCGAAGCAATGGCCGTGGTGATGTTGTTATTAATCGTGATGCTCGTACCTGGCGTGATCGCTGTGATGTAGGAGTTCGTTGGCACGTTCGCGCCGCCCGTGACGGGCATGCCGACGTAAAAACCGGCAACGTTACCCGTGAAAGGAATGACGCCCGTACCCGTACTGCTTGCAGAAGTGGTGGTAAACGTCGGAGCCGTGGAAACCACGCTCGCAATCGTCGAGCCAGGTGTCACCACGCCACCGGAGACCGTCACTTGCATCCCCGAGGCCAAATTGCCGATGCCCGAGGAGATAGGCAAGAACATGGTATTGGCCGCCGTGGCAATGGTTGCCGTGGTCGCCGTGACCGTCGTACCGGCGTTGATATTCAACTGACCCGCACCGGCCACAATACCGGCCGAGGTGAGCGTCGTGTTCGTGGAGGCCGCTAACGCACCGTTCGCCGCGGTGATGCCGCGGTTGGCACTCAGCGTGACGTTTGCGGTCGCTTGGAGCGTACCACCGTTGTTCAAGACGATGCTACCTGGGGTCGCCGAGCCTGGTGCCGCACCAAGGTTGAGATCCGCTCCAAATTGGAGCGTACCGCCGTTGATGTAATTCGCACCGGTGTAAGTGTTCGCAGCATTGCTGAGAACTAACGTCCCTGGACCCGACTTCACCACCGCGTTGCTACCCGAGATGACACCCGAGATCGTCAACGCCGCCGTGGCGTAATCTTGGATGAACAAGGAACCCGTGCCCTGCGTTAAGTTCGCAGAGATGGTGTCAGCCACCGTCACGGTCTTATCGACCAAGAGACCGCCGCTGGTGATGGTGAGGAGGAACGAACCGCTGAGGGCTTGCACCGTCGTGCCCGTGAGGCGCAACGCGTTCACGCTTTCTGGAGCGGTGAGAACAGTGTTAGCCGCCGTTGAAGAATAATTCGTCGTGGCGCTCGTACTCGCAGCCAATAAAGCGGTTTCACCCGTGAGGACGCTCGAACCTGAGGTCGAGGGGACCAACCAACCCGCACCCGCATTCGCCGTGGCGTAACCACCGAGGATGCCGTTCGTGGCGGTATTCGAAATGTTGATACCGTTCGTCGCACTGAGCGGGGCCGGGGGCAAGGTGACGTCGATCGTGCCACCCGTCGCTGGGGTGATGGTACCGACCGTGAGCGCCAATGGATTCGAAGTGGCGTTCGCGTTCAAGACAATCGCGCTGGCGCCGGAATTGACCGCCAAGCTGGCGAAGGTTTGGGCATTCGTCGTGCTGGCCTTACCCGTGAGGGTCAAGGTACCACCGCCGAGTTGCAGGGCCGAACTCGCGGACAAGATGTTCGAAGCAGGCGAAGTGGCCTGCGTGAAGTCCAAGGTTAAACCACCGCGGTTCAGCGCGGTCGCACCGGTGTAGGTATTGGCATTGGCCAACGTCAACGTACCCGTACCCAACTTGGTGACCGAGCCCGTGCCGCTGATGACGCCGATGTAAGAGGTGCTGGCGTTGTTCGTGCCGACGGTGAGGGCCACCGCGGTCGAGCCGGCATTCGTCAAGCTGAGCGTACCCGCCGTACCCGACAAACCAGGCAACGTGAGGGTCGTGATACCGGTGGCGACGTTGATCGCCCCGCCGGTTTGCGTGAGGGCGCCAGCACCGAGCGCCGCCGTGTTACCAATCGTCAGCGTACCGGCCGAAACCGTGGTACCACCGAAGTAAGTGTTCGCACCCGAGAGTACAACCGTACCCGCCGAAGGAGCGAGCGACAACGAGCCGAAGCCGTTGACCACACCCGCCACCGTCAAGGTTTGACCCGAGGAAGCGTCGAGGACGTTCGCCGTACCAGAGAGTAATTCTACGCCACGGTTTGCACTGAGCGTCGTGGTGGTGGTGTCTAAGAGCGTAGCACCCGTCAGGCGCAAGGCGCCCAACTTAGCGCTCGAAGGCGCCGCACCGAGGGCCGAGTCGGAATTGATCGACAACGTACCTGCCCCGACGATGACCGAGCCGGAGTCGCCCGAGTTACTGGCAAAGGTGTTAACGCCCGAGAGCACTAACGTCCCCGCACCATACTTGTGCAACATACCGGTACCGCTGATGACACCGCCGAGCGTCAACGTACCTGCCGACGTCGTGATGACGCGCGTGGCCGTGAGCGTGGTGGCCGCCGTGCCTAAATTCAACGACGAGCTGTTCGTACCCGTGTACGTGAAGTCCGCACCGAGCGCGATGCTCGTGAGACCCGCAATCGTCACCGACGCACCGCCAGGCGAAGTGTTATCGAGGACGAGCGCACCGCTTTCCGCGATGTTGAAGGCCCCCGCACCGAGCGCGCTGGCATTGTTCAACGCCAAGCCGCCTTGACGCCACGTGAAACCACCCGTGAAGGTATTCGCACCCCAGAGCGTGGTCGTACCCGTACCGGCCTTAATGATGGGATCCGCCCCCGCGAGGACCGCGGTGATGGATTGATTGTAAGTCGTGGGTTGGAGGTAAATCGTACCACCACCCGCCAAGGTCAAGGCACCCGTGCCGGTGATATCCCGGCTGATCGTGAAGAGGTTGTTCGCGTTCGTGGTCGTCAGCGTCGAAGCCGAGTTAACCTGCGCAGGCACGAAGAAGCCCACGTTCAGGTATTGGCCCGTTTCAGAACCGTTACCGGAATTGCTGATGGCTACCGTACCGCCGTTGAAGACGAAGTTCGCGGTCGTGGTATTCGGCGAACCGATACCCCAAGCCGAGGTGACATTCACCGTACCACCGTTCAAGTTATAATACGAGTTCGTGGCATTGGCGGCACGAACGTCGATACCGATGAAGTTCGTGTTCACCGTGCCGGCGTTTTGATTGAAGTTACCGGTACCGTCGATGGAGACGTAGATACCACCGATTAATTCACTTGTAGTGCTTGCGATCGGACTTTGACCAGATTGAGTTTGCGGAGGCGAGTCGGCGTAGATGTTCAACGTACCGCCGTTCATCGTATACGTGCCGAGACCGCTCCAGTGCGCCACGCGCAACTGACCGAGGTTCACCGTACCGTTGGTTTGCAGCACGGAAGCTGGCGTTAAGGAGCTCGAGTCCACAATCGCCAGTTCTACGGCGTTGATGGTCGAGTTGCCATTGATCACCAAGAGCGAGTTATTCGTCGAAGTACCTACCGAGATATTACCACCGCTACCGCCCGTGATACCGATGAGGTTCGAGAGGTTGATGGTAGCACCGTTCGTTTGCACGCCGAGGCCAGTGGTATTGATATATAAGTGAGCCGTGGTGCTGATGGCATTGGAGCCGTATTGCGTTCCACCCATCGTTGCCGTGTATTGCGAAATCGTCTGCGTCGGCAGGAGAAGGTAACCATCCGAACGCGCGATATTCAGGGTCGCGTTGCGCCAACCCGTGCCCGCGTTATTCGTCCCGCCGTTGCTGTATTCACCATTGAGGATGATGTTCCCCGAGAACGAACCCGTGGTGCCACCGTTACCGATGTTCAACGTGTCCGTACCCGTAGCCGAAACTAAAGCCCCTTGATTGACGACCACCGTGGGCACGTTCAATTGGCCCGTGATGGTAGCGGTGCTGCTCGTCGTAGTCGTGAAACCACCGAACGACAGGATTGCCGTGGGTTGGACGCCGGTGATGAGACCCGAAAGCGTCACCGTGAGGCCGTAAGAGGAAATCTTAGCCGCACCGTCGACGGCAATATTACCCGAAATCGCACCACCATCCGAACGGATTGCCCCGAAGCCACCGTAGTTCGCCAGGCCCGTGAGAGCGGTGTAACCGCCGCTGTTGTAACCCGTTTCGGCATAACCTTGGCCCGTGATGACCAAGTTCTGGGTGATCGTCCCACCCGTAGAATAAATCTGCGAACCACCTTTAAGGACGATGGTCATGTTCGAGGTACCCCAGTAACCCGCTGGATTGGTCCCCGCTTGATAACGGTAGGAACCTCCCCCCGCATTTGCCCCTTGGCCCACTCCGATTTGAGCCCCGGTACCATTGCCTAAAACGCCACCCGTGGCGACGGTCAGGACGTCATTCGTCGCATAACCCGTTCCGGCATTGTTCACGAAAATACTGGCGATGGCACCGTTGATGACGGTGATGTTCGCCGTGGCTCCCGTACCCGTACCGCCCGAGAGCGGCACGTTCGCGAAGTAACCATTGGTGTAACCCCAACCACCCTTCTGAATCGCGAGGTAGCCCGCCGAATTGTTGAACACGAGCGTACCCGTGAAGTTGCTCGTCGCTCCCGCGAGAACCCAGTTCGCACTGTCTACCCCGGAAGAACCGGCGGCAAAGTGCGGATCGAGATTCACCGTACCCGAACCGACCACCGAGTTCGCCAAGCGCACTAAACCGTCGGCACGGATTAAGTTCAACGTCGCCCCTTGGGCCACGTTGAAGGTCATCGCCGAGCTGACGTCATTGAGGGCGTAAATATTCGAAGCCGCGAGGGACGTACTGATCTTAGACGAGTCCAAGCTCAGCGTACCGGCGTTCACGTAAACCGTGCCCGAGAAATTATTGATGCCCGTGAGCGTGGCCGTACCGGCACCCAACTTGGTGATGGACGTAGCTCCGCCGGCATTATCGAGGATGCTCGAGTTGATTTCGAAACTCGCACCGGTGTTTTGCTGATTGATGATTAACTCGTTCGCCGCACCAGCAGTGCCGGGAGCGATTGCACCACCTACCAAGGCCGCCGTGCCGGTACCGATGTCGGAGCCGACTAAGATGCCGCCCGACGTGAGGTTGTTCACGCCCGAGAGGGTTACCTTGACCGGAGCGTCCACGAGCAACGCCGTGGCCGTCGAGCCTGCGGTTTGCGTGGAATTCACGGTGGCATTGATGAGCGCCCCCGCCGACCAAGTGTCGTTGGTGTAACCGCCCGCGACGACGCCACTGAAGGCGCCGTTGTTATTTTGAGCGAACGTGTTGCCGTTCACCGAAGCCCAAGGATAAACCACGAGCGAACCCGCCGTGGTCGTCGTGACCGACGAACCCGAGGGAATGGCAATGTTCAAACCGCCACCGACCGCACGCGTGATGGCACCCAAGTTCACCGTGGTGTTCGCCCCGGTGAGCGTGAGGGCGTCATAGCCCGTGTTAACCGTCGTCGAAGCAAAGGATTGCGAAGAGCCCGAAGACGCGCCCGTGACCAAGAGGGTACCGTTATTCAGGACCAAGCCCGTCGTGGGCAATAAGTTCGCCGCAATGGAGCCCGAACCAAAGTTCAACTGCAACGTACCGGCATTCAACGTCGTCGTGCCCGCGTAAGTCGAGGCGTTCGTGAGGGCCAGGGTACCCAAGCCATACTTGGCCAAGCTACCGGAACCCGAGATGGCGGCACCGACCGTCAAAGTCGTGCCGGCGTTGTCATTGAACGAACCTGCACCGGTGAGCGTCACCGAGCGGCTCGAGCCGAGCGTGAAGCTCGCGGTGTTTTGCAACGAACCACCGGAGAGCACTAAGCCCGCGGTGGACGCACCTAAGTTCGCATCGGAAGAGACCGAGCCCGAGCCCGCCGCAATCGTGAGCGGACCGGTGAAGGTATTCGCCCCACCGAGAACTAACGTGCCGATACCATTCTTGGTAAAGCCGGCACCAGAATCAGAAATAATGCCCGAGAGCGTGGTCGTGAGCGCCGAGCCCGCGACGTCGATCGTGGGATTCGCCACCGTGATGGCGACGTTACCCGTGAGGGTGACGTTCGCCGCGGCCGTGAAGCCATCGAAACCAGCATTGCCTGCTAAGGTCACGGCATTGGCCAACGTGCGAGGCGCGACGTAAGAGGTCAGCGCACCGCCATTGAGCGTCAAAGTACCCGTACCCGCCGACGCGTTATCACCCAAACCGACCAAACCACCCGTGACGGTTAAGCCACCGGTGAAGGTGTTCGGCGAAGCGAGCACCAAGGTGCCCTGCCCGGCCAACGTTAAACCAACCGAGCCCGAGACCACGCCTTCTTGCGTGACCGTAGCTTGCGGGCTGGCGACGGTGATGGTGCGATTCGCACCGCCCAGCGACATCGCGCCGAGCAAGTAAAGACCGTTACCCGCGACTGGACCACCGAGCGCGACGTTGCCGCCTAACGCAATCGGATTGACCAAGGTACGCACCGTACCATCGGACATCAGCCCGCCGCCATTCAGCGTCAAGGTACCGAGACCGACAGGGCTATTGGTGATCGTCTGACCGGTCGTCGAGACTTCGACGTAGGTCGTGTTCCCACCGAGGATTAAATTACCGGCGTTAACGGTGACGCCACCCGCAAAGGTGCTCGCACCCGAGAGGTATAACGAACCCGCACCGGCTTTAATCAGACCCGAGGTTGGACCAAAGGCGTTGGTGATAACGCTCGAGATGATTAAATCCGTCGGAGCTAAGCCCGACGTGGTAATCGTGCGCGTCGCACCCGCTAAATCGAGCGGCACCGAGATCGTCGGAATGGTGTAAGGATTATCATTGATGGCCGTGATGGCATTCGTCGTGCCGCTGATGGCCAAGAGCCCCGTACCCGAAACCAGCGCTTGCGAAGAGTTCGCCACGTTGGCCGCTTGATTCAACGTCAACGACGTGATGGCGTTCGTGCTCGTGCCTAAATTCAACGTACCCGAACCGTTGATGGTCACGCTGGTGTTCGCGCCAAAGATACCGTTCGCGGCGGCATAAGTAGAACCCAGTGCCGTGTAAGCGTAATTGAGCGTGCTGACGCTCACGTTACCCCCGTTGAGTACCAAGTTACCAGGAATAATCGTGCTTCCCAGAAGACCACCGGTCCCGGAGCTCACCCCGATATTCATCGTGCCGGCATTCACATAAGTCGTGCCACTGTAAGTATTGGACCAAGTCGTGTTGATCGGCGCCCCAAAGGTGAGGCTACCCGAAACCGCACCCGAAGTCGCGGTCGACAGCGTGACGGCCGTACCGTTCACCGAGGCGACCGTGGTACCTACGGCGATGCCCGTACCAAAGACCGATTGACCTGCCACTACGCCCGTGCCGCTAGTGACGGTCAGAGCCGTGGAAGAAGCCAACGCGGTACCCGTGGTGACCACGCCAAGCGGAGAATAACCGAAGAAGAAGTTGCCGACCGTGCTCGACGTCGTGGGCGCCGAGAGCGTCACGGTGTTCGTCGTAGGATTGATGGCGGCAATGGTCGTACCATACGCCACGCCTGGACCCGAAACAGGTTGGCCGACGAACATGTTCGCCGTGTTTTGCAGCGTGACGGACGTGCTGCTCGAAGAAATCCCCAGCTGCGACTGCAAGGTCGGAGCGGCGAACGTCAAGGTGACGCTCGAGCCCGAAGCGGTGGCGGCACTGGACAAGCCAATCACCCCCGTGGCGGCGTTGTAAGACGTCACAAGCGTGCCCGCGGGAATACCCGTACCGGACACCCCTTGACCCACGCTGATACCCGTGGCGAGCGCAGGGATGGTGACGGAGTTGCTATTCTGAATCGTGGTCGCGGCCGCCGTCGCATTCGACGTGACGGGAGCAAAGATCAGCGACTGGTTCCCCGCCGTGGTAGCGGTGGAGGTCAAAATGTTAACCGTCGTACCCAAAACCGAGATCACCGTACCCGTGAAGGCAGCAGCACCTGCGGTCGTGGTCACAGGCATGCCAGGATAAACCACCGTGCCTTGAGGCACCGTGACGGCAGCAATGGCACCCGAAGCGACGGCCGGAACCGTGACGCCGTTGATGACTTGCTTATACGAAGGCAAGAGCGCGAACTGGGAATTCGCCGTAGTCGCACCCGTAGTAATGTTCGCATCCAACGTCAGGGTGGTGGCCGAATTAATCGCCGTGATGACCTGCCCTGCAGTCGAGCCTTCAACGCCACCATTTAGCGCTAAGCCAACGGCGATGTTAGCCGTGCTGCTTAACGTCAACACTGGTGAAGTCGACGTACTGGACTGCGCAGTGGGGATGAGCGACACACCTAAAGTGGCCGCACCTACGCCTGACTTAACTACATTGACCACTCCGCCACCATTATTGATCAGGTTATATTGAATCGTATCCGCACCCGTATTGACATTGAGGTAAAGCGTACCCCCGACCCCGCTTGTACCGGCAGTTAAACTACCACCACGGCCGCCGCCACCGCCAACCGTATCGAGCCAACCGCCCGAGGTGAGCGTCAGGACCTGATCGAGACCAGATAAGTTAATATACCCAGGTGTTGTTACAATCTTCAGGGAATTAATCGTCTTGGTCGTGACCCCAGAAACGGTACCCGAATCAACGACATTGTCCGTAGTCAGCGGCGAACCCGTGATAGCCGTCGCCGAATAAGTGTAACCTGGAATTGAACCCGTGCCCAACGCCATCACGCCGCCGTAACCAGCATAGGTGGGTTGATTCGGAGCGATGTAAGTCGCCCAATCCGTGCCGTTCACCGTGGCCCAGCCACCGATGATACCGTTCGTCACCGTCGGAGCGGCGGTGATGACAATGCGCGGAGCCGAAGTTGGGGCCGCGACGTAACCGCCTTGCGTGTAACCGGTGTTGACGTTCGTAGAATAAGGCGCTCCTAAAGCACCCGCCGCAGTAGACGTGAAGTTCAACGTCGCCCCGGCATTCGCCGTGAGCGAAGGAATCGTCAAGACACCCGAACCCGCCGAGGCGGTGTTGTTGTAAAGCGATACGTCGATCGTGGCTAAACCAGCACCGAGCGTGATGGCTCCCACCGATTGTGTATCGACCTGCACCGTGGTGGCCTTGAAGGAGAGCTTACCGCCATTGAGCGTGATGGGCACCGCACCCAAACGCGCGGCGTTCACATACAAGCCCGAGTTATCCAACAAGAGCGTGGAGCTCGGCGTGGAGGCATTATTACCCGAGACATTGATCGCCGAAGGCGTGAGCATCGTGCCCAAATCCGTCAACGTGACCGAGCCACCTAAGTTGGCGACGCCGGTGAAGCCTTGCGGGTTCGAGAGCGTTTGCACCGCGGTGCTAACGCGCAAGAGGTTCAAGTTACCATTGATGCTACCGCCGAAGGTCGTGGCCGAACCAGTCGCTAACGTCAACGTGGCCGTAGTGCCCGAGGTATTGGTGATGATACCACCACCGCCTGGCAGCGGATTGGCCGAGCTCAAACGCTCAAACGCTTGGTTGTTACCATTCAGGTCCAGCGTGCCTTGATTCATGATCAAGGTCTGCAACGTCGTGCCCGTACCGTTCGTGTAAGCGAGAATCGTATTCGCTCCGCCATTCAACTGCACCGTGCCTTGATTGATGACGAGCCCGTTCGTACCGTTCGCCCCCGTGAAGTATTGCGGGCTGTTGAAGATTAAGGTACCCGCCCCGGCCTTCACGATGCCTTGCGTGGTGTTCGTGATCGACGAGTTGAAGTTCAACGTCGTGCTCGAGCCGAGCACTTGCAAGTCCATGGTGATACCACCACTTTGCAACTGAGGCACCGAGAGACCGGTGTTGCCGCTGAGTGCCAAGAGACCCGCGGCATTCAAGAAGACGCTATCCGTCGAAGGCGTGCCTGGGGCTGCCGTGAGGCCACCGCCCGAGAGCAAGCTCAACGAGTTGATTTGAATCGAACCCCCAATCGTTTGGTTCGCACTGCTCGACGAAAGACCAACGTTGTAACCGCGCGTGAGCAAGTTCAACGAAGTGGTCGAACTCAAGAGTTCGGTCGAGGCATTCAACGGACGCAAGAGGCCCGTGGTTAAGTCTTGGGTTAAGAAGCCCGAACCCACCCCCGTCGAAGAAGTATCCGCAATCAAGTCAGGACGAATCGAAAGCGAAGTCGCCCCCAACGCCCCCGCCGATTGGCCGTAGGTGGAAGGATAAGCAATCGCGTTGGTTAAACTGACGTAAGCCGCTCCCGCCGTACCAACAGCCGCCCCCAAGTTATCCCCGAGGATTAAAGCCGTGGAGTAACCGTTTTGATTCGACAACGAAACCGCACTGATGCCCAAGCCCGCGGTGCCCGCGGTGCTCAAGGTAATCGTGCTACCACCCCCTGCAAAGCCGAGCGTACCCGTGGCTTCGCTAACCGGCGTGGAACTGTTACCGACGAGGCTTAAATTACCGCCGTATAAATTCAAGGTACGCAACTGACCGAAGCTAAACGAACCGCCCGCCACCGAAGTCGTGGCATTGGCGGAAAGCGTCACCGTCGAACCCAGAACCTGCGAAACATAAGTGCCCGAAACAATGCCCGGACCCGTGACGGCCATACCGGCAAACACGCCGGTCGCATTCGCCACATTGAGCGTGGTAGTCGAGTAAGTATTACCGACCAACGTTTGCGGAGCTTCGACCGCGGCCGAGGCCAGCAAGAACGTTCCGCCCAAGCGATTGCTGTTCGCAATGATGGAGCTATCGAGCACTAAGCTGCCACCCGAATAAATATTCGTGGTGCTGAAGGCCGCTTGACCCGCGGCACTCAAGGACACCGTCCCGACTTGAATGTTCAAGCTCCCCAAGTTCGCACTGTTACCACCCGCGGCGATGCTGTTGCCCCCGAGGTTGAAAGTACCGCTACCCACCTTGGTCAACGAAAGCAGACCGCCGACGAACGGATTGATCACCTTACCCGTAAAGGTGGTGTTCGTGTTATCCAAACCAGTGACTAAGGTCGAACCAGAGAAGGGATTGTAATTCGTTAAAATACCCGTGCCGGACAACGAACCAATAAAGGCCGAACCCGTCGCCGTCCCCAAAGTTGCCGTGGAGACGCCGCGCATATCGAAGGCCGTCGGCGTGGCGTTTTCCGTCAAGACCACCGCTGAACCTTGACCTAAATCGGCCCCTGCGGCGGAAATCGCCAGCGTGCCCGCGTTGATGGTGATGGTACCCGTGAAGGAACCCGAGTGACCACCGATACCGAGGACGCCCGCCCCACTCTTGGTGAGGGAGGTAGTATTTTGCAACGTGGCGTTCAACGCCAAGGCAATCATGTTCGGCTGCGCCGCGGGAGCTGCGACATTGATGAGCAATGCCCCACCTGCACCCGATTGGTCGATGAAACCGTTGATCGTGGGAATCCCGTTCATTGCAACGATACCGTTCGAGTAAATCCCACCCAACACCGTCAAGGCACCGACGCCCGTAGAGACTTGCGCCCCGATATTATTGTTGGAACCACCAGGTTGTTGGAGGGTGAGGTTGTTCACCGTCTCCGCGTAACTGTTCAAGTCGAAGAGTGCCGTGCCCACCACCGTCACGTTGGAAGGCGAAAGGATCGAACCAACTTGTTGGTTATAATTCAAACGCGCGGCCGCCGAGGTGTAAGCCAAGTTATCCCCCGCGTTATTCGCCCCACCCGAGATGATGAGGTCACCCGGAACGGCCGCTCCATTCGGATTACGTAAGTTCAGTATGGCCGAGTTGACGTAGGTCGTGCCAGTGTAAGTGTTCGTGTTAAAGACTTCAATCGTCTGACCACTGACCGAGCTATAAACCACGCTCACGGGACCCGTGCTGTTATCCGTGATGACGGATTGAATCCCCAAGGTTCCACCCACGTTATGGAAGAAGACTTCTTGCTGACCGACGCCCGCCGTGATGTTGCCGGCGTAACCCGTGGCGAGCGAGGCCGAGTTCAAGACGGCTAAGGACGCTGAACCGGAAACCGCCGAAGCGGTGTTTTGATTCAACAGAATACCACCAATCGTTAACACCGTACCGCTCGCCACGGCAGTCTGAATGGATTGATTAATCGTGATACTGGTGCCCGCAGTGAATGCCGTGATCACCGAGTTGGCCGGAATATTGGTACCCGTCACCGCCATGCCCACAGCAAAGTTAGTAGTACTACCCGTGTAAGGAATTACACCGTTGCCCGTACCGCTGGCCGACGTGGTCGTGGCCGATAAACTCGTGTAAGAGATATTAGTGATGAGGGTGCCAGCCGTGATGCCCGTGCCCGACAAGCCCATACCGACGGCTAAATTCGTCGGAACCGTACCCACAAACGGAATCACACTCGAGGAACCCGTTTGGGAAGCGGCCGTAGTTAAACTAGCAGTAGCGTATCCCGTCACCGCCTGCGAAAGGGTAACTTGCAAGCTGGCGGGATTCACGTTCGTGATGAACGCACCCGCGGGGATACCCGAACCCGTGATAGCTTGGCCGATAGCCAAATTCGTCAAGGCACTCGCACTGACCGTGATGACGTTACCTGACGTGTTGGTATCCGTACGCGTGATGCCCGACCCACCGACACTCGAACCACCGATTAATTTATAAGTCCCAGTGGTATTGGACAAAACACCCCCCGATTGCACCGTCAAGACGTCGCTCGCATTCGCAAAGGCAATCTGTACGGCACCCGCAATATCAATCGAGTTCGTGGTAGTCGAACCGGCTAACTTGTAAGTGTAATTGGTGTAGAAACGCGTGTTCGCTCCAGGTGCAAAGACCTCGCTTGCGCCCGAATTATTCAGCGTGAAACCCGAAGCACTGTCGTAGGTGGCGAAACCATAAGTCGACCCGGCCGTCGTGGTCGGATCCATGCTCTGCGCAATCGCCCAACCGCCGACGATGCCATTCGTGAGCGTCGGAGGAGTCGCCACGTAAATACGTGCGTCCGCACCTAAGCCCGCGCTGTTAAGAGCTTCAAACGCCGCCGTCGCCCCAGGAACGCGATTCAAGGAGGCCACGGTCATCGCACCCGAGGAACCAGCGTTGAGGTATACCGCTAATTGGCTCGAACCGATACCAAAATTCACGGCGCCAAGGTTAATCGCACCCAGGGTACTTGCCCGCGGTAAGTATTCAAAGGCACCACCCGTGAGGGTGATCGGAGCCGTCGCCGAAAGGCGGTTACTGAGGGCGGTTAAGCCGGTGTCATTCCAGTATAACGTGCCACCGCTGACGTTGACGGCGGAAGTGTTTTGGAACGTACCGTAATCTTGTAAGTAAGTCAGACCACCCGTGAGCGTCGCTGACCCCGTGAAAGTACTCGGTGAAACAAAGGTGATAGTGGATCCCGCATCGCGCTGTAACGATAAGTTACCGGTGAAGAATTCGTTGATGGTCGCACTGCCCGAATTTGCAGCGAACCGCAGGGTCGCTGAGGTGGAGGAACTGTTCGTAATCGTGCCGCCTTGGAAAGGCAACGAACCTGTACTCGTACTACCAGTGGTACCCGTCGTGGTTTGCGAATAAAGATTCGAGACGGCTTGCGAATAGCCATTCAGGTCCAAGGTCGCCCCATAACCGACCCCCAAGATTTGGCCGCTTTGCGACACGGCTTGGTTACCCGGGCTGGGAGGCACGGTGAGAGTATTCCACAGCGTGTTCTGACCAGCGTTCAACTGCAACTTGCCCGCTTGAACGTAAGTGTTGCCCGTCACCACATCGGCACCGCTTAAGACTACGGTACCCGTGCCCGACTTATTAAAGTTGCCTTGGGTGTAAAGCGTCGGGGCAATCGTCAACGTCGTCGACCCCGCGGCATACGTCATCAATTCATTCACGTAAAAATTGCCCGTACCAAAAATCGCCGAGGCATAACCGGCGGCACCGCCCGAACTAAAGTTACCGCCGACGATGTAACCGTTACCGCTAATGGTATGGCTGGCACCATTATCAACCGCTAAAATCCCCGTACCCGTGACGTATAAGGCACTGCCCGTGTTGACGGTGATACCCGCCCCATTTTGCAGGGTTAAGGTATTGAAGGCCGACGCACCCGACAAGGCCGTCGCACTACTCGCCAAAATCGCATTGGAGGCGAGCTGCACATAAGTACCACCGCCGTTATTATTGAACAGCGTGTTACCCGTGACAGTGAGGTTGTTTACAAACTCCGTACCTTCACCGGGCAAAGTGCCCAAGGCGTAATAGCCACCCGTATTATTCTTAGCCGCCGCAAAACCGATACCCGAACCCGTCACCGAGGGATCGATGATGATAAAGGGCATCACAATTCTATTCGTAGTCCCGTTACTTAATGCATTACCCAATTGCCCAACTAAACCGTAAGTTAAGGACGCACCACCCGTCGAGCCGATGAACGCCGTCTGACCTGGAGTCGCAAAGGTGGCGTCGGTATTGAAGCCAAGGTTATTACCCCGGATTAACAGCATCGAAGGCACATTCCGCGAAATCACATTAGTATTCGCCCCGACGACTTGTACCGTGACCGCGGCCCCATTGTTCGCATTCAGCGTGATGGTGCTGAAACCAAAGTTCGTCCCGTTGCCCAACGCAAAGTTCGGCGTACCGTTACCGACAATCGCCTCCGTCACCGGCGTGATGGCATTGCCAATCACGGTGAAGTTACCGTTTTCCCAGAAACCACGGCCGCCCAAGCGGTTGCTCAAGGCCACGGCGGTGTTGTCCAAGGTCAACGAGGCGCTCGGCGCCACGTAGTTCGCCGAACCGACGCCACTGTTGAACATGGCGTAATTCGAAAGCGTCACCGCCCCAGCACTCACCGTCAGAACCTGCGTACCGATGTTGAGTTCCGTGCTCGTGACACCGCCGTTGCCGGCGAAGGTTAAATTATTCGCCCCGACCTTGGTGATACCACCCGCGGCCGTGATGTAACCCGTGAGCGTGATGTCGCCCGTGGCCCCGGGAATGAAACTAGCCGAACCAATCCCGGCCGTGCCCGCGATGTACAGCGGACCGGCGTAGCTGGCCGCCGAGCTCGACGAGTTGATCAAGGCGCCGAGCGAGTTCGTCGCGGCAAAGCCCGAGATGCCCGTGCCGTTCAAGCTCAAGGTCTTACCCACCGTCATGGCCTGACCGTTGAGGTCCAAGGTCGCACCCGACGCCACCGCGACGTTATTGATGAGGTCGCTACCGAGCGCACCCGTGCTGCCTAAACGCAACGTACCCGCACTCACGTTCAACTGACCTGTAAAGGTATTATTGCCCGAGAGCGTGAGCACATCCGTACCCACCTTCGACCAACTTTGAGCCAACGTCGAACCATCCGCCATGACCCCGCTAATCGTGATGTCACCATAACCGCCGATGGCTGGAGCCGCCGCTTGGCCACCGAAGCCAAGATTAATATTACCCGAGATACTGGCGGCCGTGGGGCTCGAATTCCACAATGAGGCAGCAATTTGCTGCGTGCTTACACTCGATGCGGGCGTGCCGTTTAAGAAAATATTGCCGGCGATATTCGACTGACCGTTAACGTCTAAGAAGCCCGAAGGCGAAGCCGTCAAATTACCCGAAGGTACCGCGGTGAGCGGAGCACTGAGGGTCACCGTAGTCGCGGTGAGGCCCGTGATGACCGCACCGGTAGGAATATTCGGGCCGCTGACAGGCGAACCGAGGACTAAGCCCGCCGTGGTCGAGACATTGAGCGTGTTTTGCCCAATCGTGCCACCGGTGATGAGCACCGTATTAGGTGCTGCGGAGCCGACGTAAGTATTACCCGAGGGCAAAGCCGAGCCGGCAATCAGGACCACTGGGCCTTGACCGATGCTCAAGTTGCCGGTGAACGATGACGAGGCACCGAGGTAGAGCGTGCCCGTACCCGTCTTGATCAAACCATTACCGTTATCGGTGACGCCACCGATGAGGCTCAAGGCCCCCGAGTTCGGTGCGATCAACGCCGCGGCGCCGACCGTGGTCGTGCCCGTGATGCCAATGATGCCCGAACCTAACTGGTTATTGGTGATTAAAGTCGACCCATCGCCCACGGTTAAGGCCGCAAAAGTCGCATTGAGGTCCGAACCTTGGGCATCAATCGTACCCGTGGCGAAGCTGGGCACCACGACGGCATTATTGATTTGGCCGGCACCGAGGTAGCTATTCGCAGCCGACGGAGCTGCCGTTGTCCAATAGAGGTTAGAAGGTGCGATATACTGCACCGAGGGCATAAAGCCCTGACCACCCACGCCGTTCGCAGCAGTGTCGGGTCCGGCATACTGCACCATAAAACCACCGCCCCCGGTTTGATTGTTATTGGTATAAGTAATCGAGTGATAACCCGCCGCTAAATTAATCGCCCCCGCATCGGTCGCGGCAATCGAGATGCCTTTACCCGTAGTAAATCCTTGGGTCGTGTTCTCCGCCCCAATTTGCACCCCATCAATCGTCAGACGGCCTTGGTCATCATTCGCGATTAGGAAAGTATACAAGCCGCCCGTGGTGACCTTCAGGGCACCCGAGTAAACCATGATACTATTCGCTAAGGCACTTCCAGCATTAGTGACCACGGTGGGCCCCATCTTATCTTGCAAGTTGCCCAAGAAAACACCCCCGACTACCGCATTGGGAGCCTGCGCTGAGTTCGTAGCGGAGTTAACGGCCGTATTACTGCCATTATACTCCCGACGGAAGGTAGCCGTGACCCCACCCTGGGTGAAGCCGGCGGGCAGGCTGCTACCGTAAACCGGTTGGACGAGGCCGCTGGAGGCCAAGGGTGCCACTAAGACCGGCAAGGTCGCACCGTTGCTGATCGTAATGGTATTTCCATTACCAAACGGCTGGGCGATGGTATTCGCAAGCGCACCGACCCCGTAGAAGCCCGAGGTCACGCCACCCGCATTGGGGTAAGGCGTGATCGTCACCCCAGAACTGAAAGTATTCGTACCCCCGATGAACACGCGGCCATAACCGGTGTTAACGGGGCGCGTGGTGTCGCTAAAGCCACCGCCGAGGAGGGCGATGTTGCCTTGCGTACCCGTGAAGATGCTCAGGGCCGAAGTGCCACCCGTGAGCAAGCTGCCCGTGCCCGTGAAGATGACGGTTTGATTCGTGCCGCCGGTGAGCGTGGTGATATCAAACGCCGTGGTGGGCGACATGTTCAGCGACCCCATCAAGAAGGAGTTCGCCACACGAGCACCATTGTTGCTACCGATATCGAGCGAAGTACTCGCCAGGGCGCTATTGAAATTGAGGTCGTTACCGAACGCAAAGATCGCATTATCACCAATGCCCGTGCCGGTGGTACGGAGCGAGAGCTGACCGCCGTTCACGGTGATGGCACCCGTACCAAAAGGCGTGGTGCTGGCTTGGGTGATACCAATTAAAGTCCCACCGTTAAGCGTGGTGCCACCGCTGTAGGTATTGCCCTGACCAAAGGCATAACCGCCACCCAGAGGTGAGGTGTAACCAAAGTTCGTACCCAGAACTAAGGTACCAAACCCCGTCTTGGTGAGCGAGTAGGCACCCGAAACCACACCGTTGACATTCAAGGTCGCCGGTAACGCAGGCACCGCCAACGTGGCATTAGCACCTAACACCATGGGGCCGTTTAAGGTCAACGTACCCTGATCCTGCATCGAGAGCGAACCGGCAACGTTGACTTGGTTCGCAATCGTTTGCGTAGTAGTCAGAGTACCTGTCGTGAGGAACGTACCGTCGGCCGCGTTCAACTGCTGTGCTAAGCCCAAGGCGCCTTGGTAATAACTACCATAAAAAGCCACCGAGCCTGCCGTGATGGTCGAAGTTAAGTTCTGCGACAGGGTCACGGTATTACCACTCACCGTCGTGACATAAGTATTAGCCGGAATACCCACCGCGACCGCTAACTGACCCGTAATCAGCCCCGAGTTACTAAAAACGGTCACGGTGTTTTGACCTGCCAAACCACCTGCGACCGTCGATGCATAAACCATGGGCTGATCATTGCGAATCAGGTTCGTGGTACCGACATTCGTCGTGTTCGCCGAAGTCCCAATATAGAGACCACCTTGATTTAAATTAAAGGGACCGGTGAAGGTATTGCGGGCCGAGAGTTGTAAAATCCCCGTGCCCGTCTTCGTAATGGAAGTAGCGTCGGTGAGAATAGCACTGATATTCAACGAGACGTCCGTGTATTGCGAAATCGGCGTACCGTTGAAGGTAAACGCGTCGGCGCGAATCGTGGCCGCAGCGCCACCGAGGTCGACCTGACCACTGATGGTAGGATTCGTGGCGAAGATGCTACCCGTCGACGTGATGACGGGGTTAGCACTCGTGGGCAACGTCAAGATACCGACGCCCGTGGCGACCGTGGGGGTGCGCGCACTGCCACCATCATTAAAGACAATGCCCGCTAAGGTGTTATTACCGACTAAGGTTAACTGCGAACCATTGACGAGGGTGACGACGTTGCTCGCCGCAATCTGACCCGCGTTGGTATTTTCAGTGACAACGGCATCGTTAATCGTCAAGCCCCCGGCGGGGATGACAACCACGCCCGAAGCGCCGTTTAAATTCAAACCCTGTGCCGTGGTATCATAGTTGTAACCACTCACTACCGTGCCACCAGTGTAGGTATTAGCTGCCGTTAAATTGATGTAACCATTACTATTGTAAACCAAGGCCACCAAGCGAGTCGGAGCATTGACGGAGTTGTCGACGATGACGGAATTCATCGTCAACGTGGCCGCCGTGGTATGGAGGAATAAGTTTTGCGTACCGGTAGCCCCAGGAGCACCAGCCGTGATCCGACCCGAACCTGCCGAAGCCCCGACGGTTAGGGTGGTCCCCGCATTGAGACCACCACTGACTAAGTCCAAGGTATCCGTGGCACCCGCAAAGGAGAGGGTGTAACTGGCGTTCGTCCGCAGCGCATTGATAGTTTGTCCACCCGCCGCAACCGTCGCCGCCGCCGCCAAATTAATATTTTGGGTCGCCGTGGCTCCCGTAAGCACCGTGGCATCGTAACCCGCCGCCCCTAAATTCGTGGCGGAAAGCGCCACTACCCCACGTCCCGGGACATAGGTGGCAAAATCCGTTCCGCCGACCGCCGCCCAAGCACCGATTAAATTATTGGTGAGCGTCGGGGCACTGGTGATGAAGATGTTCGTGCCGTTATTCGCCGTGGTACCCAACGTGCCAGCCGGACCAAAGTTGGTAGCCGCATCCGTCGAAGAACGCGTGAGGCTCGCCAATGTAAGCTGCGTGGTGTTCGCCACCGTGGTCAAACCCGTGACCGTCGGAGCCGTGAGATAAATATTGCTGAGACCACCCGCTAAGACGACGGGGCCGACGGTTTCCGTCGACGCCGTTGCGCTGCGTCCGTACATCGTCAACCAACTCGCATTCAGCGTGATCGTCGCGTTGTCGGGCAGGCGATTGTTATTATTCGCAATGCCGCTTTGGTTATTCAATTGCAACTCAGCGCCCGTCACCGCGATGGCCGAGGTGTTCACCAACGCCGCGTTATCGCGTAAGATTAAGACGTTTTGATTAACCACGGTGTTACCCGTGTAAGTCTGCGCATTGCTTAAGTTGAGGTTGCTACCACCCGACTTTTCGAACGAGAGGTTGCCCGTGATCGAACCGCCGAAATATAGATAGGTGCCGCTCGCTTGATTGACAATGAAGTTAGCGGGCGTGGCCGAGGTGTTGGTGATGATACCACCGGTGTAAATCAGGCCGACGTTATAAGGGCCGGTTAAATTCCCCAAGAACTGCGAATTGCCGTTCAAATCAAGCGTAGCACCCGGAGAAACGGCGATGCCTTTCGTGTTAGGGTAAATCGTATTGATACCCGCGTTCAACTGGAGCGTACCCGCATCGACATCAATAAAGTTAGTGCCAGTTAAACCCCATTGCGGCGCACTGAAAATCAAGGTGCCGCCTAAGTCCTTCGCAAAATTACCCGGACTGCTCAAACTACCGAGCACGTTCAAGGTGGTGTTATCATTAACCGCAATCGATAAGGTCTGCGGGGATGCCGTAAACTTCAGCACCAAGTTCGCCCCGAGGGTTTGCGTCACGGGGTTCGCCACGGTACCGCCAGCGGCAATGAAACCACCTCCGGCAACATAAAGAGTGGTCAGACCCGCCCCATCAATCGTGGTGGGCGTAGTCGAGTTAATCAGGGCCCCCGTCGAACTACGGGTCAGGATATTCGTCAGGTTCGTCGTGATGCCGCCCGTGCCGAGACGGAGCAATTCATAGGAAGTCGCCGCCAGCGAGTTAACGTCCGAATATTGATACTGGAAATAAATGCTGCTCTGCGAGCTGGTCGCCGCGGCCGAGAGTTGGACCTGCGTCGGCGAGAGCACCGCCGCAATGGTGGTCCCCGCCGGGATGCCAGGACCGTTCACGGGCATGCCCGCTGCTAAACCGTAAGTGGAAGCGAGGGTAACCACCGCGCTACCCGCCGTGCTCGTGGAAACAATCGGGGCGTTGTTATACGCTTGGTAAGCTTGCAAGCCCGCCGTGTTCGTCCCGGTGATGAAACCAGTGGTATTATACGTCGCGGCATTAACGCCGTTGGCGTCAATGATGTAAGCGTTACCCGACGGCGCGATAATACCTGGAATACCGCCGTTGCTCGTAACGTTGGTGTAAGCTGACCCCGTCGGACTACTATTGAGGTAAAGGGTCGGAGCCGTGCCAAATACCACGCGGTTTTGCGGGCTACCAAAAGCCGCACCCGTACCATTTGCGCGGAAGATCAATTGGGTCCCGTTGCTCACCGTACTCAGTGAAGCAAACGTGAGCAACGAACCCGCGTTCGTGGTGTCGACGATGAAGTTGTCGTAGGCTTCGTTAACAATTCCGAGGACCCCAGTCGTGGTTTCCGTCGAGAACATCGTGCTGTTCGCGGCGTATTCAAACGTACCACCGTTCAAAATAAAGGTATTCGTACCGCCTAGGCGGTTCGCCAAGAAGGTCGTCGAGTTGTCAAGCAAGAGGCGGCCCGAACCAATGGTCTTGATGTTCTGCGTTGAATTCGTGGCCAGTGCACCGGCGGCACCCGAGAGCGCAACCGTACCATCGTAGATAATTGGTGCAGCGGAAGCGGCATTCGCCAAGGTGGTCGAAATGTTCACCGTGCCCGAGCCGAGTTTATTCCAGCTGTATACCGAAGTAATCGGTGCCCCGGAAATATTGATTACTCCCGACCCCGTGGTGACGTAATCCAAAATGTGACCGACTTGATTGATGCCACCCGAGAGGTTCAACGTCGCTCCATTGGCCACGCCAATCGTGGCATCTTGATTTTGCGAGAGGCCACCCGTGATAGCATTAACCCCCGAAAGACTGGTTAAGGCAACGTTACCAAAACGAAATGCATTGACGATCTGTAAATCAATATTGATCGCATTGGGCAAGGTGACCCCGCCCGAGAGCGCAATCGTAGCATTGTAATTATTATTCACCGACAAGACGGTGTTTGCGGCCACGGCCGAGGAGTTGGCAATCACCAACGTACCTTGATTGACGCACACGCCCCCGACTTGGGATAGAGCTGCCACGGTTGTTGCTGCGGACAACGAACCCGTGCCGGTAAATTGACCTGCCGTACCCAAGACCAACGTGCCTTCACCGGTCTTCACCAGCATCGAGGAGGTAGGATTACCGATACCAAAGACGGCCGTCGGCGTGAACGTGTTACCACCCGTGACTTCAATCGTGTTGTAAACGCCAGAGAGGTTGATGGTACGAGCCGAGGAGAACGTGCCCGCAATCGCCAACGAAGCCGGGAGAATCGTCGACGTGGACGCCGTGGCGACGGTCGCCCCGTTCAAGGTGACGGTATTCGCGGCATTACCCAAGCCAGCATCCGACGTGACCGCGAGCGTCCCGCCCGTGACGGTGATGTTACCTGTGAAGGTGTTTGCACCCGTGAGCACCAAGCGGCCCGAGCCAGCCTTGGTTAAATTAGCCGTGCCACCAACAATACCGTCCACCGTCAAGATACCCGTGCCGAGCGCTTCGGTGGGGCTACCGTTAACGGTAATAATACGATTGCTGGTCAGCGTAACGGCACCCGTACCGAGGTCCAAATTCTGCGTGCCAAGGAAGGTGAAATCACCCGCCCACGTTTGCACGGGGTTCGTGGTGAGCGTGCCAGGATTCGTCGGCGTGGGAACGAAGTCCAACGTGGTCGTGTAACCGGTGACCGGCGAGCCAGCACCGATCGACAAGGCGCCACCGAGCGCTCCGAGGTTCCCGATGACGAGACCCGAATTAGCGGCGAGGGTAAAACCGCCGGTGTTTGAATTATTGCCGCTGAGCGTGTAAACGGCGCCGTTACCTGCGAGCGCGACCGTACCCAAACCATTAAACGTACCTGCCAACGTGGCGTTCACGCCCGTGGAGTTGGTGATCGAAAGCGTCGTCGCTAAGGGCGTCGCATCGGCAGTGCTCAACGTGACCGTGCCTGCCGAGGTGTTGCTGAATTGCGAGACCGTGGCCGTCGTGACGCCAGCACCGAAATTCAACGTACCACCGGTTTGCGTGACGGGACCCGTACCGAGCGCCGTGGCATTACCCGCCTGCAACGTACCGGCGGTCAAATTCGTACCACCGGTGTAAGTGTTGGCACTGTTCAACTGCAACGTGCCGTTCGAAGAACCCGTGACCGTCAACGCCCCGCTACCCGTTACCGCACCAGGAACCGTCATCGTACTACCAGAAGTAGGCGCTAACGTACCACCCGCTGGCAAGAGCGTGATGCCGCGGTTAACATTGAGCGAGGTGTTGCTCGTGCTGTTCAGCGTACCACCGGAGAGCGTGAGGTTATTTGCGGTGAACGAAGCAGGAGCCGTGCCGAGGGCCGAGTCGGCCCCAATCGTCAACGTACCGCCATAAATCGAAGTGTTACCGGTGTAAGTATTAACGCCGGTTAAAATCAACTGACCAGAACCAGCCTTCACCAACGAAAGCGCCGAAGGCACCGCGGTGTCCGTGATGGGAGCCGCAATCGTCAACACGCCCGCACCGGTGCCGTATTGATGGATGATGAGTTGGCCGTTCGCACCCGAGGTGAGTGCACCGCCAGCAACCGACGAAGTCAGCGTGAACGCGTTCGTGCCCGTGAAGAGCAAGCCGCCGGCATTCAACGTCAGGACTTGGCCCGCGAGGTCGAGCGTCTGACCCGAGGTCGCTGGAGCCAGCTTGAGCGTGTTGATGGAAACACCCGTCGTCGACGTGATCGTCGGCGCGGTGGTGACCAAGACATTCGCCGTGGCGGCGTCAGTGCCGTCACCGACTAAAGTAGCATAACCCGTGTAAGCGTTGACGCCCGAGGCGGCATTCGCGACGGCGAAATCGGCACCGTTATAAACCGCCCAACCACCGAGGATACCGTTGGTGTTGGAGTTCGTGACGATTAAACCGTTCGTGGCACTGGCCGTAGCAGATTGAACGATATTGAGCGTCGCATTGCTGATCCGCGTGAGCGCACCCGCCGTGAGGGCCAAGCCCGTGGCAGAATTTTGCGTGAAGGCAATCGTGTTGCCGCCTTGCGAAAGCGTCAGACCCGCGAGCGTTTGCGCGTCCGTGGCCGCCGACTTACCATTCAACGTCAACGTACCGCCACCCAGCGTGAGCGAGCCCGTGCTGGCTAAAACATTCGTCGCGTTGGTGGTGAAATCCACCGTCAAGCCGCCTGCATTCACCGTCGTACCACCCGTGTAGGTGTTGAGGCCTTGGAGCGTCAACGTGCCCATGCCTACTTTGGTGAGCGAGCCCGCACCACCGATAACCCCCGCAAACGTCGTATTAGCATTATTCGCACCGACCGTCACCGCCACTGCCGTCGAGCCAGCGTTCGTCGTGTTCAAAGTCGTGCTCGCGATACCCGCCAAGCCACCCAACGTCAACGTCGTGACACCCGTCGCTTCAGCAACTACCGTCGACGAAGCCGTGCTCAAATTCAACGTGCCCGTACCGGCAGCCGTGGCCGAACCCAAGGTGGTAGTGCCTCCTTGAACCACGAGTCCACCCGTGAAGGTATTGTTACCCGAAAGGACGAGAGCGCTAGTCGCACTCCCTTGGCGGGTTAAACTATAATTACCTACAATTTGGCCCGAAATCGTACCACCCGGCGAATTGGCGGAACCGACCGTCGCATTGGCCAAGAGGATGACGTTACCCGAAACCGTACCGGTATCAATGCGAAGTTGACCGTACGCTTCACCCGTCGTTCCACCTAAGAGCTGGAAGGTGTTAGTGTAAGTGCCCGCCGTGATATATTGCGTAGCCTGAGACTCAATGCGCACCAAGGCACCGGCATTGGGGGCCGAGATAACAACTTTACCACCGCCACCGTTGGCATTGATATCAAGAAGGCCCGTAAAACTAGCAAGCGAACCACTGAGGGTCGTCGCCGAACTACCATTACCCCGAGGCGTTAAATAGAAATTACCTGCACCAGCGAGGGCATTGGTGATCGTTAAATCTGCGGTATAAGTCGGACGGAAGAGTACATTGGCTCCCGAGGCAATCGTGACGGTACCGGAACCTAAATAAAGGGTATTTGCACTCGAAGCCGCCCCTGTATCGACAGTGCCTGCATTGACCGTCAACGCATTGAAACCGTTATTGCCGTTTAACGTCATCAACCCTGGACCAGCTTTGGTGAGGCCGTAGGAACCGGAAACCCAACCAAACGTTAAACTACCCGCATTCGTCGTGATAGTGGTCGGGGCGGTTAAAGTCGCTTGGCCCGAGAAGGCGAGCGGCTGCGTGCCTTGGAAAGCAAAGTTCCCCGCAATCGTCAGCGGATTAGCGGCGGTGACCCCAGCGGTGGTGGTATTATCAAGGGTACCGCCGAGAATGGTCCAATTAACCGCGGCCACACCGAGCGAAGTTGCATTCCAGAGATTGAGCGTACCAGCCGTGAGCACCGAACCAAACGTGAGCGTGGTCGCACTCGCCACCGCCGTCGTCGTATTTTGATTCAGCGTGATGCTGGTACCGGCTTGAATCGAAGCAATGTAGGAACCGGCAGGAACGTTCGTGCCGGAAACGGGCATACCAACGAAGAGACCCGTCGTCGCCGTGTAAGGAATGACCGCCGAACCCACCGTGTTAGCACCCGTGGTCGCACCGGTCGAAGCCGTGAAGGTGTTAGCGTTATAAAGATTAAGGGCACCCGTGGTGTTAACGTTTAAATTACCCGTGCCAGCGAGCACACCGCTCACCAAACCATAACTGCCGCTCGCCAAAATGCTGACCGGTACCGCCGAACCTGAAACGGCACCACCCGCGAGGGTGATCGTATTCGTAGGCGTGACCGCACCTAAACTGAGAGTACCGAAGGGATTGACCGTGACGCCCGCAGTGCCGAGCGCGGCGACGTTACCACCCGTGATATCGAGGGTGCCTTGGTTGATGACCGTACCGCCGGAATAGGTATTAGCACCTAAGAGCTGCAAGGTGCCGAACCCGTTCTTAGTCAACGAGAAAGCCCCGCTGACAATACCGCCTAAGGAGAGGGTATTAGCTTGAACCGTGAGGGCACGGTTAGCTGTCAGACCGATGGCCCCCGTGGTCTGGGTCAAGTTGTACGTGCCTATATAGGTAGTATTGGCCGCCAGGGAGAGGGCGTTCGTGACCGTCAAGGCCGAGGTGGCATCTAAAGTACCACCGTTCAAAGTCAGGGTACCGGTACCAGCGGCCGCGTTATTACCTAAGCGCAAGACACCGCTCGTGAGGGTCAGACCACCGGAGAAGGTATTGGCCCCCGAGAGGGTGAGTTGGTTATTATAACCCCCGGTGTTTACCGTGAGAGACGTGCCCGAGATAATCCCCGAAACCGTACCGTAGTCGGTCGCGGAGATTTGGGCCGCCGTTAAATTCGTCGTACCACCCGTGGCCGCCAACGTACCACCGGTGAGCACGAGGGCACCCGCGGTCGTATAAGTAGCCACATCGAGCGTGCCGCCGCCATTGATCGTGATCGAACCCGTACCGAGACCGCTATTCGTCCCTAAGGTGACCGTACCGCCGTTGATAATCGTGCCACCCGTGTAACTCGTGAAACCAGCAGCCGTGACGTTACCAAAACCATTCTTAATTAACGTCGAGGTACCCGTGATGTTCGTCGAGAGGGTGACGTTCGAAGTTAAATTGTTAATCGTGACGATGGCGTTCGAAATCGCACCCGCGCCGCCCGTCGTGTCCGTCGTCATACCCCCCGTGATGATCACATTGTTCGTGATCGTCTTCCCCGCGATATCAAAGGTACCGCTGTTGCTGGAGTTACCATTGATGGTCAAGGTACCCGTACCGAGGGCACTATTATTAGAGATACGGAGAATCCCCGAGTTAACCGTCACGCCACCGGTGAAGGTATTCGCCCCGCCCAAGACCGCGAGGCCAGGGCCGAAAGTCGTGAGGCCGTAATTGCCCCCGATGACGCCATTCAATTGTAAGGCGGTGTAAGCCGTGACCGTCGCACCGACCGTCGCCGTCAAATTATTGCTGATGGTGTAACTGGTGCTCGGCGTGATGGCCGTGATCACCGAGCCCGCGGGGATACCCGTACCCGAAATCGTTTGACCCACCACGAGACCCGTCGTGTTGGCCGTGTTGATGACGTTCTGACCCGAAGCCCCACCGGTGGTGGTATTAGAGACCGCCGTGCCGTTGCCGGAGTAAACTGAGGTATTGCCTTGGAGCGTGATGGCGCCGGTGTTCTGAGCCAGCGAGTTCGTACCTAAGAAACCAATCGCACCACTTAAGTTCAGGACGTTGGTAATCGTGATCGGAGCCGAGGCATCTAAGATACCACCGGTCGCGGTGAGGGCACCTGTACCGAGGGCTGAACTATTACCGAGCGAGAACGTACCCGCCGAGAGCGTGGCACCGCCGCTGAACGTATTCGCCGCGGTGAGCGTTAAGACTTGTGCCGCATTATTGAAATTGAGCCAGTTGGTTTGCGACAACGCACCCGTACCCGAGAGCACGCCCGAAATCGTCCCGAAGCTATTCGCCGTCAATTGTGAGGTGAGGTTCGTCGAACCACCCGTGTTGAGCAAGGTACCTCCAAGCAACGTGAGGTTGTTGCTAACCGCTTGATTAGCGACATCGAGCGTACCACCGGTAACGACCGTGATCGTACCCGAACCAAAGGCCGAAGCATTACCCGCCGTCAACGTACCACCGCGCACCGTGGTGCCGCCGGAGTAAGTGTTGCCGCCGCTGAGCACCAAGGTGCCGGGACCGTTCTTCGTTAAACCGAGACCCGAGACCACGCCGGAGAGCGTGAGGGTGTTGAAGCCAACCGAGATCGAACGATTCGCACCGGACATCGCCACGCCGCCCGCAAGGGTGGCGTTATACGAGCCCGTGAAGCCAAGGTCACCCGCGAGGGCCAAGGCATTGCTAATCGAAAGGGCCGCCGCCGAAACGTCAATCGTGCCGCCCTTGACCGTCAAATTACCCACGCCAAGTGCGGCGTTGTTACCGAGCACTAAACGACCGTCGACGAGCGTAACGCCCGTATCAAACGTGTTCGCACCCGAGAGCACCAACGTGCCCGTGCCCGACTTCGTCAACGAGAAGCCCGTGCCAGCGACCACACCGCTAATCGTCAGCGGGGTCACGCCCAACACGGAGGCGGGAGCAGTCGCGGTTAAATTTTGGCTGATGGTGAAATTCGTGTTCGGCGTAATCGCCGTGATTACTGCACCCGTGGGAATGCCAGCACCATACACAGGCATGCCGACAAACAAGCTCGAGGTGTTCGTCGTGGTGATGATGGCTTGACCCGAAGCACCGCCCGTGGTCGTGGCCACGGAGCCGACGGTACCCATCGTGCGCAGTTCGGTATTGGCCAACAAGTTCACGGCTGCGTTCGTGCCGGTGTTGAGCAGATACGTTCCTCCAAAAGTCGTGTAACCGTTGAAGTTAATCGCCCCGGCCGACGTGAGCGTTTGCGCGCTACCCGAAGCGTCGAACAAACCACCGTTCAAATTCAACGCCCCCGAACCTAAAGCCGCCGCGTTACCCAAGTACAAACGACCACCGTTCACGGTCGTGGCACCGGTGGTGGTATTCGCACCGGAGAGCGTCAACGAACCCGACGACAACACCGTGCCGCCAGTGTAGGTGTTGATGCCCGAAAGGATCAACGCCCCTGGACCGGTCTTGGTAATCGCATACGCACCCGAAATCGCGCCACCCACCGTCAAGCTACCGGTGAACTGCGTGCTCATGCCGACTTGCAACGCACGGTTGCCGAGCAACGTCACCGCACCCGTTCCCAAGTTCAAACTGTTCGAACCGATGAACGTAAAATCACTCGACCAAGTTTGCGGATTGACGTTCGTCAACGACGTCGCCGTAGAAGCATCCAAACCCACGGGCGAACCGTAGCCACCGATGGTGAGCGAAGCGGTGCCGAGTGCCGTGGCTGAACCGAGCGAAAGAATTCCTTGTTGCAGCACAATCGTACCCGAAATCGTGTTCGCGCCCGACAACGTCAGCACCCCCGAACCCGCTTTGTTGAACCCGCCCGTGCCCGCTAAAATCGCGCTGATTACGGTGTTCGTCGTACCGACCGTCGTGATGGTGGGCGACGTGCCCGCCAACGTCAGCGTCTGCGCACCGGCGATGGTGATACCCGTCGTCGAATCGTAAATACCGTTCATCGTCACCGCTTGCGACAACGTACCCGTCTGACCACCTTGACCCGTGAAATACGCCGTGTCCGCGCTGGTGAAAACGTAACCGCCAATCGTCAACGCCGTACCGCTTGCGACGGCCGTGGTGATGCTCGTGCTGATGGTAATGCTCGTGCCTGGCGTGATCGCCGTAATTACCGAATTAGCGGGAACGTTCGTGCCCGTGACACTCATGCCGACGGCTAAACCAGTCGTGCTGCCGGTGTAAGGAATCACGCCGGTACTCGTACCGCTCGCGCTCGTCGTGGTGACGGCGATGGTGGTCGCGGCGGCATTACCCGGGATGGAAGTCGCGGTGCCCGCGTTGATCCACTGGCCAGTGATGAGGTCCCACGTGAAGGCGGCGGAGGCACCGGTACCAATCGTGGTCGTGTTGGTATCGAGGAAGATGTTCGCGGCACGGGCCTCTCGCGGCGTCGAGACCAAGAGGGCGGCGGCGGCCAGGAGGCTCGCTCGAGAAATTAAAGAACGCTTACGATTTCGCATCGAAAAAATAGTTTAGAAATTTTTAGTGAAAATTTTGGGTGTCAGTGGGGTGACAAAATTTGCGACCGCGCGTAATGAAAAAACACCTACAGCTGGCAGCAGTTGCTGACAGCGACAGACGCTTAAAATTGCGGGGTGACAATTGATGTTTTTTATTCAGACATCCCCTTGACGATTTTCAACTGATTTTGAGGGGATTTACTCACAATTTTATGGGGTGAAAATACTTAGGAAATACCCCTAAAAACCCTTGTTTCTTAGTGCGACTTTCTGTCCCCTTTTTTCGACCCCCCTTTCGAGCCTCCGGCGCGGCCCAATTTCCACCCCCGATCCGGAGGGTATTTCGGGGTCCGTTTCACCCCCCAAAATCACCCCGATCCACCCCATTTATACGACCGATTTAATCAAAAAAACTAATTTTACGATTGTTTTGCAATCTTATATTTGCCCAAATTTAAGCAAAATTGAGTGGGTAGGGACGCCGGAGTACCCCTTTTTCTGCCTCCCATGCCTCGGGTAGGGACGACATTACCATGTCGTCCGCTCGCGCCGTCCAACGCTACCTGCCCCCTTTCCGGATCAGCCGCACCCACAACGTACCCTCTGCCAACGGATGGGATGGTAATCCCATCCCTACCCATCCCCTTGCCCATCCCCTAACCCCATCCGACCTCCCATGCCTCGGGTAGGGACGCCATCACCATGTCGTCCGCTCGCGCCGTCCCACGCTACCTGCCCCCTTTCCGGATCAGCCGCACCCACAACGTACCCTCTGCCAACGGATGGGATGGTAATCCCATCCCTACCCACGCCTTCCGACCTAAATTCCCCTAAGAAATTCCTGAAGGACTTATGCCTTCGTAGGACTTAACACCCCCCACCATCGTCGTGAGATGCACTGGCCTCAACGTCACTGGCTACAACATGACCGGCCCAGCTGGGTAGATGCTCACGACCCTATTTTTATTACGTTTTGTGGCCTACCCCGGGGGTTAAATCAATTCGCCAAACCCACTGTTTGGACACGTCTAGTTGCAACTGCTGAGCACCTATATCTCCATCACAGGTGTGAACCGCTCTTGCTTTTAGCGATGCCAGACCACGTTCATCTTTTAGTGAGAATTCATACCCGATTCGGCATTCGAGCTTACATCCAACAATTCAAACACAGCAGTGGTTACGGTCTAAAACTTCGCTGGCAGTCTAATGCTTTTGATCACCGAATTCGGGGTCAACAAGGGGTGATGGTGCAATGGCACTACATTTTGCAAAACCCGGTCCGTGCCCAATTGGTCGCTCATCCCGACGATTGGCCCTACCGCAAAACCTGGAGCCCTAATGGGTAGGGACGACATTACCATGTCGTCCGCTCGCGCCGTCCGACGCCGCCTACCCCCTTTCCAGATCGGCCGCACCCCCAACGTGACCCTTTGCCAACGGATGGGATGGTAATCCCATCCCTACCCACGCCTAACCCTATCTGACCTCCCATGCCTCGGGTAGGGACGACATTACCATGTCGTCCGCTCGCGCCGTCCGACGCCGCCTGCCCCCTTTCCAGATCGGCCGCACCCCCAACCCACCCTTTGCCAACGGATGGGATGGTAATCCCATCCCTACCCACGCCTAACCCCATCCGACCTCCCATGCCTCGGGTAGGGACGACATTACCATGTCGTCCGCTCGCGCCGTCCGACGCCGCCTGCCCCCTTTTAACCTTGGCCGCACCCCCAACGTACCCCTCTGCCAACGGATGGGATCGTAATCCCACCCCCACAAAAAAACCCCCCCACAAAAAAAGGACGTCATGTGCATGACGTCCTTTCAGGAAACTTATTTTCGGAAACGCTTACTGCTTCTTCGCGCGCTTTTCTTCGACGGCGGCTTGGGCCGCTGCCAAACGAGCCACGGGCACGCGGTAAGGCGAGCAGGACACGTAAGAAAGGCCCACGCGGTGACAGAACTTCACCGACTCAGGCTCACCACCGTGCTCACCGCAAATGCCCAACTTGATGTCAGGACGGGTCTGACGACCCTTCGCAATCGCGATTTGCACGAGTTGGCCGACGCCGGTTTGATCGAGCGTCGCAAATGGGTTCTTCTTGAAGATTTCGTTCTCGGTGTAAGCACCCAGGAAGTTACCCATGTCATCGCGCGACACGCCCAAGGCGGTCTGCGTGAGGTCATTGGTACCGAAGCTGAAGAACTCCGCCGTGTGGGCGATTTCATCGGCCGTCAAAGCACCGCGAGGGACTTCGATCATCGTGCCGACGCTGTAAGCAATCTTCACCTTCTTTTCCTTTTGCACTTCCGCGGCAACGCGGTGGATGACTTCGACTTGCAAGTCCAACTCACGCTTAAAGCCCACGAGCGGCACCATGATTTCAGGCTTCACCTTGATACCCTTCTTCATCACGGCCGCCGCGGCTTCAAAGATCGCGCGCGCTTGGGTCTCCGTGATTTCTGGATACGCAATACCTAAGCGGCAACCGCGGTGACCGAGCATGGGGTTGAACTCGTGCAAGGCCGCCACGCGAGCGACGACTTTATCTTTCGAGATGCCCAACTTCTTCGCCAACTCGGCTTGCGCCTTGTCGTCATGCGGCACGAATTCGTGCAAGGGAGGATCGAGCAGACGAATCGTGGCTGGCAAACCGTTGAGGGTTTGGAAAATGCCCGTGAAGTCGGCACGCTGATAAGGCAAGATCTTCGCCAAGGCTTTCTTCCGGCCTTCCAAAGTCTCGGCCAAAATCATCTCGCGCACGGCGTCGATGCGATCGCCTTCGAAGAACATGTGCTCGGTGCGGGTGAGGCCAATGCCTTGAGCACCGAACGCCAACGCTTGCGCGGTCTGCTCGGGATTGTCCGCATTGGTGCGCACTTGTAAGCGCGTCACTTGCGAGCACCACTTCATCAACTGCACGTAATTCTGATACTTCTCGGTCTTCTGCGCAGCCTTGTCGTTGTTCAACAAGCCAGCGATGATTTCCGAAGGAGCGGTCTTGATTTGACCCGCGTACACCGTACCCGCGGTGCCATCGATGGAGAGGTAGTCGCCTTCCTTGAAGGTGTGACCAGCAATGGTCGTGGTCTTTTTGTCGTAATCGATTTGCACGGCGGAAGCCCCGCACACGCAAACTTTACCCATCTGACGAGCCACGAGGGCGGCGTGCGAAGAAACGCCACCGCGAGCAGTGAGAATGCCTTCGGCGGCAATCATCCCGCGTAAATCTTCAGGCGAGGTTTCGACGCGCACGAGCAAGACTTTCTCGCCCTTCTCGGCAGCGCTGACAGCCCGCTCGGCGTTGAAGTAAATGCGACCAGTGGCCGCACCAGGACCTGCAGGCAAGCCGGTGGCGATGGTCTTGGCCTTCTTCACTTCGCTCAAGTCGAAGATCGGCGCTAAGAGTTGCTCCAACTGATCAGCCGGGTTGCGCAAGATGGCGGTTTCCCAATCGATGAGTTTTTCCTTCACCATGTCGGCCGCAAACTTCAAAGCCGCGGCGGCGGTGCGCTTACCGTTGCGCGTTTGCAACATGAAGAGCTTACCTTCTTGAATCGTGAACTCGATGTCTTGGACATCCTTGAAATGCTTTTCGAGTTTCTTGCGGACGTCGAGGAGTTGGGCGTAGCTGTGGGGCATCACGTCCTTCAACTTCAACACGGGCTCAGGCGTGCGCACGCCGGCGACCACGTCTTCACCTTGAGCGTTCACCAAGAACTCACCGTAAAATTCGTCGGTACCATTCGCAGGGTTGCGCGTGAAGGCCACGCCCGAACCCGACTTGTCACCGGTGTTACCGAACACCATCGCTTGCACGTTCACCGCGGTACCCCACTCAGCGGGGATGCCATACTTGCGGCGATACACAATCGCACGGTCATTCATCCACGAGCTGAACACGGCACCGGCGGCGCCGCGGAGTTGATCCCAAGGATCGTTCGGGAACACCTTGCCCGTGCGGCTCTTGACGAGCTGCTTGAAGCGCTTGACGAGTTCTTGTTGGTCGGCCGCGGTCAAAGCGGAGTCTTCCACGTCGCCGTGGTACTTCTCATGCTTGTACTCTTCAATGACCGACTCGAAAGGCTCATGGTCTTCGCCTTCGCGCTTTTGCACGCCCAAGACGACGTCGCCGTACATCTGGATAAAGCGGCGGTAGCAATCCCAAGCGAAGCGAGGGTTCGCGGTCACTTTTTCCAAGGCCAGCACGCTTTGGTCATTCAGACCTAAATTCAAAATCGTATCCATCATGCCCGGCATCGAATCGCGTGCACCGGAGCGCACGGCGACGAGCAAGGGCATGCCCGTGGTGGCCCCAAACTTCGTGCCCATGATCTTTTCCATGTTCGCCACACCGGCTTCCATTTGAGCCTGCAAAGCGGCGGGATAGGTGCGCTTGTTCGCGTAGTAATACGTGCAAACTTCCGTCGTGATGGTGAAGCCTGGAGGCACGGGCAAACCGATGCGGGTCATTTCCGCAAGGTTCGCACCTTTGCCGCCGAGGAGGGCCTTCATCGTGCCGTCGCCATCAGCTTTACCGGCGCCCCAAGTGTAAACAATCTTGGTGGACTTAGCCGATTTGGATTTTGTGGAGGATTTGGTCTTAGCCATATGTAAAAGGGGGAGCGGGCTGCACGAGGGATGCCAAGGTTGCCTTAGACCTTCCGTGCAGGAGGGCAAAAGAAGGGGAATGAAAGGGGGTCTGTCAATGTCGGAGGGACAACTCCAGCCCGTGGTACGCAAAAGTCACCCAGGCCCGATGACACCCTCAAAAAGTTCCGCCCCGACGCCCTTAAGCTCAGTGCGAAGCTTGGTTGAAAATCATCCACGCCACCACCGCCGCAAAAGCACCCAAGATGAGCAAAATCATTAAATCACCGCTGATCTTGCGAGACTTTTGATTAGAGGGGTTAACGTCTGCAGGGGTCGGGTTCATCGTGAAGACGAGAACTCTGACTCCATCCCGAAGGACAGAGTTAGCAACTTAAAACCCACCGTGACTCACCCGGCAGACGACCTAAGCTTAGTGCCACGTGATGATGCCTAATATCAACAATAACAACGCCGCAAAACCGAGCAGAATAATGAAAAAGGTCCAACCCGTGGTACCTTTCTTTTCCTTGTATTTACGGGGTCCGTACGCCTTTTTGCCCTGCGAGGTCACCCGCGTAACGCGCACGTCGGGATAACTCTGACCGGGGACTTCTTTCACGGTCCCATCAATCAAACCCAAGCGAATGAGTTCGGCGTAAGCCAACGCTTTGCGCTCCGCCGATAAACGATCAAACGCATTGCACTCCCGACCGACGATAAGACGTTCGAGTCCCAAAGTCGCATCGGACGACAGTTGTCGACGAGATTCTGGTGTTTCAGAGTTGCTCACGAGCGGCCTTACGTTACCTTGTTCAGACACCTAAAAAACCCTGTTGCAAGCCAAATTAGCGGGGTTTTTAAAGTTAATTTACAAGCGTTAATTAATTCAATAATTCTACAAGACATCCCATGGAAGGCCCCCCGCTCAGTCCCCTGCCCTGCGCCCTGACTATCGCAGGATCAGATAGCGGCGCGGGAGCAGGCTTGCAGGCCGACTTGCTGACTTTTGCCGCCTTAGGGGTTTATGGCACCACGGCGGTGACATGCTTGACGGCCCAAAACCCGCGCGGCGTGAGTGCCCTCCACGCCGCCCCAGCCACTTTCGTCCGCGAACAGTGCCAACAAGTCCAAGCCTACTTCCACCCGCAAGCTCTCAAAACGGGCATGCTCCTCGAAACCGCGATTGTGGAAGAGGTCGCCGATTTTATCCGCGAAAGCCGCATCCCCGCCGTGATCGATCCGGTGATGGTCGCCACGAGTGGGGCCACCTTGCTCACGCCCGCCGCCATCGAAGCGATGCAGAAAAAACTGCTACCCCTCGCGAGCTTGGTCACGCCGAACCTCGACGAAGCCTCGATTTTATTAGGTAAAAAAGTCCAGGGTGGCGCCGACGCCGAGCCCGATGCCCGCACCTTGGCCAAAACTTACGGCGTGCCGTTCCTCCTCAAAGGCGGCCATGCTTCCGGCAATTTACTCCTCGACGTCCTCGCTTGGCCCCACGGGCGCACCATGACCCTCTCCGCCCCCCGCGCCCCCGGCGTCGATACCCACGGGAGCGGTTGCACCCTCTCCGCCGCCATCACAGCCTACTTGGCCAAGGGCTTGAACCTCGAAGAAGCCGTCCAAGCGGGCCATGCTTACCTGCAACAAGCGATTCATAAACCGATGCTGGTGAAGGGTTTAAAAACTATTAGACACCTCTAATCCGCCCGGGAATAGAGGGTTTAACGGAGACGAAATCCTGGAGCTTACTTCTGCTTGGCGAGCCGGAAATATTCCTGGGCTTGGCGCTCCCATTCTGCGGTCATGGCCTGCAAGCGTTGGGGGTCTTGAGCCGACAAGTCATGCTGTTCCGCGCGGTCGGTTTTTAACTGATACAAAGCCCAAGGATCGCCTTTGGCTTTGACGACTTTGTAATCCCCCACGCGCAACGCGGCGTTGCCTTCATGCAACCACCAGAACGTCCGCGAGGGCAACGTAGGCGACGCCGGCTCGCGCCACCACGAGACTAAACTTTGCCCCGGCGTTGCAGGTTGTTGCGACAGCGTCGAGAGCGCAGGGGCTTTCGCTAATTCTAAAAGTGTCGGCACGATATCCACGATATGTGCCGGCTGATGACACCACGCCCCTTGCTTCAATAAACCCGCGGGCCAATAAGCAATCAGTGGCGTCGCAATGCCCCCTTCGTGCACCCACGTTTTGTGCCGACGCAAGGGCGTGTTGCACATCGTCGACCAACCGGGACCGAGGCATAAAAAACTTTCCGCCGAACCCGCGGCCGCGTCGGCGTGATGCCCATCGCCGCGCACCATCATCTCGGCACTCGCACCGTTATCCGACAAGAAAATCACCAGCGTGTTTTCTTCCGCTTCCATGTTTTGAATCTGCTCCAAGATGCGTCCGATTTCATGATCCATGCGATCGACCATCGCCGCATGCACCGCCATTTTAGCCGCCTGAAAACTTTGTTGGGAAGGCGTTAAAGAGGCCCATAAAACGGGGCGATTCACTTCATTGGGTCCCAACTGAGCTAACAGTTTGGGGAAGGCATACGGCGGCCCCAAATCGCGTTCGGTGGCCGACAATGCTTGGACGCCGAAGCCGATTTTTTGCTGCCGCGCAAAGCGCTCGGCTCGCAATTGATCCCAACCCGCTTGATAAGTATTTTGGTAACGCGCGATGTCTTCCGGCAACGCTTGCAACGGGAAGTGCGGCGAGGTGAACGCGACGAACGAGAAGAACGGTTCCGACGTGTGTTCCTTCTCGTGCGCTTGCAAACAAGCGATGGCGTGATCCGCAATCGCCACCGTCGCGTAATACCCCGCCGTGGGTTCGACGGCGGGCAACTTCACATCATCCTTGGTGTGTTGCTTGGGATAAAAATACCGATCGTGGTCGTTCAAACTATACGAATGGTTGAAACCGTTTTGCAGCGGTAGCCCATCGAGGTGCCACTTGCCCGAATGGTAAGTGCGGTAGCCGACCGCTTGCAGCCGCTCCGGTAATAATTTGGCCCACGACGGACGGACCCCTTGCACGCCCGTGCCGGGCAAACCGGGCACCTGATCGCGGCGCACGGCTTGAGCGTAATACCCCGTCAACAACGCCGCCCGCGACGGCCAACAGCGCGCTGTGTTGTAAAATTCGCTGAACCGCACCCCGTTCGCCGCCAGCCGGTCGAGGTTGGGCGTGTGGATTTCGCTCCCGTAACAGCCCAAGTCGGCATACCCCATGTCATCGGCCAAAATAATGACCAAATTCGGGCGGGGATCGGCCCACCCGGTCACGCAGGCCCAAAAAAGCGCCCATTTAACGAAAAAACGCGGCCGAACGGGGTTCATAGGGGGCATCTTCTAGGCAACTTCCCCTTAAGGCACAAGCCGACTTGCAGGCCATGCCCCATTTTCGCACCGCACCGTCGACTTTATTCACACTTGCCCACGGTGCCGTCCTTCCTTTCCTAACCCTTTCCCTTTGGGGCTCCCGCCCACCCTCTTGCCCATGTCCAAAAAGCCTGCCGCTAAATCCTCTAAGACCAACACTGCCTCCACCACTTCCGCCCAAACGGGTGGCAAGATGCGCGGCTGCGATGTCATGGTACGTTGCTTAGAAAACTTAGGCGTCGACACGATTTTCGCTTACCCCGGTGGCGCTTCGATGGAGTTGCACCAAGGGCTGACGCGTTCGAAAAAAATCCGCACCATCTTGCCCCGCCACGAACAAGGCGGTGCCTTCATGGCCCACGGTTACGCGCGCTCGACGGGTAAAGTCGGCGTGTGCATGGCGACCTCAGGTCCCGGTGCCACGAACTTAGTCACGGCCATCGCCGATGCACACATGGATAGCATCCCGCTCATCTGCATCACGGGCCAAGTTTACCAACAATTCATCGGTCGCGCGGCTTTCCAAGAAACCGACTTCTACGGCATGACGTTGCCGATCGTGAAGCACTCGTTCTTGGTACTCGATTACAACGAGCTGCCGAGCGTGATGTACAAGGCTTTCAAAATTGCCACGACGGGTCGCCCTGGTCCCGTGGTGATCGATATCCCCAAAGACGTGCAACAACACGAGTGGGTACCGGTCTTCCCGAAGTCGCTGGACGACGTGGAAATCCCTGGTCTGCAAGTGCCCCCGAAAGCGGCCGACAGCGAATTTGAAACGGTCCTGAAGTTAATCGAGAAAGCCCGTCAGCCCGTGCTCTACATCGGCGGCGGCATCCTCTCGGGCCATGCCCATGCGGAATTGCGTGCTTTTGCCGAAGCCACCGGCATCCCCGTCGCTTCGACGCTCATGGGTCTCGGAGCCTTCCCAGCCAATCACCCCCAATCGCTTTACTGGTACGGTATGCACGGCACGGTGGCTGGCAACTGGGCGGTTTGTAAGAGCGACTTGCTCATTGCCCTCGGAGCTCGCTTCGACGACCGCATCACTGGGGCTATCGAAAAATTTGCGCCCGACGCCACGATTGTCCACGTCGACATCGACCGCTCCGAACACCAAAAGAATAAATTCGCAGACTACCCGATCCACTCCGACGTCAAACATGCGCTGGCTCGTTTGCTCGCGTTGACGAAAAAGAATTTCAAGAAACCCGACCTGACGGAGTGGTACAAAACCATCAACGGCTGGAAGAAGCAGCATCCTTTCCCCTTCAGTTACGACCACTCGAAGACCCCGCACATCTTGCCTCAAGAAGCGGTGCAAACGCTCTTCGAAGAAACCAAGGGCAATGCGATTATCTCCACGGGCGTGGGCCAACACCAGATGTGGGCTCCGCAGTATTACCAATTTAATCAACCGCGCACCTTCGTGAGCTCGCTCGGTGCGGGCACGATGGGCTTCGGCCTCCCCGCTGCCATCGGCGCCAAAGTCGCTTGCCCTAACAAGCAAGTCATCGACATCGACGGCGACGGTTCGTTCTTAATGAACATCCAAGAGTTGGCGTGCATGAAGATCGAAAAGATTAACGCCAAGGTCTTGCTCTTGAACAACCAACACTTGGGCATGGTGGTGCAGTGGGAAGACCGCTTCTACGCGGGCGTCCGCGGCCACACCATCCTCGGTGATGCCTCTAATATCGGTAGCCCCGACAACCTCGGCGGCCTCTACCCCGACTTCGTTAAAATCGCCAACGGCTTCGGCATCAAAGCCCGTCAAGTCACCAAGCGCAGCGAACTCCGCGAAGCGATTCGCGAAATGCTCGCCCACGACGGTCCTTACCTGCTCGACGTGGTCGTGCCCTACACGGAGCACGTCTTGCCGTTCATCCCGCAGAAGAAGTCGGCGATGGAAATCCTCACGGACTAACCGTCCGCAAGCATTCCCGTCGACGACCAACGCAGGCTAACCGTTCACGCCTTAAGCGTGTTCGGCTAACCAGCGCTCGGCTTCAATCGCGGCGCGGCAACCCATGCCCGCCGCCGTGATGGCTTGGCGGTAAACGTGATCAGCGCAATCCCCGGCGACGAATACGCCCGGCACGCGCGTGCTCACGGTGTTGTCACCCGCCACAAAATAACCGTTCTCGTCCACTTCCAACGCCGGCGTGAAAGCCTGCGAATTAGGAATGTGTCCGATGGCAATAAACACGCATTTACAGGGCAAATCTTGCACCGCACCGGCGGCGTTTTTCACGCGCAGGGAGTGCACTTTGCCATCGGCCCCGCCGACGATTTCCTGCGGGGTGCAATTCAAGGCGAGTTCGATTTTAGGGTGCGACTTCACGCGTTGCACCATGATTTCCGACGCGCGGAATTTATCGCGACGGTGCACTAAATAAACCTTCGAAGCAAAACGCGTCAGAAAGAGCGCCTCTTCGCAAGCCGAGTCGCCGCCACCCACCACGGCCACGGGCACATCGCGGTAAAAAGCGCCATCGCACGTCGCACAGGTCGTGACGCCATTGCCGCCGTAGTATTGTTTTTCGCCCGGGATACCCATGAAGCGAGGCGAAGCCCCGGTGGCGATGATGACCGCCTGGGCTTCGTAGGTCGCTTCGCCACCGACCAGTTTCTTGACCGGACCCGAGAAATCCACCCGCTCGATACGATCGAAGGCAAAACGAGTCCCAAAACGCTCGGCCTGTGCTTTCATATTAGAAATCAGTTCGCTGCCATCCACCCCGTGGACAAAGCCCGGGAAGTTCTCGACCTCCGAGGTCGTGGTTAATTGACCGCCCGGCTGGGCACCTTCGAGGACGAGGGGGGTCAGCCCCGCCCGGGCTGCATAAATCGCGGCGGTGAGGCCTGCACAGCCCGTACCAAGGATTAAAACGTGTTCTGCCATGGGTGTAACTACCATCTTGAGGTCTCTAGGCCCATCGCAAGGCCGAAAATCCCATCGTGAACAACCTCAGACAAGGCTTGCCCCAGGGGGGCGGGTCGGGGTTTGCTCCTGCCTGCGACCGGACCTATGTTTCTCAGCATCCTCAAGCTCTTTGCAGGCAGCCACAATCGGAGTTTCCTCCGGAAGTGCGCGCCCCTCGTCAAGCGCATCAACGCCCTCGAAGTCGAGTACCAAGGTCTCTCCGATGAGGCCTTACGTTCTAAGACGACCGAGTTCAAAAATCGCCTGGCCCAAGGCGAAACGTTAGATGACCTCTTGCCCGAAGCGTTTGCCGTCGTCAAAAACGCCGCCCGCCGCTTGTGCGGTACGAAGGCCATCGTCTGCGAACATGAACTGACCTGGCAAATGGTGCACTTCGATGTGCAACTCATCGGCGGGATGGCCCTCCACCAAAAGATGATCGCCGAAATGGCGACGGGTGAAGGTAAAACGCTGGTCGCCACCCTCCCCCTCTACCTCAACGCGCTGACGGGGCGTAATTGCCAATTGGTGACGGTGAATGATTACCTCGCCCGACGCGACTCGGAGTGGATGGGGCACTTGTTCCGCTGGTTAGGCCTCACGGTGGGTTGTATCCAAAATCAGATGCCCCCCGAAGAGCGGCAACAAGCCTACGCGTGCGATATCACCTACGGCACGGCTTCGGAATTTGGTTTCGATTACCTGCGCGATAACGGCATGGCACTCTCGCAAGGCGAACAAGTCCAACGCGAGCACTACTACTGCATCGTCGACGAAATCGACTCCATCCTCATCGACGAAGCCCGCACGCCGCTGATTATTTCCGGCCCCGTCGCCGAAGAACGCGAACCCGCTTTCCCCCGCCTCAAAGACGCGGTGAAAATGCTCTTCGAACATCAGATGCGCTTGATCACGCGCTTGATCAACGAAGCCTCACAAGAATTAAGCCAAGTTCCCGATAACAAAGACCCCGAGCCCGACACGCTCGATAAACTCTGGCTCGCCGCCAACGGCATGCCGCGCAACCGCGTATTCCTGCGTCTGATGGAAAATGGCCGCTGGCGCAAACTGCTCGAGAAATACGAAGGGATTCTCGCGAGCGAAATGGAAAAGGATCGCCGCTACCACCTCAAGGAGCGCCTCTACTTCACCGTCAGCGAACGCAACCACGAGTCCGACTTAACGCAACTCGGTCGCGACACCTTGCGACCCGGCAACCCCGATGCGTTCGTCTTGCCCGACCTGCCCACGCGCTACGTCGAACTAGACAAAGACGAATCCCTCACGCCCGAACAACGCAGCGCCCTGCGCTCCGAAGCGGAAGCGGCTTACATTCAAGTCTCTGAAGAAATTCACGCCATCGGCCAACTCCTCAAGGCCTACGGCCTCTACGAACGCGACAAGCATTACGTCGTGCACGAGGGTAAAGTTAAAATCGTCGACGAGAACACGGGTCGCATCATGGAAGGTCGGCGCTGGAGCGATGGCTTGCACCAAGCCGTGGAAACCAAGGAAGGCGTGCCCCTGGAAAAAGAAAATAAGACCTACGCCACCATCACGATTCAGAATTATTTCCGGATGTATGAAAAGTTGGCCGGGATGACGGGTACGGCCGAAACCGAAGCGTCCGAGTTCCACGACATCTACCGCCTCACGGTCGTCACCATCCCCACGCACCAACCGTGCATTCGGGTGGATGACAACGACATCGTGTTCAAAACGCGCCGCGAAAAATACCAATTTGCGATTAAAGAAATCAGCGAAGCTTACCAACGCGGCCAACCAGTGCTCGTGGGTACGGCCTCGGTCGAAGCTTCCGAAACCTTAGGTCGCATGCTGGCCATGGCCCGCGTGCCGCACAAAATCCTCAACGCCAAACACCACGAACAAGAGGCTGACATTGTCGCCCTCGCTGGCCAACGCGGGGCGGTGACGATTGCCACCAACATGGCCGGTCGCGGTACGGACATCCGTCTCGGCGAAGGCGTACGTGAATTAGGTGGTTTGTATGTCTTGGGCACCGAACGCCACGAATCGCGTCGCGTCGACCGCCAGCTCCGCGGTCGTTGCTCGCGCCAAGGCGACCCAGGTCGTTCGCGCTTCTTAGTTTCACTCGAAGACGACTTAATGCGTCTCTTCGCCAACGCGGGCATCATCTCCTCGATGCTGGAGAAATCTTTCAAGGAAGGTGAACCGCTCGAACACCCGCTACTGAATCGTTCGATCGGCACGGCGCAAAAGCGCGTGGAAGGTCAAAACTACACGATGCGCAAGCGTCTGTTGCAATATGACGACGTGCTCAATCAACAGCGCAAAATCGTCTACGCCCTCCGCAATCGTACCCTCTCGGCTCCCGATAGCCGCACCACGATCCTCGATGTCGTGGGCGAAGAGATTGAAAGTCGCTTAAGCCTGGCCTTCCCCGATCCCAAGGGTTCGGCCGACGCCAAGAGCGTCGGGGCTTTCACGCAATGGTATATGGCGACGTTCCACCTGAGCCTTACCGCGGACGAAATCCTCAGCCGCACGTTGATCCAAGCGACGGAGTTTGCGCTCAAGAAAGTAGCCGACCTGCAAAACAGCCGCGAGGCGCATGAGGATAAGGCCATTTTGGAATATTTAGAGCGTCACATCTTGTTGCGCGCCATCGACCGCAATTGGCAAAACCACCTGACCGAGATGGACGAACTCCGTCGCGGCGTGGGCTTGCGCGGCTACGCCCAGAAAGATCCGTTGAACGAGTATAAAGCGGAAGCCTTCAAGGCCTTCGAGCTGCTCATGCAACAACTGCGCGAAGACACCTGCCGCGGCCTCTTCCGCACGGCTTCTTCCATGGAAGCGTTGGAATCGTTGATGCGCCGGGCCCAAGGCCAAGTCATCGCTTCCGGTCCCGCGGAACCGACGCAACCCATCGCCGCCAGCAGCCCCAGTGCCACTCCGGCCGCCGCCCCCGCCGCCAAACCTGAAAAGACCCGTGCGGGCGTCCCCAAGATTGGTCGCAACGCCGTGGTGCGCATTCGCAAAGGCTCCGAGAGTTTGGAAATTAAGTGGAAGAAAGCGGAAGCCATGGTGCGCGACGAGGGTTGGGAATACGTTGAAACCGTGTCGGAATGACCGCACCTGCCGCGAAGGAAAACGCTCGGGACGCTGCCCTGATTTGGGGCAGCACGAGCCTCACCGCGGTCCTGCTGTTTTTTTCGTTCGGTCCGGTCGGCCATCCGTTCCTCGCCTTCATCGCCCTGTTGCCCGTCTGCTTCGCCGTCACGCGTCAACCCGCGTGGGCGAGTTGGCGCCGGGCCGCCTTCCTCACGTCGTGGATCCTGTGGATCGCCCTGCTTATTTGGTTGCGTCACGTCTACCCTCCGCTCGGCTGGTTGGGGCTGATTTTATTAACCGCCTACTGCGCCCTGTTTAATACCGCGTGGCTCATCTTACTGCGCTGGATTTTACCGACGCTGCAGGGGCAAGCCGTCTTCTGGCGTTTATTAGCGATGCTGGGACTCGCGGGAGCCTGGGGGTTGGGAGAATGGGTACGGGCTAATTTTCTAACCGGCTTCGGATGGCTCCCCTTCGCCGCCAGCCAAGAGAGCAACGTCGTCATGCTCACGCTCTGTAGCTGGGTGGGACCTTACGGACTCTCCATGGCACTGGTGCTCATCAACCTTGGCTTGGCGCGCTGGGTGCACCGTTTCCTGAGTCAGCGTTCCACCGACCAATCCCTCGCCCCGCTCGGCCCAGCGGCTTGGCTCCAAGGGCTCACGCCCGAACTCTACCTCGGACTGAGCACCATTGCGGCCGCGTTTTACGGCCTGATCACGCAACCGTTACCGACCGCACGCGATACCATCACGCTACAGATGGTCGCAGTGCAAACCAACTTCGACCCGAATGCGAAGTGGGACCAAGCGTTGCTCAACCAACACATCAGCGAGATCACGCAACACACCTTAGGGGGCGCCAAAGCCAAACCGGATTTGATCTTGTGGCCCGAGGCCGCGATTCCGTTGACGCTTGAAAATGCCCCGTGGCAAAGTCACCTGAAAGCGCTGACGCAAAATACCGGCACGACCTTGGTGATCGGCACGATAGAGAAACGCGAACAAGGCTACACCAACGGCGTTGCCGTCATCGGGCCCGAAGGCTTGCGGACACCGACTTATGCCAAGCGCCACTTAGTGCCTTTTGGCGAATACGTCCCCTTGGCGAATTTCTTGCCCCTGCGTAAGGTCGTACCCATCGCCGAAGATTGCGTCGCCGGCGATAGCGTGTCGCTCCTCCCGCTGCGCACGTTAAAAGGCCAAAGCCTTTCGGCGGGGGCCTTGGTGTGCTACGAAGACGTGTTTCCCGAGCTCGCCCGCGAACACGCCCGCGCCGGAGCCGACCTGCTCATCGTCATCACCAACGACGCTTGGTACGGACAAGAAGCCGGAGCCTACCAACACGCCGCCCATTCGACGCTCCTCGCAGCCTCGACCGGCCTACCCCTCTTGCGCTGTGGTAATGCCGGCTGGAGTGGCACCATCGACCGCCACGGACGCACCCAGGCCATGGTCAACCCGGCCAACCAATCGATTTACTTTGCGGGCTTTTCCGCCCCGCTCACCGCCCAAGTGACCTTGCCCGAATACCGTGAGCCCACCTTCTGGGTGCAGCACGGGGAATGGGCCGTCGGGTTAGGCGGGCTTTGCTTGGCCCTGACCTACCTGTGGCGGCGCCGGTGGTATCGCGAAAAGTCCTTGTCGACCTAGGTCCGTTTTCCCGCACAGTAGGGGGCGTTGCTCAGACGAATCGGGCGACCTGCTTCGCTCCCCAGACGCGCCATGAAATTCCTTTCGACCCTCCTGCTCCTGACTTGGTTCAGCTCGCTTTGCGCCCAAGAAATCAAGAAGCCGAAAACGGAATTGCCGCCCAATGGCATCGCGACGTTCAAGTTGCACCTGCGCTCGATCCCCACGATTCGGGTCAAAATTAATGGCAAAGATTTAGTCCTCGGCGTGGACACGGGTTGCCAAGGCCCGGGCGTACTCACGCCCCAAGCCGCCCTCCACTGCGGGGTGCAAGAAGCGTTCTCGACGCCGAGCATGGGAAACTCCGGCCGCAGTGAAACGGTCTTTGGTTACATCAAAGAAATCTCCGCCGGCGGTGCGAAGTGGAAAGATTTTCATATTTCCATTATGCCGCTCGACGGCATGGACATCGATGGCCTGCTGGGCGCTGATATTTTATTCGAGCACGCGTTCTACATGGACCTCACCAATCGCGTGATGATTTTAGGCAAGACACCTGATACCAGCTCCGCCCATGAGGTGTCCTGCTACAGCCGCGGCGGACACTGCGGCGTGAACATCGAAGTCGAAGGGCAAAAGGTCCCGATGATTGTCGATTCCGGGGCGTCGAAGTCGTACATGAGCTCTTTGAAATTTAAGGGTGAGACCAAGTTCCAGGGCTTCTTGCCCGTGGCCTCAGTCCGCGGCGTCGGCCTCACCCGCGTCGAGGTTTGCGACATTCACTCCCTGCGCCTCGGCGGGGCCCCCTTGACGGGCGTGGAATTCATTCGCGACAAAGAGCACAACTTACTGGGTGATGATTTCTTGATGGCTCACCCGATCGCCGTCGACATGCCCTCGCGGCGCTTGTGGTTGTTTGAAGCCCAAAAAAGCACTCCAACCCCGGCGGCCGAGGCGAGTGCTCCTAAGACTAAATAAACCCTTTAGGTTTTAGCGGCGCGAACGCGAACCACCTGAGCCCCCTTCGCGGTCACCACGCTCGCGGTTGCCGCCTTCGCCATCTTCTTCGCCTTCGGGAGCTTCTTCTTCATCATCCCAGCGCAGGTTCTTTTCCATGTCCTTGTCGACGTCTTCGACTTCAGGGAGGTCGACTAAGTCTTCTGGAGCGGAGGAAGGACGGGCGGGCTTATCATCATCGTCATCATCCGTGGGCAACTCGTGACCTTGCGGTACGAATTCTAAAATGTCGGTGATTTCTTGGAAGGGGTGAATATCGCGACCTTCGATCAAGGCTTGGTTGCGGATTTCGCTGAGTTGTTCATCCACATCCTCCACCGTGAGTTTCTGCTCCAACTTGATGGTGTCGTTGATGAGCTTCACGCGCAGGCGCATGATGTGCTCTAAGAAGTCGGCGTAAGCTCCCTTGTCGCCGTCTTTAATATTCGGCAGGGCGAAGAGTTGTTCTTCCGAATCTAAAATATGCTCGGCCACGCGAGCGAGGCGCACGGTGTTTTCCTTGTCGATGTCTTGGACTTGGAAAGGCACGAAGGCGGCTTCGAGGACTTCGTTGGAGAGGCCGAACTCGCGCAGGGGGTCGAGGGCATCCAGAATCCAGGGGAACTGATAGGGGTCCAGAATACCTAAACCGTCTGGCTCGTAGTGCTTGGGATCAGAATTGTCCTTCACCCACCAAGTGCCGTCCTTTTCTTGGTAGCGGATGGTGCACCAGAGCAATTTAGAGGTCGTCACAGCCATGGCAGGGTGATTTGCCCAAGTCTGGGCGGGAGTCAAGAGGGGTTGATGCTCAATGTAAGTCGTTTGTTCTCCGCTTTCCTTCCCCCAATTAGTCGGCTAAACCCTAAGCATGTCTTTTTTGTATGAAAAAGTGATTGCCCGGGGTCTTTTTGCTATGGACCCCGAAAAAGCCCACCAGTGGGGACTCCGGGGGATGGGTCTGCTGGGGTCGATTGCTCCGTTACGATTCTGCCTCGAACGCCAGTTACTCCCTCGCGGGGCTCGGCCGATTGAGCTCTTCGGATTAAAATTCCCCAACCACGTCGGCCTGGCAGCGGGGTTCGACAAGGATGGCCTCGGGTGGCGCGGGGCGGCAGCCCTGGGATTTGGTCACGTCGAAATCGGCACGGTCACCCAACACGCCCAACCGGGCAATGAACGTCCCCGCGTCTTCCGCTACCCTGCCCTCAAAGCGGTGGTGAACTCTTACGGTTTCCCGAACGCGGGAGCGGCGGCGTTGCAAGCGAAGCTCGCGGGCTTGCCCGGTCGCGGTCAACGCGCCTGCCCGCTCGGCATCAACATCGGTAAATCCAAAATCACGCCCGCGGAAACGGCCCCCGAAGACTATTTAGATTCTTTTAAGAAACTCGCCCCGTTGGCCGACTACTTAGTCATCAACATCAGCAGCCCCAACACGCCCGGCTTACGCAGCCTGCAAGATCGCGCCCCGTTGTTGCGCCTGTTGCAAACCCTCAGCCAAGAAAATCGCCACACCGCGGGCGGCCCCGTGCCGTTGTTGCTCAAAATCGCTCCGGATTTAAACGCTTACCAATTAGCGGACATCGTGAACGTGGTCGGCGAATGCGGCCTCGCGGGCATCATCGCCACGAACACGACCATCACGCGTCCGCCGGGCACAGAAGCGTGCGTGACCAAAGGTGGCCTGAGCGGCGCGCCCTTACTGGAACGTTCCTTGCAAGTCGTTCGTTTCTTAGCCCAAGAATCGCGCGGTCGCATTCCCATTATCGGTTGCGGAGGGATTTTAAAGGGTGCCGACGCAGGTCGCTTCATGGATGAAGGGGCCTCGCTGGTGCAAGTCTACTCGGGCTTAGTCTTCCGCGGCCCCGCCCTCGCCCGCGAAATTTCCACCGCCCTCGCTTGGCGTCAACGCACATGGATCTAAAAAAACTGCTCCTCCTCGCCTGCTTCACCGTCGTTGCGACGTTGAGTGCCGCGACTCGCCCCAATGCGAAAAAAGGCGACCCCATGGCCGCCGATACGTGGCGCGCCGCACCCAGTGCGTGGGAAAATAAAGACGTCAAAACAGCGGTCTTAGAAGTCCTCGACTTCGGCGTTACCACCAGCGACGCCCCCGCCGCCGCCGTCCGCATCCAAACGGGCACGACGCAGGATGAAAACGGCGGCGTCATCATCGTGCTCCTCCCGCCGGAACGTTTCAGCGACTTCATCAGTAACTTCTCGGCCCGCGAACTGGGTGGCAACCGCAGCGGCTTCGGGGCCCTGTCCCACGCCAAGACTTTCACGGGAACGTATGTGACCGTCCAAGGCGAAGGGGCGGTGTGTTATCAGCTCGACCCCAAAGTCGCCGCGAAACTACCGAAGCCGAGCGTGCTTTTACAAAATCAATTAAAAGCGGATAAGGGCAATCCGCCGCCCGCAACGCCCGAGCGTCCGGGTTGGAAACAAAAAGAGTTTAACGTCGCTCAAATCGGCAAGCCCGGCGCGCCTGAAACCGCCCGCGAATGGGATCGTTTGCAAGGGATCTTAGCCCAACAAACCGCGAAAGAAAAACAGCCCCGCTGGAAAACCAAGGAGCTGCAAGAAACCCTCCACGACGGCCGCAACATCATCGTGAACGATGAGAATGCGAAAGTGGAGTGGACCTTAGTCTGGCGCTAAGCGTTATTTTTTCTCGGCCGGGGGCACGGCTTTCTGGTTCACCGGAATGTGCACTTCCGATTGCTTCAAGAAGAACGGTACAAAGGGACTATTCCAATAGACGCCATAGGGTTCGCCGGTGGCTTGATACTCGGGGTGCTGCGTCAACCAAGTCCGCAATTTGCCGAGGGCTTCGTTGAAATTTTCTTGGCTGTAAGAACCGCGAATCCCGATGGCCGCAACCCAGCGCTCGGGGACGGTGCTTAATTTCACTTGGTCGGTCGCCGTCAGGTCTTGGCGTTGGGCGGATTTAGCATCGACGTAAAAAACCATCACGCCTGGTTGCACCCGGGCTTCCACCGGAGCGGTCATCGGGATTTGGTGGCTGTCAATGTAACGGAACAATCGCATGAAGAGCCCGTTGTTGGCTTCGAAGTAACCCTTGGGCGATTCAGCCAATAACAGACGGGCGGCCGGAAGTTTTTTGACTTCCATTTCCCCCGGCGAAGTGCGCGGGTACGCTTCTTCAACCCCACGTAACCCAGCAGGAAGCAACGCAGCCATGAGTAATAAGATAGGGGCGATTCTCATAAATGCCATTAAAAGCAGTCCGCCCCAAAATAGCAAACGCCAGAAAGCGCGGACCGCCCTTGCCAGCGAGGGCAAAGGGGCTTTCCTAAGGTCCATGAGCGACCCAGCCGAAAAACCGACCCTCGGTTCGCGAATTGGCCACAACTTCCTCACCGGCATGTTCCTGCTCTTGCCGATTGGGCTGACATTATACGTGGTCTCGGTCCTGCTCGACCTGATCGGCAAGTTCGCCCAACCGCTGGCCGAATGGTTGCTCACCAAGCTCTGGCAAAACGCCCAAGCCCCGGTCCCTAATTTCGACGTTGGCCTGCCCCACCAATTGCTGGTCTTGGGCTCGGCCTTCATGATGGCCATCCTGCTGACCTTGGCCGGCTACCTGTCCAAACGACTCTTCGGCAAACTGCTCCACAGCTGGTTCGTCGGTTTGGTCGAACACACCCCGGGCTTGGGTTACCTCTATAATTCTATTAGACAAATTGTCGACGCCCTCAGTGGCCGCAACAAAGAGATGTTCCGGCGCGTGGTCTTGGTCGAATACCCTCGGGCCGGGAGTTGGAGCATTGCGTTCGTGACCCACGATCAACCCACGATCTTCTCCGAAGCGTTGCAGCAAAAAGTGGTCAACGTGTTCGTCCCCACCTCGCCCACCCCGACCTCGGGCTTCGTGCTGCAAGTGCCGCCGGAATCTTTACGCGAAACCAGCCTGACGGTTTCCGAAGCCATCGGTCTGTTAGTCAGTTTCGGTGCGGTCATGCCTAAAGGCACCGCCAAGCTTTAAGCGGGATGGCGGCGACGACGTTACGATGCCTCGTGCTAGGATGCGACCCGTCAGGGGAATCGCACCGCTTGCTCACGTTGCTCGAACCGGCCGAGGGTTTGCTGCGGTGTTTAGTCCGCGTGCAACGGAGTAAAACCGCCACGACGCCGGACTTGTTTGACGAAGCGGAAATCATGCTCGATCCAGCCAAGGACAGCGGCACGCGCTTCGTGCGCGAATACCGTTTGCTGACGCGCCGCCAAGGCATCGCCCGTCATCATCGCACGTTGGAACGCGCCAGTCGGCTCGCCACGTTGCTCCGCAAAAACCCGCCACCCCCGGAGTCGGCCGAGGTTTGCTATCAAATCACCCATGAGACTTTAGAAGCGATGACCCACCGCCCCCGGCCCGATGCGGCCTACTTCAAGGGCCTGTGGTTAATCCTCAAAGATGGGGGCTGGCCATTGCACGAACATTGGTTCGTGCGCCTGGGCGCCCAACGCGACGACGCCACGGCCATCCTCACCCAACCCCTCGACGCCCAAACGACTCCCGAAGCCACCGTGGCTCGTCTGTCGACCGACCTCGAAAAGTGGGCCACGCAAGAAGCTCACTTCATCCTGCCTTAATGCGCATCGACATCGCGGCCCGGCGCGTCGAAGTGAGCGCCCAAGAATTCGCCACCTTCCGTCCTGGTCCTGGCGCAGGTGCCGGCAGTGCGCCCTGGCGTGCCGAAGCGGGACGGCAATGGCATGAGAACTTGCGCCGCGAGGCCGAGCAAACCAACGAGGGTTGGGAATTTGAAAAAGCGCTCACCTGCGAAATTCGTGCCCTGAGTTGGACCATCGCCATCACGGGTCGGGTGGATCAATGGCGGCACGACGAACAAACTCGCCACATTCGCGAAATCAAAACGGTGCAGGTGTCCTTGCCGCGTAAACCTGAATTCCTCGCGCAACGCTACCCACACCACTTCCTGCAACTCGCCGCTTACTGCCACGCGGCACGCTTGCTCCCGGACACACAAACCGTGCAAGGGGATTTAGTTTTCGTCGACCCCACCTCGGGCCTGCGACAAATCCTACCCCTACCCGACTCGGCCGAAGCCGATTTATTAACCCAAGCGGAAACTTTAGCGGCCCACGCCGAGAACCGTCGCGCCAGCCACGCGCGTCTCCTCAACCTACCGACGCGCCTGCCATTTCAAAACCCACGACCTGAGTGGCTCCAAGGGTGTGCCGATTTAGATCAAGCGGGCTGGGATAGTTCGCTGCGTCTGCTGATTGCCCCGACGGGCTTTGGCAAAACGTCCGCGGCCTTGCACCATGGGTTGAGTTTATTGCGCAGTGGACGAGCGGGTCGCTTGGTTTACTTGACCGGCAAAGGCACGGGGCAATTGCAAGTGCTGCAAGAATTACGCCGCCTCGCCCGCCCGGAAGAACTGCGTGGCTTGGTACTGCGGCCGCGAGCGGAACATGAAATCACGGGGCTCAGCGATGACCCCGAAGAAATTCGCCGCAATTGGTTTCGTGCTAAAATCGACCCCGCCAGTCTTTTGGAAGAAGGAGCTGACTTAAGACGCCTTAAAGAACTTGGTCGCTTCGCGGGCGTGCCACCTTGGGACATTACCAAAGCGATGTTAGGCCACGCCGAAGTCATCATCTGCGATTACAATTACGTCTTCTCGCCCCGCAATCAGTCCGCCCTCAAAACCGTCCCCGGCTGGGACGAAGGCGACACGGTGCTGATTGTCGACGAAGCCCATAATTTGCCCGAACGCGCCGCCGAGTGCTTATCGCTGCGCGATGATCATACTTCCGCCTTAGAGTTCACGGAAATCCTCAGCCAAATGCACGCACCGCCAGCGTGGGTGCAAGCCACCCAAGCGTGGGCCAATTTCTTAGCGCATTTACCCGCGGCCGAAAGCCTCTCCCCCGACGACCGGATGGAAGCCATGGCCCTCGCGGATAAATTAGCGTCATTGGCGTTGGAGGAACCTTTTAACACGGACGACTTACCCGAGGTCGCGAAACAAGCGGTGTGGAATGCGGCGGCGTGGAGCGAACGACTCGAAAAAGCCGACCTAGGTTGGCTGCTGTGGTCGCCGAAACCAGGGATGTTAAACCTCGATTGCCTCACCGCCGCCAAAGCCACCGGAGAACGTTTAAAAGCCTTTGGTCACGTCTTGCTCATGACCGCCACGCCCGGACCGCGTGGGTCGCTGGCGACGGAATGCGGTCTCGATCCAGATGAGCTACGCTTGGTCGAAGCCCTCGCCCCTTGGCGTCAAGGAGCCTACACTGTGGCGATTGATGGACGCGTGGACACGCGGTTGAAAACGCGCGAGGGACACTTAGCCCTCACCGCCGACGCCTTGTCTCAGCTCGCGGCTGAGGGTCCAGTGGCGGCATTTTTCCCGTCGTATAAATACGCCGAGAGTGTGGTGGAACGTTTGCAAAAAAATAATCCGAACGTCGACGTCGCCTTGCAACCGCGAGGGCTGGGACCCGAAGGGACGGCGCGTTTCGTCGAAGAATCGCTGCAGCGTTTTACCATCCTGTGTTTAATCTTAGGCGGCTCACTGGGCGAAGGGGTCGACATGTTAGGCGGGCGCATTCGTTCCGCGGTGGTCGTGGGACCCGCGCTGCCCGAAGTAAACGCGTTGCAAGAAGCGCGGCGAAAAATGTTTTTGGCCGATGGCTCAGAGGATGCGTTCACCCTCGCTTACATCCGTCCCGGCATGCGCAAAGTAAACCAAGCGCTCGGACGACTCGTCCGGGCGCCAGGGCATTCCGCGCGCGTCCTGCTCCATTGCCGGAGGTTTGCCGATGATGCTTATCGGCAATTCCTCTCGAACGAATACGGCGATCCGGAAGTCCTCACGGATAATGAAGACTTCCAGCGCTGGACCTTACGCAGTTAGGCTTAGATGCGACCGAAGACGCGCTGCTCGGGGAAGCGGATCTTCTTGAACGACGCATACTTGTCGTCCGCCGCACGGTAACCCGCAGCGCAAGCGACGAGGGTTTGGTAGCCCGAACCTTGGAGGCCCAAGATTTCGTCGTACTTCGCAGGGTCGATGCCTTCTAATGCGCAGGTATCGATACCCAAGACCGCAGCGGCGGCCATGAATTGACCGAGGGCGATGTAAACCTGACGGGCGGCCCACTCGCGCTGACCGGCCAAGTCCTTACCTTGCACAATCCCGCCGAGCATCATCTGACGGTAGGGCTCGAGCTTGGTGGCGTCGGCACCGCGCTCCGCAACCATTTGATTAAAGAAAGCGTTCACGTCGGCTTCCGTCATTTCCGTACGACGGGTGAAGACCACGAGGTGCGAAGCGTCGGTAACTTGCGTTTGATTCCAGGAGTGGGGACGCAATTGAGCGCGCACGGCGGGATTCGAAACGACGAAGAACTTCCAAGGTTGGAGACCGTAAGAAGAAGGGGCGAGTTGCAACGAATGCTCTAACGCCTTCCAGGTTTCGGCGGGAATGGGATTAGTCGCAAAAGCTTTGGTCGCGTAGCGCCATTGCAAGGCAGCGGTCAGTTGGGCAGGAGAGAGAGCAGGTTGCATAGGAACCCTCAGCGAAAAGGGCTTCCCCGCTTTGTCAAATTATGCGGGCACTAAAACCCCACCCGATAAAACGTAGCGTTGCTGGGTGCGGGAGGCGAATTCGACGCTATGCGTCACCAGCACTAATGCCAACCCCCGGGCGGCCACGAGGCTTAACAGGAGCTGCATAACCTCTTCGGCCGTCCGTTCATCGAGGTTGCCCGTCGGCTCATCCGCCAACAGCAACGCGGGCTGATTCACCAAAGCCCGCGCCAGCGCCACGCGCTGACATTCACCACCCGACAATTTAGCCGGCAAATGCGTCCGTCGCTCGGCTAAGCCAACTTGCTGTAATAATTCTTCCGCCGCTTGCCGAGCTTGGGCGTCGCTCTTGCCCGCAATCTTCGCCGCTAAGGCGACATTCTCGAGAGCGTTCAACTCCGGCATCAATTGGTAATTCTGAAAGACAAACCCCTGTGCTTTACCTAACCGACGCGCCGGTGACACCATCACGTCACCGTCTAACACTTCAACTTTTCCACGATCGGGCACATCGAGCCCGCCTAAAAGTTGCAACAGCGTCGTCTTGCCCGAACCCGAAGCCCCGCGAATGGAAACCGACACTCCGGCGGCAACCTCCAAGTCCACCCCGCGCAAAACTTCGAGCGGACCCGAAGGGCTGGAAAAGACTTTGGTCAACTGCCGGGCTTGGAGAACGAGTTTAGACATCGCGCATAGCCTCCGAGGGTTTACGACGAGCCGCCCACAACGCGGGCACCAACCCAGCGAGCGTGGTCACCAACAAGGTGAAGGCGGCCGCAATGATAAAATCATGCGCGTCGTAGTGTAAGGGAACTTTAGAAAATTGGTAAATATTGGCCACCATGTCGCCGTCGCCAAAGGTGTGATTGATGGCTCCCAAAATCCCTTCGCGGAAAAAGAGAATCAGCCACGTTAAGATGAACCCAAGCAAAATTCCGAGGGCCCCAATCAACCAGCCCTGCAAGCCAAAGAGGGCGATGATTTGCCACCTTTGCGCCCCCATCGCCACCAACACACCCACTTCGCGCGTGCGGCGAATTACCGCCGAGAACAGCGTGCTCCCAATAGAGAACGACGCCACCAGGGTGATAATAAACATCAAGAAGAAGAGCATCGTCTTCTCGAAGCGGATCGCCTCTAAAAAATTCTTCTTCAACTCCTGCCACGGGACAAACCGCAACCCACTGCGACCGATACTTAAACGATCCGCGGTGTCAGGTGCCTTGGCGGGATCTTTTAAACGTAAGATTAAACCATGGGCACGCGGACCGAGATTCCACAGCGCTTGAAAACGGCGCAGGGGAATTAATGCCGCGCGGTCATCGACCTCGGTAAAACCGGTGCGCAGGATCGCACAGACTTCAAAATCGGCTGGCAACGGTGCCTTCCCCTTCTCCGCTCGCTCAGCCATCGCGGGAGACCAGAGTTCGACGTGGTCGCCCACGCGCACGCGGAGTTGTCGGGCCAAGCCCAACCCGAGAATCACGCGGCCGTCATCTAAATCATCAAACGCGCCCAAGACGACGTAGTTGCGGGCGGGTTGATGCAAATCACCAACTTCAATCCCGCGCACCGCGGCGACGGCGGAATAATCTCCTTGGCGTAACAGCGCGGGCCCTTCGGCATAACTCGTCGCCGACGACACGGCGGAGTCCGCTCGCAAGGTTTGCAATAGTTTCTCGGGTTGTTCGAGCGGACGCTGCCCCACAATGACGCAATCGCCAAACGATTCGCGAATGCGCAGGCGATGTTCTTCGCCGAAACCATTCATCACCGTTTGCACTACTAAGAGCGAGGCCACGCCCAAGCCCACGCCCAAAATCGAGACCATGGCAAAAGCCGGAAAGCGTTTCCCCGGAGGGAAAAGCTGACGCAGGGCGAGTTGCAGGTACCAGGGCAAGGGAACCGCTTAAGCGGGAAGTTCAGGAGCGAGCGTGGGGAATAAAATCACGTCCCGGATATTGGCCGCCCCGGTTAAGAGGATGACCAAACGGTCGATGCCCACGCCTAAACCACCGGCCGGAGGCATCCCGTGTTCTAAGGCCAATAAAAAGTCTTCGTCGATTTTTTGCGTCTCAGCGCCGGCTTGAATTTCCAGCATCTTGCGCTGCTCGTTCGGGTCGTTTTGTTCCGAGTAAGCCGGGGCAATTTCTTGGCCGTTGATGCAGAGTTCGAAGACATCAATCGTCGAGTCATCACCCTGCGTGACTTTAGCCAACGGGCACAATTCCTTGGGCAAGTGCGTCACGAAAGTAGGCTGCAACAAGTGCGGCTCGATCAACTTGCCGAAAACTTCATTGGTCACTTCATGGTCTTCCCAATCCGCGCGCGGTTCTTCTAAACCCAAGCGATGACACGCGGCGATTTTTTCTTCCTTGGTGCGCGTGAACCACTGGGGATCACCCGTGCGTTCGATGATTAAATCCTTATACTTCGCTTCGCGCCAAGTGCCGCCTAACTCAATCACCACGCCATCCGGACGCGTCACGCTCGTCGTGCCAAACACTTCGCGACAGACCGTTTGAATCATCGTTTGCACGAGTTCCATCATCCCGCGGAAATCCGAGTAAGCTTGATAAACTTCGAGCATCGTGAACTCGGGGCTGTGCTTGACCGAAATGCCTTCATTGCGGAAAACGCGACCGATTTCAAAGACCCGATCCATGCCGCCGACCAAGCACCGCTTCAAGTGCAACTCGAGGGCAATGCGCAGGTAGAAATCGCAATCCAACGCGTTGGAATGCGTCACGAAGGGACGCGCGGCGGCCCCGCCGGCCACGCCGTGCAAGGCAGGCGTTTCGACTTCGGTGAATTGACGGCTCCACAAGAACTTGCGGATGGACGCAATCACTTGGCTGCGAGCGAAGAGGCGACGACGCGACTCTTCGTTCACCACTAAATCCAAGTAACGCTGCCGGTAAATTTTTTCGGCATCAGTGAGACCTGCCCATTTTTCGGGCAAGGGACGCAGGGCCTTGGCCACTAAGCGATAAGCCGCGGCGCGCACCGTGACCTCGCCGGTCTTCGTGCGGAAAAGTTTACCGCGCACCCCGATGAAGTCGCCCAAGTCGACCTTCTTCTTAAAATGGGTGTCGTAAGCGTCGCCCAGCGCATCGCGCGTCAGGTAGGTTTGGATCACGCCCCCACGGTCGAGGATTTTGACAAAGCTCGCCTTACCCATCACGCGGAGGGCAACGACCCGACCGGCGACCGAGACCTCGGGACCTTCCTCGACCCCCTCGGGCATCAAGGCCGGGCACTCTTGCGAAACGTGGGTTTGATCCCACTCCGCACGGAAGGGGTCCTCGCCCGCGGCTTTCAGTTGGGCAAGTTTCTCCCGCCGAACGGCGGCAAGGTCATGAGAAATGGCATTAAGGTCGGGCTTTTCGCTCATATTTAACACCCTAAGGGGTGCCTTTCCTTCGCCCATGAGGCAAGGGAGAAAGGTTTGGCCTCGGCGTGGTTTCCGTATTGCCGAAGACCCTTTCCAGCCAATAACCAAGAAGCATGAAGGCGTACCTTGACCTGCTTCGCCACGTTCGGCAGCACGGAGAAATCCGACAAGACCGCACGGGCACGGGCACACTCGGTATTTTCGGGGCCCAATTACGATTTGATTTAGCCGACGGGTTTCCCTTGGTGACGACTAAGAAAGTCCACCTCAAATCCATCATCCATGAGTTGCTCTGGTTCCTCTCGGGCAGCACTCAAAACAGTTGGCTCACGGAGCGCGGCGTGACGATTTGGAACGAGTGGGCCACGGCGGAACAGTGTGCCAAATTTGGCCGTAAAGAGGGGGATTTAGGCCCAGTTTACGGACATCAATGGCGTCGCTTCGGAGCCCATCAACTACCCGACGGCACGTATGCCCCTGATGGCATCGACCAAATTAAGCGCCTCTTAGAAGAGATTCGCCGCAACCCGGCCAGCCGCCGTCTGATTGTCACTGGCTGGAACCCCCGCGAAGCGGATCAAGTCGCCCTCCCCCCCTGCCACACGTTGTTCCAGTTCCACGTCTCCACGGACCAACGCTTAAGCTGCCAACTTTACCAGCGCAGTGCGGACCTCTTCCTCGGCGTGCCCTTCAACATCGCCAGTTATGCCCTCCTGACGCACATGATTGCACAAGTTTCGGGCCTAAAACCGGGGCATTTCGTGCATACCTTTGGCGACGCCCACATTTACTCGAACCACCTCGAGCAAGTCGATTTACAGCTCACACGCGACCCCCGGCCGCTGCCTCAATTAAAATTAAACCCTGCAGTCACGGACCTTTTCGCCTTTAAATTCGAGGATATTAGCATCGAAGGCTACGACCCGCACCCGGCCATCAAGGCCCCGGTAGCCATCTAACCGTGCACTGGGATCGACCGCTCATCGCCATCGCCGCCGTGGCCGAAAACCGCGGGATTGGCTGGCAAAACAAGCTCCCCTGGCGCCTGCCCGAGGACTTCGCTTTCTTCAAAAGCACCACCATGGGCCAGGTGCTCATCATGGGCCGTAAAACCTATGAATCCATCGGCCGACCCCTCCCCGGGCGCACCACCGTCGTCCTCTCCCGGTCCAACTTCCAGGCCCCCGGGGTAATTTCGGTGTCGGACTGGTCAGAAATACCCAAAATTGAGCCCTCGAAGACCCTCTACCTCGCCGGGGGGGCCGCCCTCTACGCCGAGGCCCTACCTTGGTGCTCGGAACTGCTCTTGACCCACGTCCACCAGTCCCCGGTCTGCGACGCCTTTTTCCCCGACTGGCGGGGGCGGTTCGACGACGGGGAGGTCATCGCCCAACACCCGACCTGCACCATGCGACGCCACCGGGTGCTCCCTGGGCAGTGAGTCAAGGTTAAGGGAAACGTTTTTGCCCTAACAGCAGGGCTTAAAAACTCCGAAAAAAGGGGTGTTAAGTGCGTTTTGTCCTTTCCAAGGCTTTCCCCCGCCCTACTTTCCGCACTATGCCCGACGGCTTATTTATCTTCTTCGCTGCCCTCACCTTAGGGGCGGCGGCGTTACTCGTCCTCAGTCGCAACCCGGTCACCTCGGCCATGGGGATGATTTTGGCCCTCGTCGGGGTCGCGGCCGACTTCTTCCTGCTGGATGCCTACTTCCTCGGGGTGCTCCAAGTTTTGGTCTACGCAGGGGCGGTCATGGTGCTCTTCTTGTTCATCATCATGCTGATGAACTCGGACGACCCCACGGGGGCTTACCCTTGGAAAACCTTGGCTCTGGGTTTGGCGACTTTCTTCCTGCTCAGCGCCGGCGTGCTTTGGCTGTTCCAATGGTCGGGTGCCGTCCCGTCGATCGCCACGGGCCCAACGCCTCCTGAACTCTCGAATGTGCCGAGTGAGTTCACCACTTCGGCCAAATCTTTTGGTCGCTTATTATACAGTAAGTACCTGCTGCCTTTAGAAATCGCTGGTTTCCTCCTCTTGGTCGCCCTCGTGGGTGTCGTCTCCTTGAGCAAAGATTCCAACTCCACCGCCCAAAACTAAACGCCATGGAACACACCACGCTGGCTCATCACCTCCTCTTAGCGGGCTTGCTCTTCGTCATCGGCCTGACGGGCGTTTTAATCCGCCGCAACTTACTCGTGGTCTACATGTGCCTCGAGTTAATGCTCACGGCAGCGACCTTAGCGCTCGTGGCGTTTTCGCGCTTTAATCACCTGATGGATGGAGCGGTGTTGGTCTTCTTCGTCATCACCGTCGCCGCGGCCGAAGTCGCCGTCGGCCTCGCCCTCATCGTGGCCCTTTTCCGTCAACGTGGCACGGTGCAATCCGACGCCCTCAACTCCCTGCACGACTAATCTTTTCCAATGTCACCCGACCTTAGTTGCCTCGTTCACTGGATCCTCTTTCTCCCGCTCGTCGTCGCCGCTTTCTCCGCTGTAGTCTTGCGCCGTGCGGGCACGATTGCCGCGTGGCTTTCGACGGCGACGGCCTTCGTCATCGCCTACTTGGCTTGGATAGTTTTAAGCCAAGTCCCCGGCGACTTGGTGTGGCACGTGAAGTTAGCGAATTTTGGTCAAATGGAGTTAGGGTTTGGCTACTTGCTCAACGCCCACGCACGTTTGATGTTATTTGTGGTGTCCTTCGTAGCGGCGTGGATTCACTTATTCTCCATCGGGTACATGGCTGATGATGAGGCGAAGGGGCGTTTCTTCGCAGGGCTCTCGATCTTCATGTTCTCGATTTTGGGGATCGTGGTGGCCGACAACTTGCTGATGACGTTTATTTTCTGGGAGCTGGTGGGCTTCAGTTCCTACATGCTCATCGCCCACTACTTTGATAAAGATTTTGCCGCCGCTGCGTCCAAAAAAGCGTTCATCACGAACCGCGTCGGTGACTTGGGTTTCATCCTGGGTTTAGCGTTCTGCTTACAGCATTTTGGCACGTTGAACTTTGCCGACCTCGCCGCGCATCAGCCTGCCGGTGGTTGGCCCATCGCGTTAGGTGCGCTGTTGATGTGCGGCTTCTTGGGTAAGTCGGCACAATTCCCCTTACACGTTTGGCTCACGGACGCGATGGCGGGTCCGACGCCGGTTTCGGCCTTAATCCACGCGGCCACGATGGTGGCGGCCGGGGTTTATTTCATGGCACGAATTTTCTTCCTGATGACGCCTGAAGTGCTCGAGATCATCGCGATTTCGGGAGCCAGCATGGCGGCCTTAGGCGGTCTGTGTGCCTTGGCCCAAACGGATATCAAAAAGTCTTTGGCTTACTCGACGTTAGCCCACTTAGGCATCATGGCCTGTGCGTTGGGCTTAGGTCATCCGGAATTGGCGCTGTTGCACATGACGATGCACGCGTTCTTCAAGGCGACGTTGTTCTTGGGTGCCGGCTCGGTAATCCACGGCTGCCACCACGAACAAAACATGCTCCAGATGGGCGGCCTCTTGAAGAAGATGCCCATCACGGCCACGGCCTTCATCATCGCCACGCTTTCGAATTGTGCCGTGCCTTTCTTCGCCGGCTGGTACTCCAAAGACGCCATCATCGAAGCGGCGTTCCATGGTCACCACTACGTGGCGTTTGGCTTGCTCGCCATCGCCGCGCTCGCGACGTGCTTATACAGCGCCCGCATGGTGCGTTTAGTCTTCTTGGGTTCGGCTCAATCGGAAGCCGCCGAGCATGCCCATGAATCCCCTTGGACGATGACGGTGCCGCTCGTCATCCTCGGCGTGGTCTTCTCGTTAGCCGCTGGGTTTGCGACGTCGTTCTTAATCCCCGCCAACGCGACGGTTTCGATTGCGGAACCCTTACATGAAATGGCGTTCTCGTTCACCGCACCGGCCACTTGGGTGGGCTTGCTTTCACTGCTCGCTGGTTGGGCTGCTTTGAAATTCTACGGTATCTTCCCCGGCAAGGATTCGCTCCAAGTTTTCTCACCTCGCACCTACCACCTCCTCGAACACCGCTGGGTGGATAGCTTCTACGAATGGTACCTCCATAAGGTCCAACGTCGTGCGGCCGAGTTCATCGCCTTCCTGGATTTACTCCTCATCAACGGCGTCATCGGCCGCTGGATTGCCGCAGGCATTCCCGCCGTGCTGGGTTACTTCACGGGGCGCACGCTCCACCGCGGTCAAACCCGAGGCTACGCGCTTTGGATCATCCTCGGCACGCTCCTTTTAGCTTGGTGCTTCCTCGCTCGCTAATATGCAAATCTCTCCTTCCGTCCTCCTGCTGATCGCCGTCTACACGCCGATCCTTACCGGCTTAATCCTACTCACGCTCCGCAAGTTGCCGCAGAGTTTTGCTTCGGGCTTTGCCTTAGGTGGCTTTGCGATTCCGGGTGTCATCGCTCCTTGGTTGCTGGCCAAATGGCTTTCCCCTAACACCGAGATTCAACAATTCATCTCCGAAGGTCCTTGGGGCTTTGGCATGGGTTTGAATGGTTTAGGTGCGCCGCTCTTAGCGATGACTGCCTTCGTGGGTTTAGCCGCGGGTATCAAAGCGCTCACGCAAGAAGTCGAAGCCCGTAACACCTACCTCGGTCTGATTTTATTCATGTTCGGGGGCACGCTCGGCGTGTTTGCGACGACGCACCTCATCGGTTTCTACTTCTTCCACGAATTCGCCTTAGTGCCTACGTTCATCCTGACGCTCTTCTGGGGCGGCGAAGGTCGTCGTTCGGCGGCGATGCAAATGGCACTTTACCTGACCGCTGGGGCCATGGCTTCGTTGGCAGGTTTATTAATCGCCCTCGATGCTTCGGGTTTAAGCTTCAATGAAGCGACGCTCGTGCGGGTGGTCGAAGCGTTGGCCGAAGGTCCGCACCTTCCGCAAGCGACGGCGGCTTTAATCCTCTTTGGTTTGGGCACGCTGGCCTCGCTCTTCCCCTTCCACTCTTGGGCTGCTCCAGGTTACTCGGCCGCTCCGACGCCGGTCTCGATGTTACACGCGGGGGCTTTGAAGAAATTTGGTTTATACGGCATCATCCTTCTCGGTGCCAGCTCGCTCCACCTCTCGCAAGGCACCTTGGGCAACTGGTTCTTAGGCCTGGCAGTGGCGAATGTCTTCGTAGTGGGTTTAATCTGCTTAGTGCAACGCGACTTGAAGCAATTGCTGTCGTGGAGCTCGGTGGCCCACATGGGTCCGATCTTCCTCGGGATCTGGGTCGCAGGGACGAATGGTAAAGCGGCGGGCTTAGATGCCGCGGCGTTCTTAATGGTTGCCCACGGTCTTTCGTGTGCGGCGTTATTCTTGCTCGGCAATGCCGTCCGCACGCGCGCAGGGACGTATCGCTTGGACTCGCTTGGTGGCATGGCCTCGCGCAGTCCGATCTTAGCCGCCTTGTTCATCGCCGCCACGATGGCTTCGATTGGCTTGCCAGGCTTTGGTAATTTCTGGGGCGAAATCGGCGTGTTCCTTTCCCTCGGTGGTCTGCCCCTCTGGTTGCAAGCCATCGTGGCTTCGACCGTGGTGATTTCGGCAGTGTATTCCTTGCGCGCCGTGGCGGCGACTTTCTTTGGCCCCGCGACGGAAGCGCTAGAAGAGCGTTACCGGGTCGCACCGTTTGGGGATTTGGGTTTAGCCGAAATCGGCGCCGCGAGTTTTTTGCTCGGGGCTTCGTTGGTCATCGGTTTCTGTCCTGCGATCATCACGCGCTCCACGAATCCAGTGATGACGGATATCGCGGCGTACTCGCAACGTGCTGAAATCAAACTTTCCAAACCTGCACCGCAACGTGCACCTCAATCTCCTGCAACTCCTGCCCGATGACCCCCTTGCTCGCTAGCCTTGATGTCACCTTTAAAGCCCTCGCCCCGCGCTCGGGCGATTGGCAAGCCATCCTGCCCGAAATCTGCGTCGCCGGATTGGGGCTGCTCTGCCTGCTCCAGGCGTTGATCCTGCCCGCCACCCAACGTTGGTTGATTCCAGCCACCACGCGCGTGGGCTTGGCCTTGATCATGGTCATGAGCTTGGTGCCGGTGTCGTATTGGAACAGCTCCGAACCAACCTTTGCCGGCTTACTCATGCCGCACCTTCCCCTCATCGGCGTGCGTCTGGTGTTTCTATTCTCGGCCTTGCTGACAAGTTTATTGGCCGAGAGTTTCTTGCGGGAACGCCAAGCGTCGGTGCCCGACTACCACCACGTGCTGCTCATCATCACGTCGGCCTTGATGTTGCTGGGCCAAGCGAATCACTTCGTGACGTTCTTCGTGTGCCTCGAAACGGCCGCCGTGGGTTTGTATATCTTGGTCGGCTACTTACGTCGCAGTGCGGCGTCGCTCGAAGCGGGTGTGAAATACTTGGTCATGGGTGGTTTGAGTTCGGCCCTTTTACTGATGGGCATCGTGCTCGTCTACGGTTCGCTCGGCTCCTTGGGCGTGAAAGACCCGCTCAACTTCGTTGAAATCCAAGTCGCCATCGAAGCGGGCAAATTCACCGCCCTCACGCTCGTCGGCACAGCCCTCATCCTCGGTGGTGCCGCTTTCAAACTGGGTGCCTTCCCCTTCCACACCTGGATTCCTGATGTGTATCAAGGTGCGCCCACGCCCACGACGGCGCTCTTGGCGACGGCTTCCAAGGCGGCGGGTGCCTTTAGCTTATTCCTCTTGGTCAACGTACCCTTCCACGGTCTCGCCGTGCGCACGGCCCCGCTCTTAGCTGTCCTGACCGTGATCACCATCTTGGTCGGCAACCTCGGAGCCTTAGCCACCACGAACATCAAGCGCGTCTTGGCCTTGTCGGGGGTTTCCCACGCAGGGTTCTTGCTCGCCATCATCACGGTGTCCTTGGTGCAACCTGAAGCCAGCGCCATCAAGTGGTCGGCTGCCGACACGCTCTGGGTTTACTTGCTCGCCTACATCGTGGGCACGTTCCTCACGACTCAAGCGCTTCTGGCCATGCCCACGGCGGAAGACCACCACCGCCCCATCTTGGCCCTGCGCAAACTGTTCCGTCGCTCGCCCATCCTCGCCGGGGCTCTCGGCTTTGGCTTAAGCTCGCTCGCGGGCGTGCCTCCCACAGTAGGATTTGCCGCCAAGTTACTGGTGCTCATCTTACTCGTTCAAGCGAAACTCTGGTGGGTGCTCGGCGCTGCCCTCATCGGCGTGACGATTAGCATCCATTACTACTTCTCAATCTTACGCGAAGCGGTGATTCGTCCGAGCGACGATAATGAAGAAGTGGCGGTCTTGCCCACGAGCGGCCTCGTCCGCTTCATCATCGGGTTCTTGGCCGCGGTGACAGTGCTCGGGAGTTTGTTGATTTTTATCTAAGCTTTGGGCGGGCGACTCCGCGGGTGGTACTTTTGGTGATTAGCACTTAAAGCGGACCGCTCGACGGAGGCGTAAATCTGGGTCGTCGCAATGTCGGCGTGGCCCAGCATTTCTTGAATGGAACGCAAATCTGCCCCGCCGGCTAAAAGGTGGGTGGCAAAGGCGTGCCGCAATAAGTGCGGCTTCACCGCCAAGCCGATGCCCGCGCGCTCCGCAGCTTGCTTGACGCTCAGCCAAAAAGTTTTGCGCGAGATTGCCACCCCGCGCGCACTCAAAAACAACGCACTGCCGGTCTTCGGACGCACCAACTTCGGACGTCCCTGACTCAAATAAGCCCGCAAGGCGACCAAGGAGGTTTCGCTGACGGGGACGATGCGGTCCTTCGAGCCCTTACCGCGGACGCGCAACATCTCGGACTCGGCATCAAGGGCTTGGAGTTCCAAGCCGCACAACTCCGAAATCCGCAGGCCCGAACCGTACATCAACTCCAACATCGCCCGATCCCGCAGCCCTTGAGGCGTCGAGGTGTCGGGGGCCGTCACGACTTTGGCCATTTGCTCCGGCGTAATGGTCCCGGGCAACTTCCGCTTAAGCTTCGGACCGTGGGCCAACTCGCTAAAATCATCCCGCCGCATTCCAGAACGCACGAGGTGCGCGGCAAAAGAACGCACCGCGGCCAGACGGCGGGCTAAGGAAGCGGCGGCATGACCTCGGCTATCTTGCACCATCACCCAGGATTCCACGTCGGCCAACCCCACCTCGTCCCAACTCCCACGACCGGCACGCTGGCAGTGAGCCGTAAAACGGGTCAGGTCGGCCTCGTAAGCCTCAATCGTGAGCTTAGCCAAACCGCGCTCCAAAGACAAATGAGCCAGAAAGGCCTCCACGGGCTCCATCAAGGCGGGAGAGAGTTGAGCTTGAGGCACTCGAGGCGGACGAGGCATGCCTCATCAGTATTGCCCAAGACGGCAAGGAGTCCATAAGGATTAACTATGAGTAGTCAGCGCGAACGCACTATCAAGCCCACCGACCTGCGGGGCATCCTGCGTTATGTTCCGATGTTTCGCGACCATGTGTTCGTGATCGCCGTCGATGGCTCCATCGTGAGCCATGAAAATTTTCCGAACATTGTCACCGACATCGCGGTCTTGCGCAGCCTCTCCATCAAGGTCGTGCTCGTGCACGGCATTGGTCACCAATTAGTCGAACTCGCCGGCGAAGATAACATCGCGCTCTCCGACATCCAAGGCGAAGGTCCCACGGATGTGACGACCATGTCGCTCGCGCGCGAAGCGTCGGCGTTGGTTTCGCAATCCGTCCTCGAACACCTTTCGCAAGCGGGCTTGCGTTGCGCGATCACGAATGCCGTGCGGGCCACTAAAGTGGGCGTGATTAAAGGCAAAAATCACCTCTTCACGGGCAAAGTTGAAAAGGTCGATGCCCCGTTGCTCAAGACGATGTTGGCGCAAGATATCTTGCCGCTGGTGACGCCGATTGTGTGCGACCGCGAAGGTCAATCGCTGCGCGTGAATAGCGACCACTTGGCGATGGAACTCGCCGTGGCCCTCGGGGCTTCGAAATTAATTTACCTCACGCCCTTCCCTGGTCTGCAAGTGGATGGCGTGGTGAAAGTGAATTTACCGGAAGACGAATTGAACGCGCTCTTAGCGAACAAACAAGTGAAGCTCGACCCGCGCATTCGCAGTAAAGCGATGCAAGCGGCGAAAGCCCTCGATGAAGACGTCCCCCGAGCTCACATCTTGGACGGACGCGTGTTTGGCGGCCTGTTGACCGAGATCTTCGATAAAGTCGGCCTCGGCACGATGGTGCACGCCAATGATTACGACCGCATTCGCCAAGCGAAGAAGAAAGACGCTCAAGCTTTGTATAACCTCGCCAAGAACGGGGCCAAAACCGATGCCTTGGTCAGCCGGACGCGGCAACAAATCGAGACTTCGATCAACGACTTTTACGTCTACGAAATCGACGACAGCATCATCGGCTGCGCCGCCTTGCGGCCCTACGCGGGCACCAAGGCCATGGAAGTTTGCGCCGTCTACGTGCAACCTTTTTACCATGGTCGCGGGGTTGGACGGAAACTGGTCGAATTCACGAAACGCCGCGCCAAAGAACTCGGGGCCAAAAAATTAATTGCGCTCACGACGCAAACCCAAGGGTTCTTCCAATCGGCGTGCGGCTTCCAGCCGGGTACGCAAGCCGACCTCCCCGCCGAGCGGCGCCAAGAGTTAAAGTCCAGCGGACGGAACTCCGTGGTGCTGACTTTTTCTTTAAGCCGCTTACAAGAATCGGTGCGCTGATTACTTCGTCGTGAAGAAGGCGCGTTGCTTCTCCGAAATCGGCCGGCCTAATTTTTCGAGGATCAACAAGAAGTCTTCCCACACGGTGCGCTTCGCCGTGGCACTGGGATTGTGCAATAAATAGTTGGGGTGGAAGGTGGGCATCACGTCGAACCCTTCGAGTTTCGTCCATTTGCCGCGCGCTTGCGTGATGGTCACGCCTTTGCCCAAGAGCGACTCGTAAGCGTGCGCCCCGAGGGCGACGACGACTTGGGGTTTCACAATGGCTAACTGAGCTTTCAGGTAGGGCAAATTAAAGGCCAACTCGCGGGCCGTGGGCGGACGTTTGCCTTGTGGCGTGGGCGGCTCGGGACGCCAACCCATGACGGGCGCAAAGTAAACGTGGGCGTGATCAATCGCGGCCGCTTTAAGAATTTTTTCTAACAGCTCACCCGAAGCTCCGACGAAGGGGCGACCGGCTTCGGCTTCTTCCAGAACGGGGGCTTCACCGACGAAGAACACTTCGGCTTCTAAAGCTCCAAACCCTAAAACCGGGCGGTGCTTCGGCTCCAAGTGGCGCTTGGTTTCGGGGCAGGCTTTAATCAACTCCTGCAACCACGCCATCTGTTCAGCCTTGGTGCCTGGCGGCACCGTGACCGTGGGAGGTGGCGGAATGGATTCGGCCACGGGCGCGACCTTCGGTTCGACCTTTACCGACGGCGTAGGCGTAAATGCCACCACGGGGGCCACGGCGGGCTTGATGACCTTCGGAGCTAAGGGAGCTACTGGAGCCGAACTCGCCGGAGCAGATTGACCTGCCAGTTGACGTAAGGCTTTTAAATTTTCCTCAGAAATACTCACTAGGCGCACCCCTTCGGCCTTTTGGCGCTTCAATTCTGCCACGACGGCATCGAAAGCCTGAGCGGGATCCATGGTGCGGGTGCTAAATTTGCAAGTGATTGTTAATCAAGTGATTGCCTTTAAAACAATCCACGAAATAGAGCGGGGTTGGGCAAGGAAACGCGGCGATTCCAAGGTCCGATCATGCGGGGACTATCTTTTAGGTCGTTTCTGATGTCAACCCGCGGCCTAGCTGAAATCCAAATTGTGAATAAACTTGCACTGCCCCTGCAAAGCCTCCTTATCGGGGGTCAGGTTTGTCTCGGAAAATAACCAAATTAAGAGACAACCCCGCAGTAATCCGGTGAGTTGACGGTCGTTAAGACGGCAAATCGAAATCCGAAGGTCGGAAACGGGCAATGCGGTGTTAGTACTAAAGCAAAACAAAAGATATGGAAAACAAACTGTTCGTGGGCAATCTGCCCTGGGCCGCAACCGAAGCCGACATCCGCGCTCACTTCTCCCAAGCTGGTGAAGTTGTGTCCGTGGAAGTCATGATGGATAAGTTCACGGGTCGTCCTCGTGGCTTCGCCTTCGTGACGATGGGCAACGCGCAGCAAGCTCAGGATGCGATCGCGAAGACTGAAAACGTTGATTTCATGGGTCGCCCCTTGAAGGTCAATGTGGCTCGTCCTCGTGAAGAGCGCCCCTCCTTCGGTGGCGGTGAACGTCGTTCTGGTGGCTTCGGCGGCGGTGAGCGTCGCGGTGGCTTCGGCGGCGGCAATCGTGGTGGCTTCGGTGGCGGTCGTGGTGGCTTCGGCGGCGGTGAGCGTCGCGGCGGCTTCGGCGGCGGCGACCGTGGTAGCTTCGGTGGCGACCGTGGTGGTTACTAATCATCGGATTATTCATCCCACTTTTAACAAGGGCACCTTTAGGTGCCCTTTTTTTGTGCCCGTAGGGTTAAATCGATACCCCATTACACTTGAGGGGGATGCTGAGTAACCTAGGATGCCCTGACGCCTCCCCCAACCTATGAAAAGCCTTCTCGGACTTCTCCTCGTCTGCGCCTCGTGCCTAGTTGCCCGGGCCGACAACGCCCTCAACACGCAAGGCCTGCCCGAGGGGGCGGTGGGCGTGATTCAACTAAACGTAACCAATTTCAATGAGACCAAGGTCGGCCAAGCGATCAAGGATGCGATCCCCGACAACCAAGAGGCGGCCTTGCTGAAACAAGAACTGGGGATCGAACCTTCGACTGATATCAAGGAACTGATTTTTGGCGTATACCCCGGCCCCGATGGCAAAGTCGCCCAAAAAGACCCGTTCATCGCCGGCTTGATCCGCGGCAACTTCCAACCGAAGCAGATTGAATCCTTCGCTCAATCCAACGGTCTCCGACCCAAAGCCATCGGTAATTGCAACGGTTGGGATATCGCCGAAATTCAAAAAGCCCTCGGAAGCGAAACGGCTAAAAAAGCCGCGGCCAACGAAGGGATGCTCCTCACGGGTCCCACGAACGCCCTCGGCTTTGCCTCGATGAGCCTGGTCGAGCGCACGGTAGAGGCTTTGGGTCAAACAACCGGCACGGTAAAAATTCCTGCAGGCAGTGAAGCCTACTTGGCTAAAGCGCAAAAGCCCTGGGCCTTCATGGCCTTTGATGGGACGAAGATGGAAGACGTCGATAAAGCCGGTATCAAAACGGTAACGGTCGTCGCAGGTGAAAGTCCTACCCACGTGCAAGTGGGCGTTTACTTACAATTTAAATCCAAAGACCTAGCAGCCGATACGGCCAATAAAATCAAGGGTCTGCAAATGATGGCGACCTTAGCTACATCGACGAGTGAAGAGGGCAAAACGGCCGAACAAATTAATCAACAACACCTAGTCGCGGACTTACTTCAGGGGATTAAAGTCGATAGCCAAGACGACCTCATTTCCATCAACTTCGAGTTCCCCGTGGATAAAGCGATTCAAGCCATCAAGGCGGCCATTGATAAAGCCCAAGCTCAAGCCCAAGCGGGCCAAGCCACGACCCCATTTTTAAAAGTTAAGAAAAAGTGAAGTTGGGCCGGAAATTTTTAGCGGATCACCTCGTCGTTGAAACTCATCGCGATCGCGCCGCCTTAGGCCAAGCGGCGGCCCATGGAGTGGCCCAATACTTACGTGCCTTACTCGCCGACCAAGACGGGGCACGTGTCATCTTCGCGTGTGCTCCTTCACAAAATGAATTCTTAGCCGCCCTCCTGCAAACTAGTCGCCAACCTGCCACCGCGTTTGCGTGGCAAAGGTTGACGGTGTTTCACATGGATGACTACGCGGGCTTCACCGCGAAGCACCCTCAGAGTTTTCGCGCCTACCTCCACGAACACCTCCTGCGCCACGTAGAAGTGGGCGAGTTTCACCCGTTAGAAGCAGAGCTACCCCCCGCCGTCGCCTGCGAGCGCTATAGTGCCCTGCTCTCCGCCGCACCCATCGATTTGATTTGTCTAGGGATCGGCGAGAATGGACACCTGGCTTTCAATGACCCCCCAGTGGCCGATTTTCATGACCCGGCTTTGGTGAAACTCATTCCCCTCGACCCCGCCTGCCGCACTCAGCAAGTCCACGATGGGTGCTTTGACCGCATCGAAGAGGTCCCCCTGCACGCCCTCACCCTGACGTTGCCGGTCTTTCGTCAGGCTCGCAAATTAAGCGTCCAAGTGCCCGGCCTGCGCAAGGCCGCAGCCGTCCGCTCCACCGTGCGCGACCCGATCGGGACGGCTTGTCCCGCGACCTTACTACGCACGCACCCCGACGCGGTCTTACACCTCGACGAAGCCTCCGCTTCCCTCCTGCATTCATGAAACGCGGAGCCATCTTCATGGGTGGCGCCTTCGGCCTCGTGGCACTGCTTTGGTTGGTTGTCTTCCCCTCGACCTACGCCCTGCACGTTGCCCCAACGAGTCCAGTCTTTGGAATCATCGACCTGTCGGCGACATCTGGACTCACCACCGCCCCGCGCTTGCTGACGTCGGTGGCCTTACTGGCTGCGCCGGAAACGCGTCGCACCGTTCAAACCCAACTTGAAAAAACCTGCCAAACCTCCGCAGGTAAAATCGAATTTGGATTTCAGCCCGACTTTCGGGCCCTAGAAATCATCCTAGAAAATGAACGTACCGAGCGACCCCCCACGAAAGTCCTTCCGTCCGCGGCGATGCTACAATTAAGCAACACCCCTCATGGGTATTTATTAGTTCGCGCGGAGCCTGGAAAAAACCTGCTCACCACCCTCGCGCCTCGGCGCTGGCTCGGCACTTCCCTGCGCGAGATTATCTCGCAAGCCACCGCCGCGTCGGTCGTGCTCGGCGAAAGCGACGATCATCAACAAGCCATCCTCACCTTAGCGTTGGAATTTGCGACCAGTGATCAAGCCGAGGCGGCCTTGAACTTAATCACGAGCAAGCAAGGCGACTTCGACGCCCTCGGCTTCGTAGCTCAACCCGGTGCCCACACTCTCACGCGGCAAAGCAAAGCCGTCGTCATCCGCGTCGCCCTCGCCCGCGAAGTGATCACCGAAGCGGTGCGAACGCGTTAGTCCTTAAACTTTTTCCAAAGTGCCATCCTCGCGTAACCGGCGGTAGTAGCACCCCGAGCGAGCTTTACCATTTTCTTTCGTATGGCAGGCCCCTTGGCCGGCCGGGCGGACTTTGTAGAGAATCGAGTTCTGCTCACAATTCACCCGGACTTCTAATAATTCTAAAAAGTCGCCCGAAGTCAGACCTTTGATCCAAAGTTCATTGCGCGAAGTACTCCAAAACGTGGCTTTCTTCTCTTTTAGCGCCGTGGCTAAGGCCAATTCGTTCACATAACCCAGAATCAGGACTTCGCCGGTATGGGCATCTTGAGCCACTGCGGGAATCACATCCGCCGCCCCGGAAGCGATTTTACGCAACTTTTTGAAATCTAGGCGAAGGGTTGAACCTTCTTCAAGTTCTGGGTTCGACATACCCCACTCTGGCAGACCTAGAGGGGTTCATTCAAGGCTGGAATCCCCGCCATCTTTTCCCTTACGCATAAGGCATCATGTCCCTGCAAAACTCTGCCGACCTCTCACGCGCCGCCACCGAATCCCGTGGTCTCTCCATGGATGCCGTGGCTGCCTGCCATTCTGGCCACCTCGGTCTTCCCCTCGGTGCCGCCGAAATCGGCGCCGTCCTCTTCGGTAATTTCCTCCGTCAAAACCCCGCCGAACCACTCTGGTTGAACCGCGATCGTTTCGTGCTCTCTGCAGGCCACGGCTCGATGTTCATCTACAGCTGGTTGCACCTGTCGGGTTACAACCTCCCACTCGAAGAATTAAAAGCCTTCCGCAAACTGCACTCCAAGACCCCAGGTCACCCAGAGTTTGGCGAAACCCCTGGCGTGGAAGCCACAACGGGCCCTCTCGGCCAAGGCACGGGCAACATCGTCGGTATGGCCGTGGCTGCCAAAATGGCGGCGGCTCATTTCAACACCGCCGAGCACCAAATCTTTGACCACATGATCGTCGGCCTCGCCGGCGATGGTTGCCTCCAAGAAGGCATTTCCCACGAAGCCGCCTCGTTTGCAGGTCGCTTCGGTTTGGATAACTTAATCATGCTCTACGATTCGAATGACGTGACGCTCGACGCCATGGCCTCGAAGACGCAGAACGAAGACACGGCTAAGCGCTACGAAGCCGCTAATTGGGAAGTGTTCAAGGTCGCTCAAGGGAACGAACTCGCCCCGATTGCCGCGGCCCTCGATCAAGCTCGGGCGAGCAAAAACGGTAAGCCTAAATTAATCATCTGCAAAACGACCATCGCCAAAGGCATCCCCGAAGTTCAAGGCACGAGCAAGGGCCACGGTGAAGCGGGCGTGAAGTTTATCGACGCAGCACGCACGGCCTTAGGCTTGCCCGCTGAAAAGTTCTACGTCTCGCCAGCCACGCGTGCGTTCTTCGCCGAACGTCAAAAGCAACAAGCCGCCGCCTATGCCCAGTGGCAAAAAACTTTCCAAGCCTGGAGCCAAGCCAATCCCGCGAAAGCGAAGTTGCTCTCCGAAGCCCAAGCTGGTCGCCACGGCTCGGTCGAAAGCCTCCTCGCCGCCGTACCTGAATTCGGCAAGAACGCCCTCGCGACTCGCGTCTCGGGCGAAACCTGCCTCAACGCCGTCGCCAAAGCTTCGCCCCTCGTGGTGTCGGGTTCGGCTGACTTGCATGGTTCGACGAAGAACTACCTCAAGGATCTCGGTGACTTCGACCTCGCCACACCTCAAGGCCGCAACTTGTACTTCGGAATCCGTGAACACGTGATGGGCGCCATCCTCAACGGTATGGCCTACCACGGCATCTTCAAGGGTTCGGGTGCAACGTTCTTAACGTTCTCCGATTACCTCCGTCCTTCCATCCGCGTCGCGGCTCTGGCCAAATTGCAAACGTTCTATATCTTCACCCACGACTCGATTGGCGTTGGTGAAGACGGCCCTACGCACCAACCAGTGGAAACGGTCAGCGCCCTGCGTTGCATTCCGAACCTCGACGTGATTCGTCCCGCTGATGCGGAAGAAACCGCGGCGGCCTTCGCCCTCGCCGTAGCGCGTCAAGATGGTCCCGTGGCCTTAATTCTCTCGCGTCAAAACGTGCCTTCGCTCGACAGCATCCCTGTGGCCACCCGCCGTCAAGGCACGCTCAAGGGTGCTTACATCGCCCGTCGCGAAACGTCCGCCCTCACCCACATCCTCCTCGGCACGGGTAGCGAACTGCAACTCGCCCTCAGCGCCGCCGAAGAATTAGGTAGCGGTGTCCGCGTGGTTTCGGTGCCTTCGATGGAAATTTTCGCTCGTCAGCCTAAGGCTTACCAAGAAGAGGTCTTACCCTCGAGCTGCACCAAGCGCGTGAGCATCGAAGCCGGCGTCACGATTTCGTGGGGTCGCTTCGTGGGTACGGCTGGTAAAGCCATCGGTACGGATCGTTTCGGTCTCTCGGCTCCTGGCGACGTGGTCATGCGCGAGATGGGCATCACCAAGGAGGCCGTCGTGGCGGCCGCTAAGAGTCTCTAAGCGTCCGTTACTTCGCTTCTCGTAGGTCAGACAGGGGGACTTGATAAAGGTCCCCTTGCTCTGACCCGAGGAGGAGTTTTTGGCTATTTAACCAAGCACAGCCTTCTAACTGCCAAGAAGTAAGCGGTGGGGCGAGCGGAGCGACCCACGCTGGCCCAGCGAAAATGTCTTCGCCCTGAGTCGGCAAGGTCAGCACCCAAAGCATGCGGTAAGTTAAGACCGCCAACTTCTTACCGTCCGGCGAAAGCGCGGCGTCGGTAACCATCCCATGGGCATCAAAGCGATAAAGTTTGGTGGCCACGGCTTTGTCGCCCTGCACGGGCAAATCAATCCGCCAAAAATCGGTTAAGGTGTCGCGGCGATGTTTGGTGAGGAGGTAAAGTTTTTGCTGCCAGATAAAAGCGGCTTCGCAGTCGTGTGCTAAATCGGGATCAGGAAAAACTTTTTGGTCCGGCCAACTGAAAGTGTATTTCTTAAAATTCGTCACCTCCGCGGCTCCTAATTCTGGCTCCGGAAAAACGTAGATTTGCAGTTCTTTGCGCCGAGAAACGTTATTCCCCACATCACACACCATCATCCGCGTGGCATCGCCGGTTAAGGCTTCCCAGTCGTGATTCACCGCGCCTTTCAACACCACGTGATTCCACAAGCCCGCAGGAGTAACGGGAAACGTGCCATCCGCTTTAATGGGCACGATGTGCGGCGGGTTGCCGGAATCAGAAAGCGTCCAGAAAATGCCGGGATGCTTTAAGCTCGCCCATAATGCCGAACATTCGGGAATCACTTTAAGATCGATCTTCGCCTGGGGCTTTAAAACCAGCGGGTCCATCTCGGGTACCTCTTTAGTTCGCAAAGCGACCTCTTGGCTCCACAGGCCTGCCGTGGTTACCAAGAAGAGGCTATAAACCCAGAGCTTCATCGCGGGAGCAACCTAAAGCCCACGAGGGTGAGTGCAATCTCCATACACGAAGCACTTTAGAGTCGAAGCCCCTAGCCGCTTGCGTCAAAACAGCCTCATGGCCCGCAACTCGGCACGTTCCCTTTGGACGGCTAAAATCCTGCAAGGCAACCTGTCGGTAAAAAAGCAAGTGGCCCTGCCACGCACGTCGAAGATTCCCGAAACCCGGCGCGGGGTTCGCGGGATTATCTTAGGCATCGACCCTTCCTTGCGCGGCACGGGCTTGGCCGTGATTGATACCCGCGAGGCCAAGCCGAAACTACTCGCCAGCCGCACGCTCAAACTATCGGCTAAATTAGCGGTCTACGAGTGCTTAGGCCAAATCGCCGCCGCGGTCGAAGCCCTCGCCACGACTTACCAACCTTCGCACGTGGCGATTGAAGCAACGATTTACGTGCAAAACTTTCGCACCGCTCAGGCCATGGGTGCTTCGCGCGGGGCGGCCCTCAGTGTCGTCGCCCGCCAAGGAATCAAAGTCAGTGAATACGCCCCGAAGCGGATTAAAATGGCCGTCACGGGCCACGGAAGTGCCTCGAAAGAGCAAGTCGCCCGCATGATTCAAACCGTGTTTCAGCTTCCAGCCGCCCTACCCTGGGATGAATCCGACGCTGCGGCCATCGCCCTCTGCCACGCCTACACCGGACGCTAACGATGGGTCAGGAGGGGCCCCGGAGAAAGCGAGATTGCTCTTCAATAATTTTAAAATAAAAAGCGCACCATGAAGTTCCCCAAATTCTGGTCGCTGGCTAAGTCGGGCTCAGGCACGGCCTGGGGCTGGTCGGATACGTCCGCCGAGGAAGCCCAACAAAACGCCCAACAACGGGCCGCCAAAGTTGCGGATTTACTACGAGCCGGCGGATCACCCGCAGCAAATCAGGGATACTACATCGATCGACCAATCCGCGAACAGGTGCTACGCGAACTCGATGCCTCGACCATCCTTTCCCGGAACGCTTATGGTGCAGAAGTGCTGAACACCACCACGGGGTTCTTCATCGACGTCGACTTACCCGCCCCCAAAAATCCCGGGCTGATAGCTCGACTCTTGGGTGCCAAACCCGCCGCTAAATCCGAACCTTCACCCGCTGAAATCGCCGCGCTCCACGCCGCCGAAAATTGGGCGAAGGCACACCCTGGTTGGTCATGGCGCATCTACCGCACGGCGGCCGGCTTACGCCTCCTCGCCACCCACGCGGTCTTTAACTTTGATGATGCTCTAGTAGCCAAGGCTTTCGAAGCCTTGGGGTCCGACCCGCTTTACCGCCAATTGTGCTACGCTCAACAATGCTTCCGCGCGCGACTCACGCCCAAACCCTGGCGCGTAGGTATCAAAGCTAAAACGCCACGCTGGCCTTGGATCACGACCCGGGAAGAACAAGCTTTTGGGCAGTGGGATCGCTCTTATCGCCAAGCCTGTCAGGCTTACGCTACTTGTGAATTAATCCTTACCATCGGTTCATCTGAGATCCATCCCAGCCTGCGCACCCTCGTCGCCGTTCACGACGAAGTCAGTGGTTGCGGTAGTGGTCGTCCGTTAGCCTAAACCATCTACTTACTTTTCGTTCACGGCGAATTCATCGCCGCGACCGCGCGCCTGACTCCAGCGCGCCACGACTTCCTCGATGGGCACGGGGCGAACCTTCTGCTTTAAATTATAAGCACCGGCTTCTAAACAGGCCTTCAACTGCAGCCACACGGCCGTGTACGAACGGCTAAAGCGCAAGGAACTATCGCGCAAGAGACTGGAAACGTGACAGCACCCGCCGACTTCGGTGCAAATAAAGCGCCCGGCTTTTAATTCCTCATCCGACGTGGCTCGCAAATCGAAACGAGCAAAATGCAACGCCGGAAAACGTTTCGCAAAAGCGGTCACGGCGGCAGTTAGGGCAGGCGTCGACAAGTCAGGACGGTGCAAGCAGCGCGCCCCGTGACCGTAACTTCCCGTGGGATTTAACACCACCGTCTGCCCCGCAGGGATGACGTTATTTAACTCTAAGTCGTGGCACTGTAAAAAGAGTTCCGCACGTGAAACCGCCACTTCATCGAGCCAAATCAATTCTTCCAAAGTCTGCTCGCCATCGCCCATCACGACCACATCGAGCTTTTGTAAAATCGCCATGATGCGACCATCGTCTTTGCCCGGGCTGCGACGCCACACGACCTCATACTCTAGGCCGCCGACTTTCTTTTGTAATAAGAAATCTTCTTTTACCAAACGTACAAAGCGTTCGAGTTGCTCGTCATTCTGGACAAACCGTAGACCAGCCCCATCTTCTGCCACTTCGGGCTTAAAAACTAAGGGGAAGCCGTGACAAGCCGCGAAGGCCTTAGCCTCTTTCACCCGCTGTTCGATGTCATCATCCTGCGACAATGCCAAGGTTGGCACGCAACGTGAGTCGCGCTGGAACGGACGCAACAAAAGCGATTTCGTATCCCCAATAAAACCACCAATGGTGCCAAAGGCGGGATTCGCTGAAGCAAACGCCGTAAGACTCAAGTGACGCAAGCTCAGCAACACGATACCGAGACGGATCGGCATGTATAAGACCCAGGAAGGCCACAGCGAAGGTTGCAAGAAATTGCGGACCTTCATCACGATCTGCCGACGTCCGCGCCAAGTGAGTGCCGGCACCAGCCAGTGGGTGACGATGTGCAACGCCACGAACAGTCCTAAAATCACCCACAAGGCATTGCTCTTAAAGTGAGCCAAGATTTCCATTCCTTGGGCGCCAAAACGATAACCGACATACATCAGCGGCGGCGTCCAAATCAATGCCGCCAATAAAAGCAGCATGCCTAACTTTAAAAAGTTCAGGCGCATGATGCCAGCCGTGATAAACGTCGGCACGCGACTGGCGGGCACGAAACGCGAACTGACGACAATCAACATCCCCTTCGGCGTCGAGAACCAGCCGGCCCATTGATTGACTTTGTGTTCTTGAATAAACCATTTCAGCGGGGCACGCGTGATAGCTTTGCGACCTAAAATGCGTCCCGCCGAATACAGGAAAATATCCCCCATGAAGATGCCCACCGTACAAGCGATGCCTGCCGACCAAGCATCTAGAATCCCCACCGAAACCATTAAGCCCGTGGCCAAGCACGTTGGGTCTTCGGCCAAACAGGTACAAACCAAGATAATCAAAAGTAACATCCAGTAACGCATCCCTTCGGCCTGCGGAATGGGCGGATCTTCGGTGCTGCTAATGGGCGTGACGGTGCCGGTGGTTTCTTTCCAAAACGTGTGTAAACGGGCAATGACCGCATCCGTGTTTTCAAAGACCGCATCGCGCCCCCCGTTGAGAATTTCTAATTGAGCTTGGGGGACGATTTTAGCCGTGTAACGGGCGGCTTCTACGGTCGTCATCCAGTCATCTTGACCGTGAAGCAATAACAAGGGCTTCCGCCAGGCTTTGAGGATTTTGCGGTTATCAGCCAAATCGGTATCAAACACCGTCTTCGCATAGTCCCGATCCCAGGGGAGCAAATCTGCCGCACCAAAATTAGGCGTTAACTGCGAGATGGTCCAAAAGAAAGCCCCCTGAAAACCGTACACGATTTTATTCACCAACGGATTACCCAAGAATTCAAACTCCTGCACGCCGGGTGCCGAGATCAACGTCAATGACTGCACGCGGTCGGGATGCGCCAGCGACAGCTCTAAAGCGGCCACGCCGCCAAAGCCCTGCCCAATGACATGGTATTCTTTAAGACGGTAGTGTTCCAACAAACTGGCCACGACTTCGGCATTGGCCTCCATCGAGTGACTGGGAACTTCGCCTGGCGAGGTATGGAAGCCCGGCAAAAAGACTTCGACCACCGAGACATTATTTTCCCGCGCTAAGGCATCACAGAAGGCACTACCTTGATCATCCCAAGGAATGCGGTGGAGGTAGACAATGACGTCCTTGCGAAAAATCGGCAGCGAACCCTCCATGGCTTCTTCCTGCCCCTCAACCCCATGCAAGTGCGCCCGGACGGGAATGGTGTAATTCTGTCGCACGACTTTATCACCCCGAAAGTCGTAAGCAGGCACCTGAATCGGCACGCCTTTCGCCCGTCGTTCAATCGCACTGAAAAAGGGGAACGAAATCGAGAGGACCAGCAGCACGAAATAAATGAGCACGCCCCACCATTTGCCGGGTACTCGACCTAAAAGTCGCTTGCGGTCACGGGACGTGGGCATGTCTCCCCATCAAAAGGGTCTCCCCCTGTGGTGCAATTAAAGAAAGGTCGAGAACCCTCGATTTATGGCTTCCTCTCTGCGATGAAGCCCTCTTTGTTAACTACCCGTGGAATCAACCAGTCAGGAACTTCTCGGTCTCCGGGTCAATATCGACAAGGTCTTGCATCATTTCGACGAGAACTTCCCGCCCGAGACCCCCCACGCGTTTGTCTATTTCATAACAATCTCTAATGTCTCCCAAGAAACGGTGCGGCTTTTAGGGAGAAAATGGATTTTGCAGCACCCCCGCACCGGAGAAGTTGAAGTGGTCGAAGGCGATGGTATCGTCGGCCAGACACCTTCCCTCCCTCCCGGCGAATCTTTTACTTATAATAGTTATCATTTAACGGGTGACACCGTGATCGCTTCTGGTGCCTTCCATGGGGTCACCGCCGACGGCAAGCGTATCTTCGTCCGCATCCCAAGCTTTAAAATGACGCCGCCCGGCCCTCCCCCTTCTTAATGCGTTTCACTGATCTTAATTCTGGCCGCGAAATCGGCGCCAATTGCATGCTCGCCGAATTCGGCAACGTGCGGCTCATCGTCGACTGCGGACTGCACCCGAAATTGGATGGAAAAAAGGCCCTGCCGCAGTTGGACAAAATTCAAGGGGCCGTCGATGGAGTAATCCTCACGCACTGCCACTTAGACCACTTAGGCTCCCTGCCGGTTTTACTCCGTCAACAACCGCAAGCCCGCGTCTACACTTCCGCCGCCAACACGCTCTTTGTCCGCCGTCTCTTGAATAATTCGATTCAAGTGATGAAACGCCAAAAAGAAGAAACAGGGAATCAAGACTACCCTTTGTATGTCGAAACGGATGTGGAGCGCGTTGAAAATGCCCTCACCACCGTCCCCCTCGCCAACCCACGCACCATCGGCCGCGGCGGCGAAGAAGTGACGTTCTCCTTCCACCTCGCAGGCCACGTAGCTGGAGCCGTGGGTTGCCTCTTCGAACATCGTCGGAAAAAAGTTTTCTTCACGGGTGACGTGCACTTCCAAGCCCAACACACCGTGGCCGGAGCCAATTTCCCTCGTCAACCCGTCGACACCTTAGTCATGGAATGCACCCGCGGTGCCACCACCACGGTGCCAGCGCAAAACCGGGCCCGCGAAGAAAAGCGCCTGTTGGCCGCCATCAACCGCATCGCTGACCAAGGTGGCTCCATCTTGCTACCTGCTTTTGCCTTCGGGCGCATGCAGGAGATTTTAATTTTCCTCCAAGAAGCAGCCGATGCCGGCGATTTGGCCGATGTGCCCATCTTCTGCTCAGGCCTCGGCATGGATTTGTGCGATTATTTAGACGCCGCGAGCAAGAAGACGAAACAGGTAAAATTTAGTCGCCAAACGTTGCGCGACCTCGGCGTGCTCCCACTCTCCCGTCGCTACACGCCTCCAGGCAAAAACCTACCCCAAGCTGGCATCTACTTACTTTCTAGTGGCATGCTCATCGAAAAGACGCCCGCTTGGCGCATTGCCGCTAACATCCTTGATCACGAAGAAAATGCCGTGTTCTTTGTGGGCTACTGCGACCCCGAAACGCCCGGCGGCGAACTGATCGGTTTACCACCCGGAGGCTCGTTTAAATTCACGGGACTCGACCACACGTCGACCTTGCGCGCCGAAGTTGACCGTTTCCACCTGAGTGGACACGCCGACCGCGAAGAGCTCATCGACTTCGCGCGCGACCTCGCCCCCAAAGATTTAATTTTAACCCACGGCGACCCGCCCGCTCGGGCGTGGATGAAAGAAACACTGACTAAATTAATGCCCGCCACGCGCATCCACGACCCGGTGCCTGGCGAACCGTTGTCGTTGTGAGTTCATTTCCGCTTTCCATCGAAGATTGGCGTGAGTTTACGCTCACGCGCGGCCCGCGGATGGCGGCGGAAAAATTTTTACTTAACCTCGGCGAATTAAGCCCCGCAGAACAACGCGCCGCCCTCTGCGGCTTGCCACACGCTCCCGCCCTCATCCAACGCTTTGAGAAAGCTTGGCACTTGCGCGAACGCAACCTCGGCGGCGTCCCGTTTTTATCAAAGGATTTATTTTTCCGGGCCGGTCACCCCACCTTAGCTGGTTCTACTTTTCTCTCCGAAGAAATCGGCCTGCCCCGCACGTCTTCCACCTTGCCACAAGCATTTGAACAAGATGCGGGGGCGATTGAATGCGGGCGGACGCAACTCAATGAGTTCGCCTTTGGCCTGACAGGCGAGAATCCCCATTTTGGCGACTGCCCTCACCCGCAAGACGCTCAACTTCTAGCGGGCGGTTCGAGTTCGGGATCAGCTTTCGCCGTCGCGCGTGGCGTCGTGCCTTTTGCTTTGGCCACCGACACCGTGGGTTCGATTCGCGTGCCCTGCGGTTATTGTGGAGTCTGGGGCTTGCGACTTTCGCCCGACACCGCACCCATAGGCGATCACTTTCCGCTCTCGCCAGGTTACGACACGCAGGGCTGGATGACGCGCACGGCGAAAGACTTAATGGCGGTATCGGCCGCCGTCCTCGGCGAAGCTCCGCCTGCTGGGGCGGGCTTATGGGCAGGTGATTTAGGCTTAGGCCTCGACACCGAAACGTTAAATCCCATGCAAACGCTGGCGATGAAAGCCGGTGCCCAATTAGACTCCTCGGCGAGTGAACTCTTGCGCCGGGCCTGTCTGGAGGCGGCCCAAGCCTACCCCGTGCTCGGCGGGCATGCGGCGTCGCGCGTTCACGCGGCGTGGCTCGATCGACGCCAATCCGACTATGACCCCGTTGTGTGGCAGCGTCTCAACGCCGGCCGACAACGCACCCCCGAAGCCTTACGCGAAGCCGAAGCGGTGCGAGCGCGCGTGACGGATGCTTTCCGGACGATTTTCCGCCGACATCACTTCATCGCCCTCCCCTGCACCACGGGACCAGCGGTGAGCAAAAGCGCTTGTACCGATGAGCATCGCCAAGGCTTGCTCGCCCTCAATGCCCCTGCGTCGTTAGCGGGTCTCCCCGTGATTGCCGCTCCGGCCCAACGGCGCGACGGACGCACGGTGGGCGTGCAATTTATTTTCCCAGACTTACCGAACTTTGGTTGGGCTTCGATCCTGCAACGATTGAACTAAGAGTGCGTTCACAAGGCTTAGAGCCTTTGCTTGCGCATGTGGGCGGGAGGTTGCCCCAAGGCCTCGCGATACTTTGCCACCGTGCGGCGCGCAATTTGCACGCCACGCTTCTTCAATTCAGCAGTGATGGCTTCATCGGCCAAAGGCGCCGCCGGGTTTTCGCGCGCTAAGAGGTCGGCTATCATTTCTTGCACCCCCTCTTGGGCCACAGTGCCACCATCGGTGGTCGATACCCCCGAAGTGAAGAACCACCGAAATTCGCGCAGGCCATGCGGCGTGAGCATCCATTTGTTCGCTACGGCACGACCGACGGTCGTTTCGTGCACGTTCATTTCTTTGGCGACCTCGGTCATGGTCAGCGGCTTTAAACGCGACGGACCATGCTCGAAGAAATCTTGTTGGTGTTCTAAAATAATGTGCGCGAGCTTTTCGACGGTGCGTTGGCGTTCCTCAATCGCCCCAATCAAAAACTTCCCTTGGCGCATACGCTCCAAAATGTAATGCCGTTCTTTATCCCCGAGGGCATTGCCGGCTAACATGTCCTTGTAGGCGGGCACTAAACGCAACCGCGGCACATGCCGGTCATCCATCACAATCTTCCAGTTGCCATGTTCACCGCGGGTCACGGTGGCATCAGGCACCACCACCCGGTTCTCATCACGCTCAAAGCGGCGGGCAGGCACGGTTTCTAATTTAGCTAACTCAACCAAAGCTTCGCGTACTTCATCGAGGCTGACCTTTAAAAGGCGGGCACACTCTTCGAGCCGACGACCCATCATGGGTTCCCAGCATTCACTAACTAAACGAGCTGCCGTCGAGAGGCCACGTTGGTTCAAGCGCAACTGTGCCAAGAAGCATTCGCGGAGGTCGCGGGCCCCGATTCCCGGCGGATCAAAACTTAATAAAAGCGTGTGGGCCGTGATCACGGCCTCGTAGGGCTGACCCGAGCGTAAAGCAATCGAGGAGAGGTCTTCTTCGAGAAAACCGCGTTCGTCCAACGAGGCGATGAGCAGCTTTAAAGCCTCTTGAACCTCGGGCGTTTCGGCGGCCGTACGGGCTTGGTCTTCTAAATGCTCCGATAACGAGGCCTCGCCCGTGGCGGACTCCAACATATGCCGGCGACGTTCCTCGTCCTCTTGCGTGTACCCCTGGGAGCGGATTTCTTCGTAATAACTATCGTCCCAATCTTCCTTCATCCGCTTCAGGGCATCAAAATCATCCTCGCCTAAACTCAATTCGCGCGGGCCGTCCTCCTCCGAGTCTTCCGCCGTCGGGCCAGTTTGCTCTAAAGGCTCGACGTTGGTAGGTTCCACCTCTTCAAGCAAGGGGTTGGCGGCTAACTCATCGGAGATCTCCCGTAACAATTCGGTGGCGGGCACTTGCAAGATGCGCAACGACTGACGCAGTTGCGGTGTCAGGATAAGACCCTGCACTTGCTTCTGCGACTGATTCATTCCTTGGTTAGACATCGAGCTTTGCCTATTAAAAACGAATAAAGGACAACTTGCAAAGGGTATAAATGGGATTCCAATGGGCTTGCTTCGAGGCTCAAATGGGCAACATTAATGAAACGCTAACCCCTTAAGGGTTAATCGTGCCGCCATGCGCCAATTTTCCCTTTTTATTGATAACGAAGTCCGGGGACCTCTCTCGGAATACGATATTCAAGACCTCATCCAACAAGGCAGTGTGGATGCAGAAACCCTTTGTGCACCGGCTGGCTCCACAGAATGGGAACCGCTGAGCAATCACTTCACCTTTGGGAGCTCGCTCAAACTCAACCGCACCAGCAGCAACGTTAAGACCGAAGAGGAGACCGTGGCTCAAACCAACCGGCTCGACCCTAGCCTACGCCAAAAATTGCTGATGTATGGTTTGGCTAATGCCGCGACCGTCGACCAGCTTTCCCAAACCCAAGGGGAAATGGCCGTACAGGCCCATGAAGAAGAAATCTCGAGCGTCTTGCGCACCCGTAAAATCGGAGGCATCGCGACTTTCTTCGTCGTACTGGGTTTAGCCTTGGTACTGGGCCTGACCGATAATTTCGTAAGTCATGGCCTCGGTGCCCTTGCCAAACACTTTGCCAAGGACGACCCTGTTATTGCCGAAAAACAAAAGCGCTTCGAAGTAGAATTAAAACGCTTTGAAGATGCTAAAATCGAGGCAGCCCAAGCCATCTTCCCCAAACCTCCTGGTGCCCAAAACGCCCGCAACATCTTACTCAGCCGCGTTAAAGTCACCGACGGTAAAGGCTATAAGGTTTCCGGCGTCGTCGATGCCAGCCCCTTGGCGAACCAAGTCAGTAAGTGGAATATTAAATTAGATGATAAACTTAAAGTCTACGTCCTGCCGTTCGCGATTCCGGAAAACATTGCCCAAAAAATGACCGATCAAGCCAACGTGCTTGATATCATCCTATCGCCCCTGCTCAGCGACGCGGCCTTCGAAAACTTAAAAGGCGAAATCATCCGCAGTTTCCCTGATGCCCCAGCGGTTCCTGAAGCCGCTCGCCTGAAGACGGAAATGGAAGTGCTCAAAATTCCCGAAGTTAAGAACGCCATTTCCCGCGTTGAATTCTACATTCGCAACGCCGAACAACCTACCGCCCCCCAGCCCAACAAACAATGGGCCACGGAGTTAAAAGCTTTTGCCGATAAATTGCGCGACTTAGAAAGTCGCATGCGGATCAACGTTGATCCCAACGCCCGCAAACAGCGCTGGAGCGAATTCAACCAAGGTCCAGGGGCCGAGTTAGCCGCTTGGGTACTAGCCTCCACGGCCAAAGAAATCAAAGTAGCTGAGGACGGCGCCTTTCTCATCGATGAAACGGGTAAAATCGATCCCGCTAACGCCGGCCAGCGAGTCCTCGTTACGGTGCAAATCAATGGTGACACGCTCTACTTACCTTGGGGTTCAAAATACCTCCGCGCCAGCGACCTGCGCTCAGAAGAAATCGCTAAAGACATCCTCTTGGTGAAAGAAAAATACAAGGTCATGGATAAGCCCATCGTGGGCGGCAAACGCACTTGGATTAAATTCCGCGTGGGTAGCCGCGACATGACCTACGAACGCACCTCGCCACAGTGGTTCTACTTCTTCGTGGCCCGCGAGCATGAAACCGACACCATCTGCGTCATGGTCGACCGAGAAACCCATGCGAAATACAGCACGGGCGATGTCCTCCCCTTCGAGCTTTTGAGTAAACTAGAAGTTTACCCCAAGCCCACCGAATCGTCGATTCCTCCGCCCTTAAGTTTGGCGGAGTAAGCGCGCAGTTTAGTTACGACGCATCCAGCAATCGGGTTCGGAACACTCTCCGAGGTTGCTGTCGGTGAGGCGTGTGACTTTACCTGTCACGCTGTCCACGACGACGAGCCAAGAGTTATTGCTGCTCGCCTGCGTGGCCACTAAGTGACGTCCATCCGCACACCACGAGGCGTGCGAGAGGTTCAAGGGCGCGACGACTGGCACCACCGTCACGGCGCGAGTCTTCAAGTCATACACACCCAAGCTCAAACGGCCGGACTGGAAAGTGAACGCAATTTGATCAGGAAACACGGGGTTCCAATGAGGCTCGGTGCAATAGTTATACTCGGTTGCCAGTCGGGTCATCCCGCTGCCGCTTGCCGACGAAATATAAATTCCGGGGCGACCAATCGGGCCACTGGTGAAAGCCAAACGTTGACTATCAGGCGACCACGAAGGATCGGCGTCGACATCGGGCGTGGCAATCACGCGGTGGGGAGCTTGGCCTTGGGTGCCTGAAACATAAATATCCATCGAGCCTTTATTGGAAGACGCAAAAGCCAGGTATTGGCCGTCGGGCGAAGCACTCGCCGAACCGAGCGCCCCACGCACATCGGTAATCACTTTTTGGGGATTACCAATTCCGTTGCTCGAAAAGATTTCGGGGAAGCCCGTGCGGGCCGAAGTGATAAAGTAAACGCGCGTTCCATCCGCCGACCAGCGCGGTCCAATGGAAGTGTTTTCTAAATTCGTCACACGCATCGTACGCGAGCGGGCTAAATTCGTGATGTAAATTTCTTGGTGCCCGGTGTAGCGCGACGTGAAGGCGACCTTGGTGCCAGCGAACAGGGGCTTTAATTGCCACCGTTGACCCAGTCCGACGAGCACGGCGTCCGCAACTTTTAAAAACAAGTCATGCTCATTAGCCGCTTCGACATTAGTCTGAAAGGCACAACGAGCATTGTCACAAGCTACTACCGCCGTGAGCGCACTGCGTCCCAGGCGCACCCGCACCGAAGAACTGGGACTAATCGTGATGGCCCCGTGCGTGGACAAAGCAAAAGACACACGCTCACCTAAAACTGGGTCATCGCTCACGACGGCCACGGGAATCTGTCCACGTTGCAACGAGGCATCGATATTCTCGTTGATGACAACTCGATCTTGAGCTCCAACGAAATTAAAGGTCAAAAGACAAACTAACCAAGCAAGGTAACGCATGTGGGGAAAGACGATGAGTAGAAAATTTATTTTAGGCGATAGCAGTTTGACCTAAATGCGGGGCGGAGTTCAATCCCACTCATGGCCATTAATCAGGAAACGGTACAACGTGCCCTCACCAAAGTTCGCTACCCCGGGTACAGCCGCGACATCATTTCCTTTGGGCTACTAAAAGGCATCGAGGTCAACGCCCAGGGCCAAGTCACGGTCGGCCTAGCCGTCACGACTGCGGACCCCGAAATCCCCAAGCGACTCTACGCCGACATCGAAAGTGCCCTGCAAGCGATTGGCGTCCCCACCCCCGTCATCAGTATCGCGGTTACGGTGCCCAAGAACACCCCCGCCGCCACGAGCACGGCCGCCAACCCACCCCCGGCCAACGCCGGCGTCCACCAAGTTAAACACATCATCGCCGTGGCGAGCGGTAAAGGTGGCGTGGGTAAATCGACTTTCGCCGTCAACTTGGCCTGTGCCCTCGCCCGCTCCGCCCCCCACCAACAACCCCTGCGCGTGGGGCTGATGGATTGCGATATCTACGGTCCCTCTGTCCCCCTGATGATTGGGGTGAGTGGTCGACCTGAGATTGAAGGCGATGTCCTCATCCCGCTCGAAAACTTTGGCGTTAAAGTCATTTCCATGGGGCTGCTGATCGACGAGAACGCCCCCGTCATCTGGCGCGGTCCGATGATCATGAAAACCATCTCCCAATTTGCGACCAATGTGCGCTGGGGAGAACTCGATGTGCTCCTGATCGATCTCCCCCCAGGCACGGGCGATGCCCAACTTTCGATGGCCCAATCGATGGCCCTCAGCGGTGCCATCATCGTCACCACCCCCCAAACGGCCGCCGTCAGCGTAGCCCTGCGCGGGGCGTCGATGTTTGAAAAAGTCAGCGTCCCCATCCTGGGAGTCGCCGAAAACATGAGTTTCCTCGAAGATGCCACGGGGCACCGGCAATACCTCTTCGGCCAAGGGGGTGGTCTTAAAGTAGCTACCGCCCTAAAAACCGAACTTTTGGGCGAAGTCCCCCTAGACGCCTCCATCCGCCAAGGCGGCGACCATGGTATCCCGGTCGTGATTAGCCACCCGGACAGCAACCCTGCTCGGGTATTTAAATCCATCGCCTGGACCGTTTGGCAAAAACTTGCCACCCGGGCGTGACTTTTCCGCAACCAATCACTTGCCTTGTGGGCTAAAAATCGTCAAAGTTAGGGAAGTAAGATGAGTGATTCGCCTGTAGATCGTAATAAGGAAATTTCCGACCTCGCGGCTCGGTCTTCTCTTTACGCCGAGTTCCGTGCGGAACGTGAAGAGATTTTGCGCCATAAGTGGATCGAGTCTGAAAAGGCTGGTCGCGATATTGGTTTTGAGCGTGCCCTGATTGACTGGACTCGCCATCACCGTGCCCAGTGGCGCTTAGAGCGTCGCGGCGGTAATCCAGCCTAATAAGCTCGAGGCACAAAAAAACCGCCGAACTCCAGCGGTTTCTTAAAGAGGTTAAACCTAGAGCTTAACCCTTGATCTCTTTGTGCAAGCTATGACGGCGCAACGAAGGGTTGTACTTCTTCTTTTCAACTTTCTCTTGGGAAAGCTTCTTGTTGCGAGTAGTCATGTAACGGGAGGGGCGTTTGCCTTCCTTCCGAGCTTCAGTGCACTCAATGATAACGATTTCGCGGGCCATGGTTTAGAGGTTGGTGAAGGTTGAGGATTGAGAGAGGCACGGGGGGTGAGCAAGCCCGAAAAAACAAAGGGCGACCCCAAGGTCGCCCAATTTCACCGAAAAGAGGGTTAAATCAACCCCACAAACGCTTCTTGTGACGATGATTCTTCGAGCGCTTACGGCGCTTGTGCTTATTCATCTTCAGACGACGTTTTTTCTTAAGGCTTCCCATAGTTGAGTAGTGGGATGCATCTAGGGGATGCCGAGGGGGACAGTAAAGCAGAAATTAACTCAAAATACGGGTTTCTACGACCCAAGCTCCCGAGCCCCACCAGGCTCGGAGTGCTTGCTGAATCGGAGCCAATGGCACCGCTGGCTCAACCAAAGCGAAACAAGCACTGCCACTTCCGGTCATGCGGAACGTCACGCCCTGCTCTCGTGCCAAGCGTTCACACGCGGTCGCCAACGCTAGATGTTTCTGAAAAACGGGCCCACTCAAATCATTCCCCAAAACCGAGGGATCACTGGTCGGATGCTGTAACCATGCCTGCCAAGCCGCCCGGGCTTGTGCGATACTTTGATACTGCTGCGTCTTCGCCAACGCAGCATAAGCCTCAGGTGTCGCCACGCCAAACGGAGGCTTGATTAAAAACACTCGGCGACCGGCTAAAGCCGCGGCGGCCGCAGGTGGTACCGGTTCTAAAATCTCCCCCCGGCCCCGCATCAACTGCTTTCCCCCAGCCACGAAGTAGGGACAATCAGAGCCCACTTCGGCCGCGATTTTTTCCAATGCACCCACCGTGAAAGGCTGACCTTCCGCTTGATTCAATAAACGCAACGTCGCGGCGGCGTCGGCACTGCCACCGCCCAAGCCCGCCCCCATGGGGACTTTTTTATCTAAATGAAATCTCCCTGCTTTTACCTGAGGGTAATGCTTAGCAAAAGCCTTCGCGGCCTTTAACACCAAATTAGTATCATCGCACGGCATCGCGGCCTCAGCACTCGTCAAACTCCACGGCCCACCTGGAATGAAACTCAGGTGATCGGCTAGTTCGAGGTCGACGACCAAACTCCACAATTCATGAAAGCCATCAGGGCGACGTCCGGTGACGGCCAGGGTGAGGTTTAGTTTGGCGTGGGCAACGGCAACGAACACGAGAGGTAAAATGTTTTTTCGTAGTGCCGTGGCGAGGTCAAAGCATCACGCCCGCGGGTGTGCTTTGCGATGCACCTCGCGCAAACGGGCGACGGTTAAGTGCGTGTAAATTTGCGTCGTGGATAACGAGGCATGGCCCAACTGCTCTTGGACTAAACGCAAGTCCGCCCCATTCGCCAATAAATGTGTAGCACAAGCGTGCCGTAATTTATGCGGGGTTAAATCCTCCGGTAAACCAGCGGCGCGCAACTTCTGCTTTAACATCAACTGCACCGCTCGCGGGTGCAAGGGACCACCGCGAGAAGCCAATAAAAGAGGTTCCTCGGCCGCCGGCTCGCCGCGATGGCTAAAGTAAGTGCGCAAGGCTTGAAGGGCTTTTTCGCCCACGGGGACGACGCGTTCTTTATTCCCTTTGCCCAAGACGCGCACCAAGCCCGTCGCCCACGTGACATCTTGGCCCCGCAAACCACACAACTCGGCGACCCGCAAACCACCCCCATATAAGAGTTCTAAAATAGCCTGATCCCGGGCCTGCAACTGCGGGCTAGCAGACGTCGGGGCGGGGGCTTGATCGAGCAGGGTCTCGGCTTGGAGTTCGGTTAAAAACTTGGGTAAGTTGCGGGCGAGTTTGGGCAGAATCAACCCGGCTGCCGGCGAGGCTTTCAACGCCCCGCGTTCGCGTAAATCCGTGAGTAGGGCCCGCAACGCTGAGACTTGATTATGAATCGAGGTTCGCTGGTGCGTGCGTTGGCGTTCGATGACAAAGTCGCGCAAGTGCCGAGCTGTGAGCGCCGTCCAATCCCCCTCCCACCCCGCGTTCGCCTGGAGCCAAAGGGCAAAGCCTTTGAGGGCCCGGCCGTAGGTTAAACAAGTGCGCGGGGCTAAGCTCCGGGCCGTTAATTGACGCGTGAGAAAATCAGCTGCTTCTGGAGCCCCGGGCCAATCCTTGGGGCCGTCCTGGTCGTTAAACTGGACGGGCCGACGCTTCACAAAGCGGGTTGCTTACCATGCGCAGCACGCACCGTAATCCCAATGCCACCACGCACGCCAAAGGCACCGATGACTTCGCACCAGAGCGGGTCAAGGGCTTGGACTAAATCATCCAAAATCTTATTGGTGAGGTGCTCGTGGAACATGCCTTGCTGGCGGTAGCTCCAAAAATAGAGTTTGAGCGACTTGGATTCCACGATGCGCGGACCGGGAACGTAGCGAATCGTAATTTTGGCAAAATCGGGCTGACCAGTCGCCGGGCACAAGCAGGTGAACTCCTCGGTCGTTAATTCGACGACGTACGGACGACCTGCGTGACGATTGGGAAAGGTTTCCAATGTCTGCTGCGGGGTGTTTTGGGTCTTTCCTAAGTGAGAAAGTCCGGTGAGATCCTGAGGCTGAGTGGCCATGCAAGTAGGCAAACAGAGCCACCCAAAGAGACAAGCGGAGAAAGCATTTTATCGAACTCATCACAGGAAACCGGCTTGCCACTTTGCCCGGGCAAGGTTGCCTAACTCAGACTACCTCAGGGCATGGAACCTAGGGCTATCGCTATTCTCGGAGCCACGGGCTCCATCGGCACGACCACCCTGCAGGTCGTGAGAACCCACCCGACTCTATTAAAAATCGCCGGCTTGGCCGCCCACACTCGCTGGCGTGACTTAATTGCTCCCGTCCAAGAGTTCGGCGTCACGACCATCGCCCTCAGCGACCCCCAAGCCGCCCAAGAAGCCCGTCAATCGGGCGCCTTCCCAGCTTCCACCCGTATCCTCGAAGGACCAGCGGGGCTGACCGAAATCGCCTGCCTCCCCGAAGTGCACACGGTGGTATCTGCCGTCGTGGGGACGGCTGGCTTGGTGCCCACATTAGCCGCCATTCAAAAGGGCAAAACCATCGCCCTCGCGAGCAAGGAACTCTTAGTTTTAGCCGGTAAATTTATCACCGCCGCGGCCCGTCAATCGGGCTCGCAACTCTTGCCCGTGGATAGCGAACACAACGCCATCCACCAACTGTTGCGCGATAAGCCTGCCCACGACATCGACCGCTTAATCCTCACCGCCTCGGGTGGGGCCTTTCGCGACACGCCCCTCGAAGCCCTCTCGCAAGTCACCCCCAAGCAAGCCCTGCAACACCCCAATTGGAGCATGGGGCCCAAGGTGACCATCGATTCGGCGACGATGGCGAACAAAGGTCTCGAACTGATCGAAGCCCAGTGGTTATTCCAAGTGCCGATGGACCGGCTCGATGTGGTCATCCACCCCCAAAGCATCATCCACTCTCTGATCGCCCTAACAGACGGCAGCCTGCAAGCCCAACTCTCGCCGCCGTCGATGGCTTACCCCATTCAAGACTGCCTGCTCTTCCCGCTCCGTCTGCCCTGCCCCGCCCCCCGCCTGAAGCTCAGCGAGGCCTTGACCCTACAGTTAACCCCTCCCGACCCACGTCGCTACCCTTGCCTCGGACTGGCCCAAGCAGCCGCTCGCCAAGGGGGGATCGCCCCCGCCATTTTCAATGCGGCGAATGAAGTCGCGGTCGAAGCCTTCATGAAGGGACAACTGGCCTTCACGAGTATCAGCGCGATTATCTCGGAAACACTCTCGCAAAGCCCGCAACATGAACCTTCCTCTCTGGAAGACCTGTTGGCCTTCGAGTCGCAGAGTCGGCAACTCGCTTCCAGGCTCGCCCTAGGTCGCACCCCCTGAAATAAACTTTCTTCACCTCTTCATGGACGTTCAATTTGTTAAAGACCTTATCGGTAGCGCTTGGGGCATCGCCCTGGTGATTATCTTCTTCGGAGGTTCCATCTTCGTTCACGAATTAGGGCACTTCCTCGCCGCTCGCCGCCGAGGGCTCAAAATCGAACGTTTCTCGATTGGCTTCGGACCTCGCATCTTCGGGTGGACGGGGAAAGATGGCGTCGATTACCGCGTGGCCTTAATTCCGCTCGGTGGCTATGTGGCCTTGCCCCAGTTAGCCGACATGGAAGGCATCGAGGGCACCAACAGCGAAGAGACCGAAGCGCTCCCCAAAATTTCCTACCCGGACAAGATGATCGTCGCCGTCATGGGGGCGGTTTTTAATGTTATCTTTGCTTTCGTCTTGGCCACGATTCTGTGGTTCACGGGCTTGCCCGTGCCCGAAGGAAGCGGCAACACGGTCATCGGCTATGTACCCGAACAAGTCGTCACGAGTTCAGACCACTTAGCGGAACTCGGTCTCGGCCAAACCGTCACGGGACCCGCCTTTAAAGCAGGCTTACGTGCTGGAGATAAAGTGATTTCCGTCGATGACAAACCAGTCGCTTCGTTCACCGATATCAGCAAAGCGGTGACGTTGGGGAATCGTAAAGATGCTCAAGGCAACCCGACCTCAACCTTTATCATCGAACGTGATGGCAAGACGATGGAAGTCGTTCTGCAACCCGTACGCGTGGAAATGAACGCCCGTACCGGCGATCGCGTGCGCTCCACCGCCATCCAACCGCGCATGTCGGTCATCCTCGACACCCCCATGAAAGGTTCTCCTGCCGAACAAGCAGGCCTGCGAGCGGGCGACCAAATTTTAGCGGTCGATCAAAAGCCGATTAATAATCCCACGGAGTTTCGGGAATTACTGCGCAAAGGGGGTGCGGGTCAGCACGAACTGCGCATTCGCCGTAATCAGAGAGAAGAATTAACGGTGAAAATCACCCCTAAAATCAATGCGATCGTGAACCCCGTGAGTGTGATTGCTTACGGCGACAACGACCACCGTCACTCGCTCATCGTGGTCCCGGTGACCCGCAATTTATTAGATAAAAACCCCGAAGCGAAACGCGACCAATTGATGGTGCTCGGGGTTTCCCCCGAAGATCCAGCCTTCACGGAATCCCTTCGCATTGGTACCATCATCGACAAAATTGATGGGCGCGAATTAGTTGCCGTGCACTCGCTCGATGACCTCGACCACATCGCTACCTCGGGCACGCGCGACTTAACCCTCTACTGGCGCCGTCAAAATGGAGACGCGGGCAACTTGCCCTTGAAGAATGCCGAAATCCGTCGCGGCCAACCAGTCGAACACGCCCAAATCGGCACCCAGTTATTACTGCAAACCGAAACGGTTTACCAAAATCCTTGGAAGACCTGCATGGGCATCATCGGTGACACGTTTACGACTTTAGGTCGTCTGTTTGACCGCGGTTCGGACATTCAAGTGAAGCAATTGGCGTCGGTGATTTCGATCACCAAGGCTTATTATAATCTCTCGGACGATGTGCGTCGCGTACTTTGGTTTACGGTACTCATCAACCTCAACCTCGCCGTGCTCAATTTACTCCCGATTCCCGTGCTCGACGGGGGACACATGCTCATCGCGACGATTCAACGTCTGTGGAAGAACGCCCTGAGCTCCCAAGCAGTCATCATCCTGCAATACACCTTCATGGTCCTCCTGCTCAGCTTGATGGGCTACATCATCCTGCACGACGTCCGTCGTTGCTCGGGTGACAGCGAATTACAACTCCGCCAACAGATTTTAGAACGTCACGTTTACAAGCCTGTAGACTTCACGCCGTCGCGTTAAATTTAAGCATCCCAAGGGGCTCCCGAGCGATTTTTGTCGTCCTCGGGAACTATCCAGTTTTCCTTAGGTCTTTCTTGTTATGGACCAACCTGCCCCTCAACCCTCTCGTCGCGCTTTCCTCGGCACGGCCGCTGCTAGTTTGGCCGCTTTAGGCGTCGCCGCGCCGCTCCTCGCTGCCGACACCGCCAAGGCTCCGAGCAAAAAGAAAATCAGTGATCCGTATATTTATAAATTCTCCATCGGTAAGTTCGAAGCTTGGTCCATCAGCGATGGTTGGGGTACGTTTAAGAATTGCGTAACGAAGAAGATGTGGCCCCCCGAACACCGGGCGGAGATGACCCAAGCCCTCGTGGCCAAGGGCGAACGTCCCGATGATGTGACACTCTACATCAACATCCTCTTACTTCGCCGGGATAAAGAAGTCCTGCTCTTCGACGCTGGCTTCGGCCCTCACAACAATGCCACCTGGGGTTGGCTCGCTGAAGCGATGGCTTCCGACGCCGTCGGGATCACGCCCGAGCAAGTCACGCATGCTTTCCTTTCGCACTCCCACATCGACCACATCGGTGGCTTTGCAAATAATAATAAGATTCTTTACCCGAACGCCGCCGTCCACGTCCTCGAAACGGAAGTGAACTTCTGGCGCGGCCCGAAGCCCGACTTCAGCCACTCGCACCGCACCGATGACATCCAAGGGATGATTAAGAATGTCCGTAACTCGTTCGACACCCTTCAGCCTAATTTGGTGCTGCATAAAGACGGAGACCAAGTCCTCGACGGCACCGTGACCATTATCGCCGCTCCAGGCCACACCGACGGCCATGCGATTTTCCGCATCAAATCCGATGGCAAGTCCCTCCTGCACATGTCGGACCTCGCCCACAACCACGTGCTGATGCTCGAGGATCCATCTTGGTTCATCGACTTCGACCACGTGCCCGAACAAGCCGTAGCGAGCCGCCGCAAAGTTTTTGCCGAGATCTCGGCCACCCGCGAACGGGCCTACGGCTTCCACTTGCCATGGCCGGGCCTCGGCGTGGTAACCTCCAACGGCAAGCAGGGCTACCAATGGTTGCCCGAAAGCTGGCGCTGGGATTTCTGACGCTCGTTGACGAAGCGGCTTAAAGGGGTTGAATTAACCCCATGTCTCGGGACTACTGCCTTTCGCGGTTTCAAACCCTACGCCGCCCTACCCGGGAAGTGCGGGTGGGGTCGGTAGGCGTCGGCGGCTCTAACCCTTTACGCCTCCAATCAATGACGACGTCCGACACGGAGAATGTCGCGGCGACGTTAAACCAATGCATCAAACTGGCCGAAGCGGGTTGCGAAATTATTCGCATCACCGCCCCCAATAAAGCCGCCGCAGCAGCCCTCAAAGACATTCACCGCGAATTCCGGGCCGCAGGTTTTTCGCAACCACTGGTCGCAGACATTCACTTTCTACCCGTCGCGGCGATGGAAGCGGTCGAGCACGTCGAAAAGGTGCGAGTTAATCCAGGCAACTACGCGGATAAAAAGAAATTTGCGGTCCATGAATACACCGACGCAGCTTACGCCGAAGAACTAGAGCGGCTTCATCAGGCGTTTTCCCCGCTAGTCCTCCGAGCCAAAGCCTTGGGTCGTTGCCTCCGCATCGGCACCAACCACGGCTCGCTATCCGATCGCATCATGAATCGCTTCGGCGATACGCCCATGGGCATGGTGGAGTCTGCCTTGGAATTCATCCGCATCGCTGAATCACACGGGTTTAAAGACCTGATTCTTTCCATGAAAGCTTCGAACCCCAAGGTGATGGTCGAAGCCTATCGTCTCGCCGTTGCCCGCATGGAGGAGTTGCACATGGATTACCCGCTCCACCTCGGCGTCACCGAAGCGGGCGAAGGTGAAGATGCCCGCATTAAGTCTGCGATTGGCATCGGTGCCCTTCTTGCCGATGGATTGGGTGATACCCTGCGAGTTTCTTTAACTGAAGATCCTTGGTACGAAATCCCAGTCTGCCGGGAGTTAGCACAGCGCGCTGAAAAATCTTGGGAGCTTTACCCGCAAAAAATCGCCCGGCCCGCTGACGCGGTGGATCCTTTTAGCTACACGCGGCGGGCCACGGAAACAATTTCCCTGTCGTCTCAGTGCTCCGCGGGCGACAACGCCCCGCCCCGCGTCATCGTCCGTAGCCGACAACCTCTAGCACGATGGGAAGCCGTGGCCAAAGAGTTGCTCGAGGCCCATCAACTCCAACGGGAAGCTCGCGCCGAAGGTCTTTTGGTTCGCTTAACGCACGCCTCCGAAATTCCCGCCCTCCAATCACTCCGCAAAGCCCTCGGGCCAACCCTTCCCTCGCTTTGGGTCGAAACCGATTTAACCGCCGCTGAATTCCCGTTCGTTGGCACTGGCTCACGCCTAGTCGTCGTCAAAAATTTCTCGAGCGAGACGACCGCTGAAGTCGCTGCCTGGGTCCAGGCCTGCCAACAACACCAAACGATTTTGGCCGTCGACCTTGATGGTCCTACGTTAGAAAAATTGGCCGAGACGTTGCGGCCGCTCCAACCGGGACAATTAATCATCACCTCTTCCCAACCCCAAAAGGACACGCACGCCATCGGAACCTACCGAGAATTAGTCCGGGTACTCCAAAAGCACGCCTTGCCTGCCCCACTCTGGCTGCGTGCCACCTACGCGAACGCCACCCTCCTCGACGCCGGCTTCCAATCGCGTTTACTCGAAGCGTCCGTCTTTGCCGGCAGCTTGCTCATCGATGGCTATGGCGACTTCCTGTCGTGCGAAACCCCCACTACCGCCGCTAAGTCTCTGACATTAAGTTACGACATCCTGCAAGGGGCCCGCACGCGCCAAACTAAAACGGAATATGTAGCCTGCCCTTCGTGCGGTCGCACCTTATTCGACATTCAATCCACTACGCTCAAAATTAAAGAGCGCACGGGGCACCTGAAATCCGTCACCATCGCCGTCATGGGCTGCATCGTGAATGGCCCAGGCGAAATGGCCGATGCTGATTTTGGCTACGTGGGCGGGGCTCCCGGTAAAATCAACCTCTACGTCGGAAAGACGCCGGTGAAGTTCAACATTCCCCAAGCCGAAGCCGTGGAGCGTTTAGTCGATTTGATTAAAGAAAAAGGGAAATGGGTCGACGCCTGAGCTCACTTCGCCTCGCGACAAAGCAATTCAATCAGGGGCTTCGGATCTGGTAAACCGTGCGGGTGGTGATCGCCGCCTTCCTTCGGGAAGATTTGGAACCGCCCGCCCTGCTTAGTCCAATAATCCACCACCACTTTAGCGTTATCCACATAGGGTACGACCGTGTCGGCCGTACCGTGTACCGAAATTAAGAAGACGCCAGCCTTGAGGGCCTTTTCTAAACCGTCCGTCGGCCGCACCGACTTCTCTTGGGCCTCTTCCTCCGTCTTAAAATTAAACTCATTCTTATAGAGCTTCCAATCTCCGGCACTGCCTTTGCCTTGGGCGTTTAACTTGCCCCCCCCTGGCCACGAGCGGATGTCGCACACCCCATTATCTAGATACAACACACTCAAACAATCAGGGTGTAAGCGGGCCCACGCGTTCACGTATAAACCCCCGCGCGAAATCCCGATGAGGGCGGGGCGGGCGGAGAGGTCGCGCTTCTCGTGTAATTCTTGATATAATTTTTCCCACACGGCCATCGCCCGGGGCGAACCAAATTGATTGCTCACATTCACGTAAGCCACGTGCCAACCCCGGTCGACTAAGCCATCCTCGAGGCTCTTCAAATGCCCCGCGAACTCTCCCACCCAAAGCCAGGGGTGCCCTTCTGCGGGCTTTTCCGGCACCTTCAACGTCACCGCATGATTATCGAGGGTAAACTTCTCAACCGTGCCCGCAGCCCCGAGCCCCGCGGAAGTTAATAATAAAAATAAGACTAAAAGACGACGCATGGTCGGAAGTAAACACCCCGCCCCACCCCTTCCAACCCCAAAGCAGGGCTTTTCCTCCTTAAATCAACCGCCAACCAGCACCCTCAAGGGATTTGAATTCACAACACCTCCAAAATCCAACAAAACATCCCTTCATACTATGTCTACCACTCTCCTAGTGATCCGTGATGGTTGGGGCGAAAACCATAACCCCAAGCACGATAAATTTAACGCCATCAAGGTCGCCAACTTGCCGGTCTCGCGCCGCATCGCCCACGAGTGGCCCCGCACGGAAATCATGGCCCACGGCCTCGACGTCGGTCTGCCCGTCGGCATCATGGGTAATTCAGAAGTGGGTCACCAAAACATCGGAGCGGGTCGCATCGTAGACCAAGAAATTGTCCGCATCGACAAGGGTCTGACCGACCCCAAGGCCATGCGCGAAATCAAAGCCTTCCGGGGCTTGGTCGAAAACGTCAAAGCCACCGGCGGTGCGGTCCACTTGATGGGACTTTGCTCCGAAGCTGGCGTACACTCGACGCTGAGCCACCTCTACGCCCTGATCCGTCTGCTTAAAGAGGAAGGTCTCAAGAAAGTTTACATCCACGCCTTCATGGATGGCCGCGATAGCCCGCCCACGAGCGGCTTAGGTTACTTGCAACAACTCGAAGCGGAACTTGCGAAAATCGGCTTAGGTAAAGTCGCCAGTGTTTCGGGTCGTTTCTGGGCCATGGATCGCGACAACCGCTGGGAACGCGTGCGCAAGGCCTACGATGCCCTCACGGGGGCCCCTGGGCCCGAAGCGGACAACGCTGCGGCGGCCGTGCAAAACTACTACAACCACCCCACCGACGCCAACACGACGGGCGATGAGTTTGTGACGCCTACCCGCGTTCGTGGCACGGCCTTCATCCAAGACGGTGACTCGGTCTTATTCTTTAATTTCCGCGGCGACCGCCCCCGGGAAATCACCCGCGCTTTCATCGACCCTGCTTTCAAAGGCTGGGAACGCGCCCATGCTTTAAAAATCTTCTACGCGACGTTAACGAACTACGAAAAAGGCCTCTGTGCTAACGTGCTCTTCGATAAGCCGCCTAAGATGGTCAACATCCTCGGCGAGTGGGTTGCGAAACAGGGTTTGAAACAATTCCGCACCGCCGAAACGGAAAAATTCCCACACGTAACCTTCTTCTTCAATGACTACCGAGAAGAGCCTTTCCCTGGCGAAGAACGCGGCATGGCTCAAAGTCCTAAAGAGGTTTCTACTTACGACCAGAAGCCCGAGATGTCGGCCTCGCAAGTGACCGAACTGGCCAAACAAGCCATTCTTTCGCAACAGTACGCCCTCATCGTGGTTAATTACGCCAACCCCGACATGGTCGGCCACACAGGATCGCTGGCGGCCGTCTGCAAGGCTTGCGAAACGGTCGACCAAGGTCTCGGGGTGCTACTTCAAGCCCTCGATGCAGTAGGCGGTAAGGCCATTGTAACGGCCGACCACGGCAACGCGGATCAGATGTGGGAGCCAGAAGAAAACTCGCCACACACGCGTCACACCCTGAACCCAGTCGAAGTGGTAATCTACGGCAAGGGTTGTCAGCAATTAAAGGTGCGCCCCACGGGCCGCTTAGCGGATATCGCCCCAACGCTCCTGCAACTCATGGGCTTACCCAAGCCTCCCGAGATGACGGGCGAGTCGCTCATCGCTTCTTAAGCCACCAGGGCTTCAGTGCTCTAAGCCGGTTGCTAAACTGATGCCAATGGCATCGGAGACGGCCCGGAGTATCTCGACCTCCGCTGGCTCGGCTTGGTTGTCATATAATACCGCCACGCCACAAGCGTGTACAAAGTTGCGACGGTCGGCCACCTTCTGGGCGGCTAAAACAACCAAGGCCTCTTCTAGCAGTGCTAAATCAGCTAAAGGGTTTTCTGCGAGGGCGAGGCTCATCCCTCGGAAACCCGCTACGCCCACCGCACGTTTATAAGCCGCCAAGCGATCTTCGGGCGACTCACTAGAAGTCATCACCACCGCCGATAATACCAGTCCAGCCGCCGCTTCTAAACTCAATGAAGGAGTGGTGGGCGAGGTGACTTCGATGCCTAAATAGCGATGCATGAGGGCTTCGAGGAGCAACAGTCTAAAACCGTCGGCTTCTTGATAAGCTACTTTTGACAACGCATCCCGGAAGGCTTGCAACTGCAAGGGCGACAGTCCCCGCAACGTCGGCAAAGCCAAATCCAAAAGCGGCAAGCGCGTCCCAGCTGGTAAATGTTTGAGCAACGGCTCGAGGCGGAGTGCTTCGCTCACCACTTCGCCTCCCGCAATGGTTTGGGCGAGCTTTAATTGTTCCGCTTTCTGCCCAGGGTCCTGACGAAACACGAGCGCTAACACCAACCCCATCGCACTCACCAAATCGGTCGTGGCTGCTAACAACTCCGGCGGCAACTGGCCGTGAAAACCTACCGCAGCTTGAATGTCTAAATCACTTGGATAGACGCGCCGAGACGTGGGCGTCTGAACCGCGGCCACCGCTGGCAAAATGGCAGCGTTCAACTGCTGAACGGTAGCCTCTTGCGAAGATACGGGTGGCGGCGGAGTCGCAGCAATAACGGGGCGAATGACACCATCAAAGCTAGGATCAATGCGCTTAATACGGTCTTCAATCGGCGGGTGAGTCGAAAAAAGAAACTCCGCAAAGCCACCCGATGAAACCAAGAACATGTGCTGCGCTTCTAATTCAGCAGGTTTGGCTTCGCGCGCTACCTGTGTCATCCCGGCCACTTTTTTCAGAGCATTCGCCAAGCCCAAAGGATTGCGCGTGAACTGCACCGACGAAGCATCCGCGAGGTATTCGCGCTGACGCGAAACGGAAGCCTGAATGAGGCGGGCGATGAAAACGCCCCCCAGACCGACGATGAAAACGACAAGTCCCATCACGATTAAAGCCCAACCCGCACGATTATCTTCGTCATCGCTAGCCACCATGATCCGCATTAATACATAACCTACCTGCGATAAGGCCGTTAAGCCCGCCACCGTGCCTATAATGCGCAAATTCAGTTGGGTGTCACCATGAGCGATGTGACTAAACTCATGCCCAACCACGCCCTGCAACTCATCGCGCGTCAGTTGCTCGAGCGCCCCACGGGTCACGGTGATGACGGCATCCTGTGGCGTGTGCCCCGCCGCAAAGGCGTTAATGCTCGAGTCTTGATCTAGCACCAAACATTGGGGCACCGGCATGGCCGAGGCTAACGCCATCTCTTGTACGATGTTTAAAAATTTACGCTCATTTAAATCCTGCGTACTGGCCAAGACGGGACGCGCTCCCAACCGTAACGCCACGAGCAAGCCACCGCCTTCAAACTCGGCCATCCGTAAATAAGCCCCGCCCAAAACTACTGCCAAGGAGAGCCCAAAGGTCGTTAAGAACAAGATGGGGTGTACCCACGTGAAACCATGAAAATAATGGATGTAAGTTAACACCAACACCGCCACGGCGTAGATTGATAGTGCCATCGCTAAGATGGCAAAAATCAACCACGCGACTAACTTCGTGGTGCGCCCCCGGGCCTCATCCTGAGCCCGGAAAAAATTCATCACTTCGGGCATGGGGTGACTGGTAATAGCGACCGCCTAAGGTTTAGCTGAAGCTAACCTTAGGAGCGTTCTTTTCCGCGGGGTCTTCGATCTTAAAGAATTCCGCAGCCTGGAAACCAAAGTTGTTGGCGACGAAAACTTGGGGGAAGGTTTCCCGGGAAGTGTTGTAATTCAGCACGGCGTCGTTGTAAGCCTGACGGGCAAAAGCGATGCGGTTTTCCGTGGACGTTAATTCTTCCATTAAACCCTTCATCGTGGAGTCGGCCTTTAACTGCGGGTAATTTTCGGAAACCACCAACAGGCGACTCAAGGCACCGCTCAAACCAGACTCGGCTTGATTCAACTCCTTCATCGCCGCGGGGTCCGCTGGGTTAGCGGCCACATTGACATTAGCCTGCGTAGCCCGAGCCCGGGCACTGACTACCGCCTCCAGCGTTTGGCGTTCGTGCGCCATGTAACCCTTGGCAGTTTCAACGAGGTTAGGGATTAAATCATAACGACGCTTCAGCTGCACATCAACCTGGGCAAAGGCGTTCTTCACCAAGTTGCGCAACGCCACTAGGCCATTGTAAATTCCGACGACGTATAAAGCTAAGGCAACCGCAGAAGCTAAGATGGCTACCAAGATAAAAAGGAAGATACTACTCATAAAGACACGATAATGCCCCTCCCTAGAGGTGCAAGCAGGGAGCGAACGGTTCAGTGATAATTACCCCGGGGAATTATAGCCCTAAGGGACACCCTTCTTGAAAAAACCTTATGGAAGGGCCTCTAATTGCTTACAGACCTCATCGATCAAAAAAGCTGGCGTCGAGGCCCCGGCGGTCACCCCCACCACGGTATAGCGCTGCAAAGCCTTCAAATCTAACTCCGCGACGGTTTCGACGTGAAAACATGGCAGGCCTTGGAGTTCGACCAGCTTAGCGAGTTTAACCGTGTTAGCGGAATGGCGTCCTCCAATGACGATAATCGCTTCGCACCCCTGACGATGTAATTCCACTACATCGGCTTGGCGGTCTTTGGTCGCCCCACAAATGGTATCGAAGACGAGGGCTTGCGGAAATCGTTGCTTTAAGTGCGCCCCTAAAATCTCAAATTCATCGGTGAACATCGTGGACTGCGACACCATGCAAACGTTCGAGCCCAAGTCGGGCAGCGCATCAATGTCGGCTTTCGAAGCCACCACGTGTCCGTGACCTTCGGTGTAGCCTAAAAGGCCAATCACCTCGGGGTGCTTGGCGTCACCAAAAATGACAGTGTGAAAGCCGCGCTTGGCATGCAGCCTCACTTTGCCGGCGATAATCCCCACGTCTGGGCAAGTGGCATCACGAAACTCCATACCTAAAGATTTTAAATACTGGCGGCGGTCAGGTGAAATCCCATGAGCCCGCACCACCATCACCGGATGCTCCCCGGCTCCAGCGGCGACATCCAGTTTCTCCTGTTTGCTGTAATCGCCCACTTCTCGAATGCCTTCGCCGGTTAACACTTCCATCATCTGGCGGTTATGGATCAAAGGGCCATCGGTATAAACTGGATGGCGACCCTTCTGGGCATACTCGCGGGCGATGTCGATAGCACGCTCAACACCCCAACAAAAGCCCGCCGATTTGGCACGAATCACACGCACGACACCACGGTAAACAAGCCCGTCGACAACTCAAGCAAAGTCGCTGCTTTACTTGGAGGGCACGCCCCAGACTTCGGCTTCGACGTAATCATTCGAAGGCGTGGCGGAATTCCCCTTGGAGTAAAAACGCACGTAGCGTCCTTTAACACCTGCCACGGGCATCACGCGACCTTCATTGGACTCATAGTAAGCGTAGTCCTTCCCCTTCCCTAAACCTAATTCATTTTCGACGTCATTGTTATAAACCGTGGTCACGCCTTTTTTGAAATCAGGATCATCCGAGATTTGTACCACGACGCAGAAATAGACGCGGCGCTCGCGGTGGAAGTGCCACAGGGCAATGGCGTGGATGTCGACTTCTTTAGCGAGGTCGATTTGCATCCACTGCATCCCGCGAGGTAATTCGCACTCAAAACCTTCTTCGCCATTCTTATCCCCATCGGTCAAGAAGGAGAAATCGCCCGCCGCTGCTTCCTTTGCACTGCACGTCACCGCACAACCTAAAGCCATATTTTTGGCGTCCGCAGGAACTTTAGGCAACACGCGCGGACCAGTAGGAGCAGGCTCTAAATTAGAAATCTTTAAGGGCTTGGGGGTACCCAAGGCCACCGACTTCGGCAACACCAGGGGCAAGGGCTTATCTTCCGCTAAACCTAAAGCAGCGAGACAGCAGAGACCAAAATAGAGTGGCTTCATAAAAGGTAGTCTTAATTAGACTGAGGCTCGGGAGATAAGTTTCAAGACTTTGGGGCATCCAAAGTGCGCACCCGGCGGTGCTTCAGCGGGAAACGCAAGGTAACGGTCGTTCCCACGCCCTCGGTGCTCTGAATTTCGACCCGCCCGCCATGAGAACGCATAATTCTTAATAAAATCAGCATCCCAATGCCCCCACCCGATTCCTTAGTCGTAAAGTAAGCATCGAAAACGCGCTTTAATTTATCCGCCGGAATCCCCACCCCCGTATCCCGCACGGTCAACTTCACCCATTCATCATCCGACGCTAAATTGAGAAATAAATCTCCACCGCGATCCATCGCTTCCAGGGCATTCTTTAAAACATTAAAGAGTGCCTGCTTCACTTGATTGCGATCGGCCAAAACCAACGGGATTTGCCCCGGCAGCGAGACCTGCACCCGGACGCCAAGTTGCTCCATCTGGTCTTTTAAAAGAGTGACCGCTTCGGCCACGACGGCGACTAAGTCCGTATCCACTAGATTCGGTGGCGTGGGACGAATGGCGCCCAAAAATTCGCGCACAATGCCGTCGAGGCGGGTGATTTCGCTCCGACAAACTTGTACCGCCTCGCGGACTTTCTTGGCCGAAGGAATCTCTCCCAGCTTCTCCACCTCGCGCTGCAGAATTTGTAAGTGAATGCCGATGGCATTCAACGGATTGCCAACTTCATGAGCGACTCCCGCAGCCAACGTCATAATTGAATCAATGCGTTCGCTTTCAACGCGCTCTTCCGTACGCAACGCTTGATCGGTGATGTTGCTTAAAACCGCCACGCGACGGCGTTTTCCTAAATCCGACTTCGATTGTACACTGGCTAAGTGTAACCGCAGTAAACGCGGCTCAGGGTAACTGACTTCAATCTCCCGGGTCAACGATTCGGCCTCTTCAGGCAAATTCAAGGCGGCTGCTAAATCAGGCGAAATCCGGCGCAAATCAGCCCCATTGATGCTCTCCCCTTGCACGCCCAATAAATTCACGGCGACTTCATTAGCATAATCCACCGTGCCATCGTCCGATAGCACCAAGACGCCTTCTTGTAGCGTGTCTAACACGGTCTCCATCAAGTCGCGCTCGCGTTCGAGTCGACGGGCTAAAATCGCCAAATTCTGCGGATCCAAATCGTCAATCCGACCTAGTAAACGATCTAGGGAACTGAAATGGCGTCGGCTCATGGGATCCGCGAGGAGTTCTTCATAGCTTGGTCCAACTGCGCAATCAAGGCCCGAGCGATTTCGGTCTTCGGGGCGGGACCCAACACTTGGCGCCAGCCTTCGCGACCTAATAAAATCACCCGATTCTGCTCGGAACCAAAGGCCCCTTGAGGACCGGCGACGGAGTTCGCGACAATTAAATCGAGGTTCTTGCGTTCCAGTTTCTCCAACGCGTGTTGCTCGATGGCTTCGGTCTCGGCCGCAAACCCTACGAGGTATTGGTCCGGACGGCGCCGGGCCGACAGCGTGCCCAAAATATCTGGGGTCGCTTCGAATTCGACGGTCATCGTGGTCGCCCCTTTTTTAACCTTCTGCGCCGCTTGCACTCGGGGACGCCAATCGCTGACCGCGGCGGCCATAATTAAAATATCACAAGGCCCAAACAAGGCATCCGTCTGACGCAGCATTTCTTCCGCCGTGACCACAGGATAAACCAACACCCCAGCTGGTTCAGGTAAACTGACCGGGCCCGTCACCAAATCAACCGTCCACCCCGCGGCCTTAGCCGCGGCCGCCAACGCAAACCCCATCTTCCCCGACGAGGGGTTGCTCATAAACCGGACGGGGTCAAAAAATTCACGCGTCGGCCCTGCAGTGATGAGACAGCGGATGGACATTGCCTCTTTCTTAAGGGACTATCCTTCCAAGGGCGAGCGTGAAGGCGGTCGTGCTTTGACACTTCACAGCCAGCCCGAAGCCCTTCAGATTGGGGCCATGGATATTTACTTAGCCACGGGCAACGCCCACAAGGCCGAAGAATTCGGCCGCCTCTTCGCTCAAGCGGGCCTCAAGGTCAAAGTGCGCTCAGCTCGCGAACTAGGTGGCATGCCCTACGTGGAAGAGATCACGGGGACCTTTCATGGCAACTGTCGCTTAAAAGCCAATGCCCTCCGCGAAATCGCCCCCCGCAAGGCGTGGGTACTGGCCGATGATAGCGGGCTGTGCTGCGATGCCCTCCAAGGTGGACCAGGCGTGGACTCAGCGGTCTACGCGGGACAAGGGGCGACCGACGCCCAAAATCGGGCCAAGTTGCTAAAGGCACTCGAAAAGGCTCCGCCCCATAAACGCGGCGCCCGCTTTGAATGTCACTTGATTCTACTCGGTCCTAATTACGAAGTGGAAAAATTCATTGGCCAATGTTGGGGTAAAATCTTGGAGCAAGAAGTGGGGACGGGTGGCTTTGGCTACGATTCCCTCTTCGTTCCCGCCGGCGAAACGAAAACCTTTGGCGAACTCAGCCCCGCCACGAAAGATCAAATCAGCCACCGTGCGGTCGCCTTCCAACAGCTGGTGGCTTGGATGCGTAGCAACGACCTCGGTCGCTAATTCTAGAAGAAAACGGCTTCCGACAACGCCTCGGAGGGCAGCATGAAGGCAATGCGTTGCTTGACCGTCGCCCCACCATGCATGCGGGTGAAGGAATACGTGGCCGCAGTGCCTTGCTCGGCATGCTCCCAAGAAAACTTCGCCCCATCTGCAAACACCCATTCGGCATCTAAGTTATCGCCTGGAGGGGGCGTGGCATTGACTTGGAACGTGGACGTTAAAGGGACTTTGGCGATCGTAGCACAACGCTGTAAACAGGCCCGCATCCAAGCTAAGATCCCTTGGGCTTCGCCTTTGAGATTCTGCCCATAAGACACGGTCACGGACTGCAAGCCGCGCACTAAATCAACCGGTGCGTTGGCCGCTAAATATTGCCCCAACGCCTGACGAACAGGCAAACAACGAGCGACGGCTAAATCGCGCACCGAAGCGGGCACGGGGAAAGAGAGGTTAAAAAAGTCATCACCGACTAACGAGCGGTCGGCAACGACGCGACGGCAACGAGCCGTCCAACTCAACCAAGGTTTGAATTCTTCGGCACCAACGCGATGCGTCCAAAGGTTCGTAGGTAAATCGCCTTCTAACCAAGTACTCACGAGCGATTCTAATTCGGGCGTGGGTGCACCGTGGGCTAAAATCAACGCTTCGCAACAACGCTTCCCGCGACGGGCGGGATCAAAGAAGCAAACGACGTTCACCTTCGCCTCCAACGGAGCGGGAGCTTCCGCGAGCGGACGAGCGGCTAAAACAACCAACCGACAAGGATAACGTTGGGCAAAAACAATGGCTTCATCGAAGCGAGCTTGGGCATCCGCAGGCGTGACGTCCGCCCCAAACATGAGCACCAAATTCATCTGCGAAGCACGTGCCGACTCTTCGCCTTCATTAGCCCAGGCTTTATCCAAAGAATGCAACGCCTCCGAGATTTTAACCGTAAAACCTGGCAAAGCGTCGAGAATGGGATGGGCCATAAATTATCGTCCAGTATTACGCCAAGCATGCCCCTGTGCAGCCAATAAATCATCGGCTGCCTTGGGACCCCACGAACCCGCGGCGTAAGTCTGCATGCCTTGATTCACCGACTGTTGCCAGTCGTTGAGCAACGGCGTAAAGATGCGCCACGAGGCCTCGGTTTCATCACCGCGAATGAACAAGGTGCGATCCCCCACCACGGCATCTAAAATCAAACGCTCGTAAGCTTCAGGCGTGTTCGAACCAAAGGTGGTCGCATAACGGAAGCTCAAACGCACCGGCTGGGTACGCGGCTCCAAACCAGGAACTTTAGAATTCAAGACCAGCGTGCTGCCTTCGTCGGGCTGAATCTGAATCACCAAACGATTGGGTGAAAGGTCGTAGCGTGAATCACCTGAAAAGAGGCCGTTCTTGGGCTGCTTGAATTGAATGGCGATTTCGGACACGCGGCGGGCGAGGCGCTTACCGGAACGCATGTAAAACGGCACGCCAGCCCAGCGATAATTATGAATCGCTAAACGCAAGGCACAGAAAGTCTCAGTCTCGGAAGTGGCCGGGATATCTTTTTCTTGGAGATAGCCGGCAACTTTTTCGCCCGCCGATAAACCCGCCGTGTATTGGGCGCGAACGGCATCGCCCTGCGGTCCTAAATTCAAGGGCTGAATCGCGGAAAGGAGTTTTACTTTTTCGTCGCGAATGTGCTCCGCCGAAAGCGACTGCGGTTGCTCCATCGCAATCAACGCCAGCAACTGCATGGTGTGATTTTGCAACATGTCACGCGTCGCCCCGCTGTGATCGTAATAACCCCCGCGCGAGCCCACCCCGAGTTCTTCCGCCACGGTTAATTGCACGTGGTCTACGTGGTGATTATTCCAGAGTGGCTCGTAAATGGGGTTTGCGAAGCGTTGCACCAAGAGGTCTTGGACGGTTTCTTTACCTAAGTAGTGATCGATGCGGTAAATTTGCGACTCTTGGAAATTACGGGCCGCAATGCGGTTCAAATGCATCGCCGACTGCAAATCGCGACCAAAGGGTTTTTCGATAATCACCTTGCTCTCCAAGGCCGTACCTTGGCCGCGCGAGGCTAAACCCGACTGTCCTAAGTTTTCTAAAATAGGTTCAAAGACCGTGGGCGGCGTCGAGACGTAAAAGACCAATTGCAAGGGGCGACCGGCCTTCTGTTCGGCTTGCTCAATCTGATTCTTCAAAGCCACGTAGGCCGCAGCCTCATCATAACCACCGGCTTGGTAGGACATATTGGCCTCGACGCGCTGCCAAATGTCGGCTCGGAACGCCCGGCGGGAAAACTGCGTGATATCCTTAGCCGATTGGGCCTTAAACTCGGCATCGGCCACGGGCTTGCGGCCAAACCCAATCAGGAAAAATTCGGCAGGCAATAAGCTGTCGACGGCCAGGTTATAAAGCGCTGGCAGGAGCTTGCGGGCCGCTAAATCACCCGAAGCGCCAAAAATGACGACGCAAGTCGGTTGAGCTCCGCGATGCTTACTGAGACCGTCAAGAAACGGATGGCGTTCGGTATCGGACATTGTGAGTTAGGAGTGACGACGCCGTAAGAGGAGTACGCCACGGTGCTGGAGGATGCGAACCAAACGACTATTGCAAACCAGAACCTCCACGATGTCGCAGCGGACATGGGCAATCCTGTCAATTTCCCGCAACCAGGCGCGTACCGCCCGGCGAAGCGCCCTCTTTTTTCGTCGATTAACGGCTCCATACCCCTCACCCCCCTGCTCCGCCGTCCGAGTCTTAACTTCAATAAAAACCACAACCCGCCCTTCCAAGACCACAAGGTCTAGCTCATCCACCCCGGCACGCCAATTCTGAGCTAAGAGTTGCCCGCCTTGCTGAGCGTAATAGGCCGCCGCCCACCGCTCGCCCCGGGCCCCTAAGCTGCGCCAGTGACACCAACGACGCCACCAAGTTGCGAAAAACATCCCGCCTTTTTGGGCGGCGATGGGCCAAGTTCATGCAAAAAGCGGAGGGGTTCTTGACCTAGGGAACACACCCCCACTATCTGTGTCATACCCAATCATAACCCCTATGCGTTACGCCCTCCTCCTTGCCTTAGCCCTCGTTGCGAAGGTCAATGCCGACCCTATTCCCGACGAATTCCGCCAAAATGGCTGGTTCGTGGGCTGTCAGGCCTACACGTTCAACCGCTTCTCCGCGTTTGAAGCGATCGCCAAGACGAAGGAAGCGGGCGGCAACTTGATTGAGTTCTACCCCGGCCAAACCTTGAAGCCCGGTTCGAAAGACAAAGTGAGTCACACGATGTCGGCCGAAGCGATGGCTGAACTGCAAGCGGAACTGAAACGCCAAGGCGTGAAGGCCGTGAACTACGGCGTCGTCGGCGCCCGTAGCGAAAAAGACGTGAACGAGATCATGGCTTGGGCCAAGAAAATGGGACTCTACTCGGTTTGCACCGAATCCACCGAGATGGTCGCTGCCTGGGAAAAGGCCGCCATCGAAAACGACATCAAAGTCGCCTTCCACGAGCACGGCGGCTCCATGAGCAATCCTAAGTACAAGGTCTGGAATCCGCTCTACATCTTAGGCGTGGTCGAAAGCCGCGACAAACACCTCGGTGCTTGCGCTGACCTCGGTCACTGGTGCACCTCGAACCTCAAGCCGGTCGAGTGCCTCCGCATCCTGAATGGTCGCATCATCAGCGTTCACTTAAAAGACAAAGCCGCCAACGGCGGTGCCCCTGTGGTAGTCGCGGGTCAAGGCGTAGTCGACGTGGCCGCTTGCTTAGAGGAATTAAAGAAGCAGAAGTTTGATGGTCATATCTCGGTCGAACACGAAGCGGACTGGGATAACAGCGTACCCCAAGTGAAGGCAGACATCGAATTCGTCAAAGCCCACGCTAAATAAAGCCCTCCGAGGTTAACACCTCCCTGAAACCTGCGTACCCAGCGTGCGCAGGTTTTTTTGTGCCCCAGGCCCGCTGGCCTTGGTAGGGCAAAATGTAAATAACCCGTGGCGAAAAGGATTCAACTTCCCCTGCCAGCGCCTACACCTTATCTTCCGAACTTAATCCATGTCTCAGGAGTCCGTCCAAGCAGAGATCCAACGACTTCGGCAAGAGATTGCCCGACATGAGCAACTGTATCGCAAACGGAACTCACCCGAGATCTCGGACTTCGAATTCGACATCCTCGTCGCCCGCCTCCGCGAGTTGGAAGCCGAAGTCGCCGCCCCACCGAGTCCCGAACTGGGTATCGGCGATGATCGCTCCGAGGGCTTTCAACAACGCGACCACCGGGAGCCGATGCTGTCGCTGGATAATACTTATAATAAAGCCGACTTCGACGCCTTTGGAGAAAGACTGCGCAAGGCCTTAGGCGAAACGTTGTTGGAATTTATCGTCGAACCCAAAGTCGATGGCGTCGCGGTTTCCCTGACCTACGAGAAAGGTCAATTCGTACATGCCGTGACCCGCGGCAATGGCTCTCGCGGCGATGATGTGACCCATAACGTGGGACTCATCACAACCATCCCGCGCCAACTTCGTAATGCGCCCGATTTCTTGGAAATTCGGGGCGAGATTTACATGGAGTTGGCCGAGTTCCAGCGGTTAAACCGCGAACGGGAAGCAGCGGGAGAAACGCTCTACGCCAACCCGCGCAACTTAGCAGCCGGGACCATTAAATTGCTCGACCACCACGAAGCCGCCCGGCGCCGGTTGTCCATTGTTTGCTACGGACTAGGTGCCTGCGAGCCCGCCATCTTCAGCACCCTCCACGATTTTAAAAACCAACTGCAACAATGGGGCTTCCCGGTGCGCCATGACTTGCCCGTGCAAAGCGGACTCGAAGCCACTTGGGACGCGATTCAAAAAATCGATACGCTCCGTCGCGATTACCCCTTCCCCACCGATGGTGCGGTGGTGAAATTAAATCGCCTGGCCGACCAGCAGCGCACCGGAACCACGAGCAAATTCCCGCACTGGGCGGTGGCGTTCAAATTTCCGCCCGATCAAGCCGAGACCCGACTTAAAACGATTAGCATGCAGGTGGGACGCACTGGGGTCATCACGCCCGTTGCGGAACTGGAACCTGTCCTCCTCGCTGGCACCACAGTCTCGCGAGCGACGTTGCACAACGCCGACGAAATTAAGCGTAAAGACATTCGCGAAGGCGACACGGTAAGATTGCAAAAGGCTGGCGAAATCATCCCGCAAATCCTGCAAGTGGTTTTAGAAAAACGACCTGTGGATACGGTGCCCTTTGATTTTGAAGCCCGACTCCAAGAATTAGGTTTAGATGCCATTCGCGAAGGCGATGAGGCAGCCTACAAACTACGTGCTCCGTCGCGCGAAATGAAAATTCGCCGCCTGATGTATTTCGCCTCGAAACACTGCCTGGATATTGAAGGCGTAGGCGAAGCCTTAGCAACCCAACTCATCGACCGTCAATTAGTCGCCAGTCCGACCGATATTTTTAGCCTGCGTGCCGAAGCATGGGCCACGCTAGAAAGCTTTGGCGAAAAATCGGTCGAAAACATCCTCAACGGCGTGGCCGAGGCGAGAGAGCGCGAACTCTGGCGCGCCATCAATGCCCTCGGCATCCCGCAAGTCGGCATCGAAACAGCCAAAGACCTGAGCGACTACGTGGGGTCTTTAGAAAACTTCCTGACGCTCCAAGAAAGCGACCTGTTGCTGCCCGAGAAAAACAGCAAGGCGACGAAAACAGGCTATCACAGCATCGTTAAATCCATCGGGACAGAAATCTCTAAAGAAATCCTCAAAGCTTTAGCCGACCCCAACCTGCAAAGCGAAATCCTTGCCTTGCGTGAGAACGGCTACGGCAAGCCCGCCAACCCAGATTGCGAATTACTTTACCTGCGCAACTTAGGCGACCACGCCCTGCGTCTCATCTACCTCAAAGCTCGCAAAGCCCAAAGCCTGTGCGACACCCTACTCGCGCTCGGCATTCCTGGCATCGACCTAAAAACGGCGATTAAGATCGTGTCTTTTAATGCTGACTTGATGACCAGCATCGCCGCTGGAGCCGAAGCAGTGGCCGATAAAACCCAAGCACTGTCGCACTTAGCGGAATTACAAAAGCTCTTTGAGTTCGTCGCCCAACCTAACGTCCCAAAAATCCTGCAACGAGCCCAAGCACCGCTCAAGGCAGCGGAGCAAGAATTCCTGTGGTGCCAGCAATCCTGTGCAGAACTTAGCCAAAATAAGAAGGCCAGCAAAAGTGCCCAGTCGCTGAAAACTCAATTGCGCCAAGCGACCCAATCCAGCGTCCGCAACGTGGCCGTGGTCAGTGGTAAAGTCGAAGGGATGAATCGCGAGCAAGCCCAACAGCACGTCGCCTCCCTAGGTTATACGATTACCGACACCCTCTCCTCCCAAGTCCATTTCTTAGTCGTGGGAGCGGATGCTGGACCGGCCAAAATTAAAAAAGCTCAGTCCCTAAATATTCAGATTGTTAACTTTGCGGATTTAAAGCCCTTCACACCCTAAGCGTTTAAGTGGCTTCGAGGTCAAGGGGCTGTCGTTCCAAGCGAGCCCGGAAAAACTTGCTTAAGAAGAAGAAGCCGACGGCGAGAACGAGCACCCAAGCATGAAACAGACCAACTTGCTGGGCGAAGTAAGAAATCCCACCTATGAGAGCTCCCACTAGCATGGGGAGTAATTGGAATAAACACCCTTTGCTAAAGGCCATGCCCACAGGATCAGAAAGCGAGAAAATCAACGAGGGTTTAGTCAGCGCGGGCACGTAACTACAGGTTAAGCCAAACAGCACGCTCGGAATCAGCGATTCGAGAATGGCCACATCGCGGGCGAGTAAGACCAAGACTGTACTCCAAATGAACAAGATGGGAATAAACGCCAACGCGAGCGTCGCTTTCCGCGCCCCGTAGAATAAGGCGGCGGGCGACGGTAACGGTGTAAATCGAAAGATGTCGGCTCCCAAAAATTCTTCTGAATGCAAAATCACATCACCTAACGTGTAACCGATTAACCCAAAGACACCGGGGAAGAAAAAGCCCAACCACGATGACTGAGCATCCACCCCCGCCATGATAAAATAACAGGGGTAAGTCGAAAATTGTAATAAACGGGTGAAGAACTTTAACTTCACATTCCGGACGCGCGTCACCTGGGCCAGCGTCAGGAGAAACCCTGCACGTTCGACGGGATCGCGCATCCAGATTTTTGCCCACCAAGACCGTGTCCAACGTTCCGCCCAACGACGTTCCTGCCCGGGAGTAATGCGACGTGGGGGTGCCTGTTCGTTCAAGGCACTGACGGCCTCTTCATACGCCCCCGCCAAAACACTCAACGCCAACCAAGCCAACAAGAGCGGAACGAGCAGAGCCAAGACCACCCCAGTCCACAGGAACGGCGTACGCGGCAAACCCAAGATCAGAGACTCTAAATTCGCCAACCAAACCGTGGGGAAACAATTCAGCCAAACCGACGGCTGCCAAGCGGACCCATCAATGGACTTAAAATAACGCAGCGAGGCTTGGGAGCTGAAAAGAATCGCAAATGCGGCCACAATCTGGGCCGTAGTCATGAAATTCCGTAACCGCTCCCGACCGAAAAGTTTCAAGCAAACGTGATACGCTAAAATCACAAAGCTGAGCGTACCTAAAATATTTAGACCCAAGGCTAAAGCATGTGAAACCAAGAAGCGGGCATCCACCTCAGGACGGCTCAATGCAAAGGCCATCGCCAAGAGGTTGAATAACAGAATCTGGAGATAAATATTATTAAAAATAACCCAGGCTTTGACCTGTAAAATCAACCGCGTCTCCACGGGGCGGTGCAAGAGGATGTCTGACTCTTGCTCATGAAAGAGGATTTCACTGCAAGCATACATCACTCCCAGCCCAGCGACGAGCGTAGTGAAGGAATGCATCAGGGTAACAAAAACGAGGAAGGGGGTCTTGCCCGGGACAAAGCTCACCATGAGCATCCCCATCGCCACCACGATGGCATACCCCAACCACTGCCGACGACGACTCTTCTCGGGATTGAAATCGCGATTCCACTGCACGCGTCGACCGCGCTTATAAATGCGGTCAAACAGCGTATAAAGGGCCCGCCGTTGGATGACTTTAAGGTTGCTCGGTACCACCGGGAGTAAAAGTACGGGCGAAGTTCTCCGCTTTTTCGCGCAAAACATCACCGCCAGTTAATTTCGAAAAAACGGCCTCAAGACTTTGCCCGCCATGCTGTGCACTGACTTCTGCGGGGGCTCCATCTAAGACCAAGCGGCCTTGGTGGATGATGACGACGCGGTGGCAGACTTTCTCCACGACATCTAAAATATGTGAACTGTAAACGATGGTACGCCCCTGCTTGGCCAAAGTCTGAATCAACGTCTTAAAACCCATCGCCGCATTCACATCAAGGCCGTCTAAAGGCTCATCGAATAGTAAGACCGGGGGATTATGCAAGAGAGCCGCAATAATCACAATCTTGCGCCGCATGCCCTTACTGTAAGCAGCTAAAATTTTTTCGCCTAAGGCCTGCCACGTGATGTCGAAGAATTGGATAAACTCCTGAATGCGCACATCAGCCTGCTCGGCTTCGATGCCATACAGGGCCGCCACCATACGCAGGTATTCCAAGCCCGTGAGGGACTCATAAAGTGCACCGCTTTCGGGTACGAAACCAAGACTGCGTTTCACCTCCATCAAGTGCGTCGTGGCATCATAGCCCGCGACCTGCACCGTGCCAGAGGTTGGTCGAAGCATGCCGGTAATCATCTTCAGGGTCGTTGACTTGCCTGCGCCATTCGGGCCCAAGAGCCCCACGATTTGGCCTGCGGGAATTTCTAAGGACAAATGGTCAACGGCCGTTTGTGCTCCGTAAACCTTCGTTAAATCGGTTAATTTAATCATGATTTTATTTCCAATAAGCCCGCACTACGCGCTCCCATTCATCGGCCATCAACTGGTGACCGCGATACGTGGGGTGGACGCGGTCCCAAATCCAATAATCAGCCGAGACTTGCTCAGTTGTCGCCTGATCAAAGATTTTCTGGAATTCGACTAAAGCGGCGCCGTATTTTTGGGCGAGTTGGGCCACGATTTTTTGCCGAGCCACAATGTCCTCAGGCACTGGGCCTCCTTGGTGCTTCACGAAGGGCGCACAGAGCACTAATTTCAATTGAGGATTGGCTTTGCGAGCGTCGGCCAAGAGTTGATCGTAAGTTTTCTCGTATTCGTCCAAAGGCACGCCGTGCGAACTATCATTCACACCAATCATAATACTCAATAAATCGGGCTTTAATTCGAGCGTGTCCTTGGCCCAGCGCTTTTGTAAGTCGCGCACGGTGTTACCGCTCACGCCGCGATTCATGAAGTTGACTTGGGCCACGGGGAAGGCCGCACCTTGGCGGGCCGCGATGATAAACACATAGCCATGGCCTAAAATATGATTCGGGTCTGCCGATCGGCCCCGGTTGCCATCGGTGATAGAGTCGCCTTGAAACAAGACACGCGACTTGGGCGTTAGGGCCGCTATCGGCTCTACCGCTTGGGCCATTGCGAACTGTAAACTTAGCCAACTTCCCAAGAAAATCCCTAGAAATCGCATCCCCTACGTCTGCCTTAATTTGATACTTCTACAAGGAAAAGCGGGGCACGGACTGCCCTTGACCTTTCCTTGACCAAACTCGGAGGAATAAGTGTAGTACGGCGTGGCTAACAAACTCCTCCTTTTTGACTGCGATTCTACCCTCTCGTCCATCGAAGGGGTCGACGAATTAGGCCGTTTGCGTGGGCCCGAAGTGTTTCATCAAATTGAAACCATGACCAATGCGGCCATGAACGGCGGCACACCCATGGAAGCCATTTTTGCCCGGCGCTTGGAACTGATTCAGCCGACGCAACAAGAGCTCCTGCAAATCGGTCAAAAATACATCGCCACTGTCGAGCCAACGGCCCTCGCCACCCTACCCCAACTGCGTCAACGTGGCTGGACGGTGGTCATTGTCAGTGGTGGCTTTACCCAAGCGATTCAACCCTTTGCCCATTTCTTAGGCGTCTCCCGCGTCGAGGCCGTAAATTTGAAATTTCAAGCCAATGGGCAGTATGCGGGCTTTGATGAGACCTGTCCGACGGCCCGCACCAAAGGCAAAAATATCGTCGCGCAAAAACTCCGCCAAGAGCTCGGTGCCGTCCACGTGGTCATGGTCGGCGATGGGGCCAGCGATTTAGAAGTAAAAGGGGATGCCGATCAGTTCATCGGCTTTGGCCGTTACGTCCAGCGCCCCAAAGTGGTGGCGGGGGCGGACCGCTTCATTCACTCGTTAGACGAGCTCTTAAAAGTTTTGAATTAGGCCAGGGTTCTATAAGATACGGCAGCACCCCTCCCCATGAAATCGCTGCTACTTGCCCTCGCCTTCGCTGGTTCACTCTGGGCCGCGGAAACGCCGGCCACCCCGACCAACAGCCCTGCCCCGCTCCGCGTTTTCATTCGCTCGGGACCTAAAACTCATGGACCTGGCGACCACGACCATCCCGCGTTCTTACGCGATTGGGTGCCACTTTTAAACGCCGCCGGGGCCAAGGCCACGGGCAGTGACAATTTCCCCACCGCCGCCCAATTAGCCGAAACCGACGTTCTCATCATCCACCGTCAAGGGGGTGGCGATTTTAAACCTGAAGAACAAACTAACGTCGCCGCCTTCGCCCACCGCGGCGGTGGCTTCGTGGTCATTCACGCAGGCACCGTGGCCAGCAACGACCCCGCCACTGAATTCTTTAAGAATCTCATCGGTGGAGCTTGGAAACAAAAAGTGACCAAGTGGCGCGAAGGTCCCATGGAATTAAACTTCGTCGATACTGCCAACCCTCTGGTGCAAGGGATCAAAGACTTCAAAATGAAGGATGAAATTTATTACGACATGGATTTACGCAGCGACATTCATGCGCTGGCCACGGCACCCACGCCGAAAAAGAAAGACGGTACGGTCGACATTCAAACCCAAATCTGGACTTACGAAAACGAAGGCCATCGAGCGTTTGTGTTCATCCCTGGACACACTTACGTCAACTTTGCCCGAGACGACGTTAAGACGCTTTTATTACGCGGGATTTGTTGGGCCGGCCGCCGGTCCAACGTCAACGAGCTCTGTAAATAATCTGGCAGGGACGATACTGCGTCATCGTCCTTGGGTCGCCAGGTAGGGACGACATTACCATGTCGTCCGCTCACGCCGTACGACGCTGCTCAGCCCCTTGCACCTTTGTCGCACCACCAATGCCTCCTTTGCCAACGGAGGGGATCGTAATCCCCTCCCTACCCAAGGCACCATTCCAGACGCACCAAGATGCAACAAGGCTAACGCCGTAGCCTCCCTAGCATTAAAACTTAGGCGCCTAAAATTTCGCGGATGCGGCGACGGCGGTAACGGAAAATTTCTTCAACCTTCTTGTGCACTAAGAACCCGCCGACTTCGCCCAACGGCCAAAGGGGCATCTTATACAAGACTTCATCATCCATCCGCGTCTTCCCACCTTCATCGGCAAAATTATGCGTGTGCAACCAAAGGGCATAAGGCCCGCGCAATTGCTCATCGGCAAATGCATAGGGTGGATCCCAGTGCGTGATGCGGGTGCGCCAACCCATCGGGAAGCCAAAAACTTTTAAGCGGTAATCAATCAAAGTCCCTTGGCCCATGACAATCGGCAAGGGCGTCACGATGCGAAACTGCATCTCGGGCGGCGTGATGGCCGCTAAATTTTCGGGCTTCGAAAAGAACTCAAAAACTCGCTCAATCGGAAACGGTAACAACGTACTCTCAAAGTAACGGTGAACGCCTCGGGGGTGGGAGTTAGGTTTCGCGAGGTGGTCGCGTCGGTTTTGGCGGATAACTTCGCTATAGTCTGCCACGGTGAAAACAAAGGTAGGGTGGGTATTCTCCCCGGAGTTGTCAATGAGGCTGAGTACCAATCGACACAGGGATAGGGCTTGCCGACAAGCACTCCCCGGCTTAGCACTGTAAATCTCTTACGATCTTTATGTCCCAATTCAGTCGCCAAAGCGGTGCCTTCGGTAGCAACAAGCCCCGCCCCATCCAACGCGCCTTTATCACCAGCAAGCCTAAGGAAGACTTAAGTCCTACCCAAAGCAAGGAGCCGACGATTGCCGACAAGCTCATCATCTACGCTCAACCCGTCCTCGAGCAGGCAGGCAACAACCACACGGCCGCAAAGGGAGCCATGAACATCGCCGTGCTCATCTGGAACGCCGCCATTGAGGGCGAAGCCAAGATTGCCCAAGCCAAGCAACGCCTTTCCCAACTCCCTGGCGCCACCCCCGAACAGACCGAAGAACTGGTCTCGACCATGGTGGCTCGTAAAAGCGAACTTTACCCGAAGGAAAACCTCTTGGTGACGAATTTCGTCCTGAAATTCAGTCACCGTCGCGGCACGCGCTTCCAAGTCTCGGCCGTGAATATCAACCCTGAAGGTATCCAGAAGTCCGACCTGTCCGACATCGTTAAGGTAGGCTACGAACCGCAAGCTGCCCCAACGGACGCCAAGGCTAAAGCTTAGTCCCCTGCCCTCCATGGCCTCCGTCGTCCTCCGCCAAGCGCAAATTATCAATGAGGGACGGCGAATGGTAGCCGATGTCCTCATCCGCCACGGTAAAATTGAGCGGATTGGCACCCTGCCCTCGAATTTAAGCTTCGATCAAGAAATCGACTTAACGGGTAAGTGGTTAGTGCCTGGTCTCATCGATGACCAAGTCCACTTCCGCGAACCTGGTCTCACCCATAAGGCCACGATTGGAAGTGAAGCACGTGCGGCCGTGGCCGGCGGGGTGACGTCGTTCATGGAGATGCCCAACACGCAACCTCCTGCGGTCAACTTGCCGACCTTGGAAGCGAAATACGCCCGGGCAGCTGAAACCTCCCTTGCCAACTACTCCTTCTTCTTTGGGGCCACGAATCATAACTTAGAAGCCATCAAGTCCATCGACCCCCATCAGGTCTGCGGGGTCAAAATCTTCATGGGTTCATCGACGGGGGATATGCTCGTGGATAATCCCGGCACCCTCGAAGGCATCTTCCAAAATTGCCCGACACTCATTGCGACGCACTGCGAGGACACGCCGATGATCAAGCAAGCGGAAGCCGCCGCGAAAGCTCGCTGGGGCGAAGAGGTCCCCGCCGGTGAACACCCACACATTCGTTCCGCCGAAGCCTGCTACGCTTCCTCCTCCCTCGCCGTCGCCCTCGCCCGCCGTCACCAAGCTCGCTTACATATTTTACATATCACAACGGCTAAAGAGTTAAGCCTCTTCAGCAATGCCCCCTTAGCCAATAAGCGCCTCACCTCCGAAGCCTGCGTGCATCACCTGTGGTTCGCCGAAGAAGACTACGCTCGTTTGGGACATAAAATTAAGTGCAACCCAGCGATTAAAACCCAAGCGGATCGCGATGCCGTGCGGGCCGCCGTGGCCTCCGGAGTGATTGATGTGATTGCGACCGACCACGCGCCCCACACGCGTGAAGAGAAAGCCCAAAGCTACTTTAAGGCCCCTTCGGGCCTGCCCTTAGTGCAGCACTCCTTGCTCATTTTACTCGAACTCGCCAAGCAAGGCGCCATCCCGCTGGAAACTGCGATTACCCGCGCCTGTCATGCTCCTGCCGAGTTATTCGGCATCGTTAACCGAGGCTATATTCGCGAAGGTTATTGGGCCGACTTAGTCGTCGTAAATCCCCAAGCCACCACGACCGTTAGTGCTGAAAACACGCTCTATCAATGCGGCTGGTCGCCCTTGGAAGGCCAACGTTTCTCGCACCAAATCGAACGCACGTTCGTCAATGGTAACTGCGTCTACGAAAACGGGCGCGTCCATGACCACGCCCCGCGCGGTCAGCGTTTAACGTTTAACGGCAACGCCCGCTAAATTAGTCGGCGGGCAATTCGTCCTTCGCCCCCGCCTCGTAGCGTTCGCACCAAGCCTTGGACCAGCTCACAAAATCACCGGCGGCAATATGCTGGTGAGCCTGCGCCATGAGGTCTTGGAGAAAATGAATATTGTGGAGCGCTAATAAAGTCCCCCCCAAGGATTCACTGGCGTGATGCAGGTGTCGGAGATAAGCCCGTGAAAAATGGCGACAGGTGTAATTATCCAAACCTTCCACCAACGGGCGATGATCTTCGCGGTAACGCAGGTGCTTTAAACTCACGGGGCCATCGGGCGTAAACGCCCCTCCGTGACGTCCAATGCGGGTGGGCATGGTACAATCAAACATGTCCGCCCCTAACGCCACCATCCGGAGCAATTGCGGCGGGGTGCCGACGCCCATGACGTAGCGGGGCTTATTAGCCGGTAAACGCGGGGCGGCGATGCCGACCTGACGGAGCATTTCTTCTTCCGGCTCACCCACACTCACCCCGCCAATGGCAAAGCCTGGAAAATCTAAACCGCCCAGTTCTTCCGCACAACGGATGCGCAAATCTTCGTAGACGGAGCCTTGATTGATGCAGAATAAATGACGTCCCGAAGCCAAGAAACCCCGGTCTTTGGCGAGCTGGAGCATTTCTTTAGCCCAGCGGATCGAACGCGTGACGGCAACTTCGCACGCCGCACGTTCACACGGCCAAGGGGGACATTCGTCTAACACCATCGCAATGTCCGATCCTAAGGCGTCTTGAATTTCAAAACACTCTTTTACGTCAAGGAACAATTTATTCCCGTCGAGGTGCGAGCTGAAATGAATACCGTCATCCGTCACTTGCCGGAACTTAGCTAACGAAAAAACCTGAAAGCCGCCGCTATCCGTAAGGATCGGCTTCGACCAATTCATGAACTTATGTAAACCGCCTGCTTGGCGCACGATTTCGCGCCCAGGTCGTAAGTTCAAATGGTACGTGTTACTGAGTAAAATTTGAGCTCCGGTTTCTTCTACTTGCTGTGGCGTCAGCCCCTTCACCGTGGCTTGCGTGCCAACGGGCATAAAAACTGGGGTGCGGACTTCGCCATGGGGTGTTTGCAAAACACCCAGACGTGCGGCCGAAGCCGTATCAGTTTTAAGCAGGGTAAACACTGGAAGAATAAAGAAAGAGGGGGTCCCCAGAGGCGAATGTCAATTTTACAGCGAAAAACTTTCGCCACACGAACAACTGGCTTTGGCATTGGGGTTCGAAAACTTAAACCCGCCACCAATCATCTTATCTGAGTAATCCAAATGCGTCCCCCGCAAGTAGAGGGCGGACTTCGCATCAACCACGACCGTGACTCCCGCCGTGTTAACTAAAATATCTGCGGGCTTGGGAGCTTCAATAAACCGCATTTTATAAGCCAAGCCATTGCACCCGCCACCGGTGATGGCGACACGCAGGTACGACCCCTGGTTCTCTCGCAAAGCCAACGCCTGCACCTTCACCCCAGCGGCCGGGGTAAGCAGAATCAAACGCTCATCGGCAATCCGCGGGCCAGATGATGGGAGGGCTTGGTCCATGAATATTAAGATTAGAGATTAAAATCAGATAGCAAGCGGGGAGCAAAAGGAGGGCAAAAGCCCTAAAACCTAAGTAAATCAGGCTTGCCCGCCTCCCCTCCTGACCTCATTTAACAAGACTGCTCGGTGACACGGTCGCGTAGCTCAGTTGGTTAGAGCGCAGCATTCACATTGCTGAAGTCACAGGTTCAAGTCCTGTCGCGACCACCATCGAACCCCTACCAGCACTAAGCACAGTCTTGGGCGTCGACGTCTAGGACGTCGATGACCTCTTCGTCGCACAAGAACTTAGCCCGTAAAGGCAGCATGGCGGCCAAGAATGACTTCACCCCCGACACAAAATACCAGAGGTGCACGCGGTGCTGATCTTGGATTTTCTCAAAAGGACAAGGCGCGGGACCCCGAATCTCGGCCAACCCTGGGTGTAAGCGGTTCAACTCCTGCACCCAAGCGTCGGCCACAAAGTTAACTTTGTCGACACTCCGACCGCGGAAGACGTGACGAATTAAATGTCGGCAAGGTGGATAACCAAACTCGGTGCGGCGTTCTAACTCCGCTGATGCAAAGCCGAGAAAGTCTAAACGCTTCGCAAATTGAATCGGGTCCGTCGCGGGCTGAAAAGTCTGCACCACCACCACCCCTTCTAAATCACCGCGACCCGCTCGACCTGCCACTTGCGTTAATAATTGGAAGGTGCGTTCGCTGGCCCGGAAATCGGGTAACTGCAACGAAAGGTCGGCATCAATAATACCCACCAGCGTCACGCGAGGGAAATCCAGCCCCTTAGCAATCATCTGCGTGCCTAAAAGAATATCATACTTCCCCGCCCGAAAATCGGACAGAATTTCCCGGAACCGGTCCTTCTTGCTCATCGTGTCGGCATCCATCCGCGCCACGCGAGCTCGCGGGAAAAGATGCGTCAGGGTTTCTTCCACTTTCTGCGTCCCATACCCCTTCCAACGCACTTTAGGCGAACGGCACTGCGGACAAAGCACGGGGGCTTTTTCTTGATGATTACAGAGGTGACAACGGGCGGTGTCATCTTCGCGGTGCAACGTTAACGCCACGCTGCAACGCGGGCATTGCACGACCGCCCCACAATCGGGGCAAACCAAGGAACGCGAATGGCCGCGGCGATTTAAAAATAGAATCGCTTGCTCCCGTTTCTCCAACCGCTCGCGCAGACCTTGCACCAGCTCACGCGACAACATGTGCTGGCCTTTGCTGTGCAAAATCTCCCGCCGCATGTCCACAATCCGAAAGGCGGGCATCGGGCGATCATCCACCCGCTTCGCCATCGTATTTAAAATATAACGCCCCGCCTGGGCATTGCGCCACGTCTCCAACGACGGCGTCGCCGACCCCAGCACACAGGTAATCCCCAAGAGCGAAGCCCGCATGACGGCCACATCGCGGCCATGGTACATCGGGGTTTCGCCCTGCTTGAACGAGGGTTCATGCTCTTCATCGACAATGATGAGGCGCAAATCATGCAAGGGGGCAAAGACCGCCGAACGAGCCCCCACCACCACGCGAGATTGCCCCAGCGACATGGCCATCCACGCATCAAACCGTTCGCCCGCGGAGAGGTGACTATGCCACACGACCACCTTCACCCCTAAATCGGCCAAGCGCGAACGCAAGCGACCCACGGTTTGAGGGGTGAGGGCGACTTCTGGTACTAAGAAAATCGCTGAACCTCCCGCCGCCACGACTTGGCGAATGAGAGCCACGTAGACTTCGGTTTTCCCCGAACCTGTCACGCCGTGCAAGAGGTGGGTGTGGAAGGTTTTTTTTGCAAGGGACTGTGCAGCCGACTCGACCGCCGCCACTTGTTCAGGGTTAAGTTTATGTCCAGCCGCAGGCACCACTTCGCCCTCCGCAAACGGGTTCTTATAAGCCTCGCGCCACAGCACCCTCGCCTCCTCGTGCACCAAACCCTGCTTGATCAATGCGTCCACGGCCGACTGACTCATCCCGAGGCCGGCAATGAGTTTTGCTCGTTCCACTGGGCCTTTTTGGGCGGAAAGAAAGTCTAAGGCTTCAGCCTGACGTGGCGCCTTCCGCCGCATCTTTTCGAGAACTTCTTTTTCGGGCAACTTCGCTAAAGTCAAACTACGCTGCAGCACTGGACGGACGCCTTTACGCACCGCCGCAGGCAAAACGGTTTCTAAGACCGAATTCAAACTGCACCCATAATATCCCGCCATCCACTCCGCCAAGCGACAGCAATCAGGCGTGAGCACGGGCTGCTCATATTCTAAGAGAATAACACTGCGGAGCTTGGTGTTTGCAGGAGCCTCGGCGGGGTATTTCCAAACCACGCCAAGACTCACGCGACCACCTAACGGCACCCGCACCAATTGGCCGACTTGTAACGTTTTTGCTAACCCCGCGGGAACACTGTAAGAATAGGCCCGGGCCCCTCCATCGAAGGGCACCACCTCGGCAACGCCGAGTTCAATCTCTCCAAAAAGATTGGGCATTCACGAAGCATCCATCATCGACCAGAGGGTTTCAAGCCGGGGTACTAAAAATCTACTTACCATCAGGCTTTTCGGTCTTTACCAAAGGACTGGCGGGAATCTTCACTTTAGCCAAAGCCTCAGGCTTTTCAGGCGTAAAGCCGTCGGCAGGCAAATCCAATAGCTTAGCGAGTTCGGGAGCGCCTTGCGACATGCCCTGCACGGCACAACGTGCGATGGCATAAGCCCCCCAAGCGCTAAAATGTGTGTCGTCTTGCAACGCGACAGTCTGCCCCGGGAAAGTATGCGCGGGATAATGCAAGAAGAGTGGAATTGTCCCTTCACTACCTAGGCTCTGATAAAGTTGCTTCGAGAGGGTGTTCAAATCGATTAAGGGCACTTTAAGCTCTTGAGCCACTTGACGTACCGCAGCGGGGAAATCGCCCAAACTCTCCACCACTTGGCCTTTGGCATCAAAACGACGGCGGGCCACCGACGTGACTAAGACCGCTTTGCCGCCCTTCGCCTGAATCGCGGCCACATAATCGCGCAGCGATTGGGCATAAGAGGTAAAAGCTCCAATCCCCTCCCCCTTTTCCTTTTGGTCGTTATGACCGAATTGCACCAGGACGTAATCGCCCGGACGAAGCACCGAGACGATTTTCTCTAAACGTCGACTGCCTTTAAAAGATTTCAACGAGAGGCCCGACTCAGCGTGATTGGCGATACAAGCCTGAGCCCCAAAGAAAAGGGGCAACGCTTGTCCCCAGCCCAAATAGGGCTCGGTGGGCTGATCCGTCACCGTGGAATCGCCTGCCAAATAAATCGTCGGCACAGGCAAGACACTTAAGACCTCCGTGGTAACTTGGCGTACTCGAGGATGATCCCCGATAAATTCTAAACTCAAAGCCCGATCCCAAGACTTTGAACCCAGTTCACGCGTCTTGAGCGCAACTTTGGCAACGGGTTGATGCTGGGCATCGAAAATCGTGGGATTACGACACTCCATATAAAAAGTCACCTTGCGACGTTCCCCTTTGGGGACGGCGACATTCAAAGCGTAGAGTCGACGGTCCTCGCCTTTAATCGTGGTCACGGAAGCCACATCATCACCACCCAATTCTACTTCCACCTTCACCTTTTCAGCTTCGGGCTCCTTCAAATCCAAGCGCCACTCCAAGCGGCTCTCCGGTTTTTCTGACGTCAAATCAGCCGTGGTGGCCACGGCCAAGGGTAACCAGCAAAGCAAACTTAAGAAGGAAGGCATCACCCCGCGACCTTAGTCTAATCCTACTTACCGTCTACCTCAGAGTGCTTGGCAATCCGAACGCACATCAACGCCCAGAAGCAGCCAATGCAATTCGCCACCGGCAACTGCAACTCCGCAGGCATACTGTAAAAAAGCAAGGTACCTGGGAGCCAAACTAAATAATTCGGCAAGAGATTCGGCAAAACCAGCCGGCGGTACCAACCCGGAGCCATCGCCGAACGCAAACGGCCTAAATCCCAATCCGCATCTTTCCAGAAATGCGAAATGGCGTTAAACGGTGCCCCGCAAAAGACGGTAAAAACGAGCTGATCAAACAAAACTTTTTTAACCACGGTTTCGACCGACACTTCCGCCCCGAAGCACAACGACTGGAGTGCATAGAAATATCGCACAATAATGCCCATGAACGCCCACCAGAAAAAGCTGTGGAATAAATCCCAAAACGGGTGATGCGGGCGCAACGCGGGCCAAAGCATGCGGAAACACCACGGGATTAAACCTGCGGTCACCGCCGTACACCAAAACGCAAACCCCGAAGGGTACTGCCGGTTAATATCGCCAATACAATTAAGCCACGTCGTGACGACCGGAGCGTGATAATAGCTCACCACCAAAGCCGTGGCGGAAACTAAAATCAGCACCGACGGCCAAAAATTATCGCGCGCGGCCTTAAGCCCCGCCGTCCAAGGTGAAACCGCAGTTGGCGTACTCATCCCAAGATTTTGCGTAACAATTGATCAATCAGGCTAGGGTTCGCCTTCCCCTGGGTGCGCTTCATGATGGGACCTTTCAAAGCGTTAATAGCCTTCTCATTACCCGCACGGTATTCGGCAATCGACTTCGCCACGGCGGGGTCTGCGACGACCTCCCGGACGATTTTTTCCAGTTCACCCGTATCACTGTTTTGTTTCAGACCTTTTTGCTCCACGATGACCATCGGGTCTTGGCCGGTCTTAAACATCTCAGCAAAAACTTCCTTAGCTTGTTGTTTCGAGATCAGCCCTTCGTCGGTCAACTTCACCAAAGCAGCTAATTGAGCAGGCTTTAAAGGGCAGTCATCCACGGTCTTCGCAGGTGTTGTCGACACCCCTTCGCCCGAAGACTCAGCCGAGCCGGCAGCGAGGTCGCGCAAGAGGTCATTGGCGATTAGATTCGCGATGCCTTGGGGATTGGCGGGATAAGCCGCTACGGCCTCTTCAAACCACTCCGCTAAACGGCGCTGGGCCACGAGGACGGAAGCCGCCGTGTAAGGCAGAGCTAGCTTTTCCATGTAGCGACGCTGGCGGTCGTATAAATTCTCAGGGACTTGTTGCTGGAGTCGCTGCACGGTATCCCGTGAAATCAGCAAGGTGGGAATATCGGGATCCGGGAAGTAGCGATAATCATGAGCGTCTTCCTTATCGCGCAGAACATAACCTCTCCCCTGCTCGGCATTCCACCCGCGGGTTTCTTGCACAATGGCGCGACCGGCTTGCAATTCACGGATTTGGCGGGCGGACTCGTAAATAACCGTGTCGCGTACCCCGGAAATGGAATTCAGGTTCTTGGTTTCCGTGCGGGTACCCAATTTGGTAGCTCCGCGCGGCCGGACTGAGACGTTACAATCGCAACGCAGTTGGCCCTTCTCCATGTCGCAATCTGCCACGCCTGCTTGCGTGAGCATCGCCACCAGCGAACGCAAGAACGCTTCGGCTTCCGCCGCCGAACGTAAATCCGGCTCGGTCACAATTTCCAACAACGGTACCCCAGCACGATTATAATCCACCAAAGAACCACCGCCGGCGTGACTCAATTTGCCCACGTCTTCTTCGAGGTGAGCGTGGTGGAGTCGAATCCACTTATGCTCGCCCATCACATTGCGCGAGGCTCCAGGTAATTCGATTTCGACTTTCCCGCCAACCACCACGGGGAAGTCTTTCTGCGTGAGCTGATAATTCTTGGGATTATCAGGGTAGAAATAATTTTTCCGATCCCACGCACAGCGTTCGGGGATCTCAGCTCCCACGACCAACCCAAAAAGAATGGAGCGTTCGACGGCTTCGCGATTCACCACGGGCAACGTCCCCGGCAACCCCAAGACGACCGCATCGACTTGCTCATTCGGCTCCTGTCCAAAGCCCCACCCACACGAGGCAAAGACCTTGGCACGGGTGTGCAATTGGACGTGCACCTCTAGACCAATCACGATTTCCCAATCAGAAGAGGCAGTGGATTGACTCATAGGGCAGCTTGTTGATGGGCGAAACCGTGAGCGGCTTCGAAAAGTTTTCCGGCAGCTAAGAGTTTAGCTTCACTTTGGGGTGCGCCGACGAGATGGAAACCAATCGGCAACTGACCCGAGCGACCGCAGGGCACCGATAAGGCCGGCAGGCCTGCTAAATTCGCAGGGATAGTAAAGATGTCTTCGAGGTAGAGTTGCAAGGGGTCAGAAGCTTTTTCGCCAACCTTGAAAGCGGGCGTCGGTACCGTCGGGGTTAGCAGCACATCGACCTTCGCCAACGCACCTAAATATTCGGCCCGAATCTTCGCTCGTGCCCGCAAGGCTCGGACGTAGTACGCATCCGCATAACCCGCACTCAGCACAAACGTACCGAGGAGGATGCGGCGCTTCACTTCGGGGCCAAACCCTTCAGAGCGACTGTTCGTCATCATCTCGATTGGGTTCGACGCTTGAGTGGAGCGGTGACCATAACGCACGCCGTCGTAGCGACCTAAATTAGAAGAAGCTTCAGCGGTCGCGACGACGTAATAAGTCGGCACCGCTAAATCAGCCGAAGGTAAATCCACTTCGACAATCGCACAGCCCTGCCGGCGATAAAAATCTAAGACGCTTTCTAAGGCTTGGACCACCTCCGGAGCGACCCCTTTACCTAAAAAGCCTCGAGGGACGCCGATGCGTAAAGCCGCTGGTGCCGCAACGGGCAAAGGTTGACGATGCGACGCATCAAAGCACGTCATGTCTCGAGCATCAGGCGTCGCCAATACTTGCAAAAGTAATTCGCAATCCTCGACCGAGCGAGCCATCGGACCGATTTGATCTAAGGACGAGGCGAAGGCGACTAAACCAAAGCGAGAAACTAAACCGTAAGTAGGCTTCAAGCCGACAACTCCACAGTGCGAAGCCGGCTGACGAATCGAGCCCCCAGTATCTGAACCCAAAGCCAGAGGCACTAAGCCTGCGGCTAAAGCAGCTGCGCTGCCTCCCGACGATCCACCAGGAATGCGGGACAAATCCCAAGGGTTAAACGTTTTCTGCAACGCCGAGTTCTCGGTGGACGAACCCATGGCAAACTCATCCATGTTCAAGCGTCCGTATAAAATCGCGCCTGCGGACCGTAATTGCTCCGTTACATGTGCGTCGTAAGGCGACACCAACTTAGCGAGCATCTTGCTCGAACAGGTCAAGGGCTGCCCCTTCACCGCAATATTATCCTTAATAGCGACGGGAATACCTTCGAGCGGGCCACGGCTTTTGCCTTGGCGACGTCGCTCATCCGAAGCGTCCGCTTGAGCCCGCACATCCGCAATATCGAGGGCGGTGAACGCCCCGACCTTGGGGTTCACGGCTTCGTAGCGTGCTATCAAAGCATCAACCAAAGCTCGTGAGGTCAACGTGCCAGCTTGCAAACGTTGCGATAACTCAACGGCTGATAATTGGTGTAAAGCGTTGCTCATGGCTTAGGCCTCGTCATCCACCACGCGGGGGACGGAAATTTGACCATCACGAGAAGCCGGGGCAACGCGCGTGACCGCTTCGGCTCCGAGCGTGGGACCAGGATTATCTGCCCGCAACGCGGCTTCAGAAACGACCAGGGCGTCATCCACTTGCGCTGGCAAATCCGCTTCAGCTAAAGCCCGAAAATGGCCTAAAACCGAATTCAGTTGCTGGGCGTAAAGCACCTTCTCCTCTGGCGTGAGTTGCAAGCGGGCCAACTTGGCCAAGTGTTCGATATCAAAACCTTCAGCCATAAAATTAACGGCGCACCGTCCAGCCCGCACCTTTTTCAAGGGCAGTAATGACTGCGTTGAGTGCTTGATTCGTTTCTTCATCCGTCAGCGTGCGCGACGCATGCCGCCAATGAATTTCAAAGGCCAAACTCTTCGTCTCGGGCGGCAAGCCCGGCCCCTTAAAGACGTCGAAGCAAATCACCGCTTCTAAACCGAACTCTTTCCCCGCGGCTTTCGTCGCCGCTTGGCGCACGCGAGTTTCCACTTCGCCTGCCGAAACGGTTTGCGGCACGATGACAGCGACATCTTTAGTCGAAGGCGGGAAAGACGAGAACGCTTCGAAGCGAGCCATTTTGCGAGCGTCCTTGAACGCACTACGCGGCAATAAGATTTCGGCCGCCACGACGGCCCCCTTGAGTCCTAGTTCGCGCGTCCAACGCAGCGAGAGCGTGCCAAAAGCACCTTCGGCGACCCGGCCGCGGTCTTGCATCGTCGCCGCATGGCTCGTTTGCCAGAGGCCACCTTCCAACGTGGCATACGATAAACGATGTTCAGCAACGCCCGCTAAGCCAGCGATGTCTTGGAGCAAACGCTTGGCCTGCAAACTATCAAAGTCAGGGCGCGTCTGCCACGAACGGGTGATCGGGCTGGCTAATTGAGCCACCGCAATCGCCAAAAATTCTTTAACCGTGCCATCGGCTTGCGGACGGAAAACCGTACCGACTTCAAACAACCCACGGGGATCGGCATGCACCGACACATTCGCCGCCAATGCTCCCGCCAAACCTGGCACGAGTGAGGCTCGAATATGCGTCTGATCAGCCGTTAAAGGATTTTCTAAAGCTAATGCCGCCGCTCCTACCGTCCCGAGCGTGCGTTCTAATTCAGCGGTCGTGCGCAAGGAGTAGTGAAAACACTCAGTGAAGCCAGCACCCACGAGCCGTTGCGAAACCTCGCGAATGAAAATCGCTGAGGTCGCATCTTCTTCGCCAGGCAACGGTGCACGCGGACGACCGACGGGGACTTTGTCAGTGCCATGAATCCGGATAAATTCTTCTACTAAATCGATCGGACGTAACACATCCGAACGGAACGAAGGCACGATTACTTCCAAACCGCCAGCGACCGCTTGGACCGTAAAGCCAAGGCGACGCAACGTTTGCGTCACTTCATCATCGCTGACCTCAGTGCCTAACTTTCCAGCGACATAACCTGCCGACAGCGTAATTTTTACTTCCGCTCGGGGAGGCTTACCCACTGCCACCGCTGGACCGACCACTTTCGCACCCGCGTGAGCAACCAATAAATCCGTCGCTAAGCGTGAAGCCAACTCCACACCCGCTGGATCCACATCGCGGGCGAAGCGGTGTGACGAATCGGTCGAGACTCCAAGGCGTTTAGCCGAACGGCGAATTTCGCCAGGCTGGAACCAAGCCGCTTCTAATAAAATCGTCGTCGTCGGCGCCGTCACCCCACTGTCAGCACCACCCATCACGCCTGCGACCACTAAGGGCCGTTGCGCATCGGCAATCACGCAGACACTGGAATCGAGCGTCACCGTCTTGCCATCCAACAACGTTAAAGTTTCACCCGCACGTGCCGTGCGTACTTCAATTCCACCTTGTACCTTTTGGGCGTCGAAAGCATGCAACGGCTGACCCGTCTCGAGGAGCACCCAATTGGTGATATCGACGACATTGTTGATTGGACGCAGACCCGCCGCTTCTAAATCGCGACGCAGCCAATCAGGGCTCGGACCGACCTTCACGTCCGTCAGCGTACGCAACGTGTAGTACGGGCAAATCGGAGTCGTCGAGCGCACAAACTGTACCGCGTCTTGCGCACTCGGGGTTGCCACGCTCCCCGAAGGAGTTTGCACTTTTTGCGGGAGCAAGGAGCGACCCAAAGCTGCGGCCACATCGCGAGCGACGCCGCGTAAGCCCAAGCAATCTCCCCGATTCGGAGTAACCGAAATTTCTAAAACCGTATCGGGTGTGCCGAAGAGTTTATTTAACGGCGTGCCGATGGCAGGCTGTTGCGGCGTTAGAATCAATAAACCATCTTCGCCTTTACCGAGACCTAATTCTTCGGAGGAGCACATCATGCCCGCCGAATCGACCTCGCGGAGTTTCGACACTTTGATTTCAAAACCGCCCGGCATCACCGTGCCTGGCAAAGCCACCGGCACGCGATCACCCGCTTTAAAGTTTTTCGCGCCACATACAATTTGGCGTAAAGTCGCTTCGCCCACATTCACCTGGCAAACGCTGAGGCGATCGGCCTTAGGATGCTTTTCAAACGAAACGATTTCACCCACCACCACGGAGGGTAACGGGGCGAGACCAAACGTGTGCACCGCTTCGACCTCGAGGCCTAACATCGGCAAAACATCACCCAGTTGCGCGGACGTGATACCCTGCAAATCCACGTGACGAGAGAGAGCTTGGAAAGAAATTTTCATGGCTTAGGCAAACTGGCGCAAGAAGCGCACGTCGTTTTGGTAAAAGTGGCGGATATCATCGATACCATGCACGAGCATGGCGATGCGTTCGAGGCCGAGACCGAAGGCCAAGCCCGACCACTCTTGAGGGTCGAGCCCGCAGAGCTCAAGGACCTTAGGGTCGACGAGACCGCAGCCCATGATTTCGAGCCAGCGATTCGAAAGACGTCCGAGGTTAGGCGAACGTAAATCCATTTCAAAACTTGGTTCCGTGAACGGGAAGAACGAGGGACGTAAGCGGATTTCGGCATCCGCCCCAAACGTCTCTTTCACAAAGAAATCGAGCACTCCGCGCAGATCAGCCAGCGTCACCCCACGATCAATCCACAAACCTTCCACCTGGTGGAAATTGGCGGAGTGCGTGGCGTCCACCGCATCACGACGGAAGCAGCGACCTGGTGCAACGATGCGGAAGGGAGGCCGACGCGAGAGCATCGTGCGAACTTGCACACTCGAAGTGTGTGTGCGGAGAAGCATCGCTTCTTCTTGGCGACGCGGGGCATCGGCCGAACGAAAAGTTTTGGGCAAGTAGAGCGTGTCTTGCATGTCGCGAGCGGGGTGATCGCCCGGCGTGTTCAACGCATCAAAGCAATACCACTCCGTTTCCACTTCGGGACCCTCAGCGACGGTGAAACCCAATTTACGAAAAGAATTTAAAATCCGTTCGCGCGTGCGACTCAGCGGGTGCAAATTTCCCGCCGGGGCATCGGGGCTTGGCAACGTGGGATCAAGCGGTGCGCTCAACGCGCTGGCAATTTCCGCGTCTTCTACTTTCTGTAATAAGGCGGCCAAAATTTCTTCCACCGCTTTCTTAGCTTCATTGATCAGTTTGCCCACCACGGGGCGATCTTCCTTGGATAAAGTCGCCATCCCCTTCATCACTTGAGTCAGGGAACCATGAGGGCCGACCACGCGGGCCTTAAAGGCCTCCAGTTCGGCGCGGGTAGTGACGGAGGCGGACTCTTGTCGAGCCGTCGCCACGAGTTGGGCAAGCTGCTGCTGCATCCCTTGATTTGTGCGGGACGAAGCAGGGTCGGCAAGCGAAAGCACTAAAGACAAAACAACCCCAGAGGACTGGGGTTGGAGCGAACGCCGGAGGAAGGGCGAACTTAAGCGAGGGCGGCTTGAGCCTTCTTCACAATCGCCTCGAACGCAGGCGCATCATGGATGGCCAATTCGCTGAGGTTTTTGCGGTCCATCTGAATATTGGCCTTCTTGAGACCAGCGATCAAACGGCTGTAGGAAATCCCTAAGGGACGGCAGGCCGCATTCAAACGCACGATCCAGAGTTGGCGGAACGTGGATTTGTTTTTGCGACGGTCGCGGTACGCAAACTTCTGGGCGCGTTGCACCGCTTCCAGAGCGTAAACGTAGAGACGTGATTTATTCCCGAAATAACCCTTAGCGGCTTTGATTGCGCGCTTTTTGCGGGCCTTAGTAGCGGGACCATTAGTTGCACGAGGCATGTTAGTAGTAGTGTATTAGTTGTTGTGAGATGACCTCGGGGTCGCCTTGAAGAACACCCGTTCGGCCAAAAGTATCAGCCAGATCGGCTTAAGCAAAAGGCATCGAGGCCAGCATCTTCTTTTCAAAGCCGGAGTCGACGCGCTTCGACTTGTTAGCCCGACGGCGTTGCTTGCGCGACTTCGAGCTCAGCAAGTGGCGAGTGTTCGGAGAACGGCGCATGACCTTACCGGTGCCAGTCACCTTGAAGCGTTTGGAGATGGACTTACGGGTCTTTTGCATAGCGGGAAAGGGTCGGAACAAAGGCTTTAAACGCCCGCTTGTAAAGGGGAAAGGTAGGATAAAACCGAGTTGGGTCATTTGACAGCCCCGCAAAACCCCTTCCCCTACCCTTAAATCCACCCTCAAAACCATGCTTTCCATCGGAAAAAAGCCCAAATTGTCCTTTAAAATCAAGGCTCTCGTAGACCAAAAACCCGTCGAATTGGCTTTTGCCGACCTCATCGACGGCCCGACCGTGGTTTCGGTCTACATGCGCAATAACACCTCGGCCTGCGATCTCCAAGCCGCTGAGATGGATAAAGTTTTAAAAGTCGTTGCTAAACAAGGATTTAAGTTAATTGGCTTATCGCGCGACACCGTATCCTCGCACGCCAAGTACGCCGCCAAGCATGGGTATCAGTACCCGCTGGTCTCGGATCCCGAGGACCTTTTTTCCCAAGCCCTGGATGCTATCGTAGAGAAGTCGATGTATGGTAAAAAGTACTTAGGGCCCACCCGGGCGGCCTACCTCTTTGACGCTGAGGGCAAACTCATTGGCGTGATTCCCAAGGTCGAAGCCGCCCGCCACGGCGAGCAAATCCTCGAAGCTCTCAAGGCTTTGAAGAAATAACTGAGCAAGATATCCGCGGACAACCTGTAATCGGGGCTTGAACCCTCGCCTTGAAATTAGAAGGTGAAGGGCAAGACACGCTCCGCAGATACCTAATGGCTACGCCTTATCGTCCTAATAATAACAACCGCCCGAAACCTGGCCGTTCGTCGAATCAACAGCATCGAGACTCACGCAAGGAGGACAAAGGCCCGAAGCGAAACGAGCGCATCCGTGCGTCCGAAGTCCGCGTGATTTCGCCGAAAGGTGAAATGCTCGGCATCATGCCCACGGCCAAGGCTTTGGAGCTCGGACGCGAATTCGGCGTCGACTTAATCGAAATCGCGGCCACCGCCAACCCGCCCGTGTGCAAGCTGATTGAATACGGCAAGTACCTCTACGAAGAAGCCAAGAAGCATAAGCACCAAAAGACGGCGACGAAGGTGAAGGAAATTAAACTCCGCCCTCGCATCGACGTGCACGACTTGATGATCAAAGTGCGTCGCGCGGAAAACTTCTTATTCCACGGCCATAAAGTTAAACTCCTTTTACAATACCGCTTCCGCGAACTCGAACACCCCGAGATTGGCTTGGAAACGATTAATCGCGCCATCAGCGAATTGAATCACATCAGCACGCACGACAACGAGCCCAAGCGCAACGGCCGTGCTATTGTCGTTGGCTTAACTCCGGTGCAACAAAACAAGCGGAAGTTATTGCACAACGAAATGCCAGGTGAAGACGACGGCGAAGATGACTCGGCAGTCGATAATGGCGAGAATGACCCTGAGTAATCAGGGGCGTAACCTTCTGACAAAATTCTGGATCGTCAGCGGTCTGGTCATGGCCGTTTGCTTCCCGCTCTCTAGCATGGGCGGCGAAGGGATTTATTTGGGCGAAACGGTCCAACAGTTGGGCTTCAACCGCGTGGCCCCGCCCAAAGGGTTTGAATCTGAAACCGAGAAGTACACCACCAAGGCTGGCGTAGAAATCATTGCCGAGCGCAATCGCGAATACCTCTTAGCGAATGGCATCAAGGTCTACCTTAGTAATAAAATCGGTATCCTTAAAAGCAAACTCACCGTCGGACGGATCGACTACGATAAAGTCATTGTCCCCTTGTTTTGGAAAATCCCCACCCCTCTGCCGAGCACCCACCGCATTGTCATCGACGCGGGGCATGGTGGCAAAGACCCTGGTAAATTAAACGTCGCCCTAAACTACGTTGAAAAAGCAGCGACGCTCGACACGGCCCTACGACTCAAACTCATCCTCGAAAAACGCGGCTATGAAGTCATCCTCACGCGCGACCGCGATGTCTTCATCGAGCTCGAAGACCGACCCGACCTCGCTACGAAACACAAAGCCGATTTATTTGTGAGTCTGCACTTTAATGGTGGAGCGGCGGGCGACACCACTAGTTCCGGGATTGAAACCTATTGCCTCACCCCTGCGACCCAGAATTCCACCAATGCGGGCAAGGCTAAGGGCGACACCAGTGTCGAGCCAGGCAACCGCTTCGACAGCTTCAACCTCGTCCTCGCTTGGAACGTCCAACGCCAAGTCTTAGCTGCAACTGGGGCCGAAGATCGCGGCGTCCGCCGGGCTCGCTTTGCCGTCCTGCGCACCCTGAATTGTCCTGGTATTTTAGTAGAAGGCGGCTTCATCTCGAGCAGCAAGGAAGGCGCCAAGATTGCGAATGCCGAGTATCGCCAAAAACTCGCTGAAGCCGTCGCCAACGGCATCGGCGACTACGCCCAAACCCTCCGGGCTAAATAAAACCTACGGGCGAGATTAAGCAGACCTAGGATTGAACCCTTAAGTCCGCTTGCACTTGGGCGGGGTTCACTTCTTATAGGGAGTACTCCCATGCTACCCCTTCGCTGGATCCTGTGCCTCAGCGCCCTTGGCTTCGCCCTTCCGTCCCAAGCTCAAGACGGGAAGTTACTTTACGAACAAAACTGCGCGGCGTGCCACTTACCCGACCAAATGGTCGTGGGTCCTTCCTTAATTGAAATCACCAAGCTTTACCAAAAGAAGCCGAAGGAGTTCTTACAATGGGCCAATAAGCCGCAGAAGAAACGTCCGGGAGTGATCGACATGCCTTCAATGGCTCACCTCGGTGACGCCAACTTGCTCGCGATTCGCGATTACATGATCAAGGCCTCGGCGGGCCTGAAAGAAAAACCCGCAGTCACGAAAGACCCGTTTGAACGCGTCGCCCGCCGCCCTGAAGTGCAACGTATCTTCATGCCCGACGTGGGCCCCGCCGCCATCGCCGTCGCCCTGCCTGGCGACCTGTCGTATTGCTTCGATGCCGGCGACTGCCGCTTGCGCACCATTTGGCGCGGCGATTTCATCAATGGTTGGCTCTACTGGAAAAGTAATGGCAAAGCAACGGGGGTCATTATGGGCAAAGTGCTCTGGCACCTCCCCGAAGACACCACCCTGCCTGCAGCGAAGTTCCATGGCTATGAACTCAATGATGCCGGCATCCCGACTTTCAGCTACGAACGTCAAGGGGCCCAATTCGAAGAAACCATCGAGCCAGCAGGCAAAAACCTGGTTCGTCGGTTTAAAGTCACCACGGCCCAACCGTTAGTGCTCACCATCGACAACGACACCCAAGCCTCCGCAGGCACTCGCCAAGGCAACAAACTCACGCTCACGCCTGAACAGGCCAAATCCTTCACCCTCACGGTCACGCTCTCATGATTCTCTTTGCTCTCACGCTTTTTGCCGCTGCCCCGAAAGCAGCCCCTGCGGACGCTTGGGCCGAAGCTATGCCTATCACCAAGGTCGAAACCCCGGCCAAGGTCGATGATCAAGTCGGCGGGATGACCTTCCTCGATGATGGTCGCCTCGCTGTGGCCTTCCACCGCGGCGAAGTGTTTATCCGCGAAAAAGACGGCACGTGGAATCAATTCGCCGAAGGTCTCCACGAGCCACTCGGAATTATTCAAGACGGCAAGAACGCCTTAATCGTGATGCAGCGTCCAGAACTGACGCGCCTCGAAGACACGACGGGGAAAGGTAAAGCTAACGTCTACCGCACTCTTTGGGATGGGTTCGGCATGAGCGGCAACTACCACGAGTTTGCCTTTGGTCCAGCTCGCGGGCCCGATGGAGCACTTTATGTCGCCCTCAACCTCGCCTCTGCTGGCGATGGCGTGTTTAAAGAAATCCGCGGCACATGGAGCGAAATCGGTAAAGCGAACCGCGAGCAAATGACCGCGGGCAAAGGCTTTAAAGGTGCCCTCGCGGGTCGCATGTACTCGCGGGTACCGTACCGTGGCTGCGTGATGCGCATCCCCAACGATGGCAAGGGTCCAGCCGAACTTTACGCCACGGGCTTCCGCTCGCCTGACGGCATTGGCTTCGACGCCGACGGACGTCTGATGGTCAACGACAACCAAGGTGATTGGCGCGGCAGCAGCCCGCTCCACTTCGTAACGAAGGGCAGTTTCAACGGCCACCCAGCCTCACTCGTCTGGACACCAGGGTGGAATCAAGGCGACCCCTTAGAGCTTCCCATCGAGACGCTCGAAAAAATGCGCAGTCAACCCGGTGGCATCTTCATTCACGTCGACCTCAGCAACTCACCCACCCAACCCGCCGTCTTCCCAGCACAATGGGGTCCGCTAGCCAAACAAGTGGTGTTTGGTGAAATGAATGTGGCACGGCTCGTGCGCTTCGCGGGCGAAGAAGTGCAAGGGGTTTACCAAGGGGCGATGTTCCCGTTCCTCGACACGAAAGAACTGCGCAATGGCAACCACCGCTTGGCTTTCAGCCCAGAGGGTGCGCTGCTCGTCGGCAAGACCCACCTCTCTTGGGCAGGCAACAATGGCATCGTTCAAATCAACGCCCCGCAAAAGCTGCCGCTGCTCATCGAACGCGTTCACCTTTTAAAACAAGGCTTCGAAGTGCACTTCACGGAACCCGTGAACGGCGACACCCTCCAGCCCATCGTGAAACGCTTTCGTTACAAATACCACGCGATCTACGGCTCGCCTAAGATCGACACCGACGACTTACCCACGACGCCCAGCCTAAGCGCGGATGGTCGCACCCTGACTTTGCCCTTAACGGAAATTCGCGAGGGTTTTATTCACGAAATCCGTTTCGCCAAAACCGCCTGCGGGCAAGACGGTCGGCCACTCTTAGGCCCCGTGGCTTACTACCAAGTCGTTAAACAGGCCCCGTAACACCCCTCGGGGCTCTGGCGACGGAGCAACCTTGCTTTCGGTCGCAGATTAGTTCCTATCTAGGACCTTCAACCACGCGTCTCTATGCAATTCTCTAACGTCACCGCCGTCGCCAAAGCCAATGTCTACTTTGACGGCAAAGTCGTCTCCCACAGCATCCTCTTTGCCAGCGGAGAAAAGAAAACCCTCGGCCTGATTTACCCAGGGACGTATCACTTCGGCACCGACAAAGCAGAGATCATGGAAATCACCGACGGTCAATGCACCGTGGTGCTCGACGGTCAATCGAATCAACAAGCTTACGCCGCAGGCACGAAATTCTCGGTTCCAGCGAAGTCCGGCTTCACTATCACGGTGTCGTCCGGCATCTGCCAATACATCTGCAGTTTCATCGGTTAAGCTGCCCCACGTTTGGGCTAAGCCCAAACCCAACTAGACGCCGTGACCATGGACGACCGCTTCGGAAATCAATCTCTACCGTCCACTCCGGTCGTACGTGAAAAGCCTTGGGTGCAACTGAAAACGTTCACCTCCAAGCCCAACGTTTTCCGGTCGATGATCGGCGAAGTTTCCCCCGACGCACGCCAGGGCGACATCGTTTCCGCCTATGATAAACAGGGGTCTTTTATCGGTTACGGGTTTTGGAATGCCGGAGCTCCCATCGCCCTGCGCATCATCAAAGCCACGCCGGGCAAACCCGACGATGCTTGGTTTGAAAGCACGCTGCAAAAGGCCGTCAGCCTGCGAAAGGACATCTTAAAACTTGATGCCGACACCGACGCCTACCGCGTGGTGAATGGCGATGCTGACTTCCTCTCCGGCTTAGTCGTGGATCGCCTCGGCGATGTCCTGTCGATTGAAGTTTCTTCGCTCGGCGTGATGCGTCGCTTACCACGCTGGATTCCCATCTTGCACCAAGCGGCGGGCACGAAACGCGAAATCGTCCAAGTCGATGCTCACGTGGCACGCATTGAAGGCATCATGCCCACCGACGTTCCGAAGTCGGCCGTGCGTTTTGTAAAAATTAAAGAATTTGGCGTCACCCAAGAAGTCGACTTCGCCGAAGGGCATAAAACGGGCTTCTTCTGCGATCAGCGCGACAACCGACGCCGCTTCGCCGCCCTTTGTGCGGGCAAACGCGTTCTCGACCTCTGTTGCTACACGGGCGGCTTTTCCGTAGCCGCAAAACTCGCTGGTGCGACCGAAGTCACCGGCGTCGACCTCGACGAAAAGGCCATCGAGATGGCCAAACGAAATATGAATTTGAATCAAACCCGCGTTGAGTTCGTACACTCCGATGCGTTTAGTTGGATTCGCCAGATGCAAAAGAACGGCAAGACCTGGGACGTCGTCCTTTGCGACCCTCCCAAGTTCGTGGATAGCCGCGACCTGGACTTAGAAGCTGAAGGGCTCAAGAAATACAACGACCTCAACGTTTTAGCCCTCCAACTGGTCGCCCCCAACGGAATTTTCGTCACCTGCTCCTGCTCCGGACTCGTTTCGGCCGATGCTTTTGAAGAATTAGTCTGTAAAGCCGCCCACCGCTACCAACGCCGCCTGCAGATTTTTGACCGTACTGGCCCAGGTAGCGACCACCCCAACGTCTCCAACCACCCCGAGGGGCGCTACCTGAAGGTCCTCTGGACCCGGGTATTTTAGGCCCTAAGCCTGCCCAACCCCGCTGGTTATTAGCCAGATTGGTGGCCGACCGCTGGGCGGGTGAATAAAACCGCCCTAAACGGCGAATTTCTGCCTTTCCCTCTTGCGACAGTGGGGGGGCGTCCTACTTTTCGCTTATCTTTTCTGACCCATGGTCACGGACAACAAACCTTCCCTAGTTACCCTCACGGTTGATGGCGTAGAACACCAAGTTCCAGCGGGGGCCAACCTAGTCGATGCCCTCGGTAAAATTGGCAAGGAGGTTCCGCACTACTGCTACCACCCCAAATTGCCCGTGGCGGGCAATTGCCGGATGTGCCTCGTCGAGCTCGGTTCGCCTCTCCGCGACCGTGCCACCAACGAAGTCATTCTTGAAAACGGGAAACCCAAAATCGGCTGGCAACCCAAGCCCGCGATTGCCTGTGCGACCAATGTCACGCCCGGACTCCATGTCCGCCTGAACTCCCCAACCGTCAAGGCCTGCCGCGAAGGGGTCACGGAAATGCTCTTGCTGAACCACCCCCTTGATTGCCCGATTTGCGATCAAGCCGGCGAATGTAAACTCCAAGAATTCTCGGCGGAATACGGCCGCGGCTACTCCCGCTATGTCGACGAGAAAAATGCCAAGCCCAAGCACACGCGCCTCGGGCCTCGCGTCACCCTCGACGACGAACGTTGCATCCTCTGCTCGCGCTGCGTTCGCTTCTCGAGCGAAATCGCTAAAGACCCCGTCCTTGGCTTCGTCAATCGTGGTTCATTCAACACGTTAACTTGCTTCCCGGGTCGCGAATTAGCCAACAACTACTCGCTGAACACCGTCGACATCTGCCCAGTCGGCGCCCTCACGAGCACGGACTTCCGCTTCAAGATGCGCGTGTGGTTCTTGAAACAAACCCCCAGCATCGACACCGAATCTTCGGCGGGTGCTAACACGACGGTGTGGTCGCGCGAAGGAAAAATTTACCGCATCACGCCGCGTCAAAACGACGCCGTGAATGACACGTGGATGGCCGACTCGGGTCGCGAACTATATAAAATTGTCGAAGCTCCAAACCGCGTTACCACCGCCACAGTTAAGCAAAGCCAAGTCACGCTCGATGTGGCACTCGAAGCCGCCAAACAAGCCTTACAAGGTGGTAAAGTTGCCATCGTAGGTTCGGGTCATCAATCGGTTGAAGAACAATGGTTGCTCGCACGCATCGCTCAAGCGACCGCAGCGACGACTTACGTCCCCGCCCACCTCGGCAAGGCCGACGGTTTACTCATCTCCGAAGATCGGACGCCGAATTTCCGCGGCGCCTTGGTAACCCAACTCACCACGCGTCCCGCTGATGCGAATCTCAATGCGCTCAAAGCCGACATCGATGCCGGCAAGGTGCAGACGTTGCTCATTTGCCGCGAAGACTTGGCCGACTTCGGTCTCACGCCCAGCACGCTCGCGAAAGTGCGGACGATTGTTTTAGCCACGCACCACAACACGACCACCGCAGCCGCGGAAATCGTCATCCCTGCCCTCACGGTTTTCGAACGCAGTGGCACCTTCATCAATTGCCAATTCCGTCTGCAATCTTTTGCCCAGGCCGTCCCTGGTCCCACGGGCGTCGTACCCGACACCCTGAGCTTAGGTCGCCTCGCCAACGTCGAGGTCGCCAACCTCTGGCAAGCTATCGCCACGAGCACGCCCACGATGGCAGGCCTCAATGGTCGACTGTTGCCTGCTGAAGGCGTCCAACTCGATAGCACGCCTTGGGCTTCCTTCAGCTTCCCCGAAAGCAAACTTTTGAAATTCGCCCCCGTGGCCCGCAACTAAGTCACCATGACCTTAGAAACCCTGTTACACGACTTCGCCCTCTCGCCTGCGTGGTATTTCACCGCAGGTCGTGGCCTGCTCGTCATTATCATCCTGATGTCGATTGCCGCTTACTCCGTGCTTTTAGAACGGAAAGCCTCGGCGTGGATTCAAGGACGCATCGGCCCCAACCGCACCAACCACCCTTTGATTGCGTGGATTCCAGGTATTGGGACGTTGCTCATGAAAGGTGGCTTTATCCAGCCTGCGGCGGACGGTTTGAAATTCTTATTCAAAGAAGACCCTCTGCCCGGTCACGTGCGCAAAGTTTACTACATCCTCGCACCCATCATCGCCCTGGCGCCGGCTTTGGTCACCTTGACGATGCTCCCCTTCGGCGAGTTCTCGTATGAAGGCCAAAAGCACATCATCACCCTCTGCCCGGGTGCTGACGTCGGCGTGCTGTTCATGTTCGCGATTAGCTCGCTCGGCGTTTACGGGATCGCGATTGGGGGCTGGGCGGCGAATTCCAAATTCCCCTTCTTAGGTGCCGTCCGCGGTTCGGCCCAATTAATTTCGTATGAATTAGCGATGGGCCTTTCCGTCCTCACGGTTTTCCTCGCCACCGCCACACCCAATGAAAACAATCCCTTGAGCTTAGTGGCGATTGTGAACTCCCAAACCGGGGCGTGGAACATCCTCTACCATCCTGTGGCAGCGTTGATTTTCCTCATCGCCATTTTTGCCGAAACCAATCGTCACCCGTTTGACATGCCTGAATCCGAAACCGACTTAGTCGGCGGCTTCCACACGGAATACGGCGCGTTCAAATTTGGTCTCTTCTTCGTGGCTGAATACGGCCACATGATCATCGGCTCTTCGCTCTTCATCCTGATGTTCTTAGGCGGCTGGCACGTGCTGCCTTGGTTGCCGACCGTGGGCTCTGGCACAGTGGCTTCGCTGCTCGGCGTGGCCGCGTTCTTCGTTAAACTGGCCTTCTTCTTGTTCTTCTTTGTCTGGGTGCGCTGGACCATTCCACGCTTCCGTTATGACCAAGTGATGCGCATCGGCTGGCGCGTGTTGCTGCCCGTCGCCATCCTCAACCTTTTAGCATACTTCGCATGGTATGCTCTCCGCGGATAATCCTACCATGGCTATTAAAATTGTTGAACGTCGCCCTCTCTCGCTCGCTGAGCGCACTTACCTGCCTCAAATCTTAGCGGGCTTAAAGGTCACCTGGGATAACATGGTGCGTCCTCCCGTGACGCTCCAGTATCCTGACGAACGCCCCACGATTCCCCAAAACTACCGTGGCGTCCCCACGCTCGTGCGCGATCCCAATGGCCGCGAGAAATGCGTTTCGTGCCAGCTTTGCGAATTCGTTTGTCCCCCCAAAGCCATCCGCATCACCCCGGGCTCCATCACCGAGAATGCCGAGAATGCTCACGTTGAAAAGGCACCACAAGAATTCGAAATCAACATGCTGCGCTGCATCTACTGTGGCCTGTGTCAGGAAGTTTGCCCCGAAGAGGCGATCTGGTTACAAACACAGTATTCGATGACGGGCACTTCGCGTGACCAAATGGTGAACAATAAGGCACGCCTTTATGAACTCGGTGGCACCTTGCCCGACTCTCACCACAAATGGGATAAGAAAAAGGCTGAAGCCGAGAAACAAGCGGACGGTCACCATTAACTCCTACCTTTACCTAGACCTTCGCACGACTCCCGATTTTGGGAGTCGTTTGCTTTCTAGACCTTTCCTCTTTTGGTAGAGGTTCTTCACCACTACTACGATGGCATCCAAACTCTTCTCCCCCCTTAAACTAGGCGCTGTGACCTTACCCCACCGCGTCTTAATGGCACCGCTCACCCGTTGCCGTGCGGGAGAAGGCAATGTGCCCACCGATTTAATGGCCGAGTACTACGCTCAGCGTGCCTCGGCAGGACTCATCATTTCCGAAGCCACCACGGTCTCCCGCTTTGGTCATGGCTATCCGAACACGCCTGGTATCTACACCGACGCCCAAGTCGACGGGTGGAAGAAGGTCACGCAAGCCGTGCACGCCAAGGGTGGTCGCATCTTCTTACAGCTTTGGCACGTCGGTCGCATCTCGCACACCACCTTCCAACCTGAAGGCGTTTTGCCCGTAGGTCCTTCTGCTATCGCCCCTAAAGGCAAGGCTTGGACTGGCAAAGCGATGGTCGACTTCGTCACCCCGCGTGCCCTCACCCGCGAAGAAATCCCCGGCGTGGTCGCCGAATACGTCCGCGGGGCTCGCCTCGCCAAGGAAGCGGGTTTTGACGGGGTCGAAATCCATAATGCCAACGGCTACCTCTTGGACCAATTCCTCCGCAGCGGCTCCAATCAGCGCACCGATGAATATGGTGGCGATTATATGAAGCGCGCCCGCCTGAGCCTCGAAGTCACCGCCGCGGTCGTCTCCGTCTGGGGTTCCGATCGCGTCGGCATCCGCCTCTCGCCCGGTGGCGTCTTCAATGATATGTACGACGAACGTCCTTTGGAAACCTTTGGCTACCTTCTAAAAGAACTCTCCAAGTTAGAACTCGCCTACGCCCACATCACGCGGGTGACGGCCCAAGACATCGCTCACGGGGCTCAAGAAGGGGTTGGTCCACGGGAACTGCGCTCCAGTTTCCCTGGCACCATCATCACCGCCGGTGGCTTCGATCGTGCCCAAGCTGAAGATGCCATCCAAGCAGGCTGGGCCGACGCCGTAGCCTTCGGGGTGCCCTTCTTGGCCAACCCAGACTTACCCTACCGCCTCGAACACCAAGTAGCACTCAACAAGCCTCACGAAGCGACCTTCTACGCCTCAGGGGCTAAAGGCTACACGGACTACCCAACGGCTTCGTAAAGTTTTTGTGACCGAAAATGAAAGGCCGGCAGGATTCACGTCCTGTCGGCCTTCTTATTAACTTCCCTCTTTCCACTCGCAGGCTCTGACGTTAGTCGTGGCTACAGCCGATTGAGCTCTTGCTAACCAGACCATGACCGTCCCTCCCCCGCTAACCGCCAACAAAGTACAGCCCACCTACATCATCGGACATAAAAATCCCGATGCAGATGCCATCTGTTCGGCCTTAGCGTACGCCGCTTTCAAAAAAGCTTCGGGAGTCACCGACGTCATCGCCGCCCGCTGCGGCAATTCCAACGCCCGGATTGATTCCATTTTAAATCGCTTCAGCGTTTCGCTGCCCGTGTTCGTGGGTGATGTCATTCCCCGCGTCGAAGACATCATGCAAACCAACCCGTACAAAGTGGTTTGCAATGACACGTGTGCCCGCGCCTTAGAACTCTTTGATATTTACGATATCCAAGCTCTTCCGGTCGTCGACCACGACGGCCGACTCGAGGGCTACGTGTCCATCTTTGGCCTCGGTGATTACTTCATCCCTAAGCCCAAACGAGCCACCTCGATGCGCAAAGTCACGAGTTCCATTCGGGCCATCATTGGTTCAATTGGAGGCACCGATGTCATCACCTTTGATGCCGAAAATGTCGATGACCTCTACGTGCGCGTGGCGGCCATGGAATTAGAGTCTTTTGGTAAATCCGCCACGGTAGAAGGTTTACCTACTAATAAGAGCATCATCGTCGTGGGCGATCGCTCCGACGTTCATCTCCGCGCCATCGAAATGGGAGTACGCCTCATCATCGTCACCGGGGGACACCGCATGAAACCCGAGGTGTTAAACTTGGCTAAAGCGGCTAAGGTTTCGGTGGCTTACTCCGACACCGATAGTGCCACGACCGCTTGGGCGGTCCGTGCTTCGACGCTGATCAAAGGGTTGATTCAAAAAGATGCCCCGATTTTCCACCCGCAAGATAAACTCTCCGTGGTGCGACGCCGCATCGTGCAATCGAGCTCGCCCATCTTTCATGTTGTAGATGAAAACGGCATCTTGGTAGGGGTGTTCAGTAAGTCGGATATTTTAAAAACAACCCGGACGCGACTCATCCTAGTCGACCACAATGAACTCTCTCAAGCCATTGATGGGGCGGCCGAAGTTGAAATCGCCGAAGTTGTCGACCACCACCGCCTCGGCAACCCACACACGGCCCAACCGATTCTCTTTTTAAATCGCCCCCTTGGTTCGACCTGCTCCATCGTTGCCGACATGTTCCGCACTGCAGGCCTACTGCCTTCGCCCCAAATTGCCGGATTGATGATGTGCGGTATTATTTCGGACACATTGATGCTACAGAGCCCCACGGCGACGCAACTCGACGCCGACTTGCTCAATTGGTTAACGCGCATTGCGGATGCTGAGCCCAGGGCCTTGGCTGATATGATGTTCAACGCTGGCTCGGTACTCGCCACCCTCACGCCCGACGAGGCCATTAAAAGCGACTGCAAGGTTTACAACGAAGGTGACCGCCGCTTCTCCGTTTCCCAAGTCGAAGAATTGGGCTTCTCCAACTTCTGGAAATCCTGTGATACCCTGATGGAATCGCTTGAAAAATATCGACGGGAAAATGGTCTTAACTTTGCTTGCTTGCTGGTGACGGATATCGACAGCCAAGGTTCCCTGCTCCTGGTTCAAGGCGAAAGCGACGTGATTAATTCCATCACCTATTCACAAAAACGTCCGCCGAATATTTTTGATCTGCCAGGCATTGTAAGTCGCAAAAAACAACTCCTCCCTTACCTCACCAGTTTGTGGGGAGGTGCGAACGACAATTCATGAACGCCGAACAAGCCCTTTTAGCCTTTATGGCACGTCCGGGCTACAGCCCGCTGCGCTTGGAGGTAATCGTGGCTCATATGGGCGGCAATAAGGCAGACTTAGCGCGGCTGCGTAAATCTCTACCGCGACTGATTAAAACCGGGACGGTCGTTTTAGTTAAAGGTCACCTCTTGGCTCTACCTAAAGGACCTAAGTCTAATTCTAATTTAGTAGAAGGCACGATTCTGTTCCGTGCCAGTGGCTCGGCACGCGTAGTCTTTGAAGCCGTTCCTGGACAAAAACCCCGCGAGCCCTTGCACATCGATTCCCAAGACACGGGGGTGGCGCTGCATGGCGATCGCGTGATGGTTAAAATCAATCCCACCCGTACGGGCCGCGATGGCGAAGACTGGGGCACCGGCAGCGTCGTCCGCGTCATCAGCCGCGCCCTCACGCAACTCACGGGGACGCTAAAAAATACCCGCCTCACTTGGTTCGTCATTCCCGATGACCCCCGGATTTCACGCGAAATCGTCGTGCGCGACCCCGCACGGTCAGGCTTGAAACCCCTCCCTAAACCGGAAGACAAAGTCGTGGTTCGCTTGGACGCTTGGGAACGCCGCAACTTAAACCCCACGGGTACCATTGTCGAAGCTCTCGGACTCACCCACACGCCGATGGCCGAATACCTCGCCATCTTGCGACGGTATAACCTCAATCCCGAATTTCCACCCGCCGTGGCGGCCGAGGCCAAGGCATTTGGCACGACTGTCCACGCGAGCGATCTCCGCGGGCGAGAAGATTTCCGCAAAGTCCCCACCATCACCATCGACCCCGATGACGCTAAGGATTTCGACGACGCCCTCTCGGTTGAGCGCCTTGAAGATGGGCGACTTCGCATCGGCATCCACATCGCCGATGTCTCTTCGTATGTAAAACCCGGCTCACCGCTCGACAACGAAGCCAAGGAGCGAGGTAATTCGACCTACCTAGTGGGTACCGTGGTTCCGATGCTCCCACACGCTCTTTCAAGTGGTCTGTGCTCGTTGGTCGAAGGCGAAGATCGTTTGGTTAAATCGGTCATCTGTGAATTTACGCCTCAAGGCCGACTGCACAAAGCGACTTTTGCAAACTCCGTGATTTGCAGTCTCAAGCGCCTGACCTACAAACAGGCTTACGCTTTTCTGCAGAATCAAACCAACGAACAACTCCGGGCACTGCCTGCTCCGCCTCCACACCAAACAGGCCTGCCAGGCCGGCCGTTGGCGGAATTAAGCGATAACGAACTCGGCGTGATTCGCGGGATGTGCCAAGATTTCTGGCGGATTGCGAAAACGCTGCGAGCCGAACGTTTCCGGGCAGGGTCGCTCGACCTCGACATGAAGGAAATTAAAATCTACTGCGACAAAGACGGCTGGGCCGATCGCACGGAGATTGTCCAACACGACGAGTCTCACCAATTAGTCGAAGAGTTCATGTTGCTGGCGAATGAATGCGTGGCCTCGAGCCTCGACCGCGCCAGCATTCCGCATGTCTGCCGGGTTCACGATGACCCTGATCCTGAAAAGTTAGCCGCCTTGCGCGAAGAGCTTGCGGAAAGCGGGTTTCAAGTCGGCGACCTCACCCATCGTTCGATGATGGTCAAACTCCTGCACGACCTGAAATCGCGCGAGGATGGTTACACCATCCGCATCCAATTACTCCGGTCGCTCAAGCAAGCCTGCTACCGCCCCTCGCCCGATGGTCACTTCGGCTTAGCGAAGAAGCACTACTCACACTTTACCTCCCCGATTCGGCGTTATGCCGACTTAGTGGAACACCGCATCTTCGACGCGTACCTGCAAAAAACGGGCGTGCCTTCAGCTCCGAAAGAACCCGTGCGGTTCCCCGGCATAGGCGACCTCGCAAAAACGTGCGAACACATTTCAATCACCGAACGCAACAGTGCTGAAGCCGAGCGTGATTCGGTAAAAATTAAACTCCTCGAGTTGTTTGAACGGGAAATGGAACGCAAAGATAAGCGTCCCTTTGAAGCCATCATCACCGATATCAAACCCCATGGCCTTATGGTCGAGCTCACCGCTTCCAATGCCTTTGGCTTGGTACACATCTCGACCTTAACCGACGACTATTACCGCATCAATGAACGCGGCAATATGCTGCGCGGCAACCGCACCGGACGCACCTTCGTCACGGGCAGCACCATTCAAGTCGTGGTCGACCGCATTGACCGTTATAAGCGCCAAGTAGATTTCCGTTTAGCGGAAACCAACACGCCCAAAACCAAAGGCGGCAACGCCCGCTAAAGTTTAATACTGCGTGAATAAACGCCACCAGCCACGCGTGTAATCCTCGATGGCTTGGCTCACGCGAATACGTCCGGCGTCGTCATCGGTCCAAATCACAGGGATTTCGGTCACGCTGTAGCCCCGACGATAAAGCTGCTCCAACGCTTCAGCCCCATACACGAAACCTTGGCGACCCTCGCGAAGCGGTAGCGTACGCCACACCTCGTGCCGCACTAGTTTCATCCCACACCCTGGGTCTGTCAGTCGCCCTTGGGGCAATAAACGCCAGGCACTCGATAAACCGGCGGACAAGAACGTGCGGAAAAAAGTACGTCCGATGACCTCCGAGGACGCCAACCAACGCGAGCCTGCCACGGCATCAGCCTGACCCGTTTGAATCAGCTGGTAGCCCTCGACCAAAGCCAAGGGGTCCGTCGCCATATCGATATCACAATAGGCCAACACCGTGCTCCCCGAGGGAGCCAAAGCCCAGCCCCGTGCAATACCTTGCCCCTTGTCGGGATGCTCACTGGCGCGGGTATACCCGATTGTGGTGTTATGATTTTGATTATAACGCTGCAGGACTTGCAGCGTCTGATCCGTCGAACCGTTATCGGAAATCAAAACTTGATAAGCGGTGAAAGAAGCGGCGTAGAGTTTGGCTTGTAAGTGCCGGAGTCCCGACTCCAGGCGGGCCTCCTCATTGCGCACGGGTATGACGATAAAGAGGCTCACGCACCGCGCAGCTCGCGCCAGCGCTGCAAAGCCTTCTCGAGGCACTGCTCAGGCGATAAGCCATAGGCGGCGCGTAAGGTTTTAACATCGGTCGCGTGAGCGATGAATTGATCGGGCCAGCCCAAACGCAAGACCGACACCGTCCGACCCGATTCGGCCAAGGCTTCCATCACGCCCGTGCCGAAACCGCCCGTGATGACGCCATCTTCCATCGTAATGATTAACTTAGCCGTCGCCGCTTGTTGACCTAAAAGGGCGTGGTCAATCGGCTTGGCGAAACGGGCGTTTACTATCCCCACAGACACGCCCGTCGCCGCACGCAAAGTTGCAGCGAGCACTTGAGCGTCTTCTAACATCGTCCCCAAAGCCCAAATTTGAATCTCACTCCCAGGCTGCAAGACCTCTGCTTGACCAATCGTCAGCAAGGCAGGCTTTTCCTTGATTGGCTTACCCATAGCGGCACCGCGAGGGTAACGAATGAACATCGGCTTCCCCGATTGGAGCGCGGTGTGCAACATGTCCGACAACTCATCTTCGTCCTTCGGTTGCATCAAGGTAACGTTCGGCACACAGCGCAGGTAAGCGATATCAAACACCCCGTGGTGCGTTGGACCATCGCTCGGCGAAAGCCCCGCACGGTCCATGCAAAAGGTCACGGGCAAGTTCTGCAGGCAGACATCGTGAATCACCATGTCGTAAGCACGCTGGAGAAAAGTAGAATAAATCGCGCAAACCGGACGCAAATCGCGGGCCGCCAGCCCAGCCGCAAACAGGGCCGCATGTTCCTCAGCGATACCGACGTCATGGTACTGTGCCGGCAAGGCTTGCTTGAGCTGATTAAGACCCGTGCCTGCGGGCATCGCGGCCGTGATGCCCACGACCTTAGGATTCGCCTTAGCCTCGCGAACCAACAGGGAACCAAATACATCCTGCCAGGCTTTGGGAGCCCCAGGCTTGCCCGAAGCCAGACTATCACCCGTCTCGGGATCAAAGGCACCAGTACCGTGGAATTTCTCGGGATTCTTTAAAGCCGCCGCGAGACCCCGACCTTTCTCCGTGCGCACGTGCAAGAGCACGGGGCCTTTGGCGTCTCGGCAAAACGCCAAGTAGCGCTCCAAGGTCGGCAAATCATGCCCATCAATCGGGCCGATGTAACGCACGCCATAGTGCTCAAAGAAAGACGAATTACGCGTGTACCAATTCTTCACATGCCGCTTAAAACTACGGCCGAAATTTAAAAACTTCGTCCCCCAACGCGACTTGCCCAGCACGCGCTTTAAGCCCTGCTGAGAATTATTATAAGGCTGCGTAACAATCAGACGGTTCAAAATATCGGCGACGGCACCAACGTTACGATCAATCGACCACTCGTTATCATTTAAGACAATCACCAGACGTTGCGTGCTATTAGCGGCATTATTTAGAGCCTCCATCGTGACCCCGCACGTTAACGCCGCATCGCCAATTAAAGCGACTACATGCGCCGCTTCACCCAAGCGATCCCGGGCATTGGCCAAACCAACGGCAGCCGACAATGCCGTACCCGCGTGACCGGCCCCAAAAACGTCGTGCAAACTTTCCTCGCGATTTAAAAAACCGCTTAGACCACCCGTCTGACGAATCTTATCAAAACCCTCATTCGCCCGACCAGTGAGTAATTTATGAACGTAGCCTTGGTGAGCGACGTCGAAGACAAACTTATCGCGGGGGGTTTGAAAGACGCGGTGTAGGGCAATCGTTAATTCCACGACCCCTAAGTTCGGACCAATATGGCCACCGTTTTTCGCGGTCACCGCTACCAACCGTTCGCGAATTTCCTGAGCCAAGGGAGCCAACTGCTCCGCGGGGAGGGCCCGGACATCGGCGGGACCTTGGATGTGAGCAAGGAGTGACATTATCCCTGGCTGTCTTCGGCACGCTTCCCTAATTGTTCGATGCGCAATTCAGCTTCTTTCAAGCTGTCTTGGCAGGCCTTCAAAAGTCGCATCCCCTCTTCATACTTAGTCACCAACTCATCGAGGGAAATCGATCCCGATTCCAACGTCTCGACGAGTTTTTGCAGCTTCGCAAGATCGGACTCAAACGAGTCCTTACCCGAGCTCGATGGACTTTTCTTTTCGGCACACATAAGGGCGAACCCTACTCTCACAGACTTCCGCAACGTCTCAAGTGTGGATTAAGAAAAGCCACGGAAGAATGCCCCGCCAACCCCACCTAGCCTCAAAATTAGAGGTATTGAGTGAGTGTGGCGACCCGGGCACCATCGAGTTGGCGCACTAAGCCCACGGCCAAGTCCACACAGGCATTTAAATCCGCCATATCTAGGACCGCATTATGCGTGTGAATATAACGAGCAGGGACGCCCAAAACAATCACGGGAATGCCTTTACCATAGGCCTGAAACGCACGGGCATCCGTACCGCCCGTGCGACGGACCGCTAATTGACAGGGAATGCCTAAGTCTTGGGCCACCTGCAGGGTTAAATCTACCAAGCGAGGGTTCATGATGGCAGTCGGGTCGTAGGCACGCACTTGGACGCCTCGGCCTAACACCCCCTGCGAACCGCCACCCAGTCCGGGAACGTCGTCTGCAGGAGGACCTTCGAGGACAATCACCACATCGGGCTTAGCGACTTCAGCCGCCGTGGCTGCCCCGCGACAACCCACTTCTTCCTGCACCGTCGCCACGGCCAATAAATTGCAAGGCAACGAAGCCGACTGATCAAGTTCTTTGACGGCCAAGGAGAGCACCGTCATACCCGCCCGATTATCGAAGGCCTTCCCAGCATACAGACCCTCTTCGGCCAAGGGCACAAACGAGGTGGCCGGGACAACGGGATCGCCGAGGCGAATCCCAAGCTCCTTGACGCGCAACGCTGAGCGCGCGCCGATATCAACAAACACGCGATCCACACTGGCGGCTTGTTGACCTCCCTGATGCGGAGGTAAGGCCGTCACAATCCCAAGGTACTCCCGCTTTTGGAGGCGGGAGAAAATTCTTAAACGCTGCGAGGCCAAGACACCGTCGGGCCAACCGCCTAAAGCCGCTAATCGCAAATAACCATCGGGCGTGATTTCTTGAACCAAGAAACCAACTTCATCCATGTGGGCCGTTAGCACCACCCGCGGACCGGTCGCCCCGGCACGTGCCGCAATGACGCTCCCCAAACCATCCGTAACGCACTCCCGCCCATGGAGATTTTTCAGAAAAATCTGACGTACGGCCGCCTCGTACCCCGAAGCCCCATGCGCTTCAGAATATTCAGCTAATAAGGAAACCGCCGCAGACGAACGAGAAGACATAGGGCTATTGAGGTTTACGCGTCAACAGCCGTGGTTTTAAACCAACCTTACCCACGGTATCGAGCACATAAACCGCCGCCCCCGTCAGGGATTGTTCGTCGGCCACAATCAACACTTCGGCGTTGGCGTCGCGTTTCGCCCGCTCGGCCATGGCCTTTTCTAAGGCAGGACGGGAGATTTCCTTTCCTTCCAAATAAAGTTTACCCTCGCGATCGACGCCAATCACCATCGCCGGACTACCATTGCCCGTCGCTCCCGACTGGGCCGCAGGCGGCACAATCGACAAGGAGTTCGCTTCTTCAAACCGTCCGCACAGCAACAAGAAGAACACCAACACCACCATCACATCAATGAGGGGGATGATGTTAATCTCGTTCCGCCGCCGACGTGTGATGACTAAACTCATCGCACTTGAGCGTCTAAAGCTTCCACCAACACATCGATTCTTGAAGAAACCATCTCGAGGCGTCGGCTCAGCCAATTCGAAGCGACTAAGGCTGGAATCGCAATGCAGAGACCGATCATCGTGGTGCTTAACGCTAAACCCACACCGCGAGTTAACGTGGCCGAATCAGGCAGACCATGTTGCGGGAATAAACTCGCCAAACCCGTCACCGTACCCAGCAAGCCCAGCAAAGGAGCGGCGGCGACGATGCTGTCCAGCAAGTGCATCCCGCGTTGCAGGCGCACTAACTCTTGACGAGCCCAGGCTTTGAGCACTTCGCCACGGTGGCCATCTTTCCAACGGAGCACTAAGCGACCGGCGACGGACTCACCCGCCTCAACGCCAACTTCATGGACACGCCCCTTGAGCACCGCTTGCACCACCGTGTCTGGGGCCACGCGGGCGACCCGAAACGCGAGAGCCCGCTCAATGATGAGATAAACCGCCAACAGGGAGCAAAAGCCTAATGGCCATATGAAAATCCCCGCACCTTCGAGTAAAGTTTGCACGTCTCTACTTTACTATCCTTTTACACTTCGCAAGTGAGACCCATGTAAAATTTAATAGATTGGAATCAATCCATTAAATTAGCCTCCCCTTTTATGGTTAAAAATGAAGTTTCGCCGAAAGATAAAATTTCAAAAGGATGTTTAGGTGCTCCCGCCCAAGCGACATGGTTTCTCCCTAATACTTTCGCTGACCCTGATGGCGGCGATGGTAATGATGGTGATTCTAATCGCTTCCTTTTTGCAGGTCGAAAGCAGGCTCGCTAGTGCACACACCCACTATCAAAAAGCACCCTTGAATGCGCTGGTAGCAGGTCGGTTGGCAATAGCCCAGTTGCAACTACTGGCCGGACACGATCAACGGGTAACTGCACGAGCCGATTTAATGGACGGGAGGCAAGCGGGGACGACGTTAAATACCTACCTCACCGCCCGAACAGCTGGGACCGTGACGGATGATAAAAAATGGTGGACCGGCGTATGGTGTACTGGCGGGGCAGATCAGAGCAAGGTGCGGGACTGGCTCGTGAGCAATCCAGACGATCGGTTGTTTTTAGGTTATCTCGTCTCGGCCGATTCCGCCACCGGATTACCCATTAACAACCTCACGCCGAGTCGACTATTAAGAACGACCGATGCCAATGCGATGGCCAGTGCCCTGCGGAATGCGGGCACCCCAACGAATAATGCCGTGCGCCTGATTCCGCTCCTAAGCTACGGTAGTGTGGCCCCCGACCCCACGCGCGATATGCGTGTCAAGATTCCACCGCTACCACTCACCAGCGGTAATACCAATGATACTGCATTGGGTAGTTATGCGTGGTGGACCAGCGATGAAAGCGTGAAGGCCAAAGTCAATTTACTCGAGACCTATCCGAACACGTCAAGCACGTGGAACCACGGTTTTATTTTTAATAGTGAACGGCGGACGGGCCAGGAAACCTTAGGGGGACCCACACCCTATTGGCCCTTCTTCAAGACCTGGGAAGATACCGATGTCGCCACCGCTTCGGTCGGCGGGGCCCGGTTGAGTTATACCACCACGGGCAATGATTTAGCCAATTGGGCAAGTTACGTTACGCACGACACCTCCGGCGCGACCGCCAAACTTATCACCGATGGGGTGGCAAAGTATTACGGTGACATCACGCTAAAGTCATATGGCGTACTCTCGGATACTTATAATGGTGGATTGAAGACCGACCTCTCGCTGGCATTTGAACTCCCGCACGAAGATTATAAACTATTGGGCGAGTTCCATGACAGTCCAGGCGCCCCAGGCGATCGTAACTGGATCAACTTAGCAGCAGCGTTTGGATTTAATACTGCCAATACACCCTCATTCGCCGAGTGGGGGGACCCGACGAATAAACTTGGCTTTGTATTCGAAGCCCCAATCCCGAATCAAACGAGCGGACCATCGTTAGTGCCCCCCCTGATGGGGAGTAATCAAACCTACATTGATCAAGGCCCTCGCTCCATTGCCCCGTACGCAGCCTACCCAAACGGCGCGCGAGATTATGCGGGCGATGACTGGACCGTACGAGGTCCCACCTGGCTCTTAGTCCGCAATTTCTACCGGCTCTATAAGCGCGAATTAGAAATGACGGGAGCCAGAGGCCAACCAAAATCATCGCCTGATGCCTGGTTTGCACGTTGCGCCGAACCTTTTACTTACAGCTCAGGCATTACTGGGTGGAGTTGCGTTGGCGACCCCACTGCTATCAATTATTTAGGCGAAAAGTATAACGCCGGGATCATCCATCGCAAAGCCCGCATGATTAATTACGGCGGCGGCGACTGGGTGCGCTCAACTTATCAACCACATCAGTTTTCCAAAGTATGGTGGAGCTCGGGTGGCGGCATGTACCCCCAACCTACGGCGATGAAAATTGCCCCTGTGGTGTTGCGCCATACCCAACGCTGGGGGGTGATTTACAACCAAGACACCCTCGGCGTGACCTTCGATCCGATTATCACGCTGCACAACCCTTACAACGTTGCCTTGGAATTTACGGGCTTTGGTGCCTACTTTAACAAATTCTACCCGATCGCACTCACTTTCTCTCGGATTAATCCGACGACGGATGCCGAAGAACCCTTAGCCTTGAGTGGCTTGAACACTAATGGCATTTCGTTTTCGAACGGCGTATTCTACCCCCACACCAATGCATTCGATCATGCCTTCGCAGTGCGGTGGGTCGCCCCGCAAGGCTCCGTCTTACGACTCAATCCTGGAGAGGTCGCAGTGATTGGCTGTCAAAGTTCCACGGACGGCTCACTCACGAATAACGGCACTTCAATGATTTTAGCCGAGCGGGGTTATAATCCCGATAAAGCTCGCCATTTTTACAAAATCTTGGGCGATCCAGTTGCGTTGCAAACTGCGACCAATAGTTACCCGATCAGCTGTCGCATGGTTGCTGGCTGGGTGCCCACCGCAGGTACGGATGCTTCGCCAGGCTATTGGGATGGTACGTTCATTCAGTATAATCTAATGCACTATCAGCGAGACAATGGATCGCCCACGTACCCCTTGAACAAAATCTGGACGGGACAAAATTATGCAGAGTGTGATGGCTCGGAGGAAGGTCTGATTAACCGGACGGGGTTCTTCACGGCTTTTTATCCCGATGCTATTTCGGCCCGGCGCGTCTTAGCCCAAAAGACTATCACGCGCACGTGGGAAACTTCGTCTGCCCCTTACATCGAGCGCAGTTTTGTGGGTGTGCTCGACTTACGTTGGCGCTCACCTACAGACGCTCAGCAAGTGGACAATCTTACAACGACGGATGGTCGCGGCGTCGGCGCCGGAGTGGGTTCACCGCTCGTGGCAGATTCACGTTATGACGCCACCGACCCGCGGGACTGGGATGCCGACTCCTTGCAATCACCCCCGATGATTTTAAGCATGTATGCCGACCCAGGGGCTATCACGCCGGTGGACATGACATCGAGCAATCAAGGTTTCTTCGGTAACGGCTACACCGTCAGCACCGGTCGTAATACCACGGTACAATTCGAAATCCCGCAGCGCCCGCTCACTTCGCTCACTGGATTGGGCCATATTCAATTTGGCACCTTTGCCACACAACCCGCCTACACGGTCGGAAATAGTTATGCCAACATCGGGTTGCCTGACACTTCTAAAACACTCTTCTGGCCAAACTCGTGCGTGTCCCCTGCCTCCCAAATGCAGAATGGCACGGCGGATTTCGGGACAGACAATGGCAACACCTCAAGTATTCGCACGGATAGTGCTTTCTTAATGAATCTGGCACTCTGGGATCACTATTACTTCTCGGGCTTAAACGTCTCGATGGCTAATAGTGCCCGCAATGTCTATACGGGCGGCACTTCGAGTCGTGCCCCAGATCCCGCGGTCACGGCCATGGCTAACCAATTCACGACCCCTGCGGATGTCTGGGACCAACTCGCCGCGGGGAATAAACCCTTAGCAGACCCCCGGTTATTATGGGGACGATTCCCATTAGGACATCAAGATACTGATTTACGTAATGATTTTTATCTCAAGCCCTCGAGTTCACCGCGGCCCGCCACGGAAGTACCCGCACGTCCCGAGCGGGTTGCTAAACAATTCCTCTACAATGGTAGTTTCAATATTAACTCTACCTCCGTAGAAGCCTGGCGCTTAATTTTAAGTGGCTTGCGCAATGCGGACGGTACCAACACCACGGTATTTAGCCGCTTTGGATTACCCCCTAATACGACCGACATCCAAGGAGCCGGCTCCTATTGGGGCTTAAAATATTTCAACCTCACCGATGCCGACATTGATAAAATTGCCGTGAATATCGTGGCGGAAGTCCATCGGCGGGGGCCCTTCATGTGCGTGGCGGACTTTGTCAATCGCCGCTTAAACAATTTAGCCACGGGTATGAAAGGGCCACTACAAGCGGCGATTGATGCCAGTGGCGTGAACAACTACGCCGTCAATGCCGGCCGGATGCGCAACGACTTTACGAGCAAGGTCACCACGCCAGGTGGTCGTTTCCCACAAGGACGGGCCTACGACCCCGCAGCCTATTCGATGAGCTCGAATGCTCCCGGCAGTGGCACTTTTCCCGTAGAAGCGGGGTCAAATTCACACCTACTCCAAATGCAGGTTTTAAACGCCATCGGTTCTTCACTCACCGCCCGCGGCGATACCTTCACCATTCGTGCCTACGGCGAAAGTTTTGACGGCCAAGGAACTGTGGCGGGGCGGGCTTGGGTTGAATTAACGGTACAACGCATGCCCGAGCTACTAATTCCCGATGACAAGGAGCCCACGGTAGCCTTGGGTGCCTTACCCGTAGGCAGCAGTATTCCTGTACCCGGAGGAGGTAGCGCGGTCGGCGATAACTATGGTGGGGGCGGCGGGTTTGGAGGCTATCGCTCCCCCCTCATTACCAACTATAGTACCGCACCCCTCATGGAGCGATGGGTCCGCAATCGCGATGCCCTCCGCATCAATCAGATTTTTGGCCGGCGGTTTAAAATTACCGCAGTGCGCTGGCTTCGGGATACAGAGATCTAAGTATGCGAATCGTGCTATTATGCTTTTGCTTCGTTGGCTTGGGGCAACTCTGGGGAGCTTCCGAACCACCCCCAGAACGCCAATGCACCCTGCGCATCGCATGGTGGCTCCATCCCTCCGAACCGACAACCCTAGCCATCCTGCAGGGTAAAGAGATTATCCCGTTCGTTGCCCTAGAAATGAATTTGGATTTAACTAAGGACTACCGAGGGCCTGCAAACTTAACCATTCTTAAGAAAAAGCCTGACGTTGCCCCTAAGGAAGCTCCAACAGCCAAGACGCCTACAGCGAAGGGTAAATCTGAGGCTAAAACCAATGCCCCCAAGGAAAAGCCCGAAGACTGGGAAGCCTTTGTCAACGTTGCCCTGCCCGACTCCAATGAAGTCGGGATCCTCCTCTTCATCAACCCCGCCAAAGCCGTTGAGGCCAAGGCCTTTGATTATGACTTACGAAAATTTCCCTATGGAACTTTCCGCCTGATGAACCTCACCCATTACACGCTTCAAGGGCAACTGGAACAAACTAACTTCCAGGCCAGCGCTGGAGCAATCGAGAATCTGCCCCTAACCTACCATGAGCGGGCAGTCACCCATCTTGAAATCAATGCGGTTCAAGCCGGCAACCTCCTGCCTGTTGTCAGTACGAAAATCATAGGACATCCCAATTGCCGTACTCTTATTTTTATTTTAGAAAGCACGAATAAGAATTTAGATGGCTCCCCCCAGTTTAGTAGTCGCAGTATTAGTTCGCTACAACCAGTCCTACCGGCAGATTCAACGCTCCCGGAAAGTAAAAGTAAAAAAGCCAAGTAAGTCTTTCGGCGGTTGCTGAACGCCTTCTACTCCAACTTAGCCCCTTCGTCTGAGGTGTTAAGCTCTTAGGTGCCAAGACCCGCGGCAGCTGCCGCGTCGATTAACCATGTCACCTTGGATGACCACTGACGCAACACTTGGCCTGGGCAGGTGCGAGGGTTCCACGCCCCGTGCACGACTTGCTGTAAGGCGGCGGCTTTATTGGCCCCATTCACCAAGACGACAATCTGGTCACACTGACTCAAACCAGCTTCGGTGATGGTTAACCTCCAACCGCGTGCAGGCCATTGCGTGTGCGTGAAACGAGGTAAGCCAGGTTGACCAATGAGCGGGCATTGTGGCCAAAGCGAAGCAATATGGGCATCATCACCTAAGCCCAAGAGGCACAAGTTAAACGTCTTCTGCGGCGAGTGCTGTTGCCAAAATTGATTATACTTTTCGGCGGCGACCTCAGGCGGCACTTCGACGGGCCAAGGATGGCGTTGGGCTGGGGCGATGCCCAAGGGATCCAACATTCCACGCGCGGCTTGACCGAAATTCGAATCCTCCGAGGCCAGCGGCACGCAACGCTCGTCGCTCACATGCCAAGCCAAGCGGGCGACGGCTTGGGAACTTAATGCCGACTGGGCCACCGCCCAGGTATAAAACGCTTTGGGCGTCGAACCCCCACTCAACCCGATGCTCGCCGGGCCAGCCTCGGCTAGTTGATTCAAACGCTGGGCCAAGAAAGCAAAAGACTCCTCGCGCGTTTGGATGTGAACTTGCCCAGCGGGCGTGGTCAGCGGTGCGGTCATGCGTTAGGGTTAAAAACAACGGCCCTAAAAAAGCAACCCACCAACAAAAAGGGCGTCCGTGTGGACGCCCTTTGCTTTGCTAAGTCTGACGAGCTTACTGACAAGCCTCGCAGGTGCCGCCATTCATCATGGCGTCCAGCGAACAAGCCTGTTTCTCGGCTTCCGTGTACTCCTTCTTCGGAGGCGTGATTTCCTTCGGCGCCTTGGTCGTCGCCTTTTCAATGTTCGAAGCCGCCAAGGAGCGCAGGTAGTAGGTCGTCTTCAAGCCCGTCGTCCAAGCGTAACGATACATGTGCGACAACAACTTGAGTTCGGCCGAGGGCAGGAAGAGGTTTACCGACTGAGCTTGGTCAATCCACTTCTGGCGACGCGCGGCAGCATCGATCAACCACTTGTAATCAATCGCAAACGCCGTGAGGTACTTCGCCTTAATTTCTTCTGGAATTTCCGGAATATTGGCGAGTTCACCGTCGAAGTATTTGAGCTGCTCCATCATGGTTTGATTCCAGAGGCCCAACTTCTTCAAGTCGGTCACGAGGTAAGAGTTCAACTGCGTGAAATCACCCGAGAGGTTGCTCTTCACGAAGAGATTCTTGTACGTAGGCTCAATGCAAGGCGAGCTGCCCACGATGTTCGAAATCGTCGCCGTTGGCGCAATCGCTAGGACGTTGGAGTTACGCATGCCTTGCTTGGCAATCTTGGCGCGCACAGGAGCCCAATCCATCCGACCGCCACGCTTTACTTCGATAGGCTCACCGCGTTCCTGCTCGAGGAGCTCAATCGTGTCTTGCGGCAAGAGACCGCGATCCCACTTCGAGCCTTTGTAGGTGCTGTAGGCCCCCCGTTCACCGGCTAAATCGGAGGAGGCGCTGTAAGCGTAATACGCGACGGCTTCCATGATTTCATCGTTAAACTCAACGGCGGCCTGTGAAGCGAACGATTCATTGCGACGGTAGAGGCAGTCTTGGAGACCCATCACGCCCATCCCAATCGGGCGGTGACGGAGGTTGGAAACTTCCGCCGCCTTCGTGGGGTAGAAGTTGATATCAATCACGTTATCCAAGGCACGCACGGCGACGGTGATGGTCTCGCGTAGTAAATCATGGTTGATACTACCATCCGCATTGAGGTGCGAATCCAAGACAACCGAGCCTAAGTTACAAACAGCGGTTTCGTCGGCGCTGGTGTTCAACGTGATTTCGGTGCACAAGTTCGAAGAGTGAATCACGCCCACGTGATCTTGAGGCGAACGCACGTTGCAAGGATCCTTAAAGGTAATCCAGGGGTGACCGGTTTCGAAAATCATCCCGAGCATCTTCTTCCACAACTCGATGGCTTCGATGACCTTGCCGCTCATCTGCTTAGCGCGAACCTTCTCTTCGTAGGCCAAGTAACGCCGCTCGAATTCCGCACCATACGTTTCATGTAAGTCAGGCACATCATTCGAGGCGAATAACGTCCAGGTACCACGTGCGATCACGCGCTTCATGAACAGGTCAGGAATCCAGTTAGCCGTGTTCATATCATGCGTACGACGACGGTCGTCGCCGGTGTTCCGACGGAGCTCTAAGAAGTCTTCGATGTCGTTGTGCCACGTTTCCAAGTAAGCACAGCCCGAACCACGCCGCTTGCCGCCTTGGTTGACCGCGACCAATTGGTCGTTGTGTAACTTGAGGAAGGGAATCACCCCTTGCGATTCGCCGTTCGTGCCCTTGATGTGCGAACCCGTGCCCCGCACCGCGGTCCACGAACCACCCAAACCGCCGGCCCACTTCGAGAGGAAGGCGTTCTCGGCGATACCGCGAATCATGATCGATTCAATCGTGTCATCGACCTTGTAGAGGTAGCAGGACGAGAGTTGGCTATGCAACGTGCCAGCATTGAACAAGGTCGGCGTCGAGCTGCAGAAGCGGCGCGACTTGTAGAGAGCATGCAAACGAATCACCCACTCTTCGCGGTGCTTCTCTTCGCGCAAGAAGAGGCCCATCGCCACGCGCATCCAGAAGAACTGGGGCGTTTCTAAGCGACGGGCAGGCTTTACAACCTTATCCACGATCAGGTAGCGGTCGTACATGGTTTGTACGCCAAGGAATTCGAATTCTAAGTCGGCAAAGGGATCTAAGACTTCGGCTAACTTATTTAAGTTATACTTCCGCAACTCGGGTGACAGGCGACCGATTTCAATCCCGCGTTCGATGTAGGAAATGAACTTCGCCCGGTGGAATTCTTGTAGCTTCGTCACGCCATCGCGCAAGATGCTCCAACCCAAGACTTCTTCGTAAATGTAAGTTAAGCTAATGCGACCCGCAAACTTGGCGAAGTCCGCATCCAGTTCGACCAACGACTTGGCGTTCAACTCAATCGCCTTCCGCAAATCGTCTTCCTTGATTTCGTTATCCACGCCCCGGCGCAATTCCGCTTCGATCTGCTTCTTCGTCAGGCTCAACTCTAAACCCGTTGCCGCAAAATCAATGCGCTTACGCAGATCGTCGCCATTCCAGAGAAACGTGCTGTCATCGGACTTCTTGATTAAAATCATCGCCTCTTGACCATCGTCCACGAGTGCAGGCTGGCTGGCCGCCGCTTCGCGTTGGCGCTTCCGGGAATCGCGATAGAGAATGTACGATTCGGCGACTTTAAAGTGGCCTTGGCGCATCAACTCCTGCTGCACGAGGTCTTGCACTTCTTCGATGCCGATCATGTTTTGGCCCATCTCCACCACGCGCTGCGTCACGGCCAAAGCCACGCGTTCGGCGGGAGCCGAATCCATTTGCAGCGACAAGAAAGACTTGCGCACAGCGACTTCAATCTTGCCCTGAATCCAGGGCACGAGTTGGCCATTACGACGAATTAAACGCGTCGTGACGACCGGAGGTTCGTAGTTACCCAAGCTAAACTCTTTCGCGTAAAGCAAGCTCTTGGCCACGTCGTGGCGGTTGTGCAGGACGAGCGAAGCTTCAATCGATTTGAGCAATTGGGCCTCCGTGAAACGCGTGCCGGATTGCTTGAGTTTCAGCGCCACGTCGGCAGCGACCGCCGCCACAAAACGGCGGTTGGTTTCGGTATAAATGTCGGACTCTTCGCGCGAGAGCAAAAGGTTGGTCAACGCGGAGCCAATGATTTCGGCGATTTCCGCCACTTCGGCGTCCGAGACGTCAGGGGCACTAGTCGCACCCGTCGGCACGGTAGCACGCCAATTGAAGCTCGGCTTCGCGGTGGCGGGAGTGCGGACGGCGTTTTTGAGGGCGATGTCTTCGCGGAAAAAGGGATGTTCTGGATTCATATTAAGAGAGAGGGAGAGTGAAAATTAAGGAAGGTAGAGGTGAAAAGGGGATGCCAGAGCCGCGACGGGATAAAACCGTACCGGCTCCAGCGAAGGCTTAGAGTTCGTCGTCGTTTGCCGTTTCCAGCGCGGATTTCTTTTGGTATTCCGTGACGCGACCTTCGAAGAAGTTCTGCTCTTTGGGCAGATCCATGATTTCCGAAAGCCAGGGGAAAGGATTCGTGGTCTCGGCCACGAGGGGCTCGAGTTTGCAATTCCGCAAACGACGATCGGCGATGTAATCAATGTACTGCTCGAACTCTTTCGGCGAGAGACCAAGGCTGTTGATGGGCAGGCAATCGCGGATGAATTCTTTTTCGAGCGCCACGGCCGTGGCCATGAGTTGACGCAATTCTTGACGAAACTCTGGCGTCCAGATTTCGGGATTTTCTTTCACCAGTTCGAGCAGCAACTGACGGAAGAGTTCGATGTGATTCGACTCATCGCGCAAGGTGTAACGGAACATCTGACCGATGCCGGGGAATTTATTTTGGCGGGCGAGCGACAGCACCATGCCGAAGAGACCGTAGAACTGCGTGCCTTCCATGCACTGACCGAAGAGGAAAATATTAAACGCCAAGGCTTGTTTGTCGCTCAGCTGCGTCAGGTCGAGTTTGCGACGCAAAGCGCGCGAGTTACTGACGACGAAGTCCGCCTTCTTTTTGATGGTGGGAATGTCTTCGAACATCGCTTCGCACTCGTGGGGGTTGATGCCCAAAGACGAGATCATGTACACGAGCGAGTCGGCGTGAATATTCTCTTCGTGGGCGTGGCGACCGAGCACTAATTTCAACTCTGGAGCGGTGACTTTTTCGCGGACGACGTGGATGATATTATCACCCACGATGCCTTCAGCAGCGGAGAAATAACCAATGGCCATCTTCACAATCCAGCGGTCGATTTCGTTGAGCTGCTTGCCTTGAATGTCGCGCCATTGCTCACAATCTTTGCCCATGGGAATATCTTCTGGCTCCCAGTGGTTAGACTTCATCGTCTTGTAGAGATCATACGCCCACTGATATTTCAGCGGGAGGATGTTGAAGAACATTGAGTCGCGGCCGTTGATGACGCGCTTGTTGGCGAAGGCTTCTTCGGCTTTGGTTTTATCGAGGATAAAGGACCGGTTGCCGACGTTGATAGTGATAGTGACTGGCTCCATGGATAATTGTGGGAAAAGGTGTAATTTAGAGGCCATGAGGGGCCGCTAGAAAGGTGGTATAAGAGGTTGATACTACTAGATATAGTGTCTGCAAAACATTTTCTCCGCTACATCTAGTGTTTTTTCGTAACCCACTGTCAATTGGGGACTTGGGCAACCAACTTTATTCACAATAGGCATTTTTGACAGTTTTTTGACAAGGTTTTGGTGTTTTAGGATACAAAAATAGGGATGACCCTAATTTTACAGGTCGCAAATGGGAGTTGTTGGTCTTGCTCACGTTATTCACCACGGCTGGGAGATTGCCCTGAGGTATAAACTTCCACAGGGTAGGCACCATGAGCGCTGGATCGTCTGAAACCCCTTCCCTCCTCCACACCTGGCAAAAGAAATTGAATCATTGCTGGACGCCGGAAGCACTCTCGCAACGTGGTTGGCGCGGACGCTTAAAAGCTTTTTGGCGCATCGCGGCGACCACGTGGTATGGCATCTGGGATAATCGTCTTTCGCAACAAGCCGCGGCGCTCACCTACTACTCCTTGATGTCGATTGGCCCGATTCTCGGTCTCGCCCTCACGATTTCAGGTTTTATTTTATCGCAGGCGAAAGACCCGAGCAAAAATCCCGTTAAGTCGGTCATCGTGAAAGCGCTCGATTGGGCCGCCACTCCAATGGCCGATGCGGCGAACAAAGCACCCGCAGCGGGGAAAACTTTATACGAACTCAATCACGAGTTAGATGCGATGGTCGACCAACTCGTTTCGAGTGCCGCCAGCAGTCAAGCCGGGGTGATTGGCTTAGTGATTATTTTATTTTTAGCGGTGACCATGTTAGGTCGCGTGGAAGATGCGCTGAATGGGATTTGGGGCGTCAAACAAGGGCGAAGTTGGCGTGATCGTTTTGCCAACTACCTCCTGTTCCTCATTTTATTCTTCCTCATCGGCGCCACGATGGTG
>CAIMFJ010000002.1:195000-240876 GCA_903840355.1 uncultured Opitutia bacterium
GGCTCGCGCCATCCTCGACCTGTGCGCGAGCGAAGCTAAGTGACTTAAGCGTGCCCCGGGGTACGAGGATAAGCCAAGACGTCGCGGATATTGCCTTCGCCCGTCACAAACATCAGCAAACGTTCAAAGCCTAAACCAAAGCCGGCATGAGGCACGGTGCCGTAACGGCGTAAATCCGTATACCAGCGATAAGCTTCTAAATCTAAACCTTGCGCCGTCATCGCCGCCACGAGTCGATCCAAACGTTCTTCGCGCTGACTGCCGCCCACAATCTCCCCAACGCCAGGGACCAAGACATCCATGGCCGCCACAGTGCGTCCGTCCTCATTCTGCCGCATGTAAAAGGGCTTCGCCGCCCGGGGATAATCATGCACGGTGACGGGCGACTTAAAATGCTCCTCGGTGAGGAAGCGTTCATGCTCCGATTGTAAATTCTCGCCCCACACCACAGGGTACGTAAACGCCCGACCACTCTTAAGTAAGATCTCGACGGCGTCGGTGTAAGAAACGCGGGCAAAGGGGCGCTCCACGACGAGTTGCAAACGCTGCAAGAGTGTCTTGTCGACGTAGGCATTAAAGAACTCCAACTCTTCGCTACATTGCTCCAAAGCCGATTTTACAAGGGTTTTAACGAGGTCTTCAGCACATTGCATATCGCCCGCTAAATCACAAAAGGCCATCTCAGGCTCAATCATCCAAAACTCACTGGCGTGGCGACTGGTCTGCGAATTCTCTGCCCGGAAAGTAGGGCCAAAGGTATAAATGTCGCCCAAAGCACACGCGAGGGTCTCGCCTTCCAATTGCCCCGAGACCGTTAAATACGACTGCCGGGCAAAAAAATCTGCCGACCAATCGACTTTGCCATCGGGTAACTTAGCAGGGGCCAAGGGATCCAAGGTGGTGACGCGAAACAATTCCCCGGCGCCTTCACAATCACTGGCGGTGATAATCGGGGTGTGAACATAGGCAAAACCGCGCTGCTGGAAAAATTGGTGCACCGCCATGGCCATGCGACTGCGAACCCGCATCATCGAGCCGAGTCGATTCGTCCGCGCCCGCAAATGCGGAATGGTGCGTAAGAACTCCACCGTATGACCTTTCTTCTGTAACGGGAACGTTTCATCCGCTCGGCCTAATAACTGAAAGGAGGTCGCCTTGAGCTCCCACTTCTGCCCCTTGGCAGGTGAAGCCATTAAATCGCCCTGACAAAGCACCGAAGCCCCCGTCAAAGTATCCGCCAACGCTTCCGCCCCAGGCACGGTGTGGTCGACGACGATTTGGAGGTTTTTGAAACCGGAGCCGTCATTGACCTCTACAAAAGAAAAACCTTTCGCATCGCGCCGCGTTCGCACCCAACCCGCAATGGTAATGCCCGCAAGGGGCTGCTCGGCCGTGAGCGCTTGTCGGACCTTGATACGCATACGATAATTTGCACCAGACTCAGGCGTAAAACAAGCGAGAGATTTCCTTTCCGCCGACTCCACGCTTTTTTCGACTCAGGCTGGACAACTCGCACCCTTTTAACACGCTCCTTGGACTCACTTCTATGAACGCCCTCGAGCAACTTCGCCAACACACTAAAGTAGTCGCCGACACCGGTGACTTCGCCGCCATGAAGGCTTTCAAGCCTCTGGATGCGACCACGAACCCCAGCCTGATCTTAAAGGCGGTGCAAATGCCCGAGTACCAAGCCCTGCTCCAAAAGGCCGCCCAAGATAATAAAAATAAAGGCGTCGATGCCGCGGTGAGTGCCCTCTTAATCTCTTTTGGCACCGAAATTCTCAAAATCGTCCCCGGTCGTGTTTCGACCGAAGTCGATGCCCGTTTGTCCTTCGACACGAAGGCTACCATCGCCAAAGCCCATGAGTTGATCGCTCTCTATAAGGCCGCTGGCATCCCACAGGAGCGCATCCTCATCAAGATTGCCTCGACCTGGGAAGGCATCCAAGCCGCCCGCGAACTGGAAGCCTCGGGCATCCGCTGTAACCTGACCCTGCTCTTCTCCTTCGCCCAAGCGGTGGCTTGCGCCGATGCCAAGGTGCAACTGATCTCGCCCTTCGTGGGCCGCATCTACGATTGGCATAAAAAATCCCAAGGCGCGAACTGGAATGAAGCCGCTTCCTCGGGCTCCAATGACCCCGGCGTGCAATCCGTCCGCCGCATTTTTGCCTACTATAAGCGCAATGGCATCAAGACCGAGGTCATGGGTGCGTCCTTCCGCAACATCGGCCAAATCAAGGCCCTCTGCGGTTCCGACCTCCTCACGATTGCGCCTAACTTGCTCGACGAGCTTTCTAAAGACACCTCCGCGGTGCCCAAAATGCTCGATGCCGACAAGGCCAAGACCGAAGGCGAAACGCTCAAGGCTTGGGGCGAAAAAGAATTCCGCTGGCATCATAACGAAGATGCGATGGCCACGGAAAAGACCGCCGAAGGCATCCGCCTCTTCGCCATCGATGGCAAGAAGCTGGATGACATGGTGGCCAAAGCCATCGGCTAAAGCATCGGCTGAATTTCTTAAAAAAGCCGGGCAAATTAGCCCGGCTTTTTTGTGCCCCATGAGGTCGCTCCAGCCCTTATCGACGATTAAATGCTTTTAAAATCAAGGCTTTCCTGCACGTCGTTGGCGGACGGCTTCGAATAACACAATCCCAGCAGCCATCGAAACGTTGAGCGAATCGGAAAGGCCAGCCTGCGGAATCGAAATTTTTTCGTTCGCAGCACTTAACATAAAGTCGCTCAAGCCATCCTTCTCCGATCCCAATAAAAGTGCACTGGGACGGCGCATATCTACATCCCAAAACGACTTCGTCGCCGCCGGCGTCGTGGCCAAGGACTGAATGCCCTGCGCCTTCATCCAAGCGACGACTTCGGCAGACGTGCCCACAGCCACTGGCATAGAAAAGAGTGCACCTTGAGATGAGCGCACGACGTTGGGATTAAAAATATCAGTAATGGGATCGCAGATGATCAAAGCATCGCACCCAGCGGAATCCGCCGTGCGCAACAAAGCCCCTAAGTTACCGGGTTTCTCCACGGATTCAGCGACTAATAACAAGGGTGCCGCCGTGAGTTTTAAATCCGTCAAAGCCCGCTGCCAAATCTTGGCGACTCCTAGCAGCCCGTCTGGACCTTCGCGGCCGCTGACTTTTTCAAACGCGGCTTCACCCAACTCGCAACAGGCAAGGCCCGCTAAACGGGCACGAGTGACTAATTCCGCCGCTTCGGAGCCACGAAACATCGCGGGACAAAAATAGACCTCGGTCACGGCGACTTGACGCTCTAAGGCACGCGATAACTCGCGCAAGCCTTCGACTAAGAACAAGCCCCGGGCCTCGCGCTCCGCACGATCACGCAGACGTGCCAAAGCTTGCACGCGGGGATTTTGTCGACTCTGGATAACCTCTTCAGCCACGCCCACAGTGAGTAGAAAGTATCGCCGGGAGCAAGGAAAGCCGTCCGCCGATAAATCTCGACCTTCTGGCCGAGAGCAGGACTTTGAGTGCATGTCCGATTTCGAGCCACCACGTTCTAACCCTCCTAAATTCCGCGAAGGGCCGTTTACCTACCACCAGGAAGTGGAAATGGAAATCGCCACGGTGACGAACTTGGGCGAGGGCCTGGGCCGCGTAAATGGTTGGGTAATCTTTGTGAGCGGCGCCTTGCCAGGCGAAAAAATCATCGCCCGGATTTGGCATAACTCGGCTAATTTTTCCCGCGGGGACTTAGTCCGCGTACTCGTACCATCGCCCCACCGCGTCACCCCGCGTTGCGACCTTTTTGGCGAATGCGGTGGTTGCCAATACCAGAACTTGGCTTACCCCCAGCAACTGATTTGGAAAACGAAACAGGTTTCCGAGGTTTTCACGCGCATCGGCGGACTGACCTTGGAAGTCGAACCGTGCCACCCTTCGCCCAAACAATACGGCTACCGGTCTAAAATCACGCCCCACTTCATGACGCCACGGCGGGCTGATTTCCCCATCGGCTTCTTGGCCGCAGGCACAGCCCGTCGCGTGATCGACGTGCCTAAATGCCCCTTGGCCACGGAAGCAATTAATTCCGCTTACGCCAAAACCCGTACCGAGATTCGTCGTCATGCACATCAATACGACCGCGGAGCGACCTTGCTCTTCCGCGATTGCGAAGAGGGCGTGGTCACTAACCCCCGCGAAGTGGTGACGGAAAAAGTCGGCCCGATTCAATTAAAATTCCTCGCTGGCGAATTCTTCCAAAACAACCCCTCCGTCCTCGAGCAGTTCGTTTCCTATGCCATTGAATTAGCCCGTAAATCGGGGGCGAAACACTTAGTCGACACGTATTGTGGCTCTGGTCTGTTCGCCCTGTCGGGAGCTCGACTCTTCGAATCTGTCCACGGCGTAGAATTCAGCGCCGAAGCCGCCCGTAAGGCCGCCGAGAATGCGACGCTGAATCGTTTGCTGAATTGCCGCTTCATCGCGGGCGAAGCGGAATCCATCTTTGATAACCTACCCGTCAAAGGCTCGGAGTCGGCCGTGATTGTCGACCCCCCACGCAAAGGTTGCGACGAGGCTTTCTTAACGCAGTTACACGCCTTCGGCCCGCGCCGCATCGTGTACGTGAGCTGTGCCCCCGATACCCAAGCCCGCGATTTAAAGTTCCTGTGTGGCTTAGGCTGGAAAGTGATTTCGGCCCGGCCGTTCGACCTCTTCCCGCAGACACGACACGTGGAGTGCATCGCGGCCCTGGAGCGGGCCTAAAAAAAGGGGCACCACGGTGCCCCTTTTTAATGAATCAGGTTAAGAACGTTTACTCTGCTGCCTGAGGCTTAGCATCGCCGTCGTCTTCATCTTCGGCGCGCTCGACCTTAGAGATGCCCAACAAGGCTTCATCGTCCTTCAAGCGCATCACGCGCACACCCTTGGTATTACGGCCTACCGTACAACGGATGTCCGAAACCTTGGTGCGGATCGACTGACCACCCTTCGTGAGCAACATGACTTCATCGTCTTCGTGGACGCTCAAGGCACCCGCGACCCCGACGACGGTAGCAATCGCAATCACGCCCTTACCCCCGCGCGATTGTTTACGATAAACGGCTTCCTTGGTTTCGGGATCATCAAACGGCGTCCGCTTACCAATCCCGTCGATACCCACCACGAGCAACGTGCAAGATGGGTCGACAATTTCCATGGCGCGCACTTGGTCGCCCTTGTCTAGGCTCATGCCAATAACGCCCGTGGTGTCTCGGCCAGTCGGACGGACATCGGATTCGTGGAAGCGAATCGACATGCCAGACTGCGAAATCATCACGACTTCATTGTCACCATTGGTGAGCTTCACGGCGATGAGTTGGTCGCCGTGTTCAATGTTCACGCCGATGATGCCACCCTTGCGGTAATTGGCATACTTCGAGATTTCGGTCTTCTTAATCGTGCCGTTAGCGGTGCACATCATCAGGAATTTACCTTCTGCAAACTCCTGCACGCACACCATGGCCGCTAATTTCTCGTCTTGTTGTAAGTCCAACAGCCGGGCAATCGACTTACCACGCGAGGCGCGTTGGGCTTCTTCGATTTCGTAAACCTTCTCCACATAGACGCGACCGTTGTTCATGAAGAACAATATGTGGTCGTGTGTGTTGGCGGTGAAGAGGTGTTCGATGAAATCGGCATCTTCTTCCGTCGGCACCTTCGTCAAAGTCGCCCCCTTCGTGCCCTTGCCGCCACGCTTCTGCAAGCGATACTGCGCCACCGGCGTGCGCTTGATGAAGCCAGCGTGCGAAACGGTGACCACGCAACCTTCGTTGGCGACGATGTCTTCCATCGAGAGATCGCCTTCTTGGGCCGTGACCTTGGTCTTGCGGGGGCCAATGTGCTTCTTCGCCGCTTCGCGCAATTCCTTCTTAATCAAGGTTAAGAGCTTGGATTCGCTACTCAGAATGCCGCGAAGTTCTTCCACCAGGGCCATAAGTTCACGGTATTCGGCTTCAATCTTATCCCGCTCTAAACCAGTGAGCTGGTAGAGGCGGAGGTCTAAGATGGCGACGGCTTGGCGTTCGCTGAGACCATACTTTTCCATGAGTTTCACGCGGGCTTCGTCGCGGTTGGCAGCGGCCCGAATGATTTTTACGAAGTCATCGAGGTTGCGCAGGGCAATCTTGAAGCCTTCTAAAATATGGGCGCGGTCTTCGGCTTTACGTAAACGGAAACGAGTGCGGCGCGTCACGACATCCCGACGGTGCTCGACGAAACACTCGAGCAACTCGCGGATGTTCATCTGCTTCGGACGACGCTTATCGAGCGCCAAGAGGATTACGCCGAAGGAATTCTCAAAGTTCGTTAACTTGTATAACTTATTGATAACGACCTTCGGATTCTCATTGCGCTTCAACTCAATGACCACGCGCGTGTTTTCGTCCGACTCATCGCGCAAATCCGAAACTTCATCCAACACCTTCTCGGCACAAAGATCGGCAATGTGCTTCACGAGGGTGGAACGGTTCACGTTGTAAGGCAGCTCGGTTAAGACGACCTGCTCTTTCCCATTCTTGAGTTCTTCAGTGTGAGCCACGCCACGCACACGAACAATCCCGCGACCGGTGCGAAGGTATTGCTTAATGCCTTCCTTGCCGTTGATCACGCCGCCCGTGGGGAAGTCGGGACCAACGATGATTTTCTCGAGGTCTTCAACCGTAGCACTGGGCTTATCAATGATGAAGCAGGTGGCCTCCACGAGTTCTTGGAGGTTGTGCGGCGGGATATTGGTGGTCATGCCGACCGCAATGCCCGTCGAGCCGTTCATCAATAAGTGCGGCAAACCGCAGGGCAAAACCGTGGGCTCGGTGGTCGACTCTTTATAGTTCGGCACGAAGTCGACGGTTTCTTCATCAATATCGGAGAGGAGTTCCGCCGAGACTTCCGTCAAGCGACACTCGGTGTAACGGTAAGCTGCGGGTGGGTCGCCATCAACGGAACCGAAGTTGCCTTGGGGTTCGATGAGTTGATAACGCATGACCCAGTTTTGGGCCAAGCGCACCAAGGTGTCGTACACCGAACTATCACCGTGGGGGTGATAATTCTTGAGCACTTCACCGACGACACCGGCGCACTTATCAAAGGGGCGATTGTGCACCAGACCTTCACGCATCATGGCGTAAAGGATGCGGCGTTGCACGGGCTTCAGACCATCGCGGGCATCAGGCAAAGCACGGGAGACAATCACCGACATCGAATAATCGATGTAGGCGGTCTGCATGATTTCCGTGATGTTCGCCGCGGTCAGTTTTTCTTTATCAGAATACATGGAAAATAAAGTCAGGGGTTAGATATCGAGGTTCGAGGTGTTGAGTGCGTTGTCTTCGATGAACGCCCGACGCGAAGGCACATCCTCACCCATCAACATGGCAAAGACGCGGTTGGCTTCGGCGGCGTCGCTGATGTCGACTTTCAAGAAGCGGCGCTTGGCGGGATCCATGGTGGTCTCAAACAATTGCTTAGGATTCATTTCACCTAAGCCTTTATAGCGCTGAATCTGCAGGCCTTTGCGCCCGAACTGCCGAATCTGACCGATCAATTCGAGAATGGAGCCCAGCGGAATAGGCTCGGGCTTTTTGACGATCTTCTTGGCGGGCTTGTCGGCGCCTTTCTCGGCTCCTTCCGCCTCGGCGGGTTCTTCGTTGGTCGAACCGTCGATTAAATGGTAACGGGGCTCCTCGGCCGCGGTGAATTGCTTCACATCCATGCCCTGATTTTCTAAGTCCTTTAAGACCTTGGTGATGGCTTCGTTTTCAAAAACTTCGATGAGGTTGATGCGCTCTTGGACGACCGTGCCGTCCTTCAACTTCTTCTCGCGATCAATCTTATCGGCTAAAAAGTCTTCCACGCCGGCCTTACGCAGGAAGGCTTGTTTCGCATCGGCATCTTCAAGGAACTCGTAAGTTTCTTCATTTCCAAGACGGGTACGCACGATGAAACGCGGCAAGCTATGCGTCTTATGGTCTTGCTGATCGAGGAATTGACCGAGCTGACAACCGGTCCGACCAATCGCGGCACCGAGAGATTCCAAGCGCGCGAGGGATTCCACAATCTTATCGAGCTTTTGCCCGGGGAAGACGTGCTTGTCACGCAAGCGGAGTAAATTCACATCCTCCGAACCTAATTCTAAAAGGATGCGGTTTAGCTCGGGGTCGTTGTCGACATACTGCTCGCGCTTCTTGCGCTTGATGCGGTACAGCGGAGGCTGGGCGATGTAAACGTAGCCCGCTTCAATCAATCCTGGCATCTGACGATACAAGAAGGTTAATAACAGGGTGCGGATGTGCGAGCCGTCGACGTCGGCATCCGTCATGATTACCAACTTGTGGTAACGACACTTGGTGATGTCAAAGGCGCCATCGCCTTCATGCTTACCGATACCCGTACCACACGCGGTGATGATGGTGCGGATTTCTTCGTTGGAGAGAATCTTATCAATGCGGGCCTTCTCGACGTTCAAGATCTTACCCTTAATCGGCAAGATTGCTTGGTAGCGACGATCGCGACCTTGCTTGGCGGAACCACCGGCCGAGTCACCTTCCACGATGTAAAGTTCGCACACCGAAGGATCGCTTTCCGAGCAGTCCGCCAATTTACCAGGCAAGCCACCCGAAGACATCGCCGACTTACGCACGGTCTCACGCGCCTTACGCGCAGCCTCACGAGCCCGGGCCGCATTTAAACACTTATCGACAATGCGACGACCGGTCTTGGGATCGCGTTCTAAATAATACTTCAACTGCTCGCCGACCACAGAAGTGACAATGCCCTCTACTTCAGGATTCGTGAGGCGCGTCTTATTTTGCGATTGGAATTTAGGGTCAGGGTGCTTCACCGAAATCACGGCCACCAAACCTTCGCGCATGTCATCGCCATTCAATTTGGCATCTTTTTCCTTAATGAGGTTGTTCGACTTGGCGTAATGATTGATCACGCGCGTCAAGGCCGAGCGGAAGCCCGACAAGTGCGTCCCGCCTTCAGGCTGATTAATTAAATTTGCATACGAAAACACCATTTCGTCGTAGCGGTCGTTGTATTGCAACGCGACGTCGAGCGTCATGCGACGCTGCCCAGGCTTGGGTTTTTCCCCTTCCGCCATCACGCGGGGGTTTTCTAAATCGGTGAAATCAACTTCGGCCGACATGAGAATCGGCTTATCAAACAAGGTTTCTTCGTTGGCGTTGAGGAACGCCACATACTCGGCAATCCCTTCCTTGAATTCAAAACGATCGGAGCGATTCGAGCGATTGTCTTTCATCTCGACCACGATGCCCGGCACCAAGAACGCCAGCTCGCGCATGCGGCGCAGCAAGGTGTCGTACTTGAATTCCTGCGTCGCCAAAAAGATTTCGGGGTCAGGGTGGAACGTGATTTTCGTTCCGGTACGCTTGGTTTTACCAATCACCTTGATGGGCTGCGTCACTTCCCCGCGCGAGAATTTCATCTGGTGCACTTCGCCCTCGCGGCTGACTTCGGCGATGAAGTTATCGGAGAGGGCATTCACGCACTTGGCGCCGACGCCGTTCAAACCACCCGAAACTTGGTAAGCCCCTTTATCAAACTTACCACCGGCGTGTAAATTCGTGAGCACCAACTCCAAGGTCGGAATTTTTTCTTCAGGGTGCATCGCCACGGGAATACCGCGGCCATCATCCTCGACGGACAACGATCCGTCGGTGTGGATTTCAACTTTGATGTGCTTACAAAAACCGGCCAACGCTTCGTCGATCGAGTTGTCGACAATTTCGTAAACGCAGTGGTGCAACCCCGTCTCATTGGTATCGCCAATGTACATACCAGGTCGCTCGCGCACGGCCTTCAGCCCCTTCAGCCGCTTAATATCGGCCGCGTCATAGGACGCTTTGCCAGCATGTTTTCCGCGTGATTTTTCCTCAGATTCTTCGCTCATATTCAGGGTATAAAAATAGGTATTTTCTCCCGAGAAAGGGAGTGCTCAAAATGCTGTTTTTAACACCCCATTGTGCAATCGGAAAAGGGCCCTTCGTGAATGTTTTTTTCGCCCCAGAAATATCTCCCTATCAACCCCTTACAAAATCTAATAGGGGGTGTTAGAAACCGTTGTTCACAGGTTATCCACAGGCAAAAATACAGCCCGCCCCACCCCCTAGGAATGTCCCGGCTTATCGAGGGCCAAAAAATTCGGCAATGGGCTCTAGCGCCGCCTCTCGGGCATCCTCTAGAACATAATGCCCAGCCTTCGGGAAAAGGAGCTGCTGGGCCTCAGGAAACCGCACGGCAAAGGCATCCAAGAATGACTGATTGAAGCAGAAGTCCTTCAAACCCCAGCAAATCAAAATGGGCTTACCTCGCAAAGTCGCCAAACGGTCATCGACCGCCTGCAACACCGGCCGCGTGGGGTGATCGAGCTCCATCGGGATATCGGCCACAAAGTTAGCAATGGCCTTTCGCTCCCGACGGGTGGCGTAAACCTCCAGAAAACCTCGCTTCACGGCGGGTGATAAAGGTTGCTCCACCGCCATCCACGTCGCGGGCCAGGCAAAAGCATTAAACTGTTCGACGAGAAAACGACCTAAATACGGCACGCGACAGAGAGCGATGCGCCCAGGGATCTCTTCGGAGAGAAACGCCCCGGTGTTCGTAATCAGAATCTTGCCGACTTGATGGGGGCGACGTCCAGCAACGCCCAAACCAATCGCACCACCCCAATCATGGACGCCTAAATCGAAAGAGGTGATTTGGAGATGATCCAAGAGGGCCTCGATGTCGGCCATGCGGTCGGCAAGGCGTAAGAATTGGGACACCCGCTCCGACCGGCCCATGCCGACGTGGTCAGGAGCAATCACCCGACGTCCCTGACGCCCTAATTTCAGGATTAAATCGCGCCACAAGAACGACCAACTGGGATTGCCGTGCAACAAAAGCACGGGGCGGCCATCTTTGGGTCCATGGTCGATGTAATTCATTCGACCCGATGGAGCCTTAAAGTTCTGATAATCAGTACGATAGAGGTTTAGTACCTCTTCTGGAAGCTGGTCTTGGCTCATCCGATGCATTCAGCCGCCAGCATCAAGCTCGCTAAGCCGCTCCCAATCCCCAGCAGGGCCACTTGGTCGCCCGGCTTCACGCACCCCTCTTGTCGCGCCAACGCCAAGGTGGCAGGCAACGAAACGGAGCCGACATTACCGAGGCGATCAAAGGTCTGGTAATCCTTCACAGGGTCTAAACCGAGTTTTTCGAAAAGCATCAAAGAGTGACGTCGCCCGACTTGGTGCGTGATGACGCGCTGGGGTGTGGCTTCGGTCCAACCGGTCGTGGTCTTAAAGCGACCCCAACAACGCTGCGCTAAGCCGACCCCGGCATACAACAGGGCTTCGGAATCGGTCCGCATCTCCAACGCTTCCGAGGCGGTATCCCCTTCGCAAAGTTGATTCGCCGACGAATCGGTTTCAGCCGCCCCACCTAAGAGCCTAAAGGTGGGCGTGCGCACTAAATCATCGCGGGCAATCACGACCGCCGCCGCCCCAGCTCCAATCGTCAAATTCGCAAAGTAAGGTTTAATGCCGTCACGCGTGAGGGCTAAGTTCTCGTTTAAGAGTTTAATGGTGTTCTCCACCAAAGGGCGGCCGTCTTCGCCCGAACACACCAAGGCACGGCGGATTTGTCCCGACTCCACCATGCCAGCGGCCAAAGCCGTAGCATTGAGAAATCCTAAACAGGCATTGGAGACGTCGAGGATTTGGGCCTGCGGACCAAGCCCGAGCAAGCCATGCACATACGCGGCGGTCGAGGGTTCTAAACGATCCCGACACACGGAGGAGTGAATCAGTAAATCAATGTCAGCAGGACCCACTCCAGCTTCCGCCATCGCCTTGCGCCCTGCAGTCGCCGAGGCCCAAGAGGGTCGCACGGCTTGCGGCCAAAAGCGTCGCTCGCGAATCCCAGTCATCAATTCCAAGCGACCTTCTGGCAAACGGAGTCGAGTGTAGAGTGGCTCCAATTTTTTTTCTAAATCAGCCGATGACCAAACTTCCGGAGGAAGCTCCGCCACGAGGCCAGTTAAAACAGTGCGACGAAATTGCACGGTGAAATTAGGAAAGGCGGTTAGAGGCTTTGACCAATGCTTCGTCGAAGAAATTCCAACCCATGCCCGCATCGACCACAATGCCTTGACCGTTAATCCCACTCGAACGCGGCGAGAGCAAGTACACGGCCACATCCGCCACTTCCTGCGTCTTCAACGCCTGCTTTCGGAAGGTCATCTTTTCCGCATGCAAGTAATTGTCCAAATACCCTGGAATCCCCGCACTGGCACTGGTCTTTAACGGACCTGCATTGACGGAGTTAAAACGTACTTTGGTGTCGTGCGAAAACGACTTGGCTAAGAAGCGGCTGGCCGATTCCAACGCGGCTTTAATCGGCGACATGTAACCGTAATTGGAAGCGGTGACTTGCGAGGAAATGCCAATCGAAACGAAGGCGGCATCGACGCGTAAATAGGGCTTTAACTCGCGCGCCAACTCGACGAGTGAAAAAGCCGAAATGGTCGTGGCCTGTAAAAAGTCGGCCCGCTGCGTTTGGTGAAAAGGCTGCATGCCTTGCGAAAAATTCGCAAAGGCCACGCTGTGCAAGACACCATCCAGCGGCCCATGCTCCTGCCCTACTTTGGCAGCCAAGGCCTTGATGTCCGACTCCTGTTCGAAGTCACAAATGTAAACCGCTTTGCCCGCTAAAAGGGTCTTGAGCGACTCCAGACGCGTGGCCGAGCGCACGGAATAAACCACCTTGGCCCCTTCAGCTTCAAGGGTCTGAGCGACGTGCCAAGCGACGGACTTTTTGTTGGCGACGCCGAGGACAAGAAAGGTTTTTCCAGTTAAACCAAGGAAGGACATAATCAACTCAGTTGGTCTACGAGGGCCAAGGTAAAGCGCAAGGTTAAGACCGCTTTACCCTCACGACGCACGGTGCCGGTGAGAAAGTGAAAATGTTGTAACGTCTCCAAGTACTTTACTTCGATGGAAACGGTATCGCCCGGTCGCACGGCGCCTTTAAATTTAGCTTCTTCAATCCGACAGAGCGCTGGCGTCTTGCCTTCTAAATTCACCCCTTCGTTGGTCATTTTCTTAACGAGGTAAACGGCTCCAGCTTGGAACACGGACTCGCAGAGTAAGACGCCCGGGGTAATCGGATTGCCCGGATAGTGCCCGGCATAAAAAGGCTCGTCGGCCCGGAAGGTGCGTGTGCATGTCGCCCCATCAGGTCGCACTTCATCAATGCGATCCAAGAACAGGAACGGCGGGCGGTGGGGGATGGTGGCAAGCACTTCCGGGAGCATGCCTTATTTTTGGCCCGAGAAAGCCTCGCTAGCGATAGCAAACACATCGACTCGCGTTTGCTTTTTGTCCACTTTGCCCCAAGTTCAAAACCATGAAACCCCTCCTCTCCACCATGCTCCTCGCCCTCATCCCCTTCTTCGGTTCAGCCGCCGAAAAATTAGCCGTTGGCGACGCCATCCCGGCCGTGACCTGCAATGACCAAGACGGCAAACCCGTCGACCTCGCCAAAGAAGGCGCCAAGGGTCTCTTGCTCGTTTACTTCTACCCTAAGGCTAAGACGGGTGGTTGCACGAAGCAGGGCTGTTCCTTGCGCGATCACTGGGCCGAATTACAAAAAGCCGGCGTGCAAGTGATTGGCGTGAGCACCGACGACGAGAAGCTCCAAAAGGAATTTAAAGAAGAACAAAAATTTCCCTTCCGCTTACTCGCCGACAAAGACAAGAAAGCCGTGACGGAAGCTTTCGGGATGAAGAATATGGTGGGCATGGCCAGCCGCAGCGCCTTCCTCTTCAAGGACGGCAAGTGCATCATGGCTGACTACAAGGGCCACACGACCGACCAAGCGGAGCAGGTCTTAAACTTCTTACAAAGCCACGGTAAGTAAGCCTGGCGTCTCAGGCGCTCCGGGTAATAAAAAAGGCCGATTCATCGGCCTTTTTCTTTGGTCTGATAACCGAACTCAGTGGCCCTTGATGGGGAACAGGTCGGTGACGCTGCTGTTGCCGTGAATGCGGCGCATGGCGTCGGCTAACAAAGGGGCAATCGATAAGACCGTAATGGGTAAGCCGCGCGTTTCGATGGGCACCGAGTTCGTGGTGATGACTTCGTCAATCGAACCATTACCCAAACGCTCGTAGGCAATTTCTTGGATCATGCAGTGCGAGACCAGTGCCCGGACGGTGCGAGCCCCGTTCTTTTTCAAGAGCGAAGCGGCCGCCACCAACGTGCCCGCGGTCTCCGTCATGTCGTCGACTAAAATAATATCCCGGCCTTCGACTTCACCGACCAAGCTCGTGGCCTGCACGGTGGTAGCGCTGGTGCGGCGTTTCGCCACAAAGCCATAAGGCAGATTCAACATATCAGCCACCGCAGCGGCATACTTCAAACCGCCGACGTCAGGCGAAAATACCGTGGCCTCTTTCAGCCAGGGCTTATTGCGAATGTGGGCGTAGAAAACGGGCGAGGCGTAAAGATGGTCAACGGGGATGTCAAAGAAGCCCTGAATTTGTTGGGCGTGCAAATCCACCGTCAACACGCGATGGGCTCCAGCGGCCGTCAGCAAATTGGCTACGAGTTTCGCGGTGATCGGCACGCGAGGCTTATCCTTACGGTCTTGGCGTGCGTAACCAAAAAAAGGAATCACCGCGGTGATACGCGCAGCGGAAGCCCGACGCATCGCATCAATCATGATCAGCAACTCCATGATGCGATCGTTCGCAGGTGCACACGTAGGTTGCACGACATATACATCGCAACCCCGAATGTTCTCATTAATTTGCACAAACGTTTCACCATCGGGGAAACGATTCACGGTCGCGGAGCCGAGCGGCATCCCTAAGTTTTCACAAATCTCCTTCGCTAAAAGAGGGTTAGCGTTACCAGCAAAAACTTTCATCTCGAGAGCACTCATGGATTAGACTTACGAACAGCGTCCAAAGATGAGGCCAATGAATCAACCTTTTTGAAGAGGTCAGGTAAACGACGGGAGAGGACGACCAAGCGTCGTTCTAAACCAAAGGGAATCGCGGGCGTGCCATTCACAAACTGACCTTCGGGGATATCCTCCAAAACCCCCGCTTGGGCGCCGACTTGGACGCGGTTGCCGAGCTTGATATGACCGGCAATGCCCGCTTGGCCGCCGACCACGCAATAATCGCCCAAAACAACGCTCCCAGCGATACCGACTTGGGCTACGATGATACAGTGGCGTCCGATCCGGACGTTATGGCCGATTTGGACTAAATTATCAATTTTGGAGCCACGACCGATGACGGTCTGACTAAAACGAGCCCGATCTAAGGTCGAGTTAGCCCCGATTTCGACGTCGTCTTCAAGAACGACATTGCCGATTTGAGGAATCCGGCGAATCTCTGTGCCCACAGGCTCATAGCCAAAGCCGTCCGAACCGAGGACGACGCCGGCTTGCAAACGACAACGGGCGCCGACGACGCAATAATCACCAATCACCACGCGAGGTTTCAACCAAGAGTCAGCTCCGATGCTCGCATTCACGCCGACGGTGCAATGGGCTTCTAAGACCACGCCCGCACCGACGACCGCGCCTGGACCAATCACACACTGAGGACCCACACTCGCCGTCGACTCAACTTTAGCGGTGGGATCAATCACCGCCGACGGGTGAATTCCCGCCGCGGGTTTAGGCCACAGACGAGCTTCTAAAACCCCGCACAATAAAGCCAAAGCATACGAAGGCTTTTCGACGCGAAGGTAAACCTGATTCGCCCGAGGCTGGCCGGCATAATCCAACGGTACCAAAATCGCCCCGGCTTCCGAAGTCGCCACTTCCGCCACATAGCGTGGATTTCCTAAAAAAGATAAATCATCCGGACCGGCCTCGCTCAACGAGGCGATCGACTTCAACCCGCCCTGCCTTTCGCCCACAACCGACTTAGCCTCTGTTAAGGCGGCGAGTTCGGTGACGGTGAAAGTTTGGGACATGACCTAAATAAAACGCCCCTGATTGTCAGGGGCGAGGGAGATTATTTAGCGGCTGGAGCTTCTCCAGCGGCAGGGGCAGCGGCGGGAGCCGTCGCAGGAGCCGCAGGGGCGGCTGCTGCAGGGGCGGGAGCCGAGGGCTTATAGTTGGCATTCAGCTCCTTCAACACGTCTTCCGTGATATCTAACGAGCTATCCACGTAAACGGTCAGGCCTTTCGAAAAGACGATTTGGAGACCCTTTGCCTTGGCGATTTTTTCCGCCTGAGTACGAATATCAGCGCCGATTTGCTTATTCATTTCCGAGATGCGCTGCTGGATGGTCGCATTTGCCGAATTCACGAATTGTTGGAACTCGTTATAGCGTTCTTGGAAGGTCTTGTTCTTCACTTGAGCTTCCGACATCAGAGACTTCTTGCCTGCTTCGCTGAGGATCGGATCTTGGGCCCGCTTCACGGTGCTGTCCAAGTCGGCCTTCAATTGCTCGACTTCTTTACCACGCTCCGTCACGGCGGCTTGGCTGACTTCAGCCGACTTCTTGATGTCGGCTTGGATTTCGAGGGCCTTGGTGTATTTCTTCATCACTTCGGACTCGTCCACAATGCCCACATTGGGGGCCGCGGCAAAAACCGACGCAGTCACGAAAGCGAGGGAAAGGAAAATCGACTTCATAGTGAGCCAAGAAAGAAGGTCTAACCAGCCGTTGGCAATCAAAAGACGGTGCCGAAACTGAAGTTAAACTTCATACCCGGACTGTTCAATTTTGCCCCGGTGGCGGGGTCGGTGGTGAACTGCAAGGGGAAGCCAAAGTCGAGGCGCATGACGGCCCCGCCGAGCAAGATACGCAGGCCAATACCCACGTCTGAATTAGCCCCGCTCTGACTGAAATCGTTCGCTGGGCGGTTCACAAACCCGTAGTCATAAAAGGTCGCAAAACGGAAATTATCGGCGGCCTTAATCAAGTATTCAGTCGAGAAATAACCGTAGGTTAAGCCCCCCATCGGCTGATTGCCGTTGGTCGTATCCCAGGTCGCCGCCGAGCCGACTTCATTGTAATTGAAGCCGCGCATGTCATACGCACCACCGAGGTAAAAGCGTTCGTAGAATGGCAAGTAGGAGCCAGCTCCATTAATCGCCCCCACGCGGGCCACGACCGAGAGGGTTTGTTCCGCACTCGGCGATAAGAGGAACCACTTCCCGGTACGTAACTCGGTCTTAAAGTAAGAGAGGTCTCCGCCTAAACCATTGCCCGCAATTTCTTCGGATAAAGAAATCCGCGAACCCTTGGTCGGGAAGTTATATTCGTCGCGCGTGTCGCGTACCGCCGAAAGGGTGATCGAAGAAATGGTCTTGGGATTGCCATTCTCGATTTGCACATCCACGGGAGCCTGGGGCGTCACATTCGTCACATCCACGCGACGTAAGTCATACTGAATCTTGCCTTCGATGAGCCCCCAAATCCGGCGGCGAGCATACACCCCGACGTCTTCCGTGATGACGGAATAGTTGACGGATTGATAACCGGAATAAACGCGCGAGAGTTGGTAGCCGACCGCTAAATCGCGATCCCACAACGCAGGTTCTTCAAACGAGTGTTCTAAAGAATTTGAAAGCGTGCCGGCGGAAACCCGGAGGCGGAACTTCTGACCTCCCCCGCGATACCAGCCTTCAGGGTTAGTGTAATCAAAATTACCTTCGGAGTACTCGACGAAGCCAACGAGTTGCTCGACGGTGCTGTAACCCGCACCAAAGCTCACTTGGCCCGTCGGACCTTCTTTGACCACGATGCGCATGTCATCCTGACCTGGCACTGGCGTGGGCACGGGCAACACTCGTACTTCTTCAAAGAATTGCGTGTTCTTCAACCGAGCCTCCGAAACCCGAGCTCGGGCTAAGTCAAAAGTTTCGCCAGGCGACAACGCTAACTCGCGCGCAATGACGTTCGAGCGAGTCTTCAAGTTTCCTTGAATATCAATCGACCGAACGGTGAAGCGCTGACCTTCGTCTAAATTGAATTTTAAATCAATCGCTCCCGTCTCTAAGTTAGGGACGCGTTGTAATTCGACGCGGGCATTCAAATACCCCATCTGACCATAGTACTCCTGCAACTTCTCGGTGGCCGCCTCCACCGCACCCGTGGAATACCAGTCGCCCGTTAAAAGCTTATCGACTTCAATCGGATGGGCGCCACGTCGCAACGAGGGTTCGACTAAAACTTTTTGTAAATTCTCCGTCGAGAAAACGGGATCCGCCGTGCCGAGACGATTACCGGTGATGGTGACTTTACCCACCGTGTAACGGCGACCTTCCTTCACGCGGATGATAATATCCAACCAACCGGAGTTGCCACTAAGATCTTTAACCGTACAGGCCTTCTCAGGGTCTTGATCTTCAATCTGAATATCGAGGAAACCTTTCGTGCGGTAGTAATCACGCACGCGCTGACAGTCTTTGCGGTATTCATCAGGGTCCAAGCGACCTGAACTGGTAAGCCAAGAGAACTTCCACCAGCGCCAAGTGGTCGCTTTTAAATCGGCCCCCGAAATGACATCGTCCTCCGACAAGGCACTCGCGCCTTCGATATGAATATGATCCACCTTCAGTTCAATCCCTTCGCGGACGAGTACCTTCACGCGCACGCCTTTGGGCACTTTTACCATGGTGGAAGTGACAATGGTAAAGGGACGCTTCTTGCGCAGTTCGGTTTGGAGCTTCACTTCCGCACGACGCAACGCCGCTGGGTCGAGTGGCTCGCCCTTTTTAATATCTTCTAAAACAATATCCGAATCAGCCGCAGGCTTGTCCTTTTCTTCTCCTTTATCCTCGACCTTGGCATCGGGTTTCTTGTCAGTCTTTTCAGCCTTCGCCGGCTCCACCTGATCACCCCAATCCTTCACATCATAATCGATGCCCACGAGGACGGGGCGCGGTTCGACCATCACGACTAAGTTAACCTCACCCGTCTTGGGGTCCAAATCTGGCACCACGGTGGCCTGATTAAAACGACCAGTGGCAAACAACGCCCGCACGGTAGCCGAGACGGCATCACGCGAAAAAGGCTGGCCAACGCGCAACGCAACGTGACCCAAGACAAACTCTTCGGAGACTTCCCCACCCTCTGCCTTCACGCGAATCGAGTGAACCAGGGGTGCCGCAGGCACGCCTGGGACAGGGTTGCTTGCCTGAGCCATGCCTGCCAACGGAGCCAACGCCATGGTTAACAAGGCGACCCGAAGCGCAGCGCTCCGGACTAAAGAATTATTCATGACGGTGGTCTCGAGCAAGGGATTCAAAACGGGTCAGCCCTGGATTAAAAAGCAGATTTACATCGTAAGTAGGGCCATTTCGGTTTTTGGCGACTATTAATTGACGCATGAAACTGCCCGGATGGGCCGCATGCTCCTCTTCCTGTTGGTCAGCCGCCTGCTTCTGCGAAGTGGGGGGCTTGGAAATCAACATCACGATGTCCGCATCTTGCTCAATCGAACCCGACTCGCGCAAATCCGACATGCGCGGCTGACGGGCTTCGTCTTCGGACTTACGGTTCAACTGCGCCAAAGCGATGATGGGAATCTTAAACTCCTTCGCCATGGCTTTGATACTACGCGAGACTTCGGCAATCTGTTGCTCCCGCGGTAACGCCGAATCCAAACCGTTGATGAGCTGGATGTAATCGATGACGACCATGTCGAGCTTGCGACGCGCACTGACGCGCCGGCACTTGGCCCGAATTTCTAAAATGTTTTGGCCCCCGTTATCATCCACCACGAGGGGCAAGCCTTTGAACTCATTGGCGGCTTGAACTAAATCGATTTGCATCTGCTGATCGGGGTGGGCGGTGCGCAACTTCTGCATGTTCACGCGGGCCCGCGAACACAATAAACGCAAGGCCAACTCGCGCGCTGGCATTTCCAGCGAGAACAATAAAACGTGCGCCGGTTCGCGTCCGGAATTAGGCTTAGGGAAAAGCGCGGCTTCAATGAAGTTCAACGCAATCGAGGTCTTGCCCATACCTGGACGAGCGGCGACGACGACCATTTGACCGGACTGAAAACCGAAGGTTAAGGCATCTAAATCGGGGAAACCCGTCGGCACACCCTGCACCGAATTGCGATCGCGGATGATGCGTTGCACCAACTCCATCGCCTCTTCAATCGGCTTATCAATCGAGACGGCTGACTCGGTTAAACGGTCTTCACTGATGCGGAAAAAGGACTGTTCGACGTCTTCCAACAAACGACTGATTCCCTCGGTGTGCGTGTGAGCTTTTTCCACCGTGGTCACGGCCGTAGCAATCAACGAACGTAAGAAATGCTTCTCGCGAATAATCGCCAACCAATGCGGGGCATGCGCGGTCGACGTGACTAAACTGGTGAGCTCGTTGACATAAGCCACGCCCCCGGCGGTTTCTAAACGGCCACCCCGACGGAGGGCTTCGGTGACAGTGATTTCATCGATGGCCGAACTTTCCTGGGAGAGCTTAATCGCTGCGGCGTAGATGTCCTGATGCTTAGGATCAAAAAAGTAATCAGGCGTCACACGTTGCTCCAAGCAACGCTGCAGCGTGTCACCGCCATCGAGCAACAAACTCGCCATCAAACCGCGTTCGGCATCTAAGTTATGCGGAGGTACCCGGTCCCCATAATTGGGAGCAGCTTCGCGGCGGGCGCGGCGAGGGCGTTCAGGAGAAAGGTCGGCCATGAGCTACAAAACAATAAAACGTTCCCCACCTTCGCATAGTCAGAGTTAGACGCAAAGAATAACCAATGCGTTGTGAATAACCTCAACAAGAGTCGGGTTTAGGTAAAATAACTAAAAGTGTCTCACCATCAAGAGGTTACCATGTTACAATAAAGTGACTTCCCCTGCCCTCCTAAACCCCTCAGGGGACTAATGGCGTAGACCGCAACGAACCCCTAGCTGGAGTGCGGATATGCCGCCCTCGCGCCTCGTCCCAACTTCGTCCGCCTTCGCCCTCGTAGTCTGCTTGTTAATCATGGGATTACTGGTGTGCCTGACCCTGAGCTTTGCCGCCTGCCTGTGCCTCGAAAGCAAAGCGTCCCAACAAGCCCTCGCCCGCCAAGCGAGTCGACTGAACGCTTGGATGGCCGCCCGACTGGCCCTAGCCCACCTGCAACAAACCGCCGGACCCGATCAACGCAGCACGGCCACGGGTGCGCTGGCTGGGGGCTTCGACCCCCAAGATCCCGCCAACTTAGGCGTGAGCCACTGGACGGGCGTGTGGCGTACAGACTTCCCCGACGAGCCCCCGGCTTGGCTCGTGAGTGGTACTTTAGGCACAGGGGTCAGCCTTTCAGGCGAAACAGATTACCCGTCTAACGCGCTAACCCCATGGCAACACCCTCCTCTCAACCGTGAAACGTTCCTCGTAAACCAAGGGAGCGTTGGGGCCTCGCCCAACCTGCAAGATGGACGCGTAGCTTTGCCGCTGATTCTTTTAACGGAATTTGCGGAAGCGACTGCTACCGGCGCCATGGCTTATTGGATTGGCGATGAAGGCGTGAAGGCCCGCGTGAACTTAGTCGATGCACGGCTGACGGCTTCGTCCGATAACTTTACCGCGGCGAAAATCCAAGCCCTACGCTCGCCAGGTCGCTACGGTACCGAACTTCTAACAGGGCTCCAAAAGATTCCGCCCAATCACCCTCGCTACGACGTACTCACGCCCGCTTCCTTGGCGTTCTTGCCCGACTACACGTCGCCCAACGCAGCCGCTTACCCTTTCTCGGAGGCTGATTTTACCAGCCAAACTTGTTGGTCGGCTGGTTTGCAGGTGGATAGTTTGCGCGGCGGACTGCGACGCGACCTGTCGCTGGCCTTCGAAATGGATGACCGTGATTTTGATGCCTCAGCGTTCGGGTCAGGCACCCAAGATTCCAACCCGGTGATTGAAAGTTACACCACCGACTTCACCCAAAAAAGTCGGCACTCGTGGTTTCCTCCTTTCGTCACCACCGCCGACGACCCGCGTCCGCGCGTCTGGGTGCCGATGCATGAAATCAATGCCACTAACCCAGCTCGCGACTTGGGGCAAAGCGGCGAGCGTTACCTGACATGGAGCCCAGTCTTTATTCGCGAAGATGAAATGGGCCAACCGCGCCGCGACCCGTCCCTACATCCTCCGCTGACAACCCTCTCCCTTAGCCCGCACCAAACACCACGCCGCCTCGTGGGGCCGCTCTGGCACTTACTGCGCGATTACTATCGGCTTTATAAAGAAATCGAAATCACGCCCACGGGACCTCAACTCACCGCGCGCAGTCACTTCCCCAACACGTCGCAATTCCTCGCCGGGGGCTACCGCCCACCGCTCCGCGTCAACGCTTACTCGCACTACAACCACGATGAAGCCCTTTGGCCCAACGGCGGCAGCGTCGTGGCTCCGTATCGGGATGCCCAAGGCGACACGCCCGACCCGCTGGGCTGGCCTCAGGGTCTAAAAGAAAATCATTTCCTCCCCCGGGCCGTGCGCGGGGCTTACTTGCCAACGCTCCATCGCCTGTCTCTCGCGTTCAGCCTCCGAGCCTTTCCGGTCGGCAAAAACTTCGGTCTGCAAGCGCAGTGCACGCCCTGGGTGGTCTTGCATAATCCCTACAACACACAACTCGCACTCGTCGCTGCGACCGCCCCCGAGCCAGATGAGCGCGTGCAAGGCTACGCCATGCGCTTGGCCTTAGCCGACTGGACGAACGTCGCCCTGAAACTCCAATCTCATAAGAATAATACCGTCACCGAACCACTCACCGATTTCACGGGGATTCGCCTGCCAGATCTTTTCGGTCTGCAACCCTCGAGCAACGTCAACCACGCCGATAACCTGTCCCTGCTCATTCCTGCCACCGTACTCCAGCCCGGCGAACACGCGGTTTTCTCCGTACCACAACTGGTCAAAGCCACATCGCTTGGCGATGCCACGCGCGAAAGTGCCCGGCCCTTATTAAAACTCGCTCGAGGCTTCACGCCTCAAGGTGGCTTCAGTGCCGACCTCGCCACCCACGCCCTCACAGTCTTAGGCAACCCCGATAATCGGACGCGGCTATTGCTCCGCGTCTTTGCCCCCGGAGATGAAATCAATGCTTGGCTCTCGATTGCGGAAACGTCTTGGCACCAAACGGTCTTTTTAATCTCGGGCTGGCGTCAAAATCTCGCGGAGGATCGTCTCCATCCCGACGTGCTCGCCTTAAGTTCACAAGAGGTGCTCGGGTCCAATCGAACTAACTGCACCGCCAGCCAAGGGCCGATGGTCAATCTCGGGACGTTCAACACCCAGCCGGGAACTTTCTTTGGCCATGCGGGCGATGAAACTTGTCCGGTCCCCTTGGGCCCCGTCCAAACCTTGCCGAGAGCCAACGGGCCTCAGCCCGGCGTGCTCGTAGGGCTCATCGAAACGCGGATGCGTTTAGCGGACACGCAAAGGACGACTACTTACCATCGTCCATCGTGGTCTTGGAAGGAGGCCCAAGAAAACCCGACGCCTGCACCCAATCCCGTCTGGCTCTGGAGCAACCCCTTGGCCCTCAGTTCCACCACACCCGCCCAAAATGGACTTCCGGCGCTCGGAGCCCCGAGCTTACGCACGCAAGTCTACGGCGGCGATGAATGGGGTCTACATCGACCCGACGGAGATTGGGCCAAACTCATGGCGACGGCTCCGGAAAATCCTGGCCAAGCTTTTGGAGGATGGTCTCACGAAAGCACCGGCGTGCTCTATCACTCAGTCCTCGAAGTTCCGCTGTGCCCCCCAGTATCGCTCGGTCAATTCATGCACGCCAACTTGAGCCCTTGGGATTGGTTGCCCTACCGCACCGTCGGTAATTCATTCCCAAACTTAGTCTGCCCGTTGGACAAAACCTGGACGCATGGGACGCCAGCCTATGTCGGCGGACACACTTTCCCAGACCTGAGCTACTTATTAAATAACGCCCTGTGGGATCATTTTTTCTTCTCGGGCGCTTCGCCTGAAATCTCCCTTTCAACGCACGGTGATTACACGCAACGCCGCCTCACCACCACCGCCGAACGGCTGCAACGCTGGGGCGAACGTACCGGAACCTTGGCCAACCCGCGGCATCGTTATTACGAAGGCGCCCGAGTCGAAACATCGCTCACGCCGACCACTTATCAGCGCATCGCTGGGTGGCTACTCCAAGACGGGGCCTTTAATGTGAACTCTACTTCGGTGGCTGCCTGGCAAGGGTTTTACGGCGCACTCAAACAACTTCCACTGGGCTCACTCAGACCACACGAACCCGCGACGTCGCACAACGCTCGCCTGCCGCGCGTGATCACCGCCAATCCACAACCCTTCCCCACCACCGACCTCCACGACGCGGCTTATTGGTCGGGCTGGAGCAACCTGAGCGACGCCCAAATCACCGCACTCGCGGAGGCGACGGTAGCTGAAATCCTCGCACGCACGGCGTATTTCATGCGCCAAGAACGCGATCAAGAATTTCCGCCCCAGACTCGACGTTTTCGCGGCTTCCCCGCTTCGGTCCAGCCACACACTCCGTTTCTAAGTCTCAGCGAATTCGTGAATCGGTTTTTAGGGCCGACGAAAAAAATCGGAGCGCTGGTACATAGTTCGGCCAGCTACAATCGCTCATTCTACCCTCTAGAAAACACCTCAGCCCCTTTCCCCAAACTCCCTGCTCCTGCCGAAGCGGTGCGCTGGATGTTTCAATCGGGCACCCTCGAAAGTGCCCTCGCCCGAGCGGATCAAAAACTCTTCGCGACCCCTCTCGCGGGCTTACCGCACCAGGGCTTCTTCATCGACCCTGCCATCACCCACAACTGGCAATACCTCAGCCCTCAAGGTCAACGTTCGGGCATGCCGCCGGGCTCTTACTTTCGCAATCTAGCCATCCTCAATCCCGAGGGCCAAAATCGCACACACCAAGGCTTCGGGGCGAACGGGTGCGTGTTTCAAGGCGACCTCTTGCAAGCGCTGGGTTCGCGACTGGCGACGCGTTCCGACACGTTTCGCCTGCGTGCATATGGGGCCGACGCCAGCAACCGGTCGCGTCACTGGCTCGAATGGATTGTGCAACGCACGCCCGACTTCATCGACCCCCACGATACCCCCGAAACCGAACTCTCCAAACTCTCGCCGCTCAACCGACTCCTCGGTCGTCGCTTCAAAGTCATCAGTGCCCGCTGGTTAACTCCTCCAGAAATCTAAACCCGCCCGAACCTTATTCACCTTCATTCACGGGTACTTCAGAACTTAATCACAGGCTTTTCACACCCCCTCGACATCCGGGCACAAAAAAAGCGCCTGGTCGAAACCAGACGCCTTTTGGGGAGGCCGAGGCCGGAAAGCTTATTCAGCCTTCTTGGACTTCTTACCTTCGGGCTTTTCTTTGCGAGGCTTGCGACCCTTCTTGCCCTTGTCGTCGTGACGATCGCTTTCCTCGGCCTCAGCAGCTTCCGCTACGGGCTCGATGGGGTTTTCGGAAACGACTTCAAAACCTTGTTCCACCATCACGGAGCCGTGCAAGCGGATGCTGCAAACGTGCTTACCGAGGAGTTTCACAGGGCCTTGGCCGAGGTGAATGCGCTTGCGCTCGATTTCCAAGCCATGCTCAGCGAGCTTGGAGGAGATTTCGGCGGTGCTGATGGCACCAAACATCTTACCACCTTCACCGGTCTTAACGGCGAAGACGAGGTTGATGGTCGCCAACTTGGTCTCGATGGCCTTAGCGGCATCGAGGTCGCGGGCCTCGCGAGCTTCGCGAGCCTTCTTCAAAGCTTCCACATACTTGGTGTTGGCTCGGTTGACGGGCAAAGCCATGCCTTGAGGCATGAGGAAATTACGGGCAAAGCCCGCACGAACGCGGACCTGCTCGCCTTCGGCGCCGAGGCCATCGACGGGCTTAATGAGAAGTACTTCAGTGAATGCCATAGGATTATCTTGGGTTAGAGGGTTTTAGAAAGGAACATCATCGCCACCGTGATCGGAGGGCGCTGCGGGGGAATCATTACCACCGCGGGAACGAGGGGCTGGGCCACCTTCATCGCCGCCTTGAGGCTTACCACCGGTGAAAGTAAAGTTTTCGAGAACGACGCCGAGACGCGAACGCTTTTCGCCGGTCTTTTTGTCTTCCCACTGGTCGAGCTTGAGACGGCCTTCGACTAAGATGCCCGAACCCTTGCCACAATACTTGGCAATGATTTCGGCCTGCTTGCCGTAGCTCTCAACATCGACGTAAGTCACTTCCTCGCGCTTCTCACCTTCTTTGGTGGTGTAAGCACGATTAATGGCCAACGAGAACTTCGTCGAAGCCATCCCCGAGGGCAACGCCCGCGCCTCAGGATCGCGGGTCATATTGCCAGCGATAATCACGCGATTGTAGGATGCAGCCACGGGAAAAAAGGGTTAAAGATTATTTGCCAACCTGGACCAGCAAACGATTGACGGTGCGGTCGAGGCGGAGTTTTTCGCGGAAATCCTTGGGAGCCGAGACGGGACCCGAGAAATGGAATTGGACGTAGAGACCCGAGAGGAACTTGCGGTCCACCGCGCGGGAGAACTCCTTGACCCCGAGGTTTTCGACTTCGCTCACTTGGCAATCAATGGCCTTCAAAATGTCCTTGAGACGGTCAATGACAGTCTCAGGAGCGTCCGTGGATCCACGGAGGTCGAGGATCAGGCTGGCGCGATAGGAGCGACGGAGCTGGGTGGTGGTCATGGTAATGGTGTTTTTCTGTTGGTGAAGTTTTGTGCGGCCGGGAGGCCACGGGAAATGAGAAGGGTTAGTCCTTGGAGAAAGTCAGGAATGCGTTGGTTAAAGAGGGCGAGGTCAGCGGCGGGAAAGTTTCCCAAGACGTGGGAGGCTAAATCTTGACTGGGGTGTTGCTTGGGACCGATGCCCAAACGCGCCCGGACAAAGCCGTCGCCACAATGCTGTAAACAGCTTTCGACCCCGTGGTGACCAGCGGCGGAACCTCCCACGGAGAGTCGCATCTGGCCAGGTTCGAAAGCAATGTCGTCGTACATCACGACGAGCTCGCTCGGTTCGATTCGATAGAAACGCAAAAAGGAGGCGATGGGCAAACCGCTGTTGTTCATGAACGTCAGGGGCTTGAGCAAGTGAATGGATTGACCTCCAAACGTGACCGTCGCGTGAGCGGCAGCAAAACGTTCTTCCTTCTTCCATTCGGCCTTCGCTTGCGCAGCGAGGGTATCGATAACCATCCACCCCGCGTTGTGGCGCGTGGTAGAATATTCTCGGCCCGGATTGCCGAGGGCGGCGATGACCGAGAATGGCATATGACTTCAAAGAACAGGTGCCGGGAACGCCCGGCGCGGAAATTACTTCTTGGCGGGGGCGGCGGCAGGAGCAGCGGCGGCCGCAGGGGCACCGGCTGCAGGAGCAGCGCCAGCGGCAGGAGCAGCCGCACCGTCGGCCGGAGCAGCCGCAGCAGCCGTGGCCGCGGTGGGCTCGGGAGCGGCTTCTTCTTCGGCCATTTCGGAGCAAACCACGACTACGCGCTTAGGATCGCCAGGGAAAGAGATGCCAGCAGGAGCCTTAACTTCGCCGACGTGAATCGACTGGTTAACTTTCAACTCGGTGACATCAATTTCGATAAATTCAGGTAAATCCTTAGGTAAGCAGCGCACCTTGATGGTCTGTGACACAATCGCCAAGGTACCACCTTCGGTCTTCACGCCGTAAGCTTCGCCCTTGGTGTGAATGGGGATCGCCGCCGTCATAGGAGAATTAGGATCAATCTCCATGATGTCGATGTGCTGTACCTTTTGGGTGATGGGATTACGTTGGTAATCCTTAATCAGGGAAAGCATCTTTTTGCCGTCGACCACGAGGTCAATCAAGGCCGCGGCATTGCCCTTCAAGCGCATTAAGTCGCGGAAGGCGTCTTGAGCGACGGTAACGCTCTTATTGCCGGACTTGCCGTAAATGATGGCAGGAATAGAACCGGCGACGCGTAAGCGACGGGCAGGACCACGACCATGGAGTTCGCGGCTGGTGACGGTGAGACTGAGCTGCTTCATAAAAAAATAGAGAGTGGTTAGGCTTTGGGATCCTAGTAAGTCGCGGACCCGCTTAGTGCGGCCGTGCCTTGCCTAGGGAAAGGGAGGGTCGAACTTGAGAAGCCCACGGCCTAAGGCAAGCGATAAATGAAAGAAGGGCCTTTTCTTCCGAAAAAGCCCTTCTTTAAAGGAGTAAACGGGGTTAAGGCTTACTTGTAGCTGGCCAACCACTCGGCGATATCCGCCACATCCTGCGCCGTTAAGCCCAGTTGCTCGGCCGACATCATCAAGGAGCGGGTCATCTTCGAGGTGCCAGCAATGCGATTCTTCGGAATCAACTGCGACGCGCCACCGGTCGACTTGATCACGACGGGGTCATTGTTCGACTGCAAGATGCCGTCCACTTGGCCACCCGCCTTAAGCTTGATGGTGGTGCCTTCGTAGCCGAGAGCGATACTGGCCGAGGGCTCGACAATCGAAACGACGACCATCTCGCGACCTTGACGTGCCGCAATGCTGCGGAGCTCCGGACCATACGAGGGACCGTTGTTACCGATTTGGTGACACATGGTGCAACGTTGCACGAGTTGCGCACCGCGCGTGGCGTCACCCGTCTTGGCGAGGACATCCTTAACGGTGTAAGTCGCCTTAGGCTCGGCAGGAACTTGCATGGGAGTGACGACGACTTTGTCGGCATCATAAACGCCAGCTTTCTTCAATTCCGCACGGATATCAAACGCTGACCAGAAACCAGTCATGCGCATGAGTGCCCACGTGGCGGCCTCGCCTTTGACAGGCGAGCCTTCAGCTGCGAGCTTGATCATCGCTAAAGCGGCTTCGCGCGATTCGACAAACGAAAGCGTCTCCGTGGCCAACACGCGTTGAGCCGCAGGGAGACTCGTCGAAGTGGCTTGAGCCACTAATTCGTCAACCATCTCTGGCGTGTGCAAGACCCAAGCCACGCGAGCGACTTCAGGCGACCAGGGCGAACCTTGTTTAACCAAGGCAGCTTTGACGGCGGCCCACACAGCACTTTCTTTACCGGCCGAACCGATGCCGAAAGCAGCGATGGAATTCTTGTCGGTGACGTCGAGGTGCTTCGCGAGTTCAACTAAGATAGGGACGGCTTTATCCGCCGACACGGCGTGCAACGACGTCGAGACGTCGCGACGGACCGCGATATCCGAATCCGACGCTAATTGAGCGGCGAAGCCCAAGGTGTCTTGACCGGCACGACGCAACGCCCGGAAGGCCAAGAGGCGATTCGCGGCATTGCTGTCCTTTAATAATTCTTTCGCCCGAACCACACCTTCGTCGCCCAAGTAAGGCAAGAGCCAGACGGCGCGAGCGGCGATGTAAGGATTGGAATCCTTGCGTAATTCTAAAACGGCGGGGAGCGCTTTGGCACCAAAAGCTTTCAACGCATTGAAGCCGAGGTGGCGCACGTTGACCGCAGGGTTGCGCAAGACTTGGGCCGCACCTTCTGGCGTGCTGAGATCAATCTTGGGAATGACCGACTTGAAACCCTTCGGTGCAATGCGATAAATCGCCCCCGTGCAGGTACCGTCTAAAGTTTGGTGACCACCGACGCGGGAGTCATACCAATCGGCGACGTAAATCGCACCATCAGGACCGACCGCGACGTCGGAAGGACGGAACAAGATCGCGTCATTCTTCGTACCGGCATTTTTGATACGATGGAAGTCGGTGCCTTCGAATTCACGCGAGGGATTCGAGGTGATGAAATCTTTGCGCGTGGTTTCGTTCAACGCGAAGCCACCCTTCTGGGCTTGGAGTTTATACGCCAAGATGGTGTTACGCGAAGGCTCGCAATTTAAGAGCGTGCCATTCCACGACGCATCCAAGGCACCGTTTTCGTAAACGGTGATACCCGTGGGCGAACCGGAACCGTAGACGTCACCCGTATCAAACGTATCTGGATCGTCCTGACGCCAGTGAGCGCGAGGCAGGGGTTGGCCAGGACGGCGCACGGAATTGTAACCTGCGCCTTTCGACGTGGTGTAACCAGCGGTGCCGTATTCTAAAACAAACGAGGTGCGGCAGCTGCTGGAGTCGTCGTTGTCACCTTGGAAGAGGTCACCAAAGGACGAAGGGAAATGTTCAAAGCTATTGCGGTAACCATTGCCGATCACTTCGACGTCGGAAGCGTCTTCGTTCATGCGGGCCGAGAAACCGGAGGTCCAAACAAAGCCGTCATCGCTCTTCGCTCCGGCCGTGGTCTTAGGATCATAGGGCCAAGCGCCGCCGCGTTGGTCGACGTAACCCGACGAGACGCGGAAGGTCTTGCCCGTCTTGTCGGTGAAGGAGCCACCGCAGTTACCCGAGTTGAGGTAGAGCTTACCATCAGGACCCGCGACAATCGCGTGCAACGAGTGGTCGTGGTCTTGGCCACCGAAACCGGTTAACAAAACTTCTTTCTTATCCACCGCGGGGTCGAACTTACCGTCGCGATTGACGTCAGTAAACTTGTAGAGCGTCGGAGCGTGCGAGACGATGACGACGTTATCGAAGACGGCGATGCCGAGCGGAGCAGTCCAACCAGCGTCTTGCACGAACGTGCTCGAAGTGTCGGCATGACCCAAGCCCTTGGTGTCGCTGAGCACGACCACGCGGTCGCCTTCGGGACGACGCTTGCCGCCGACGTTATACACGCGGTAGTTCACGCCTTCCGTCACCCACACGCGACCTTGGGCGTCGATGTCGAGATTCGTAGGATTAAAGACCATGGGCGACTGAGCCCACACGGTGACTTCGAGTCCTTCGGGGACTTGGAAGAGATTCGTGGGAATCGTACCGCCTTCCGAGGGCGTGAAAGGCGTCGGCGCTGCGGACAGCAAAGAAGCCGCTGCTAAGAGAAACAGGGGAGAACGAGGCATCCCTCGATTAACAACTTCGCCTTTAAAAAGTTCCAGCCTAACTTTTGCCCCCTGCCCTACGCCCACCACTCGCGCAAGGTGGCCAAGTCCTTGGCCGTCGCCCGCACGGCTTCTTCTAAATAATGGGGGTCGCTCAGACCGCCCTTTAAATACTCGACGTGCAAACAAATCGGCCCCTGAAAACCGGAGCTTTTGAGGCGATTTACATAAGAACGCCCCACCACCCCTTCCGCCAACGGCACCGGGTGGTGACCTTGGGCATCCCAAGCAAAATTCTTAAAATAAGCCATCGCCAGGTGATCGCGCACGAGGGCTAATTCCGTCGGCCAAGAGGTACTGCCCTCCACAGTGGCGTGCATGATGTCAAAAGCCCAAGCGAGGTCGGTAGCGGGATACTCCTTCATCAATAAGGCCATGTCCCAAATCCCCGCGCCGACATTTTTCGCCCCAGAGTGATTTTGGTAACAGGGCAAAATCCCAATTTCGCGACTCAGAGCCACCAAATCGCGCAGCTTCGGCCGAATCTCATCTAACTGTGTCCAAATCGGACGTTTCTCGTCATAGGTATACCAATTTAAACGATAACGCTCGATGCCCAACTGCTTAGCCGTGCGGAGCACCAACTCGGTGTGCGTGCTGGGGCTAACGCTGTTAATCCCCGAGGTGAGCATCGTGATGCGCAAACCCCGCTGCTGCAACGCCGCCACTAGCTTGGGTAAATCCTCGGCGACCCGCGCAGGCTCGACATGCCCACCTGGACGCACGGGGGCCTCGATGCCGTCGAATCCCAACTGCGCCACGACGTCAGCGAGGCGCTCAAATGGTAATCCTACTAGATGTTTAGTAAAAAGGCTGATGGCCGGCCGCCGAGGTGCCGGGGGCGTTTCTGCCTTTAACGACGCCCCCAAAACCGCGCCACCCACGAGAGTGGCCGCGGTTTCAATCCAGGTGCGGCGCTGCATAAAGGCCTAATTATTTATTCACCAAGCGCTTAACGTCGCCGCCCAAGGTGGCAATGAGGACATCGCCCGTGGAGGGATCAACGCCCAAGCCTGCAATCGTGAGATCTTTACCGACCACGCGCGGCTCCCACTTGCCGTCCTTCTCGCGCAAGGTGACGATGCGACCCGAACCGAAATCGCCAAAGACATAAGCGTCTTTCAAAACCTCGACTTTGGTCTCGCGGGCGACAATACCACCGGTCACGGAATTGCCGATTTTGCGGTCATATTCGTAAATAGGCAGGGTGAAACCTTCAGGAGCTAAGAGCTTGGGAGGCTGTTGCTTACCATTGGGATCCTTGCGGTTAAACTCGTGCAAGCCTTCGACCACGCTCCAACCATAGTCGCCACCCGCAACCACGATATCGATTTCCTCAAAGAGGTTCTGCCCGACATCACCCGCAAAGCAGGTGCCCTTGACGGGGTCGAAGCTGAAGCGCCAGGGATTGCGCATGCCCGTGGCCCAAACTTCCGTACGCACCGTGCCTGCCTCGATCTTCTGACCGCGGTGGCTGGTAGCCCCAATGAAAGGATTATCGGCCGGAATCGTGTAAAAGGCCTTACCTTGAGGGTCTACGGCGACCGAGGGACCAGGGTTAGGTGCTAAGCTCGTTGGGCGGTTGTCGACGTCGATGCGGAAAATCCCCGCAAAGAAGCCCTTATTGATATAGCCTGCATTATTAAACACGTCGTTGCCGGCGCCACCATCGCCACAGCTGAAGTATAAATAGCCATCAGGACCGAAGTGCACATCGCCGCCATTGTGGTTCGAAGCGGGGTCCAATTGGGTCATCAAAGGCTGCTCCGTGGTCGCATCGACCGCAAAGGGCTCGGTGGTGGAAAGCTTGAAGCGGGCGAGGCGTTGGTGAAGTTTATTATTAATCTTAAGGCTATAATAGACAAAGACTTGTCCATTTTCACGCCACTTGGGATGGGGGGCGAAACCGAGCAGCCCGCACTCCCCTCCCATCTCAAATTTACCGTCCTTGGGTTGGGTGATATTAAAAACTTCGCGCTTGGTCACCTTGTCGGTGCCCAGGCCTTCGAGCATCTGGACGCGACCGGTTTTCTCGACGATGAAGAGGACGTCTTTTTTGCCCGGGCAAGGGACGATGCCCAGAGGCTGACTGAAGGTCAGTCCCTTGAAGGCAACTTCGGCTTGCACCGGAAACTCGTCGGCCGCCCAAGAGGCGACGGCGGAAGCACCGAGTACGAACATGGCAGTGAGGTGACGCTGGAGCATAGGAAAAATAATTAGGGGGGCGACGGCTGGTCTTATGTCAGACACCGTGTTGCGGGAAAAGTTTTTTCGCAAAAAACTACCGACACCCCTCCCTGAAAAAACTTCCCGATAGGCTTATTTTTCGCTGGTTTTACTCATTTACTTCGCTACTAAATATACCCGCATCACTGCACTAACAACCCATAACACCATGTCCAAAGCCCTCACCAAATCCCAAATCGCCGCCGCCATCGCTGAAAAAGCTGAGCTCTCGAAGAAGCAAGCTGTTGCGATCCTCGAAATCATCGCGCACCTCGCTTACAAGAACGCGAAGAACTCTTTCACCTTGCCTGGTCTCGGCAAACTCGTGCTCGTTCAACGCAAAGCTCGCCTCGGTCGCAACCCTGCCACCGGCGAAACGATCCAAATCAAAGCTAAGAAGGTTGTGAAGTTCCGCGTGGCTAAGGCCGCGAAGGACGCCATCCTCGGCTCCAAGTAATTTTTTAATTACACTTTCAATCAAGGCACTCCCACGGGAGTGCCTTTTTTATTGGCCTTTTTTGCGGCGCGAAAAAATCAGTTCGCGAACTTGCGGTTTTTCTTGCACCCCACGCGGGTCCGAGAATGAATAACAGCCCGCAACCCGCCCGGGTGGCGAAATGGCAGCCGCAGCGGACTCAAAATCCGCCGCCCTCTAAAGGCGTGAAGGTTCGACTCCTTTCCCGGGCACTTGCGGAAAACTTTACTTCGGTGCGATGTCACCGAAGTTTTGGTTTATCCCCCTCGCAACGGCGGACGGGTCGTTGTGTCATAGGACTTCGCGGTTTTTCTTAATAAAATCAGTAGTTTCCAGCGGTCGGTCACCGTTAGGCACCGGAGAAAACTTGCCAAACTTCCGGGCGCTGCTATGAATGAGAGTGTTCTTTCAAGTCACATTACGAGCAAGTGGGTTTACCAAAACCTCCTGCACCAACCGAGCTTAGGAAAGCCACGGTGGTTCCGAAACTTCTAGTTTCGATATGAGAGCTTAACAGCTACAAACAACTCCTCGCGGGTCTTGATCGTAATGCGGCGCCAAAGTTTTCGCCCACATGATTAACACCCAAGAAATCAACCAACCCATCACGCGCTCGGTGCGTATTGATGACGCCAACCCGTTGCACCACCTCTGGAATAATAACGGGACGTGGTGGATCCACTTCACGGAGCACTTGCCGAATTACACGAAGCGCCGCGTGCGGCGCTCGTTAGGCACGCCCCACTTGCACGTGGCTCAGCAACGTCGTGATGCCATCTTAACACCTGGCACCATCATAGCCGACCGACGCGCGGCGTAAGGTTTTAGAAGCGAGCCCCGAGGCGTGCCGACAAACCATACGACGAAGCGGCTTGAAACGCTTCCACGGTTTCGCCGCCATGCACAAAGCTTTGACGGGAAAAGGGCACGCACTCGACCGCCCCGCGTACAAACCAGGTTCCGGATTTTTCTAAAAATTGGGTCACGCCAAAACGCACCGGGACCTCGCCAATACTGACCGCCCGGCCGCCGTAACTGACGGGGGTGAGTTCAAAGGTCAGGGTTTCGTAGGCGATCGAGAAGTCCACCGTCGTGGCATGGTCCGCCGTCACAAACCAGCGCACAAAGAGCCCGTTTTGGAGACCCGTGACGCGTAATTCGACTTCGGTATAGCGACAGGGCTTCCAGATGGCTTTGACGTAAGGAATCGCCAGCAGACTGGTTTCAAAACGGTCCTCCACCAAGACGCCCAAGGCGATATCGGTTTCGGCATTCGGACGCCAGCGAGCCGCCCCGCCCATCCCCCAGCGAAATCCTTGGCTCATGCTTTCGCCAGTCTCGCGGGCGCTTTCCAAAGCGTAAATAAATTGCACGGCGTAATGGGAATTCCAATCCGTCTGCTGATACCCCGTCAGCATCAAGTCGGTGGTGTCGCCATACGAGCGATTCGTCCCAGCGACGTTGCCACCGAAGTTATTGGTGTAACGATAATATTCTAAATCATAAACCTGCGTGGGATTTTGGTAGATCACTTCCGCCCCGTCGCGTGAACGGCCGTAAGTGCCGGTGGTGCCATCGGTGTGGCTGATCGATTCGCTGCTGCGGTATTGGTAATCCAACATCGCAATCCAGTTCTTCGTCGCGGGCGGGGTGACGGCCTCTTCGGCTTGCAACGCGGTCATCGAGAGCAACCCAGCTAAGGCCAAAATTTTCCACGAAGAGTTCATGCAGGGAGAAATGGTTTAATTGGTTCTGATGGCAAGTGATGACCCGCCAACAGGGAGGACTTCCGCACAGAAAACTCTGGCTCCCCCCGAAAGCCCCCACCGTTTTGACCAAAAAAGGCAGATTTAACCCGCTTTATGTTTATTTTTAAACATCAAGCATCGCGCGTTTTCTTAATCACTAGGTCACTTGGTTAATTTTAACGATTAAGGGACAACTCTTAGCGATGGTCCTCTGCATTGGGTTATCGTTGGCCCTAACTTGGGGTATTACCCTCCTCTTAGCGAAAACCGTCGGCCTGCGTCCTACCGAAGAAGAACCGCAAGGGCTCGATATTGCGGATCACGGCGAGGAAGGCTACCAGCACAGCTGAGGATTTTTGGGGTTAAGCGGTATCTTTAGGGTGTTTTCTGTTCAAAAAACAGCAGGGTCGCCCCCTGAAAAGGTGTATTTTGAACAAAAAAACCTGAAGCCTTAAAGTCTTAGCGATTGGCACATCGGTTGCTCCAGCGAAGGTGCCATGAAATCCCTGCTACGAACTCTAACCATCTTAACCCTCGCGGCGTTACCTTTTGTAGCGTCCGCACAAAATGCTCCCGCACCTGCCGCACCTGCTGCAGCGGAGCCGGCTAAAACGCCGCCGCCGCCCCAGCCGACGCTGGAGATGCGTGTGGCCGGCATCGAAGCCTACCTCACCAACTCCGATCCTACGGTGCCCCTCCAAGTCGGCCCCAAGGACAAAGATGGCAAGCCTACCATCCCAACTGGTTTGACCACGCCCGCCGCGGGCACCTCGGGTCCAGGCCACAACAGTTTCATGATGGTCAGCGCCGCCTTGGTGCTCTTCATGACGCTCCCCGGTCTCTTCCTCTTCTACGGCGGTTTAGTGCGCTCGAAGAACGTGCTCTCCGTGGTCGCGCAATGCTTCGGCCTCGCCGGCATGGTGACGATCCTCTGGTGGGCCTTCGGTTACTCGCTCGTTTTCGGTAAGAGCTTTGCCGGTACGGGTCTCGGTCACCTCTTCGGCGGTAGCGAGTTCTTCTTCCTCAAGGATGTAACCTCGGCTCCTAATTCGGATTACTCCTTCTGGGTTTCGCAAAATGTCTTCGCGATGTATCAGCTGATGTTCGCGATCATCACCCCCGCCTTGATCGTGGGTGCGATCGCCGAGCGCATGAAGTTCTCCGCACTGATGCTCTTCATGGTCGGCTGGATGTTCCTCGTCTACTTCCCCATGGCCCACGCGATCTGGGGTGCTACGGGTGACATGAATGGGGTCGCTAACGCCAGCGCCGCCATCAAGGCGATCGACTTCGCGGGTGGTACGGTGGTGCACATGACGTCGGGTTGGTCGGCTCTCTTGCTCTGTATCATCCTCGGGCCTCGCTTAGGTTTCGGTAAGCAAACCATGGCTCCTCACAGCATGGTGCTCTGCGCCGTGGGTACGGGTATGCTCTGGGTAGGTTGGTACGGCTTCAACGCCGGTTCGGCTGTGGCTGCTGACGGTATCGCCGCTCAAGCCTTCACGACCACCACGCTCGCCGCTGCGGTCGCCGCCTTCACCTGGGGTGCTCTCGAGTGGATCATCCGCAAGCACGCCAGCGTCCTCGGGATGTGCTCGGGTGCAGTCGCCGGCCTGGTCGTTATCACGCCTGCCTCGGGCTTCGTCACCGCCAACGGTGCCGTGCTCATCGGGGTCCTCGCTGCAGTGGTGCCCTTCTTGGCGGTGGTTTACCTCAAGTCGAAGCTCGGTTATGACGACGCCCTCGACACCTTCGGCGTGCACGCTGTAGGTGGCACCTTAGGCGCCATCATGACGGGTCTCCTCGCGGCCAACGAAGCCAACGGTAACTTGGCCACGAACCTCAAAGACCTCGTGGGCAAGACGCTGGTCAACGAACAATTAAAAGCGGTCGCGGTGACCTTAGTCCTCTCGCTCGTCGCCACGGGTATCTTGGCCTACGCCATCAAGGCTCTCATCGGCCTCCGCCCCTCGGAAGAAGACGAAGCCCGCGGTTTGGACATCACCGACCACGGCGAAGAAGGCTACACCCGCTAAGGGTCCTTCCTCCCAGGGATTTCTCCCCACAGGCCGCCCACCCGGGCGGCCTGTTTCTTTTGGTGGGGTTCTCGCTTAATTCTTTAAGAAATTCACCCTTTCGACCCCCGATGGTCACGGGGCGAGTTTTTCGGGCTTTTGATTGCCCAATTTCGGCCCAAAGTGTAGACCCTCCGCTGTCTTGTTTATGCGTCGCGTCTTCCGCTTTTTCCTCTGGGCCCTTGGTATCTTTATCCTGTTGATCGGGGGCACGGTCCTGTGGGTCGAATCCCAACTGCGCCCCGAGCCGCTCGGCATCCGCGTCAAAGACGCCCTCACCCAAGCACACATCGGCGGCAGCATCGCCCGCGTCGAAGCTTCGCTCGATGGTTCGTTCTCGGCGGAAGGCGTCGACCTGACCTTGGAAGACGGCACGCAAGTGAAACTGGCGAGCGTCAAGGGTGCGGTGAAATTGCTGCCCTCGATCAAGGGGACCTACACGCTAGAGAGTATTGATATTAAAAATATCGAACTCGACCTCAGCCATCGTCACGCGGTGAAAACCACCGAGCCCGTCAAAGCCGCTCCGGCCACCAAGCCCACGCTACCACCCTTTGCCCTCGGGCCTTATTCTGTCACGGGTCGCGTGACGCTCGCGGATGGGACGTTACTGCGCTTCACGGTGCGCGGGGATCAATTTGCTTCGCAAGGTAATGCCGACCTGCGCGCCGGCGTGGCTTGGCCAGGTTTTACGGTGGGTACGACCGCCACCGACCCCCGCGGTGAAGTGGTGTTGAAAGCGAACTTCCGCCGTCCACTCGGTGGCGCGGGTTTAAGCATCGAAGAACTGACGCGCGACATCGGGAGTTTGGAACTGAATTTAACCGCGAAAGACGCGAGTCCGGTCGCCGCGGGAGCGATGGAATTTAACCTGACGGGCAAGCCAGGCAAAGATGACTTGTTTGGTTTCACGGGCGTGCTACTCGACTCGGGTCGCCACGAGGCGATTAAATTCCAAGGCTCTACGCACGCCGGTGTGTTTGACCTCACCGAGGCCAACCTCGACATCGACCCCACGCGCTTTGGGATTTTGAGCGCCAGCCTCCCCGACTTCCACATCGCGGGTTCTTTCACGGCGTCGGCCAACACGCATTCGTCGCAATGGAAGACGAACTTGAACTTGAAAGTACTGTGGGCTGACTTGCATCGTTTCTCGGCCTCGGTTCCCGCAGGCACGAAATCGGAATGGGCCATTCAAGCCGAAGCGCAAAGCACGGCCGAAGGTTTCTCACTCGATCACCTCTCTATCGCAGGCAATGGGATTCAACTGACGATTCCCAAGGCGTTACAATGGAAAGGCGGCGTGATGCCCGAAGAATCGCCCGATGCGACGGTGAGCATCGTCGCCCAAGATGCGAATTTGATCACGCTGACGCCCTTCTCGGCCATTGCCAAAATCACGCCCACGGAAGGGACTTGGACCGGTGCAGCGGAATTATCGTTTAAAGACGGCCAGCCAATCGTGAACAATGTGAAGACGCATTCGTTCAAGGGCCTCACGATTGAACGCGATGGTAAAGTGCTTTTAAAATCCATCGACGCCGAAGTGCCCTTAGTTTCCAAAGACGGTACGATTTCAATCAAGGGTCTCAGCGTCTCAAGCCCTGCAGGGGCCATCGCTCGCGGTGATGTGGAGTTTCATCCTGGCAAAGACGGCTCTTGGAACGCGGCCGCCGATGTCGATGTAGGGATTGCCGAATTAGCGGCGCAACCGGGCTGGGAAGACCTGCCAATTGAAAAGCTCAAAGGTATCCGTGTGGTCGCCCAAACCGCCCTCTCAGCCGCGGCGAATCAAAACCCCGTCGTGAATAGCCTGACGGCCAAAATCTCGCGCGCGGGCACGGACTTGCTCACGCTGAAATTACGCCAGCCTTACGTCGTCGGGGGTCCTAAACCCACGGGCGTCCTCGTCGAAGCCTCCGCCGCTAATTTACCCCTCGAATCCGTCGCCGCCGTGGTGCCTGGTTTGAAAGTCACCGGCAACCTGGATCGTGCCGAAATCGTCGCGGGCTTCAAAGCCGAAGGGCTCTTTGTGCGCACCGAAGGTGCTCCGATGGCCTTCGTAGGTACGAGCGTGACGTGGAACAACAAGACCTGGGTGCAGACGTGTGATTTGAACGCGAGCCTCGACCTGCTCATCGGCGAAAAATCCACCGTGCTCGGTTTCCAAAAAGCCGAACTGAAAAATAAAGGTCGCATCCTCGCCGCAGGTGATATCTCGCTGGGCTTGGGCGAAGCTTCGACCACGCTCAAACTCTCGGGCAACTTAGCCGCCTTGGGCGAACAGCCCTTCGCCGCCCAACTCGCTATCATCGGCAACGGCACCTACAATGCGGTGGTAGAACGCAATCCTGCAGGTGATGTCGACCTGGGCTTGGACCTCAAAGAGGTGCGTCTGAAAAACAGCACAGGCCAAGTGAAGTCGGCCTCGGTACGCGGTAAATATCACCCGCTCAGCAATGGTCTTTCTGCCGAGGGTCAATTGAACGTCATCGTGAACAATGTGACCTCGGGTCATTTCAGTGTGACGCAAAAATTCTCCGGTGCTAAAACGGATTGGAAGGCCGACATCACGCTCGATAACATCGATGCCGACGACTTGCTGACGCTTGCGCCCCAAGAAAAGGATGTGAGCAAAACGCCACCTCCTCCCGCGAAGAAACCCGTGCCTGATAAAGCTCCCGTTTGGGAAAACCAATCGGGCAACATCTCGCTCGCCATCAACAAAGCGAACGCCAAAGGCATCATCGCCAAAAAAGTCGTACTCCAAATTTCCATCGACGAAAAAGCTGTCCACCTCGACAAGTTTACCGGTCAGTTAGCCGAAGGCACCTTGAGCGGACGTGGCCAATTGGGCTTCAACCCCAAGACCATCAACGGTCCTTACACCTTGGCGACCACGGTGAGTCTTCATCAATTCGAAATCGGTAGTTTAGCCGACGCGTTCCCTGATTTGAAAAAATACGCCCAAGGCAATGCCGATGTCAGCGTCAGCGCCAGCAGTGTCAGCCCCACCGTCAGCAACCTTGCTAACACGCTCCAACTTGACCTCGACCTCCTCGCTAAAAACGGCCACGTGCGCGCCTTTGGCGGCAATCAAGGGGCCACCGAATTCACCACCACCGCCGGACAAGTGGGTGAAATCGCCGGAGGTCTGGCGATGATCGCGGGCGTGCTCACGAAGAATCAAGCAGGCAGCACCGCGATGTCCAAAACCGGGGCGGCGCTGGCGGCGGCTTCGAAATTACAAAAAGCCTTTGCCGACTTCGCTTACGACACGGCCGAGGTCAAAGCCTCGCGCTTGCCCACGGGTACGCTCAAAATTGATAAAGCCGACATCCGCAACAAGCTCCTGCACTTCACCATCAACGGCGGCATCGGCTACCGTCCTAACATGGATATGCTCGATTGGCCCATGATTCTCAAAGGCCAGTTGCGCGGTAGCGGCGAGTTTGCGAATTACTTCACTATCCTCGGCTTCAGCTCGGGTAAACCCGAAGCCGATGGCCTTTCCAGTGGCCCGACGATTTCCGTCACGGGCTCGATGAATAATGTTAAGACCGATTTGAACGAAACCATCCAGGCCGCGATCAATCGCGCCACCGGGACGGGGACTTCTTCTAATCTGACGAATGGCAATAATGCTTCGCCCGATTCCACGCCCAAGACTGCTCCCACCAATCGCAATCCTTTGGGCGACTTGTTTAAAGAACTCGGTCGATGAATCGGCCTTTTCTGATTTACGGACTTAGCGGTTTATGCCTCGGCGGCCTCATCTTGCTAGCGCTCTCGCTGGGAGTCGCGGGCTTTGGTTGGGGCGATCACCACACGCTGCTCATCCTCCGCGCCCCGCGCGTGGTGGCTGCGCTGGCCGCAGGATTGGCCCTCGGAGTGGGTGGCGGAGCGCAACAAGGGTTGTTTCGTAATCCCCTCGCCGACCCCGGTTTAACGGGCGTTTTTGGTGGAGCGTTGGCGGGCATTGCGGTGCTGCTGACTTTCCAATCCGAAATCGCGTGGCGCCAAACTTCAGTCCTCCCGCTCGCCGCTTTTGGCGGAGCGCTCTTGGCCTCCGTGGCGTTAGTTATTTTAGGCAACAATAAGAGCCCTGGCCGTTTGCTCCTCACCGGACTCGGCATCAACGCGTTCACTGCCGCGATTGTCATCGTTCTCGCCACACTCTCACCCACCTCGCGCGAACTGCTCACCAATGGAGCTTACGGCGATTGGCTAGGCTTAGCGGCGTTTCGGTTCACGTGGTTACCCTGCACCCTGTGCGTGATTGCGAGCTTGTGCTTATTCCGCTTCGGCACCGCGTGGGATTATTTATCCTTCGGACCCGAAGTCGCCCAAACCCTCGGCATCAACCTCCTCCGCACGCAACGCTGGTCGATTTTACTCACCGCCCTCGCCGCCGCGGCGGCCACGTGCCTCGTGGGTCAAATCGCTTTCATCGGACTCCTCGCCCCGCACCTCGCCCGCACGCTGATTGGTCCGCGTCATCGCTTAATGCTACCGCTCGCGGGAATTCTTGGAGCAACGTTGCTGCTCGCGGCGGATACCGCTGGTCGCACGCTATGGACGAGTACGCCGCTCTCGGCCGCAGGGGTGATGGCACTCATCGGCGCGCCGCTTTTCATTTGGATCGCCCGACAACACCATGTCTAACCCCTTGGTCCAGTTAACGGCGGTGAGCCTTGAGATTAAAGGCCGACGGATTTTGGATGGCGTTTCGCTGACGGCTCATGCGGGCGAAATCGTTTCACTGCTGGGACCCAATGGAGCTGGCAAATCCACGTTGCTCAAAACCATCGCGGGACTCCTCCCCCAAGCCACGGGCACCCTGCACGTCCACGAACACGACCCGCGCACCACCTCGCCCGCCACGCTGGCAGCCCAGCGTGTTTATGCCCCGCAAAATCCGCAGTCGACGTGGGATTATCGACTCAGCGATTTACCCATCCTCTTGCACCCACGCATCGCCTCGATCGATTGGTTCGCCCACTTCCAACTCGCGGGTTTGATGTCCAAAAAGTTTTCCGAACTCTCGGGCGGCGAACAAAAGGCGGCGCACCTCGCCTTCTCACTTAGCTCTTTAGGCGACCCTTATCAGAAAATTATTTTGTGGGATGAGCCGACCAATGGACTCGACCTCTCGCGTCAGCACTTAGTTCGCACCACCTTGACCCAACTCGCTCAAGCCGGGGCTTGCGTCTTGGTCGCCACACACGACCTCACCCTCGCCTATGCCACGACGCAAACCGCCGTACTGGAGGAAGGTCGCCTGATTGCTTACGGACGTCCGCAGGCCACGCTCACGCCTGAGATCATTCAAAGCACTTGGGGTATTGATTTGAGCCTCTTGGCGTCTAAGTAGCACTCGACTGACCCAGTCGACCTTGGCGCATGGCCGAGAACAAATACTGCTGAGCCAAGCCCGCGGCGGGACCGAAGTGCACCTGACCGAATTTTTCCAATTGGGCAGGCTTCCAACCCTTGAGCCCATAGGCCTCCGACATCGCCTGCACCACCCAGGTGTCGACCGGGAACGATTCGAGCCGGGCAAACCCAAACAACGCCACGCACGAGGCTACTTTGGGGCCGACGCCGGGCAGGCTTTGCAACCGCTCCAGCAAGGCAGGCGTCGACAACGTCGACCACTCCTGAGCCCACTGCGGTTGGCGGACGAGCACTTGCGCCGTCCCTTGAATATACGCCGCACGGTAGCCCAGCGCGCATTGCTTTAAAACGCTGGCTGGAGCTTGGGCCAGCGCGGACCACGTCGGCCACGCGTGATGACCATCGCCCAATGGCTCGCCCAAGTGTTGGGCCAAGTGGGCCACCATCTGGCGAATTTGCAGAATCCGTTTATTCGAACTGCACAAAAAACCCAAGAGCACCTCGTCCGCTGGCTGACGTAAAATTCGCAGCCCGGGGTAGAGTCTTAAAGCCTCGGCCAGCACCGTATCGGAACGCCACGGCAAGTTCGCCAGCAAGTCTCCCTGCGCCCCCACCGCATCAAAATAATCCTGCAAGCGCGTTGCTTGGTCCGGTTGCGAAGCCCGCCACTGCAAGCCAGTGGGAGCGGGACGCAGCTGATAAACCACGTTACCCACCACCCCTTCCCAATCCCCTGTCGAAGTCAGCGACCAGCGGAAACATTGCCCGCCGTCTAACTGTTCGGCCCAAGTCTCAGATGGGATTGCGTATTTTAAAGCCAGCGGATGCCAAGACGTCCACGGCACTCGCTTCATAGTTTCGCGGGAGGCAGCGGATCTTTATCTTTCGACCAAAGGAAGCTGTGTTGCGAAGCCAGAACCTTACCCGTCGCATCGACGATGGAAAGGCGCCAGGCGATCGGACGCCAATTAGCGGCTCCGCTTTCAGGGCCCGTTAAGCCGATGATGTATTCACCCAACCAACCCTTTGGCTGGAAATTCAGGGCGAAGTCATAGCGCTCGGTGGGAGCCGTCTCGCTCCGGACCACTTCGAGAATAATGCGCCCATCTTTGGGGGGCGTAAAATCTAGACGGAAGTTATAGTAGAACCCCGCGCGCTCCTTTTCCGTCGTCCGGAAAATCACGTCATTCCCGTGGCTCTCGTCGGCATTAAACGCTTCGGAGATCCGGGCGACGTCAGCGGGCGTGCGGCGCTTCTCCTTGATGTAAGAAATCCCGGGGACTTCTACCGCAGAAGGAGGGGCGTCAGCGCAACCCACCAATAACAAAACAGCGAGGGCCAACGACCACAGGGCCTGACTCGCCGTTCGACTCACTTCTTCGCCTTCTTTTTGCTGGCCGCAATGCGCGTGGCCTTGATGCGATCCTTCTTGCGCTGCAAGTAGGCACGGCGACGACGACGTTTGATAACTTTGTTGTATTGTTGACCCATAGGAGTCCCTGCATCCTTCGAGAAGGACCCTGCGGGTCAAGGCGAAGGTTTGGCCTTGGGAAGGGGCAAAAGTCGGGCGGTTCGCCCCGCAAACGTCCCCAAACACCACCTTTTAGGCCGACCCACCCCACCGCCGGTGCCCTCCGCCGGCTCTCCCCGAGGAAGAAAAGGTACACTAGCCAAGTACGTCGATGGGGCCCATAGTCAGCGACGTCCAACCCCTGACTGCCATGCCTGCTGACTCTGCTGAGCCCGTGCCGCCACCCATTGTCCCTTTGCCGGCACCGCCCTTACCTAAGCCACCCGCGTTGCCCGAGCTACGGTATCGACATGAGACCTTGGCCAAGTCGCTCTGCCTCGGGCTAGGGCTCGGCCTGGTCCTTTTAGGCCTGCCGCTCATTGAGCACTACCCGCAACTCTCGGCGGCCCTTGGCGCGGCGCTCGGTACTGGCATGGTGGCCGCGTATTGGTTCACCGTGCGATCGGCGCGAGCGCAGGGCAATGCCATCCTCATTTCCGAGCACCAATGGCCCGAGTTGCATCAAGTCGTACTCGATTGTCAGCGCCGCCTCCAACTCCAGAACATTCGGGCGTATGTCGTGCAAGACTTGGTCTTAGAACAATCCGGCATGAGATTGGGCGACGACCACCGCATCCTCCTCCGTGCCAGTTTAGTGGATGCCGCGCTCAGCAAGGGCGACCTTGAAATCCTGCGGTTTCACATTGGCCGAAAGTGCGGCCAAATCGCGTTGGGCCATCACCACTTCAGTTCCACCACCCTCGTCCAAATTGCCCGCCTCGTCTACCCCCTCTATGCCTGGTATCGACGTTGTCAGGAGCGATCCGCCGATCGAGCCGGACTTTGGGCGTCGGGCTCACGTCAACCCGCGCACCAAGGCCTCTCCGTGATGGCGGCCGGCGTGCAGATTGGCAATCGACTCTCGCCGCAGGCCATTCGGGTCCAGAATCAAGAAATCATCCCCAGCCTCCTCGTGAAGATCATCAGCTGGAACACCGAGCGCACGTTCTACCCCCAACGCCTCCTCGCCCTCGACACCGACGCCAACGAACTCGGGCTGAAGTAGGGCACTTAAACCCCTACACGGAACACCTCGTAATTTAAGAGGTATTACAAAATTTCTAGTAGATTCTTGTGCTTTTTTGCAGACGTTGGAGGCCAGCTGGATTAATAACGGTTACCCCAAATTAAGCTTATGGAAGAGACCTCCAAAGACCCCGTTAACTTTGCCCCCTTATGGGACATCGTAAGGAAAGAACTCCTCGGTAAAGCTAATGATGAATGGGAACTAATTAGTTCAACTAATCCTAATATTTCTTATTTTATTCAAGGAGGCTTACATGGCGCTGAGCGGTGTCCGCCTGTTGTGCCAGCGCTTTGATACGCTGGGGCTGTACCGGCCACACTGCTTTTAGAGAGTTTTAGTGTCAAGCACACGGGCCGGAGGCCCTGGGCCGCGCAGCGGCCTCGTTGGGCGTGAGGTAGCCC
>CAIMFJ010000003.1 GCA_903840355.1 uncultured Opitutia bacterium
GGGCTACCTCACGCCCAACGAGGCCGCTGCGCGGCCCAGGGCCTCCGGCCCGTGTGCTTGACACTAAAACTCTCTAAAAGCAGTGTGGCCGGTACAGCCCCAGCGTATCAAAGCGCTGGCACAACAGGCGGACACCGCTCAACCCCAGCAACTTCCCCTATTCAGGTAAAACACGGAATAGGTTAACCATTTAAGGCCAAACCACCGTTTGCTCTTAGGTGATTTCTAAACTCCACAGGGGGGTGCCATCGGATTTACCAATTACTCCGTTAACTCACGCTTGCCCAGGGGCTTCTCCCTAGTCGAAACTGCCGGATGCGCAGTTTGTTGTCTGGATTGCTTTGGGGGACGATGGCTTGGGCGGCACCGCTTGATCGGCTGTCGCTGGGAGATGTTGCGGCTGAGCAAGCGCATGGCTTTCAGGGTGAGTTGACGGAAGTGGCAACTCCAGGGCGTCGCTTGTTACCGCCAGCCACCTCGCATTGGTTAGGCGGAAAATTTTCGGTCGAAGTCGCGGTTGATCCGACCAAGCAGAATTATGTGACCGTGCAGTTTGATGGGGCAGAGGCGTCGGAAGGCCGCATCCTGATGTTGGTTGATGGGAAGCAAGTGGGCTACCGACACTTAGGAGATATTCCTGTGCTGCGTGGCGAGGTGGAAGCACCTCCCTGTCCTGGAAAACCTTTATTCATCACCACGCCCTTACCATTGGCTTCAACCCAAGGACACCGCAGTGTGCGGCTTGAATTCCGGGCCACGGGAACGATTTGGGGCTATGGTCGAAATTTTGAGGAGTATCAAAAGCCCATGACGCATCCCAGCGCAGCGATGCTTGCTTTGTTGATACACCTCGAGCCAGATTTTATTCCTGAAATTTCTACGCCTGTCGTGAAACCGTCGGCCGCTTCCCCGCAGGCGGATGCTCAAGTCATGGCCGACATTCGGCAACATATCATCGGTCATACTCAGCGTTTGATTGGCAAGGGCGGCGCGGATAGTCCGCATGGTCAGATTGCTTTATTATTATTAGCTCGGGCCACGAAGGTGACCTGGAGTCCTGCGTATCATAACCCCAAGGCCATGATCGCATCGTGCGAAGCCTCGATGACTACGCCACCAAGTTTGCTGCTAATCCAGATATCGAGCATGCGGATGCCGATACCTATAATCCAGGGTGGTTTGGTTTTGGCATGGCGGCCGAGGCCTTGCGTTTGGTGGCGGCAGATTTGACGCCGGCGCGGTTGGATGAGCCCTTGGCTGGGACGACACGACGCGCTGCCTGGACGAACATTTTCTTAGCGAGTCGTGAATGGCATCGCCACCACCGACGTCTGTACACCAACCAGACAATGATTAAGGACCTTAATATTTATCGCTGTAATCGGGCGTTGCGGGCGTTGGGTAGTCCCGAGGCTTGGCTTGAGTCGCAAGCTTTGCGCTACCTTCACGAAGCTGCAGGTATTCTGCCATGGTCGGGGGATGATACCGAGCAGGGGTCGGCGTGGTCGCAGGGAAAACATTATTATCAACTCACGCACCAGGGACTCACGCGTGAGTTGGGTTTTGTGGGTTATTACGGGGAAGTTTTAGATTGGGTTTCGCAGATGGTTGAGGCGACGACGGATGAAAAAGGGAAGCCCGATCCAGTGCTCGTGGCGCAAGCGGTGAAAATTGCCCGCGCCCGTTTGCCGTTTCGCTATCCCGCCGTCGATGCCGAAGGCCATTATGCATTGCGGGCGGAAACCGTGGTCGGGTGGCGCGATGATAATCACTTGCCCGGAGATATTACTTACGTGCAACGCAACACGTGGGATGGAGCCCCGTTTCAGTTAGCGGTCCTGACGCGTGATTCCGAGCTGTTAGCTCTGGCCCGACGTCAGTTACAAGATGGACAACTTTATCCCGTCCTTCGTCAGAAACTCAAGGAAGGCGGTTTACGTGCGGAGCATGGCCTTTTGACGATTCCCGATGACGTCGCCTTGGTCGAGTCACTTGCAGTTAGTGCAGGACGGTTTCCGATGGAAGGGCCTGAGACGTTGGTTTTTGCGGATCCTGAGGATGGGGTGGTGGCGATACGCGATGGAGAGATTATCCTTTACGCCTCGCTCTATTGGCGTGCTCGTCCTGCAGTTAATCGTTTAGCACGAGTACACCTTGTCTGCTCGCGTTCGGAGCAAGTCGCCACAGTGTACGAAACCGTGCAATTTGAACCCTCTGGAATGACCTACCAACGCAAGGATTGGACGAATTGGGGTTTTGCTAATGGAGGTTTTCGTTATCCTGACGGCGTGCATTCAGCCCATGCAGGCGAAGTCCTGCCAATTGCGAAAATTCCTGAAGGCATTACCTTCAAGGCTGGAGATGAAAACCCCGCCGCAGGAAAGTGCGACCTCTACGCATTGTCATTTGGAGGTTATTTTATCGCGATGAATACCACGGCTAATCGCGAACTCGAAGTAGCAGTCCCAGAGGGTTTTGACTTTAGTTACGACTTAGCTGGCGGAGTGGCCCCGAAGTTGGAAGCGTCACGTCGAGTAAAACTCGCGCCGGGTCAAACGTTGGTCCTACGTCGCAATCGATAGGATTGAGTACAGATTTCGTAAAATTAAACGGACCTTGCTTATTCGTTTAGTTGCGAGCCGCCACCGTGCCATCCAGCCATTGCAGACTCCAGTCACGCATCGCACCGAGGAGCGGTTTCAGGGCCGTCCCTTTGGCCGTTAGGTGATAGGAAAGCCGCCGCCCATCGGCTTCCACCGGAGCTTGTTTAATGATGCCAGCCTCTGATAGCACCGCAGGCTTTAGTAGAACCGCAAGTCGACGTCGTAAAACCCGTGACGGCTAAGTCTCTGACGAAGGTTTCGTTTTGATGAAACCTGTAACCAGCATCAGGAGCAGGCCGCCAACTAGGCAGTAGCCGCCCCATTGCAAGTGGACGACGGCTTTGGCGACGTCGGTGAAGAGCGCTTTAAGGACCTCTAGGAGTAACTTTGTGACCTCACTGACTCCGGGGATGTACTTCTCCTCGCCGCCAAGACCGAGTGAGGCCAGGGTCAGGATTGCGGCCAAGGCCGTCCAGCGTAGCAGGCTTGTGCGACCTTGAATTGAGAGCACGAGGGCTCCCGCTGCGATGAGTAGCAGAAGTCCGACCCGTACCGGCGACACATTGCTTAAGTGGGCAGTCATTAAAAGCGCTTTAACCAAGGGACCCGTTGCCCCGAGGGCCAAGAGAAGTGCTGAAAATCCACCCAGAGACCTCACCCATAAAGAAGATTTCATCTCAAGATTCTTTCACCACCTAGCCTCCCTTCCAACTAAAATTCCCCCTCATGCCCTAGAATCGTTTGGCTAGGGGTAGGGAGGGGATTACGATCCCCTCCGTTGGCAAAGACCGACTTTTAAGGATGTATAATGCGGAAAGGGGTATTAACGCGTCATGGAGGACGGTGACGCAGCACCGTCCCTACCTGATGCAGGGGATTACCATCCCCTCCGTTGGCAAAGTGCGACGTTGAGGGACGTTAGATACGGAAAGGTGTCAGTCAACGTGCGGGTGTAAAAGGACGGTGACGCAGCACCGTTCCTACCTGAGCGATTACTGAGCGGCACTTGGCTGGGGTTGCATTTCGTCTAATCGTTCTTGTAAGCCAGATGCACGAGTAAAGGTATCGGTGATCGCATTTTCAAAAACAGATTTTTTGGCAAAAACATCGATTTTACTGATGGCGCGCGTGATGCCAGTGAAGACTAAGTTGCGATTAATAAAGCTCCCATCTGGAGAGGTTTCTTCAATATCATCGTTAGAACTAATAACGACGATGACGTGTTGGTACTCCGAGCCCTGAGATTTGTGAATAGTCGTAGCAAACGCCGGTTCGTGGGGGGGTAACTGACTAAAGTTAATAACCATGTACTTGCTGGAATCGTGCGTGTCGGATTCTTTGGTGCGCGGGAAGCAGACGAGTTGGTTTTTTAGCACAATGCCAACATCACCATTAGAAAGCCCGGTTACGTCATGATCGTTCTGAGTAATCATTACGAGGGAACCTGGACTGTCATCCCTGGTGAGGCCAAGGTGTTTACGAATTTCGCGGTTTAACGCACGGACCCCAACCTTGCCGCCCTTATGGGAGCAAAGAATGCGGAGTTTATCAATTTGCTCTAGGGCTTTGATTTCATCCCCCTCTAGAGCCGTTGTGATGCCTTCCGAAAAAATCGGAATAGCCAGTTCGATGATGGCCTTAGCGTCAGGCGCTTTGAGTTGGTTGCTTAAGTCTTTAGCTCCAGCGTCTTGGTGTACGTATTTAGCCCAGGCTAAAGGTTCCTCCCCGAGTCGGTGGTTATCTGTAAGACGGCTTTTATTGGGAATGATACAAGCGGCATTGCAGAGGTCAAAGTAAACGGAGCCGGTATCAATGGAGGGTAGTTGCTCGTGATCTCCCATGAGCACAAGACGAGCGTCTGGGCATTGTTCGCGAATGATTCCGAGTAATTTATTAAAATTACCTAAATCGACCATAGAGCACTCATCGACTACAATCATTTTGGCGTTCTGGAGCATGTCGGGATTAGCGACATACTTTTGCACCGTGTGTGCAGGTGGCAGGTCGGTATTAGGCAGAGTCTTGATGTAGGCACTATTGCTGACGCTTAAATTAAGCTTAGATTTGGCCCGGCCCGTGGGGGCACAAAGGCGAAGTTGACTGAGGTCTAGTTGTGCAAGTTCAGCTGCAAGCCGGATCATGAGGGATGCGGTGGTAGTCTTGCCAGTACCAGGTCCACCTGTGAGGATGAGCACGCCGTGTTGACCAAAATTCGTAACGGCTTTGGTTTGACTGGGGCTGGGAGGTAAGCTGACCCCACACTTTTGAACAACGAGGTTAAGCGTTGCTTCGTTAATATTAATTTTATCTCCGAAAACTTTGGGCCGTTGCGTAAGCGCAATAATATGTTCTGCCAATTGGTGTTCGAGTGCGTTGACTTTGTGCAGGTAGACGCGGTCCCGGTAAATCACAAGAGGGGTAGTCTCTGATGGTTGGTGGCTACTCTGTGTTTTGGTGATGAATAATCCATCAGGAAGAGCGGTGATTTCATTAGGCTGAATGGGTTCACAGGTGGCCCCTTTGAGGAAGGCTTTATAGGCTTTAGTTGCGAGGGCTAAGCCAGCCTGGTGATTTTCATGTCCGAGAGCTCGCAAGAGGTGTTTAGCGAGCAGGGCAGGATTCTCTTCAGTATTTAACAAAGAATTTTTCATGGTGTTTTAGGCGCGAACGTTTTGATGACCCAGAGTTTCGAGGATTGCTTTAATGTGTTCCCAAGACGGCCGGTAGTGAAAATCCCCCGTACCAGCTACTTCCCCGAAGGAGCGCAGGAAAAGGTAGTGGCAGCCACCAAAGTCACGTTCATAGTTCCATTGGTCTCCTTTGCAGGCTTTCATGTAGAGGTGTAAGGCGGCGGAGTAGAGGGCGTATTGCAGGTGATATTTGTGGTCAGCGATTGCATGAGCCATCCCGGCACGGGTGTAACTATCAGATCCCTTGCCGATCATATTGCTCTTCCAGTCGATAATATAAGTCTTCGCCGTAGCACCTCCTTGGGGGTCGCTAAAGACTAAGTCAATCGAACCAATGAGTAAGCCATCGATATCTTCTTGGCTAAATTCCACGTCAGCGAGAACTTTCAGTTCTGGCTGACTTACATATTCATTTTGGAAAATTTCCTTAAGCTGAGTTCCCCATCTTGATGTATGGGTAGTGTTGCAGAGTAGGCTGAACCGGACTTCAGACATACGGTTCTGTTGGGTTAGTTGACAGAGTTTAATGCCTGAACCACTCAGAGGTGAATTCATCCATTTCGGAATGGCATTCGTGACTAATTCACATCCCTTTTGGAACTTAGCAGGATCGCGAACATAGATACCGTTTTGCTCTAGGTGTTTTTGGGTTAATTTGAGTAGGTAGGATGAATCACTGCTTTTAGTGAAATCTAGTTCCTCTAAAAGTTTATGCAGCGCATCCCCGGCGTTGGTGCCGCCCTTGAATTCCATGAAGGGTAGTGATGCACCACCTGAAGGAGGCGAGATTTTGGGGCCGTGTTCCTCTTCTTCGGTTAGTTTGCTGTAACTGGTGTTAAGTTTGATGTAGTGTGGCTTTAGATTTTGGGAATCTTCGGGGAACTTTTCGCTTAAAGTAATGGGCTTGGGGGTAACGATGGATTGCTTAACGAGCTCTGTATTAACCGGTTCGACTTCCGAGATGTTTAATCTGAAGTCAGTTTGGTTAGCATTAGCCAGTCGGGTATTAAGATTATTTATGAATTCTTCAGGTGTACCACCAAAGCCGGCTTTCATCAGGGCTGGTCCTAGCCCCGTTGAATGTTCGTCAAAATCTGCTACCGTCCAAAGGAGGACGACCTTACGACAGGCTCGAGTTAGAGCGACGTAGAGTAGCCGGGCTTCTTCTTTGCCACTTTGATCAACGTAGGCTTCAAAGTCTTCATCGGTAGCGTCATCGAAGACGAGTTTGCTTCCCTGATTACTGCGAAGCAGGCCGTCGACCTTCTCCTTTTTATTTTTCCTAGACTTGCCCATGTTAGGGATAATCACCCCGTGGTATTGCAATCCTTTGGCCGCATGGAGTGTTTGCACTACAACTTGAGGGTAGGCGGATTCTGGACGGATTTGCTCCTCTTCCATTGCATCTTCCGAGTCAGCATCGTCGTTAATGGCAAGAGCTAGCATTTTGACTAGGCCAATGGGTGAGAGCTGGGCAATTTTTTCGCGCGTGGCAAGGAGTTCACCTAGATGATCAAGGTCGGTAAGATGTCGGGTGCGTAAGGGGTTTTTAGCAAACGATTCTTTGATGCTACATAAACCCTTCGGGGCAACTTGGGTAATCTTGGGCCACGCCGCCCCTAAGCCTTTTTCTGTCCAGGTTTCGCGACAGTCTCGCAACCATGCAATCAGTGCTTCCTCATTCTGATCAATAAATTCATCTAGGTCGCACCGAATGTCAAAAAGAGATGGGCTTGAAAATAAAAGGGTTCGGCGGTCTTCAGTTTTTTCAGGTTTAAGGATGCAATTGAGTAATTGGTAGACAATCGATGCCAGCGGTTGTGAGAAGACCGATTTAGTGCTCGAAAGTGATGCTGGAGTGCCTTGTAGGATGAGTTCGCGGTGAATTTTTACGGCACTTTTGCCGTCGCGTGTGAGGACGGCGATGTTGGCATTCGGATCAGGTTCTTTACGCCCACTATTGAATTCGATGAGGAGCTTTTGTACTTCCCTTGCGACATCGGCTTCTGAACTCCCGGTGACCACTTTAAGGGGTGCAGGTAGATTCCGGCTTTGCGCTATTTGTAAGGCAGTCTTCCCGGTTTTTTTATCCAGATATTGCGGAATTTTAATTTCAGGAAAATCTGTACCGTCACGGAAGAAGCTATCTTGCTGATGGTTTTTGAAGATAGCGTTAAAAATATGAATTAAGGTCTCTGAAGAGCGGTTGTTTGCTGTTAGCGTTAAAATTTCGGCTCCTTTTTGGGCTCGAATATAATTATCTACGTCCGCCCCCCGGAAACTATAAATGGATTGATTGCGATCTCCCACCGCGATGAGCATTTTGGCAGGACTAACTTTGGCTCCAAAAAGTGACTGGAAGATTTCCCATTGGTAGCGGTCGGTGTCCTGACATTCGTCTACCATGCAGACATCAAACTCTTCGCGGATAATTCTTTTGAGCTCCGTTGCTTTGCTGCCGTGAGCTTCCTCCTTTAGAGCCTCAACCAGTTGACGAATGATGCTATCATTGGTGGCTTGTTGCCGATTTGCTTCCTCAACACGCTTCTGAATGTAGGCTTCAAATCCAGGGGCTTCAAAGGCTTTAGGCAGGGAGCACTCATCGTCTTTAATTTTCCATTTAACAATGGTGATAAGTTTGGTAATTCGGTCTACATACTCTGGATGAACTCGGACCCAATCCTGGGCGATATCCATGGCTAGGTCGCGACCGTTGGTAACTGTTTCACTGACAGGAGGGAAGCCCGCTTCAGGTCCAAACTCGCGCAGGGCTCGATGGCAAAAGGCATGAATGGTACTTACCCGCATGCTTCCTAGGCTGTTTAGAGCGGTAGTAAGGAGGCTGTCTTCAGGGTTCTGACGGACAAGTTCTTCTAGTTTTTCGCGAATACGCTGACGCATCTCACGGGCGGCTGCTTTGGTGAAGGTTACCATTAAAATTTTACGGATGGGTGTGCCTTCCTTTACTAATTTAATTACAATCTCAATTAGGGTGTAGGTCTTGCCGGAGCCAGCGCCAGCTTCCAAGGCCACGAAACGCTTGGGTGAAACGACAAACTTATTAAGGTCAAATTCGGGATAACTCATCGTATTGCTTCTATTAAAGGTGATTTATTTTTTAGCCTTAGTTTTTTTCGTTTCTTGGGGTAAGCCACTAATCATGTCATTGATCTTTGTAGCGGTATAGCGTTCGAAATCCCCAAATACTTCTTTAACCGCCTTATTCATGCTTTCGAAGTCGAACTTGTTGGGGTTAACGAGTCGGGCGACGCCATCTTTGGCGATGTCACCTCGACCCTCTTGATCATCTAAGTTTTTTTCACTGGCTCCAGCGTCCGGTTTTTCACTTAGGGCACCTTTGAAGGCAGCTTCTGTCGTGTTATAACCTAGGAAGTAATCTGGGGTAATCGCCTTTCGGCTAAGTTGAAGCATTTTTGACATTAACTCATTCAGGACTTGGTTGCTCTGATTGAGGTCTTTGGGTTTAGCGCCTAAGCCTTTAAGTTTTTGGGGCTTTCCTTTATCGTTATCTCCCTCTCTGGGTGCGATAACCGCTACAGAATTAATATTAACAAAGTCAGGTTTGTTTCTAAGCCAAGCCAGGGCGGCGATACCTTGGAGCAAATCTCTTTCCTTAATTGTCTTTTTATTGAGACAAAGAATAAGGCAGTTGTTAGCGGAGTAGGCAGCGGAATAATGGGTAGTAGGTAGGGGGACACGTTGAGCGTTGGCATGATATGGAATTACCTCATCATCAAAATCTTCTGGGGTTCCTTGGAGTTCTTCCTCTAACTTGACTAAAATTTCATGATACTTCTCTCGGGAAGCTTGGTCATTAGGTACGACACCTGAATGGTTAGGTTCTAAAAGTTCATTCGGTAGTCTTTGCCGGGTTCGATTGAAACGTTTCGCCCAATTTTCTATAAGCTTTTCGATCTCGTGTGGCTTCTTGCTGCTTCTCCCGTACTGCAATGAGATGACTTCGTCAGAGTCTAACTCCTCATTCTGCCGCGTTGGTTTAATATGAAATGTTTCTAGTCCGTGCCGAACGGGGTCACCCCAGAATGCAATCCAAGCATCGAGTGATAGATGGCTAACATCGATGGTGACCTTGGGTTGTGCACCGTCTTGGATTTCAGTTTGGGCTAGTTTAGTATGTAATGGATCGAATGTATGAGTTTCATCGAGATGGTGCGCCTTGCTTTTCTCTTCGAGCGTTTCTCCGGCTTGTATTGCCAGAGGTGCATGCCGATAGGTTTTGAAATCGGGGGCTAGTTTTTCGCAGGCTTGGCGCAGGATTTCAATAGGCATGGCAGCAGGTGCATCTTTACCAGTATCTCCTGCATAGCCTTGATAAGTGATGATGAGGTGATCCGTTGCAGCGGCAATAATTTGTAAAAGGGTGTTCATGCCACGTTGTTCGCTTTGCTCGCGATAGGGCTGAGCTGGTGTTGGGATGGCCGTTTGTAATTCGCGCCCATGGGGCTTGTTGCCTGCGGGGAAACTTCCATCGGACATCCCAACTAAAGCGATGACCTTCGAGGGGTGCAGGTTGGCTGTCCGTAGCGGAGCCAGGGTAGTTCGGCCCGACATGAATTGGCCTTTGGCTGATCCTAGTTCAAAGTAGGGTAGTGCAATGGTAGTAAAGGCAGCATGGTCCAGCGGTGTTTCTTTAGCCCAAGCCGCATCTTTTTGCAGAGAAGCGAGAATGTTTTCGGCCATTACTTCAACGGCACTGTAGGTGTCATAGTCAGGTACTAAATCTAAGAGCTTTTCGCCCAAATACTTGGTCCATTGCTCTAACGAATGCTGTTCGATTGAGAATTCAGCCCAATCCTTGATAGTTTCTGCAAGTTTGAGTAAATCCGCAGCGTGACGTAGATCCTCGATGCTTTTGATTCCCGCAATCGGCATGGCTGATGGGGTTCCGGTTACGGTGGCGTCGTCAGCGAGTGCGGTGCCCAAGACGATGCACCGCATGAAATAATCTAGACTCCATTTGTAGTCGCTAACCTCTGTTTTGGCTTTCCGATGTTTTTCGCTGGCACCCCAGAAGTAAGGTGCGTCTTTCATCCAATAGCGTAGGGTGGTGAGGGTGCTATCATCCCAATGATAAAGGTCGCGAATGATTTTTTGGTCACAAAAATCTAAGAATTCCTGGGAGGTGAGTCGGCCTGCTGGCAAATTTAGTAATTTTTGGGCTAAGGCACCAAGTTGGCTTTGATGTGCGCCTTCGATGGCAACTGTCCCGAAACTAAAGGCTGGAGTAGTCCCACCGAGCACGCCTGCTAGCAGGGGTGCATAGGTGTCTGGATCGGGGGTTAAGATAAGGACATCACTCGCACTTAGATGGGGATTGTCTGCCAGAATGCCTAGCAGTTGATCACGCAGAACTTCCGCTTCGCGCAGGGCGGTATGGCAACGATGGAGCGTTAGGCTATTATCCTTTTCATAGGTTAACGGTGTAACGTTAGCGTCGAAATACTTGATGCTGTTCTGTAATCGCGAGAGTAGCTTGCCTTGATTAATCTCGGCTGGGTTCTCAACGCTTTCACCTTGTGGGCACCAGAAATCGTCATCGATGAGGCGTTTCATGACGGTAGCGTAGTGCTTGCTGGTTTGAACTAAAAGTAGTGCCCCAGGATTTTGCTGAGTTCGGTCTTCCTTAGGGATGCGCTTTAGGCCCTCACGACTTTTTAATTCATTGCGGAGGTCGAGGTAGTAACCTTCGGTGGGTTGCAAAAAGAGGGCGTTAATTTGGATGGCTGGACTAAGGGCTTTAAGTAAATCGAGCACGGATTGCGGTGTCTCGCCCGTAGCAAAGAGGAAAATACGCCCAGGTAGGTGATTGGCTACAGCTTCAAGCGAGGCCTTATTTGCTAAAGTTTGGATAATCTCGAGTGGAGTGAGTAATGTGCCCTCCATCTCTTTTCGTACTTCGCGCCAAAGGTCTTCCAGCGGGCCTTTTTGTCCGTTTTGTACCCGTTGGCCCCAACTTGGATCGTTAAGGTTCAGTTCTTTAATCCAGTCTGCAATACGTGCGGCCGCATTCCAGAGCAGTGTAGGTTGGTCAGCAGGCCCTGTGCCTTCAGTTAAGTATTCAAACCCTTTGCGACCTAACTGAAGTTTTTGAAAGATGCGGAAAGGGAGAGATGTAAGGTCGTCAGACTCTTCGCTGAGAAGGTTTTCGCCGAGAAGCATTCGGGCAATCTCTTGATGGAAGAGCTGGGTGTTTACCAACTTGGCGTTCATGTGAATTCCCAAGCCAGTCTGTGCTGGATATTTGGTGTCTTCCGCTGGAAGCTGGGCGTTGCGCACCAAGTAATGGCTTAACCAATGAACCGATGCTTTGCCATCAATGATGATGAGGTCGCGTTTGAAGGGTTCACCATGAGGCTGGCGTAGGAGTCGGGCTAATTCATCCCCCAACTTAGGCATACTCGTAGCAAAGAAAGTGTGAGGCGAGTTCATGATCGACAGACTGCTGTATGTCTACCTGCACTTGAAGACCCTGCAAGCCCCGACATGATGATTGCTGTTTTGGTTGCTTTTACCGTACGTTTATAAAATTTATAATAATTATATTATAAAATATTCGTAAAAAGTTTAGCAGATTTTCTTATCTGCCAGCAAAAGCTGATATTTAAGGCGCGTATTATCTTGAAGTTGCGGATCAGATTGTGTGGTGCGAACGGACGACATGGTAATGTCGTCCCTACCCGATGCCGATGATGCCTTAGGTAGGGAGGCTGCTGCGACAGCCTCCTTGCTTTTTGGTTCTTAGGGAATGGATTCGCAGACGCGCGTCGGTGGGCGCGAGCGGACGTCCTGGTAATGTCGTCCCTGCCATAGATACAAGGACGGTGACGCAGCACGGTCGCTGGTTCGTTCGATTGACTTGAGTCGTCTAAGAGTCAGTTTAGCTAGGCCTTTGTATGGGAATCCTTAAATCCATGGCCGACTTAGGCTGGAATCAGCGCGTGCTCTTTGCGGTCGCCCTTTTGCTGGCGAGTATGCTGACGGGTTGTTTTGTGCCTACAGGGGTGTCCTCGGTAAATCCTGATTTTGCCGGATCAATGAAGATTCCCCAGCCTATTCCCGGTCGTTCAGATGAGATTCGTGGGTCGCGTGTGATTGAGCCTGATCAATAGGAGTCGATAGACGGGTAGGGACGTGATCGCCATCACGTCGCTGGCAAAGTCCGACGTCGTGCGTGCATAGGATGCAGAAATGAGCCCATCAACCTTGGTCGGCGAAACGGACGACATGGTAATGTCGTCCCTACCATAGACCCAAGGACGACGACGCAGCGTCGTCCCTACCCGATGCAGTGGGTAGGGAGGGGATTACCATTCCATCCGTCGGGAGGTGGAGGCTACTGCGTTAGCCTCCTTGCGTCTTTTTTAAATCGTCGATTGGACGTTCTGAATCGTTGGTGCGTACGGAATGGATTGGTAGACGCGGGTCGGTGGGTGAGAGCGGACGACATGGTAATGTCGTCCCTACCTAGCCCCAAGGACGACGACGCAGCGTCGTCCCTACCCGATGCAATGTATTGGGTAGGGAGGGGATTACCATCCCCTCCGTTGGCAGAGTCCGACGTTGAGGGACGTGAGATGTAGAAAGGGGTTATTAACGTGGAATAGAGGACGGTGACGCAGCACCGTCCCTACCTGATGGGTAATGTTTGGGCGGTGGTGAGTGCAATGAGTGCCGAGATGGTCGATTCGGCGCCGCAATTGGCATTCATCGCATGGTGCCCAATGGCATCATGGCAGGCCCCCGTAGCGGTCTCATAAACGGCTTTCTCGCTATCATTACGACCTAAGAACCAAGCGGTGGCGACTTCTGCCCGGCGAAGCCAGTGGTTATCCTGTGTGGCCCGCCAGGCGGCGGCATAGGCTTCAACGAGGCCTGATGCATCGATGGGTTGTTGGTCGTTGAGCGCTGGGGTTTGGTCTCTTTGCCACCAGCCTGCATTGCCGATGACGTGTAAGGGGCCATTTGAATCTGGGAAATTGGCAGATTCGAGAAAACGTAAGATGCGTAATCCTGTAGCCCGAAGCGAAGGGTCGTTCAGTGATTTAGCGGCGAGCAGTAAGGCGAGGGGGAGTCGACCACTGTCGTAAGTGACTCGGTTATTGGGCCAAACCCATGCACCCTCGGTAGGTAAGAGGTGGGCAAGGCGATCCGCCGATGTGCGTAGGATTCCGAGTGCCTGTTTCGTTGGGCGAGCTTGGACGTAGGCATGCAGGCCTTGGAGGGTGTAACTGAGCTCCAGCGGGCTCGCTGACGCTGGGTTGAAGTTTGCAAGGGCTTCGCGCAGAAGGTTCTCGGCCTGAACTTTCATCGGCTCATCCACTCCCTGGGCCACGGCTTCTCCGAGTCCCCAGATTAATCGACCTAACTGATCGCCAGTAGCTTGTTTGGCAATGGGCCCGTCTTGGCTTTGATAACCGAAGTAGAAGCCGCCCTTGGGGTTGCGAAGGCCGGTGATGGCTTGCAGGTAGGTCCGCGCTAACTCCGCCGTTCGTGGATCAGGATTTGTGTGGTGAATTCTTAGGACGGCCACGAGTGCGCGGGCGGTGTCCTCAATACAGAAACGTGCTTGGAGCGGCGTGTAGCCGCGGGCGAACTCACTGATGCCGCGGTTATCCGATAAGTGAGCTAGGTGTTCCAGGTTGGGTTTAGGTAATGGCTCCGCTTGTAAGGTCCAAGTGACAGCTAAGCAGGCAAGTAATGACCATCGGTGGAGTTGGGCGGTAATCACGTTTTCATTTCAGAGCGTATCATTTAGTGTCATTTTACAACCTCACAGTAAGGTTTGACCAGTTGGCTCATCGGGAGGGTGTGTCATAAGTCCACTTGTCCATTTACCTGTTGGCGACTTTGGGTAAAACATGGGTTATGTCTGATAACTTTGATATTAATCGTGAAGATTATGCGCAGGCGGATTTTATCATCGAGGGTCCATGGACTTTAAACCCGTCGGCGGATTTTGCGGTGATTACCGCGTACAACCCGGTGGGAGAAAAAGGAACAAGCCTGGAAGCAAATCAGCAGGCAGATGCGCAGTTAAAAAGGGATTTAGAAATAATCGGCCCCGTATGTCGGGTGATTGGCTGTTCGCGGGATCAAAAGCATCGTGAGCCAGGTTGGGCAGCGGTGATGACTTTGGAGCAGGCGGTGGAATGGGGTCGGCGTTATCGCCAAGATGCCATCTTCTTTATTGTGGACGGTGAATTGCACCTGATTGCTTGTGCGGACGTGACGAAACGCGAGTCGTTGGGTGCGTGGAAAAACCGTCTAGTGTCTGATTTGAAAAAGTAGAAGGCATTCTGTCGTTGGGCCGATGATACAAGGATGACCCGATACAATGTCTTGGGTAGGGAGGCTGCTGCGTCAGCCTCCTTGCGTTTTGGTGCGCACGGAATGGATTTGCAGACGCACGTAGGTGGGTGAAAGCGGACGTCCTGGTAATGTCGTCCCTACCCGATGCAGTGGTTAGGGAGGGGATTACCATCCCCTCCGTTGGCAAAGTCCGACGTCGTGCGAGTATAGTATACAGAAATGAGCCCATCAACCTTGGGTGGCGAAGCGGACGACATGGTAATGTCGTCCCTACCTAGACCCAAGGACGACGACGCAGCGTCGTCCCTACCCGATGCCTTAGGTAGGGAGGCTACTGCGTTAGCCTCCTTGTTCGTTTTTTTTAAATCGTCGATCGGACGTTCTGAATCGTTGGTGCGTATGGAATGGATTCGCAGACGCGTGTCGGTTGGCGAAGTGGACGACATGGTAATGTCGTCCCTACCTAGACCCAAGGACGGTGACGCAGCGTCGTCCCTACCTGATGCCGCGGAGGCGGGCGATGAGGCGCGTGAACCAATGAGTGGGTTGACTGGCCTTGCTTGAATGGGCTTCGAGTAATTCGAGAATTTCTTTGCGCCCAAACGTTACCGCCAAATCTGCCGGCGTGCTCCCGCCTTGATCGGCTTGAGGGTCGGCGCCGGCTTCGAGGAGTAAGCGGGCAATCTCAACATAGCCTTTAAAGGCCACGCCCCCGAGTGGCGTTTGCCCTTTGGCATTACGTACATCGGGCTTCGCTCCGGCTTTAAGGAGCATTTGTACGGTTTCCGTGCGACCATGGTAGGCGGCCAGCATGAGCAACGAGTTGCCTTTCTCGTCGCAAGCATCCGCCGTGAGCCCTTGTGCTATTAAGGCTTTCAGGGCTTCCGTTTGACCCGACCTCGCTAGGTCGGCTGCTGCTTCGGGGCTTACCACTTTGAGAGAAAAGAGAAGGGGCCAAGGCCTACCTAGCTTAGGTACGACTTGGCCCCTGAGATTTATTAACGAGCGATGTCGAAACGATCGAGGTTCATGACCTTCGTCCAAGCGGCAATGAAGTCGTGGACGAACTTAGCCTTATTGTCGTCGCTAGCGTACACTTCCGAGAGTGCTCGCAGTTGCGAATTGGAACCAAAGGCCAAGTCAACCGCCGTTGCATTCCAGCGCACTTGGCCCGTCTTGCGGTCGCGGCCTTCGAAGAAGTGTTCGCAAATCTTCGCCTTATCCCAGTCAATCGAAGCATCCAGCAAGTTCACGAAGAAGTCATTCGTGAGCACGCCAGGCTGTTTGGTGAGTACACCGAGTCCGGGGAAGAGTACCGTGGTATCCAGCACGCGCATGCCACCGACGAGCACCGTCATTTCGGGCGGCGTGAGGGTGAGCAATTGCGCCCGATCAATCAGGTTTTCCGCGGCAGGCCGATCGAGTTTGCGTCCGAGGTAATTCCGGAAGCCATCATGCTTGGGCTCGAGGTAACCAACCGATGCTACATCGGTCATCGCTTGCGTCGCATCCGTACGTCCAGGCGTGAAGGGCACCTTCGTAACCACGCCGGCCTTAGCCGCAGCGGCTTCGACGGCAGCACAGCCACCGAGGACGATGAGGTCGGCCAGCGAGATCTTCTTACCACCTTTTTGAGCGGCATTGAACGAGGCCTGAATCTTTTCAAGGACCGCTAAGACCTTGGCGAGTTCGGCGGGTTGATTGACTTCCCAATCTTTCATCGGAGCCAAGCGGATGCGGGCACCGTTGGCACCGCCTCGTTTGTCGCTACCGCGGAAGGTGGCGGCCGAGGCCCAAGCCGTTGTGACGAGTTGCGCAGTCGTGAGTCCCGATGCGAGCAACGTCTTCTTGAGTTGTTCGATATCTTGAGCGTCGACTAAAGGATGATCGACGGTGGGGACGGGGTCTTGCCACGCTTGAGGTACAGGCACGTGCGAGCCTAAGCAGCGCACATAGGGGCCCATGTCGCGGTGCGTGAGCTTATACCAAGCGCGGGCAAAAGCGTCGGCGAACTCTTGCGGGTGCTCCAACCAGCGCTTCGTGATTTTAGCGTAGATGGGATCTTCGCGCAGAGCCATGTCCGTCGTGAACATGATTGGCGCGTGGCGCTTTGCAGGATCATGAGCATCAGGCACCGTGTTGGAGGCAGCACCATGCTTCGGCGTCCACTGGTGGGCACCTGCAGGGCTCTTGGTCAGCACCCAATCATAGGTCCAGAGGTTAACGATGTAAGAATTCGACCACTGGGTGGGCGTGCTCGTCCAAGCCCCTTCCAGTCCGCTCGTGATTGTGTCACCGGCGTTACCTTTGCCGTAACTGTTCTTCCAACCCAAGCCCATTTGTTCGAGCGGGGCGGCTTCGGGTTCGGGGCCAACGTGGCTGGCGCTGGCGGCACCGTGAGCCTTACCAAAAGTGTGTCCACCTGCAATCAAGGCGGCGGTTTCTTCGTCATTCATCGCCATCCGACCAAACGTCTCGCGGATGTCGCGGGCGGCGGCGAGGGGGTCGGGTTTGCCATTCGGACCTTCGGGGTTGACGTAAATCAGGCCCATTTGCACGGCGCCGAGGGGGTTCTCAAGTTCGCGATCACCTTTGTAGCGCTTATCGCCGAGCCATTCCGATTCAGGGCCCCAGTAAATATCTTCTTGGGGTTCCCAGACATCGACGCGACCGCCGGCAAAGCCGAAAGTTTTGAAGCCCATGGTTTCGAGGGCGACATTGCCCGTGAGCACCATCAAGTCGGCCCACGAAATATTATTTCCATATTTCTTTTTGATCGGCCAGAGCAAGCGGCGTGCTTTATCGAGGTTGGCGTTATCGGGCCAGCTATTCAGCGGAGCAAAGCGTTGGGTGCCATAGCTGGCGCCGCCGCGGCCATCATGCACGCGATACGTACCCGCGCTGTGCCAAGCCATGCGAATGAAGAAGGGGCCGTAGTGACCGTAGTCGGCAGGCCACCAGTCTTGCGAGTCGGTCATTAACTTCGCGAGGTCGCGGCGCAAGGCTTCGAGGTCGAGCTTCTTAAACGCTTCGGCGTAATTAAAGTCCGGGCCCATCGGCGAACTCTTTTCAGAGTTTTGGCGAAGGATGGAGAGGTTGAGCTGGTTGGGCCACCAATCGCGCGTGGATTGACCCGAGGCGACGGTGGAGCGGCTGGGAGGAGCCAGGTGGCCCATGACGGGGCATTTGCTGATGTCGGACATAGTAGTAGGGAGTGAGTGGTGGAGGTGAAAAGTGTTTTAAGCCGAACGCTTTTTTTGGCAACGTGGGCAAAGACCCCAATAAATGACCTCCGCTTCATCGATTTTGAAACCGTGATGCGAATGGGCCTTTAGACAGGGGGCGTGGCCGACGGCACAGTTGACGTCTTCGGTGTGTCCGCAACTGCGGCAAACCAAGTGATGGTGGTTATCGCCAACCCGATCTTCGTACCGGGCTGCCGAATCCGCTGGCTGAATGCGTCGGATGAGGCCTTTCTCGGTGAGCACGTTGAGCACGTTGTAGACCGATTGGCGGGTGATACTGCCGATTTTCTGGCGAACCCCTTCGGCGATGACATCGGCCGTGGCGTGGGGTTGTTGCGACACTTCGCGAAGCACGGCCAGACGTTGGGCTGTGATGGGCAATTGATGAGCTCGGAGCGCGGCTTCCGGGTCGTGCATGGGTTTTGATATGATAAACTTTTTGACAATGTCAAAAATAAATAAACCCAGGTAGGGAGGCTGCTGCGTCAGCCTCCTTGCGTTTTTTAAATCGTCGATTGGACGTTTTAAGTTGATGGGTGTGTATGTAATCGATTCGCAGACGTAGGTTGGCTGGTGAGAGCGGACGACATGGTAATGTCGTCCCTACCCGAGGCAGTGGGTAGGGAGGGGATTACCATCCCCTCCGTTGGCAAAGTCCGACTTTAAGGGACGTAAGATGTGGAAAGGTGTCAGTCGGCGTGCGGGTGGAAAAGCACGGTGACGCAGCACCGTCCCTACCTTAATTAGCTGTAAATTTATAAAGTAAAACGCCGTGACCCGGAATCGAAAGAGGTAGTGCTTGCTGGTTCGTATCTATGTTGGCCACCTCAGTTTGTCGCCAAAGATCACGCACCTTTTGTGGTCCACGGAGATGTAGTTTTTCAAAGTTTTTAAAGTTCAGGTTTACGTTTTCTGCGCCGAGGTTGAAGAACGCTACCGCATCACTGCCGTCGGCGAGCTTTTTTTGGTATACGCGGACATCGGCGACTTTATCGGCTAACTCGGTTAAGCGGAGAACGCAGGTTGCTTGCTTGCCGAGCTCGTCTTGGTCGATGGCTAGTACTTCATCATTGGTTAAAAGGCTTAGCGTAAACTCATCGAGTTTGGTCATGTCGCAGCCAATGAGTAAGGGGGCTGCGAGCATGCACCAAAGGCTTACATGGGTATATTGTTCGTCGGGAGTTAAGCTTGTGGGATGAAGTCGACCCCAGCCGATCCAGCCCAAGATGAGCATGTCCGGATCCACCCAGTTGCCAGGTTTAGTAAAAGCAGCGGTTTTATCTTGGTAGAAGCCGATTTGGCTAATGCTGCGCCAAGAGTCATTGTCGTCGCCAGTCGTACGCCAGCAACTTCCGTTAACCGAAGCACCCCATTTCCAAACCTCTTTATCGCCGTATTGGCAAAGGCTAAACACCAGGTCACGTGGCTGTTGTTGCAAGTACTCACCCATGATTTTGTAGGGGTAAATGGCATAGCTATCATCGCGGGCATTTTTGCGCAGCGGCACTTGGGGAGGTGTCTCTATTTTACCATCGATGACGGAGCTGTAACTGCACCAGTCATATTTGAGGAAATCGAAGCCCCATGATGCGTAGGTTTTAGCATCTTGTTGCTCGTGTAACCAACTGCCTGCACAACCGCCACAGGTCGTCGGGCCAGGCGAGGAATAAATCCCAATTTTTAGCCCTCGTTCATGGACGTAATCCGCTAGCCCTTTCATGTCAGGGAAGCGCGAGTTGGAGAGGATGACGCCCTGAGCGTTTCGAAATGGACCAACGATGTCTTGGGCCGTGTGATCGTTGGTGGGGAGGTGATTTTGCCAGTAATCATCGATATTGACGTAACTGTAGCCATGGTTGGCCAAGCCACTTTGAATCATCGCATCAGCGGCACTTTTAATTTTTTCAGCGGAGACGGCATGGGCAAAACAGTTCCAACTATTCCAGCCCATTGGCGGGGTGAGTGCGATTGTATCTCCGCAGACGATGCGGAAGGATTGGGTGGCGGTGCCCAATGGGTTCTGAGCACTGAGTGTGACGAGAAATTCTCCTTTGGTAGACAAGATCCCAGACAGTCGCCCGGTCTTAGCATCGAGTTGTAGTCCGGTGGGTAAATTCTTAGCCGTAAACTGCATCGGCCTGTCGCCCGTAGCGGGAATTGAATAGAGGAATGGTGAGCCAGGGCGGACTCCGAACACTTTGGGTCCATTGATGCGTGGCGTTGCGGGCGGAGCGGGGGTGAGGATGTAGGGGGCAACGGCTACAGGCGTGGGCTCTCGGCTGGTTTTGAAGGATTTAGTACTGTTGGTGTCAAATTTAGCATCCGCCCAATCAGCGAAATCATCGTTATCGCCATCGTCTGCATCGCCTACTTTGAGTAACAGTTCTTTTACGCCGATAAGGTTAACGCTGCAATGCTTAGCACTTTCGCTGGCGTGCATGATGCCACTGCGCCAAAGCATTCGACCATCTCCAATGACAAAAAATTCGACACTTGCACGGGTGGAGCCGCGCTTGGTGTCATCGACGCCAACCTCAGCGGAAAAGCTTTTAGCATCTCCGTTTAGATGGATTAATAAGACGCTTTCCGCCACGGTCCCGACGCCACGCTCATAGAGTTTTCCTTTAATTTTCAGCGGATTACCTTCTTCGGGAGTTTTAGCGGCGCTCTTGTTTTTCTGGGGTTTGCCCCAGCCTTGGACGATGGGGCTGAGGTTTAAATCGTCTAGCCAGACGGTATCGGCGGAAAGCTTGGCAGTCGCACAGACTATAATTAGAAATCGAATGATAACCGCTGGCCACAAATTCATGCCACGCATCTTGCTGATACTTAAGTCGATTCAAGGTAATACCATGCCTTGGGGTAGGGAGGCTGCGGCGTCAGCCTCCTTGTACATTGTTAAATCGTCGAATGGAGGTTCTGAATTGTCGGTGCGTACGGAATGGATTGGTAGACGCACGCCGGTCGGTGAGAGCGGACGACATGGTAATGTCGTCCCTACCATGGACCCAAGGACGGTGACGCAGCACCGTCCCTACCTGATGCTGGTGATGTCTTGGGTAGGGAGGGGATTACCATCCCCTCCGTTGGCAAAGTCCGACGTTGAGGGACGGAAGATATAGCAAGGTGTTATTCACGCGTAAGGGTTAGAAAGGACGACGACGCAGCGTCGTCCCTACCCGAGGCAAAGTTGTGATATGGGTAGGGAGGCTGCTGCGTTAGCCTCCTTGTTTCGATGGGACGTTCAAGTTGATGGGTGCGTACGGAATGGATTGGTAGACGCACGCCGGTCGGTGAGAGCGGACGACATGGTAATGTCGTCCCTACCATAGACCCAAGGACGGTGACGCAGCACCGTCCCTACCTGATGCTGGTGATGTCTTGGGTAGGGAGGTGATTACCATCCCCTCCGTTGGCAAAGTCCGACGTTTAAGGACGTAAGATATAAAATGGAGTCGGTCAGCGTGCGTATGTGAGATGACGATGGCGCAGCATCGTCCCTACCATTCCGCGACTTGCGTTATCAGGATGCCTGGTGTAGGTTGAGGTATGGCCACGGTGAAGCATCGAATGGTTTTTCGTCATCAGCACATTTTCGTCGAAATCGATGAAAGCCTTTGGGTTTATGACACGGGTGCGACTACCTCTTTTGGGATGAATCCCGTGAGTCTCCTTGGGTCTAAAATTAACATTCCCCAAGACTATGCTGGCATCACACCTGCTGCTCTTTCTCGGTTCATCGGAGAAAAGGTAATCGGACTGATTGGCTCGGATTTGATGAATCACCTCGATCACCTGATTGATCTTAAAACTAATACGCTGACGGTGAGTGATGGCGAATTAGCGTCCGAGGGTTGGTTTCAAGGTTTAGATTTTTTTATGGGAGTGCCGATGGTCCAAGCCAGCGTGGCTGGACGGTTTAATAAATTCTTTTTCGATACCGGCGCCCCCATTTCCTATTTTCAAGAAACCATTCCCGCTGAGGCCGAGCCCATGGGTACGTTGCATGATTTCTTTCCCACGGTCGGGGAATTTACTACCGACACTTATAGTTTTAAGGTCCAACTCCATGGCATGAATCCCCAGATTCGCTTTGGTAAACTTCCAGATCTTATGGGAATAGCTTTAGGGATGGCTGATGTATCTGGTATCTTGGGCAATGAGCTCCTACGTCAACGCGTGACGGGTTATTTTCCGCGCCGTTGTCGACTGGTTTTACAAGCATGACTAAACTCATTTATCATCGAGACTGGGCTAAGTATTACGATGAAGTTAACCATCGTTGTTTTGGTGCTTACTATGATGAATTAACGCGCCAGACGCTCCAACTGATTTCTAAGTTGGGTGCTGGCTTACAGATTATTGATTTCGGTGCCGGCACCGGCAGGATTGCTTTGCCGCTTGCTGCCTTAGGTCATCGTGTCACGGCGGTTGAGCCCTCTGAAGCGATGTTGGCGCAACTTGCGTCCAAAGATATTTCGACAGCTATCACTCAATGCCATGCTTCAATGCAATCGTATGATGGTGTCGAAGGATTTGATCTCGCCTTGGCTGTTTTTACGGTGCTCGGCTATATTACTAAAGAGGAAGACTTAGTAGCCTCATTTTGCAACGTTGCACGGGTGCTTAAGCCAAGTGGTCGTTTCTTAATCGATATCCCGCAGGAGGTGCTTTTTAGTAGTCATCTAGTTCAGCGACAGGGTTTGGAGCGTAACATTACCTTCGTCTCCAAGGGCGCAAATCATTACCTCTACCGAGAAAAAACTAGGTTAGAACTCGGTGCTGAAGTCATTACCTACCAAGAAGAGTTACCGATGCGTTATTGGACTCCAGATGAGATCAAGGCCGCCCTCCAAAAGGCAGGCCTAGTTTTAGAAAAAGATTATTCTAGTAAATTCGCCATGGCAGGGGCCAGCTATTGGCTTTGCCGAAAGGTGTAAGCAGCTACTTATTTAACTTTTACGTCGAAGTCCTGACAGTGGCCCATGGGGGCTACATACCGTTGATGACGGGAGCACTGGCCGTCGCCCCCACGTACGGCTCCGTAGCCAGAACTTAGGCTGCTGAGCCCAGGGGATTCTAGTTCCATCGTCCGTGGGTGATTATCAAAATATCTACACTGTGCACAACAGGTCAGCGTCGGCTTACGTTGAAAAAGCTGACGTAGCCAAGTGAGCATGATTGTTTAGCGACCGAGGGTCGACCAATACTTGCCAAAGACGATAACCGACAGGACGTAGCCGAGAATCACGTTGATGATGACGCCCGCCGTGAAGGCGAGGAAAGGCTTGCGTCCAATCGCTGCTAAGTCGCGCCAGCGCGTGGAAAGGCCGATGCTCAAGAAGCAAAAAGTGAAGGCCCAAACTCGAAGATTTTTTAGGGGAGCGATGAGTCCGGGTTTTAAGATCTGATTAAATTCAGTTGAACTATAAAGCGAGGAAACGAGGGCGATGATGATGGAGCTTAGTGCAAACCCGATGACGAATTTAGGGAAGCGGCGCCAGATTTCGCCAGTGCCAACCCGATGATTGATACCCGTGTTATCCCAGCGCGTAACCGCCACGAACGATAATACGAAGGCCCAAATCCCAACCCACAAGTCACGACCAATTACTTTCATTAGGGTAAAGGCGTTTACGGCATCATCGGGCGTGCCCGTAATGCCACTGACTTTTCCGGCATAACCCCCGTAGGTTTGGGCGGCGGCGAAACCCGCGGCATCAGCGAATTCAGAGGTACCAATCCAGGCGCCCGCTACGCCAGTAGGAAGTGCTAATAAGCGTGAAACCAGCGGAAGCGCGAAGACCATGACAATAGCCCAAAAGACCACAATTGTGATGGCCACTGGGCCTTGTTCTTTTTTGGCCCCAACCGCACCGGCGACGGCAATCGAGGCGGAGACACCGCAAACGGCCCCGCCTGCTCCTAGGGTTGCGGCAAAGCGAGAATCCAGCCCGAGACGGCGTGCGACCCAGAAGATGACGCCGAAGGTCACTAACGACACCACGGCGGCTTGGCCAATGGCGATGGGACCTGCCGAGACCAAAAGGTTAATCGGCAGCGTTGCCCCCAGTAGCACAATGCCGATTTTGACGTAATACTCCACGCGTAGTCCTTCTTGCAGCCAACCAGGTAAAGTGAGTGTATTAGAAATTAATAAACCGACCGCCAGAGCGACTAAAGGCGGTTCAAGGTTATAGCGATCGGCCTCGGACCACGCTCCCATAAAAATGATGAGTGCTGAGATGACAAAGATGACGGCAAAGGATGAGAGAAAGTTTTTGAGTGAGAGTCCCAAAGCCCGAGCTCCAATACCGAGGGCGATGGCCCAGAGTGCAAACAGTCCCAAGTAGCGCGGAGCTCCTTGGAGGAGTTGTTGGCCGGCTAAGTCGGCGTTAGACCACTTGGCGGGGATAATCGCTAACCATTGGAGGCTGCTGCCAGTAAGGATTAAGAGCGTGGCCGTAATCACAAAGCCTAAGCCCAGTACGATGGCCCAAGCATCTTCAGTTTGAAACCAACTACGTTGGGAGGAGGGGGTAGTAGACATGAGCAGTGGGGGTATTTCAGTTATTCTCGAATCGAGGGCGAAACAAATATTTCCGACCTGTAACATTGTAACATTAATATTAGGCCCCAGATAGCGGTGCGGGTAGATTGCCTTAGGTAGGGAGGCTACTGCGTTAGCCTCCTTGTTCGTTGTCGAATGGGTAGGGACGTGATTACCATCACGTCCGCTGCCAAAGTACACGTCGTGTGTGAATAGGATACTGAAATGAGCTTACCGAACTTGGTCGGCGAAACGGACGACATGGTAATGTCGTCCCTACCCGATACAGATAGATCGAGATAATTCATGCCTTGGGGTAGGGAGGGGATTACTATCCCCTCCGCTGGCGAAGTCCGACGTTGAAGGACGTAAGATATAAAAAGGTGTATTCACGCGTAAGGGTAAGAGAGGACGGTGACGCAGCACCGTCCCTACCCGCGGCACGTTTCAATTTAGGTAGGGAGGCTACTGCGTTAGCCTCCTTGCGTTTGGGTGCGTCGTAATCGATTCGCAGAGGCATGTTGGTCGGCTCAAACGGACGACATAGTAATGTCGTCCCTACCATAGCCCCAAGGACGACGACGCAGAGTCGTCCCTACCCGAGGCAGTGGGTAGGGAGGGGATTACCATCCCCTCCGCTGGCAAAATCAGATTTTGGAGGTGCGTAAATGCAGAAAGGCATCCGAAAGCGTATGCCTAAAAGGGATAACGACGCAGACCGTCTCTACCTGAGATAACTTCAGTCGAATTTCAGTTGTTGCACAAACCAGTAAAGGGCCTGCTTCCATTCCGGGGCATCGTGGGCGTGGTCGGTCACATGCCAAATATGGGGTACTGACTTGGCTTTCATGTAGGCATGGAGGTCTTGGCTGACGTGGAGCAGGCCGTCGCGCTTACCACAAGAAAGCCAGAGCAGGCGAAGGTCCTTGGCGGCGGCGGGGTCTGGTAAGAGTTCTTCAGAGAGTCGTGCATTAGGCCCTGAAGAAAAAGCTCCGAGCCACGCAAATTTATCGAGGTGTGCAAACCCGATGTTCATGGTTTGCCCTCCGCCCATCGAAAGCCCTGCTAAGGCACGTCCGGAGCGATCCGTGCGAACAGAGTATTTAGTTTCCAGCGCTGGGATGATGTCATCCAGTAAATCTCGTTCAAAAACCTGAAAGGCCGGGATGTGGCTAAAAATATCTCCAATCGCACGGTCGTCTTTTTGCGCCCTTCCATTGGGCATGACGATAATCATCGGGGCGGCTTTACCCTCGGCGATTAAATTATCGAGGAGTATTTCTGGATTAGCGTAGCGAGCCCATTCGGTTTCATCACCGCCAATTCCATGCAGCAAATAAAGTACAGGTAAGCGCTGCCCTGGTTTTATGTTCGGGGGCGTGTAGATATCCATGTGGCGCTGGGTTCCCACGGTTTTCGAATCATAGGCCACCATTTCTAATTTACCGTGAGGGATATCAGTCCGTCGTTGATCCCAGCCTGCTGGCGGACTCGGGAAAGCGGGGACATCGTCGGGGTTGAGGTGGATGGCGCTCCAGGATTTGCGGGGCTGAGGGGGGATTTTGGGCGTTGTTTTCGGTGCGGCGGCTGGCTCGCTGGCGAGTTCTTGCATCACCGCATTGAAGGCAGGTTTAGGTTGCCCTTGGCGATCAAAGAGTAGGGGGTGATTCACGCGCTTCCAAGGGAAGTCGTTGAGCCAACTTTGTCCGTCGTGCAGATTCCAAAAGGAGACCCGGGCGATGACATCCGAGTGCCGCCGAAAGATTCTAAATAATTGGGCATATTGTTCCGCCTGGCGGGCAAGAATCTCGGGAGGGCAGCCGTTAACATAGGGATTAACTTTCGAGAGCTCTTCATGGTGGGTGCCATTATCGGCCCACCAGCGACTCCGGGGGATCACATCGATGTCGAGTTCTGAAACGACGACTTTGAGTCCTACGCTACGTAAGGCGATGAGGGTTTTTTCAATCGCGTCGAAGGGGACGCGGTCGATTTCGTAGTGACCCTGTAAGCCCACGGCTTGAATAGGCGTTCCGCGGGCTTTTAGTTCGGTCAGCAGCTTGAGCATTTGCTCCCGTTTGCCGTCTAGTTCGTTATTATAATCATTGTAGACGAGTAAGGCATCAGGGTCGGCGGCGTGGGCGTACTCGAAAGCTTTCACGATAAAGTCGAGGCCACAGGCGCGCGTCCAACCAGAGTCGCGTAAATAACCACCTCCGTCGGCGAGGGCTTCGTTGACGACGTCCCACATCGCAATCTTACCTCGATAACGCCCGACCAATTGGTCGATGTGCGTTTTCATGCGAGCTAAGAGTACCTCCTTGGTGGCTACTTGATTGCCGTCTTGGTAGAACCAAGCGGGGGTGCGATCGTCCTTGGCCCAAACTAGGCAATGGCCGACCACTTTGAGTCCTTTGCTTTGGGCGAAATCGACGAAACGGTCCGGGGTTTCGAGCTGCCAATGTCCTTGGGTGGGTTGCGTTGCTGCAGGCTTCATGCAGTTCTCTGGCGTTACATAACTGAATTGAGTGGTTAGTAACGGCCAGTCGTTAGGGTGGTCTGGGATGTGGTCTGAAATGCCGACCCCCGAAGCCCAGGGAGTCGCTTGGCGTAAAGCATCCGCCGCACTCAGTGTCACTGTGGCTAATAGAAGTAAATAGGAGCTAAATCGCATGAAAGTTTGTTTGGGCATAGAGCCCAGAACCTAAATGGCAAGTTTCGCCATAGGAAGCAGGCTACCGCAGTAACTTTCTAAGTCGTTTTAAGCCATGGCCCAAGGACGGTGACGCAGCGTCGTCCCTACCCGAGGCAAGGATGTGATATGGGTAGGGAGGCTACTGCGTTAGCCTCCTAGGTTGGTGCATATGGGATGGATGCGCAGACGCACGTCGGTCGGTGAAAGCGGACGACATGGTAATGTCGTCCCTACCTTACGACCCAAGGACGGTGACGCAGCACCGTCCCTACCCGAGGCATTGGGTAGGGAGGGGATTACTATCCCCTCCGTTGGCAAAGTCCGACGTTGAGGGACGTAAGATACCGAAAGGTGTATTTACGCGTATGGGTTAAAAAGGACGACGACGCAGCACCGTTCCTACCTAAGGCAAAGTCGTGATATGGGTAGGGAGGCTACTGCGTTAGCCTCCTTGTATTCGTTTTTAATCGTCGGTTTGACGTTCTGAATTGATCGGTGCGTATGGGATGGATTCGCAGACGTGCGTTGTTCGGTGAAAGCGGACGACATGGTGATGTCGTCCCTACCCGATGCATTGGGTAGGGAGGGGATTACCATCCCCTCCGTTGGCAAAGTCCGACGTTGAGGGACGTAAGATACTGAAAGGTGTATTTACGCGTATGGTTTAAAAAGGACGACGACGCAGCGTCGTCCCTACCCGAGTCAGTGGGTAAGGGGGGTATTACGTTTGGTGGCTAAGCCCGTCTTAACTGTTTTCCTAGGCATATATTATGACAGGGGGGTGGCTTGCGTGGGCGAAGATTTCGGGTAGATTGTCTCTCTTAAATCTATGTCAAAACCTAGCCCTGATAAACAGCGCTCCGAGTTTGCCGAAATCATCAGCCAAGGCAAAAAATACCTCTTTGACGAACAAATGGAGCGTGCGCGTGCCGAATTTTCACAGGCACAATCTTTCGCGGAAGCACATTTTGGAATTAACAGTGAGGAGGTCGACTTGGCGCACGATGAATTAATTAATTTATTACACATCCTTGAATTAAAGGATGATGAGTTAGCCTTGTTAGAGTCTTTAGTGGCAAAACGTCGCCAGCATGAGCCGCAAAACGTACCTTCCTTGGTCTCTGCCTTAATGAGGTTAGCGAAGTGCCAGGTGGACTTAGGGCAATTTGATGCGGCGGAAGCACACTTTAAAGAAGCCATTGCGAGCTGCTCGCTCCATAACTCAGAGCATCTTTTTTCCTTACAACTTAGTCACGTGGATTACGGTCGTTGCCTGTGTCGACATCATCAAGCCGAAAGGGCGGTAGAGGTGTTGGAGGAGGGCTTGAAGCTTTACGCCCGAATTAAGGATGGAAATGTCATGATGGCAGCTGACATGGCGATGTACATGGCCTTAGCTTATTGGAATCTTGGACGAGAAGCAGAAGCGGTGGAATTAGGGACGCAAGTCGCTCCCTTGACCTGTCATCGTTCTGCGGGGCCTAACGCCGATTTCACCCGGATGCTTTATCATGTGGGTGGTTATTATCATCAGGAGAAGAAGTATAAAGAGGCAGACTACTATTTGCAGTGGGCCCTTACTCGGTTGTTCCAAGAAAGTTCGATTAAACATCGAAATATTGGGGCGGTTTACCACCTTTTAGCGAGCAACGATCGCCTCTTCGGTAAGCCCGAACGCGTGGAGCGGCATTTACGCCGAGCGCTTAAATTCTTACTGCGTGGATGCGAAGCTCATGAACCGATGGTTATGGATACTCGGCTGGGGTTAATTAATGTGCTCATTCCTGCGGAACGTTATGCCGAAGCCGAAACCGTAATTGCTGAGGCAATTGAAGCGATTAAAAATCTCGAGCGTAATTTAGAGAGTAAGCAGAATCTTTATTATAATAATTTAGGTTTTGTGCAGGTCCATTTGGAGAAATTCCCGAAGGCGGAAGCCAGTTTGCGTTTCGCGCTTAAAGTCGCCCAAGACGATCAGGAGCGGGCTTACCCCTTAAAGAATTTGGGGCTCTTGTATCAGCGTATGGGTTATGTGACCGAGGCGATTGATTATTACCAACAAGCCTTACGGCTATTCGAGGCCGAGCCTGGGGAGCCTCATCCGATGATACCCGTAATCCAAAAGGCGCTGACTGAACTTCAAAACCCTGCTTAATTTTATGGCGACTTCTCTGGATGAAATTGCTGACCTACTGACGTCGGCTAAGTTGCATTTTACCCGCGAAGAGAAATTTATCTTCGTAGGTTATGAAATGGATCTTTACGAAAGCCCAGATAAAACAGGCGGAATTAGGCTTATAATTGCCTGCGAGCGTGATGGAAGTCTGGTGAGTATTTTTGCCCCTGCGGCTTATAAAATCCCCGTGGGTAGTGGGGTGCGGAAGTTTTCCTTAGTGAAGCACTGTCTTAATCAGTTCAATTGGGAACTTACTGGGGCGAAGTATGAAATGGACGATGCCGATGGCGAGGTTCGTGTCGGCCTGGATTTGATTCTTGAGGACGCCAAACTTACGGAACGACAGCTGATGCGAAGTGTTATGTTAGTTCTAACCACACTGGATAATTTTCATTTAGATTTTTGCCGCGCTTTGGAAGATGACGTCCCAGTAGCGAGTCGGGCTGCCGTCAAGAAAACCGTCGGTGCTTACCTTAAAAAACAGTTTAAGTCTTAGTTGTGCCAAGCGGATTGGGTAGGGAGGCTGCTGCGACAGCCTCCTTATTCGTTGTCCCATGGGTAGGGACGTGATTACCATTACGTCCGCTGGCAAAGTACACGTCGTGTGTGAATAGGATACTGAAATGAGCTTATTAAACTTGGTCGGCAAAACGGACGACATGGTAATGTCGTCCCTACCATAGATACAAGGACGGTGACGCAGCACCGTCCCTACTCGAGGCAATGGGTAGGGAGGGGATTACCATCCCCTCCGTTGGCAAAGTCCGACGTTGAGGGACGTAAGACACCGAAAGGTGTATTTACACGTATGGGTTAGAAAGGACGACGACGCAGCGTCGTCCCTACCCGAGGCAAAGTTCTGGTATGGGTAGGGAGGCTACTGCGTTAGCCTCCTTGCGTCTTGGTGCGTACGGAATGGATTGGTAGACGCGTGTCGGTCGGTGAGAGCGGACGACATGGTAATGTCGTGCCTACCCGATACAGATAGATCGATATAATCCATGCCTTATGGTAGGGAGGGGATTACCATCCCCTCCGCTGGCAAAGTCCGACGTTGAGAGACGTAAGATACCGAAAGGTGTATTTACACGTATGGTTTAAAAAGGCCGAGGTCGCAGCGTCGTCCCTACCATAGATACAAGGACGGTGACGCGACCCCGCGACTGTCAGGGTTTAGCGTGTAAACTTTTCCTGTAAAAACGTTGTAGCGGAATCCGGGCCGAGGTGAAGTTGCCAAGTACCGTGTTCAATTTCGAACTGATGTTTGCTGGTGTTCCAGAAGGTGAGTTTGTCATCGGGAACCGTAAAGCGTACTTCCTGGGTTTGGCCTGGTTGCAATTTGATCCGTTGAAACCCCCGAAGCATGAGGTGCGGACGGGGAACTTCTCCTTGGGGCGGCACAAGGTAGAGTTGGACAACTTCATCTCCCGCCCGGTTGCCAGTGTTTTTAACCGTGGCTGTAATCGTTAGGGGTGAGCCCGTGACTTTGAGGTCGCTATACGCAAAGTTGGTGTAGCTGAGACCATGACCAAAAGGGTATAACGGAGCACCCTTGAGGTACATGTAGGTAAAACCTCGGCTGATATCGTATTCGTCTTGGGGTGGCACTTGGGCTTCACTGGCATAGACCGTGTGCGGGAGTCGTCCCGCTGGATTGTAATTTCCCAAGAGAACATCAGCGATGGCATGCCCGCCTTCTTCGCCCGACCACCAAGCTTGGAGCATGGCGGGGGCATGTTCTTTCAGCCAAGGTGATGTCAACGGGCCGGCGCTCATCTGCACTACAATGGTTTGGGGGTTAGCCGCTAAGACCGCCTTAACGAGGTCTTCTTGTTGTCCGGTGAGCCCAAGTTTGGTGCGATCACGGCCTTCTTGTTCAACACGTTGATCAGTTCCCACGCACACAATAGCGATATCGGCCGAACGTGCTAAGTTGGCGGCATTCGTTAAACCACTTGGCGAACTACGCCCGCCTGTGGTGGTTGCTAGAGCTTCGCATTCAAAAGAGACGCTTTGTGGACCGATGAGTGCGAGACTGTCAAAATGACCGCTAAAGCCAGAACTGGACTCGTTCTTGCTGGTAGCGGTAAAGCGCAAGGTGTGCTTACCCGCCCGTAAGTTATTCGTCCCAAAACTGTGGGTTAAACCATAGTGTGAAACCTTCTCGTAAAAGTCGACAGGTTGACCCACGACGTTGCCGTCAACGCTGAGTTCGTAGCGTCCACGGGTGGGGGCACTCTTGTAGGATAGTTTAATTTCGTAGTCGCCAGCTGCTTTTACGGTAAGGGGAAATTCGATAAATTCTCCGGGGCTTTGGGCATCGAGTTTCACGCTCGCCCCGCCACTAAAGCCAGTTTCCTGGTCAATTTTTACCGGGACGGCACCGCTAGAAGTCATGTCGCAGCCAAGTTCGAAGACGACTTCAGTGCCAGAGTTGACGCGGTCTTTGAGTCCTTGGAGGAGGGAGACAACAGCATCAGGCTTTCCATTGTAATTATTCAGCACAACTCGATCGGCGAGGGGGCCAATCACGGCAATCCGTTTTAAGGCATGAGTATCCAAGGGTAGTAGGTGTTTTTCATTTTGGAGTAGCACGATGCTTTCTTGCGCAGTTTTAAGAGCCAAGGCTCGGTGGGCTGCGTTGCCGATGCAATCGGGCGAAATGTGGCTGTAAGGGGAGTTTTTAAAGTCATCGAATTCTCCCAGTAGAAAGCGTACTTTGAGCACTCGTGACACGGCGTCATTCAGTCGTTCCAGTGAAAGTTTACCCTCGCGTACGGCAGCGGGGATATTTTCGCGGTATTCTTTGTCGGAGAAATCACACCCTGCCATCACTGATTGAGCCACGGCATCCACATAAGTCATTTTACCTTTGTGGTGTCCATTTACCATCGTGCGAACCCCTCCTAAGTCGGAGACCACGAAGCCTTCATGATGCCATTCGTTTTTCAGTAAATCAGTGAGTAACCAATGGTTGATGTTATTGGGCGTGCCGTTGATGGCGTTGTAACTCGCCATGAGTGATTGGGCATGGCCCTCGACGACGGCATCATGGAAGTGAGGTAGCCAGTAGTCGCGCAGCATAGCTTCGGAGACTTGGGCGTTGAGCGCGGTACGACTGGCCTCTACGTTATTCACCGCGTAATGCTTAAGCGTGGCTGCAATTTTGAGGTGCTGCGGGTCTGGGCCTTGTAACCCTTGCACATAAGCCACGGCCATGCGACCGGTGAGAAAAGGATCTTCACCCCAAGCTTCGTGGTTACGTCCCCAATACGGATTGCGCTCGATGTTGATAACGGGGGCTCGATAAATCAGTCCTTTGTGTTCGCCCGGGGCTTGGGGATTAAGGTGCCAGCCATTATAAATCGCCCGCGCTTCGTCGGAGAGGCAGTCAGCCACTTCGTGGACGAGAGTCGTATCCCAAGTGGCCGCCATTGCTACACAGACCGGGAATAAGGTCGTGGGATGATCCCACTTAACCCCATTAAGGCATTGGTTCCATTGGTCAGACCGGAGGTTAAAACGTTCAATCGTTGGACCTTTATGGTCGAGGACGATGGCTTTTTCCTCCAGGGTGAGGCGGGCGAGTAGATCAGCGACCCGTTGTTCAACGGGTTGCGTTGAGTCGCGATAGAGTTCGGGGGAAGATGCGGGAGCCGCGATTAAGTTAATACTGCCGCAAGTGACTAGTAGTTTTAGGGTAAGCAAGGTACCGAGGGGTAGGCCAAACCGGTAAAATTTCATACCCTCAGTCGTGTTTTACCTGAGCCCTTTGGCAACGTGAAAGCCCATTATGGGTAGGGAGGCTACTGCGTTAGCCTCCTTGATGGGTGCGAATATTATGAATTCGCAGACGCGCGTCGGTCGGTGAAAGCGGACGACATGGTAATGTCGTCCCTACCCGATACAGATAGATTGAGATAATCCATGCCTTGGGGTAGGGAGGGGATTACCATCCCCTCCGTTGGCAGAGTCCAACGTTGAGGGGCGTAAGATACCGAAAGGTGTATTCAAGCGGATGGGTGATCAAGGACGGTGACGCCGCACCGTCCTTGATCAAGTTTTAGGAAACTTAAGACTTAGCTAGGTCTGGGTTGCAATGGGGTAGAGGGCGTATACAAAATTTGCACCCCTGTGAAATTTCCTACCCTACTTTTGGTCCTTTTAATGGTAATTGGTCTAGGTGCGGCTGAACTCGATCGCCCCAATATTCTTTGTTTGGTCAGCGAAGATAATAATCCCTTCCTAGGTTGTTACGGAGACAAACTTGCCCGCACGCCCACGTTGGATAAGCTCGCCCGTGAAGGAGTGCTTTATGAGCGCTGTTTTACCTGTCCGGTCTGTGCTCCTTCCCGTTTTAATATTATTTCCGGAATGAGTCCTGTAACGTGTGGCCCCGCCGAACACATGCGGGCACAGGGACATATCCCTCCGTGGCTAAGAGGCTTTCCCGCCTTGTTGCGCGAAGCGGGTTACTTCACTTCAAATAATGCTAAGACCGATTATAATTCGCCGATTAGTATTAAAGACGCTTGGACAGATCAGGGAAAGACGGCGCATTGGCGTCATAATAAAGATAAAAGTAAACCTTTCTTTAGTGTGTTTAATCATGAAGTGACGCATGAGAGTTGCCTGTTTCCCGTCGAGGAGTTGGCATTTCCCTTTAAGCCTTTAAGTGCTGAGCAAGTGCGGGTGCCGCCGTATGAGCCCGACACGCCTGAAATCCGAGCGGACTGGGCTCGCTATTATAATCATATGCTCGTGATGGACGGACAGATTGCGGCCAAACTGCAGGATTTAGAAAAAGATGGTTTAGCTGAGAATACCATTGTCTTTTACTATGGCGATAATGGAGGGGTCTTACCCCGCAGTAAGCGCTTCTTGGAGCAGAGTGGTGTGCATGTCCCGCTGATTGTCTATTACCCACCTAAGTGGCGTCACTTAGCGCCCGCCCCGCCTGGTTCTCGGATTAAAGATCCGGTCCACTTTGTAGATTTCGCCCCCACGATGTTATCGTTAGCGGGGGTCAAGATTCCCGACTACATGCAGGGTCGGCCTTTAGCGGGTCAGGTGTCATCGACTCCAGCGGAATTTGTTTTCACGACCCGCGATCGCATGGATTCCTGTTATGACATGATGCGGGGAGTCGTCGGGAGTCGCTTTCTTTATATTAGAAACTTCCGTCCCGATATTCCCTTTGTGCAACTTTTAGAGTATATGTTTAAAGCCCGTGGCTATCAGTCTTGGGCACGTGAAGCGGCCGCAGGACATTTAACGCGGGAGACTGCCCAATTTTGGGGGACGAAACCTGCGGAGGAACTCTATGATATGGAGACCGACCCTGATAACATGCATAATTTAGTAGGGTTGCCAGCGTATCAGCCCATTTTGCAAAAAATGAGGGAAGCGTTACGCCAGCAAACTGTGCGCACGGTAGATAATGGTCTTTTACCTGAGGGCTCACCTTTGGAAGGTTACGACGCCTCGCGGGTTCCAGGGGCTTGGGATGTTGAAAAGGTTTATACCCTTGCTTGCCAGGCTTCAGATCGTGATCCCGCAAATTTACCCAAATTCATTGCGGCTTTAAGTGATTCCAGTGAGCCCATGCGTTGGTGGGCAGCTCAAGGTTGTGCGATTTTAGGCGTCAAGGCCGCGGAGGCCGAAAGCGCTTTAACGAAAGCCCTCAACGATGAGTCTGGTGCTGTCGCTGCAGCGTCGGCCGAGGCCTTGGCACGGCTTGGTAAGCCTGCCCCTGCGTTGAAGACTTTAGAGCAATTAATTCAACGTCAGGATCAAGAAGGTGCGGTGATGATTGCGGGTAATGTCTTAGACCGTTTGGGTGAGTTAGCCCGTCCTTCTTTACCAGTTATGAAAAAGGTTTTTGCCACGGAGAAGGCCGATAAACTTGAAAGTGGAAAATATGCTCCAACGCATATTTTAAAACATACCATTGATGTTTTAGAAGGTCGCGTGGCACCCTTAGTATACCCAGAGTTTAAGTAAAAGTGCTGCTAATCTGGAGCAGGTAGGGAGGCTACGGCGTTAGCCTCCTGGTTATTGTTAAATCGTCGAATGGGTGGTGACGTCGCACTGTGCCTACCTAGGCAATGTGGCGATGGCTTCGCGCATTCCTTGCAGGACTTTTACCACCGCCACTTGCGGGTCGTAGTCCTTTCGTCCCATGGCTAAGGTCTCGATGGGGACGAAGCCTCGATAGCCGCCTTGGTGGATGATTTGGGCAAGTTTACGGTAATCGGTTGCCGGAGACTTTAAGGAACTTCCGAGGGTTTCTTTAATTTGCCAGTTAACTGCGTGAGGTACCATGAGGGCGATATCCTCGTAGGGATTCTCGGTGAAATACTTGCCAGTATCCACGAGGGCACCGCACCACGGGTGATTTACTTTCTGCAATAAACTCAAGTGTTCAACTCCCGTGCTAAGGAAATCGCCGTGGTTTTGCACCGCCACCATGACGCCAAATTTTTCACCATGCACCGCACATTCACGTAAAGCGTCTGCCATCCAGGTTTCGACCTCGGCACGCGAGGCGTTGTTAGCGGCCACTTTCCAGTCTTTGACATTCGAGGGGCCCGCAAAAGTGCGAACCACCGGAGCTCCTAAGTAGGCCGCCACTTCAATCCACGTCTTGGTGACTTGAATGCCCGTTTGGCGTACCGCTTGGTCCGCCGTGGCAAAATCGTTTTTCACTCCCGTACCCGATATGACGATGCCTCGTTCATGGACATAACGTTTTATCCGGTTTAGGTAGTCGTGTGACGGAGTATTAGGATAGCCTGGGAAGAAATAGCCCGTCAGGTCGATGGCAGGAATATCGTGGGTGACGCAGAAATCAATTACCCCAAAGAGATCGATGCCTTTAGTGGGGTCTTTGAGGTTATCATTTAATTGTTCAAGAAAGGAGTAGGCATTAAGGCTCGGGGTAAAGTTTGCCTTGCGAGCCGGTGGAGGCGTCGTGTTTGAAGATTGGGCTAAAGCCGCCAAGGGGGCTAGAGCGGTCAGGCTTAAAAAATGGCGCCGGTTAAGTTTCAGGGATGTCATGGTAAAGATACTGTGCTAGAGGAGGCTTTTTTGGCAACCTCGAGTTAAGGCTGATTGATGGAGGTGATTTGCAATTCCGAGCTTTGTGAGTCCTTTGCGGAAGTGGCCCCAACCCTTCGACTCATTCTTGGCGACCAATTAAACCCTGAGCATTCGTGGTTTAAACAGGTTAACCCCCAGGTGATTTATGTGATGATGGAGGTGCGTTCCGAAACCGATTACGTAATCCACCATGCTCAGAAGGTTTTAGCGATTTTTGCGGGGATGCGCCGCATGGCTGAATTATTAAAGAAAGCGGGCCATCGCGTTCGTTATTTTAAAATTAACGATACTGATAATCGCGGAAATTTTGCAGCTAATTTGCAACTCGTTATCACCGAAACGAAGGCAAGTCGTTGGGAGTATCAAGAGCCTGATGAATGGCGCCTCGATCAGGAGTTGAAGCATTTCGCCCGGACCTGTGGATTGGAAACAGCCTGCGTGAGTTCCGAGCATTTTTTAGACGAGCGTTTAGGAGTGTCGGCTCATTTCCAAGACGGAGCTAAACGTTGGCTGATGGAGTCTTATTACCGGAAAATGCGGTTACGCACCCAGCTTTTATTGGACGAAAATCGTGAGCCTCTAGGTGGTCAGTGGAATTATGATCATGATAATCGGAAGCCTTGGAAGGGGACGCCGGCACCACCTGGGTCGTGGGATGTCGCACATGACCATCTAGCCTTATGGAAGGAAATTAAAGATGCCGGGGTGCAGACGATGGGTGAGCCCAGTGCTACACGATTCCCCTGGCCGCGGGATCGGAAGGAGGCTTTGATTCAATTAAAAGCCTTTATTAAAAACGGCTTATCCCATTTCGGAGATTATGAAGATGCGATGCACACTGCATCAGACCGCTTATTCCATTCGCGTCTCTCTTTTGCACTCAACGTAAAATTACTTAATCCTCGGGAGGTTGCTTTGGCGGCGGTGCAGGCATATCAGTCTGATCCAGTGCGTTATCCCTTAGCTGCTACGGAAGGATTTGTGAGGCAGATTATTGGCTGGAGAGAGTATATTCGAGGGGTGTATTGGGCGAAGATGCCTGCTTATAGTTCGCAGAATAACCTAGGGCATCAGTTAGCTTTGCCGTCTTGGTTTTGGACCGGGAAGGTTAAGATGAATTGTCTGCGACACTCGGTTGGTCAGTCCCTCGAAACCGCTTACGCCCATCACATCCAACGATTGATGGTGATTGGATCGTTTTGTCTGAATGCGGGAGTAAATCCAGCGGAAGTAGAGCGTTGGTTTTTAGGCGTGTATATCGATGCTTTTCAGTGGGTTGAGTTGCCTAACGTCATCGGGATGAGTCAGCATGCCGACGGAGGTTTCTTGGCGAGTAAGCCTTATAATTGTGCCGCTAGTTATATCTCTAAGATGTCTAATTACTGTAACGGTTGTCCTTATGATCCTAAAGACCGTACAGGGCCTTTGGCCTGTCCTTTAAATGCTCTCTATTGGGATTTCTGGTTAAGACATCAGAAAACCTTTTTAAATAATCCTCGAATCGGTATGGCCGTACGTCAGGCCGCCAACCTGAGTCCAGTCGAGCAAGCAGCGATTCGGCGCAAGGCGGAGGAGATTCGGACTAACATTGAGGAGTTGTGATTGATTAGGTAGGGAGCCTACCGCGTTAGCCTCCTAGCGTCTTACGGTGCGTATGTAATCTATTGGCAGACGCATGTTGGCTGGTGAGAACGGACGACATAGTAATGTCGTCCCTACCCGAGGCAGTGGGTAGGGAGGGGATTACTATCCCCTCCGTTGGCAAAGGCTCACGTGGTACGTGCGCAGGATGCGAAAAGGCGTATTTACGTGTCATGGAGGACGACGACGCAGCGTCGTCCCTACCCGAGGCAAACTTCTGATATGGGTCGGGATGCTACAGCGGAAGCGAACGCTATCCGGAACTTTTATTTAACGGGAATCGTGCCGGTTGCATCGACCATGTAGTGCCATTTGGCGATGTAATCGGGGGCAGGCAGAAAGTCGTCGTGCTGCTGGGCTAATTTAGCTTTTAATTGGCTGTCTAAATTGGCTTGTAAGTCAGCGTAAGCAGATTGGCCCACCAAGTTATGAAGTTGGAAGGGGTCTTGAAGATTATCGAAGAGCAGCCACGGGCCTTGGAGATCACGGGCGTAAGTATAATGTGCCGTACGGAGACAGCGGTACTCGCGTCCACCCGCCTGACGGCTGTATTCTCCGAAAGGGGCCACACATTGTACCAGGGCCGAACCTCCGCTGGGATCCTTGGCGCCTAGTAAATACCCTTTAAAATCAAGTCCTTCGACCGAGCTTGGGATTGGTACACCGCAAAGACTGAGGAGGGTGGGCATCACGTCTTCGCTGTTGATGGTCGCATCAACGCGTCGGGGATGAATGCCAAGTTTGCTGGGCAGACGAAGCAGGAAGGGAATGCGCGCACTCTCTTCATAGGGTTTTTGTTTTCGTTGCAGACTATGTGAGCCAAGCATGTCGCCGTGGTCGGAGGTGAAGACGATAATCGTATTTTCGTCGAGGCCGCTGCTTTGCAGGGTGGCCAGTAAATCGCCGAAACAAGCATCCAGGGCACTGCAATGGGCATAGTAGCCCAGCAGGTTGGCTCGGGCGGTACGTTGTTCTTGAGGTGAAGTCGGTACATTCTCGCGCAGTTGAAAGGTCGTCGGGGCGTAAAGTTCGCGGTAAGGTGGTGGAGCCGTTTCGTAAGGGTTATGCGGTGGTCCCCAAGAAAGCCAAAGCAGGAAGGGCTTGGGGCTATGGGCGTGGGCGGTGAGGTAGGCTTGGGCGTCGCGAGTTTGGGCCAAGGCGTCGTAGCCTTCCCACTGTAGTTTTTCGGGGCCGTCGGCGTAGTAAGGCGATTTATTATAGGCGTGGGTACATTCTAGTACTTTCCAGTACTCAAACCCTTGGCGTCGCTCGCGGGGAATAAAGGCGGTTCGCCCATGACCGTCGATGTGCCATTTGCCGATACACCCTGTATCATAGCCGGCTTGCTGCAGCGTTTTGGCGAGGGTGATGGCAGATGGGTTGAGCGGGACATCGTTCAAGAAAACGCCGTGGGTGAGGGGACGTTGTCCAGTGAGCAAAGAAGCACGGGTCGGCGAGCAGACGGGACAGCCTGAGACGGCCTGCGTGAAATTGACGCAATTTTTCTCGAAGCGATCGAGATGGGGCGTTTGGACGTTAGGGTCTCCTGCAAAACCAAAGGCCTGGGCACGCCATTGATCGGCGATGACAAAAACGATGTTCGGGGGACGTTCGCCGGGCGTCGTTGCCCAGAGAGAGCTCGAGGCGAGGCTGAGTATTAAAGGTAATATCTTAACTCCCCGGATTAAAAAGTTAAGACAGGACATGGGAGTTAACCAGCGGGGGTAAAGCCTAAGACAACATCCCAGCGGGCGGCTAGTTCGCCCGCGGCGGAGTTCGGCAGAGGTTTAAAGTCGAGGCTGACACTCTCACGTTGTTTTAAATCTTTAATCCCCATGTAAACGCCATCTTTCTCATTGAGCTCATGGCCTTTGATGTAGCATTGGGTGATTAACTCTTTTTTGCCTTTTAAGCGGACGGCGAGGTGAATGTGTGGCGTCCGTCCAGGGTAAGCGACGGGACGAATCGTGCGGAAGACATATTCGCCCGATGAGCCAGTCAGAAAGCGCCCGAAGCCCTGGAAGTTTTGATCTCGGTGGTTGGCGTTAACGGATTTTGTATGGATGTAGGCTCCATTGTTATCGGCCTGCCAGATTTCCACCAAGGCATTGCGCACTGGGTCGCCGTGTTCATCGAGGATACGGCCGCTGAGCCAAGTTACAGCACCGAGGGCGGGCGTGGCGGAATTATTTAAGATAATTAAATCGTTATCCGTATCCAAGGGAAGATGGTCGGGGTAGAAGGGGCCTTCCGTTTGGCGTGGCGTCCGAGTTAGGGCATCTGCAAAGGCGCCAGGAACGGCAAAGAGAGCCGCCCCGAGGGCAACCTTACGGAGAAAATCCCGTCGGGCTTGGAGGTGAGGTGGCAGAGGGGGTAGTGCCATAAGGTTTTTTTAAGAAAATAGACTACCCATGCAAGGCAAAGGATGGGCTCGCTAGGTTTTAAGTCCTGATAGTTCCATCTCCTGTTGCCAGATTCTCGGAATAAACTTTATTTCTCCGTCATGGAGACTTGGAACTACACGAGTAAAGAGTCACCTGAAGCGGCGATGGAGACGCTCCGATTTTTTGTACGCTCAAAGGTAACCGAAATTCGTGGGGGGTGTGCCTTGAATGGCGAAGGAGTTGATTTGGATTTTATCGGTTTAGATGGCGTGGCCCGGGTCCGCTTTTCTAAGAGTAAGGAAGGCTGTCATGTCTCCGTTACGGTCCCCGCGCATTTGCGGGAGAAGACCTCGTGGATTATGGCCCAATTAATGGCTCAGAAGAAGTTGAAGGCTTTGAATAAGCCCGCGTTAGAAGAACCGAAGGTGAAGCCCTTTACTCCTGCCGTAGAGGTTTTGAAACAGTGTTTAGCTGATGAGAAATTTACGAAGTATGTTGAAGTGTTGCCGGCTTGTTTAGCCCACGCTGGAGCTTGTCGTTACGAGCATGACGGTAAGCTCGATAAAGCCCTGCACCATCTAGCGCTCTTCGCAGCCAGTCGTGTGGGGCAAAAGTTTAATCCCCTGCAATTGGTGACGCTAGCCCAGCAGGCAGGTTTGGGGCATTTATACCGCCCGATGGTTTCCGATACCGTAGTGCGCTTACACGGCGACCATTATCATTTTGATTATCAAGGTAAGTCGGTCCTCTTTGCGGAGCATATTACCTTGGGAGGTGGTTATGCGCGGGAGTGCATGTCGATTCACTTTCACTGGGATGAAACGCGCCTGAAACTCATCATCGGGTATTTTGGAGAACACCTTCCGACTTCGGAGGATAAATAACTCTCACTAACAAAAACCCACGCATGGTGCGTGGGCTAATCGTGCTACAAACTAGACCGTTTAACGTGCTTGATAGCCCTTCCAAAGCCATTCGAGTGCTTCGGGGAGGATTTGGCCGCGAGCGTTGCCGACGCCGTGTCCAGAGTTGAGGCAGTAGAGGTATTGATAGTGATAACCTTTGGCTTTGAGCACATTAGCCATGCGATTATTGGCTTCCACCCAATCGTGCATCCCGTCGCGCATGACGTTCGGATTATAATTATCGCGATCGCCGACGGCCATCCAGATACGGAGTGGTTTAGGCGCGCTTTCGGGAATGAGTTTATTATGGAAACCCCAAGCCCCATCAGGGGTTTCAGGGTTAAAGGGCCACTGCTGATTGACAAAAGTGCCCGAGAGCGTGAGGACGCGGTGGAACCATTCGGGGTGATACCATGCCATGATGAGGGCGGCGGAACCACCCGAGCTCGTGCCCATCGTGGCTCGACCTTCAGGGTCTTGCGTGATTTTAACGCCGTAGTTTTTTTCTACTAAAGGCAGGACTTCGAGTTGGATAAATTCTGCAAAGAGGCCCGACATCGTGTCGTATTCTTTGCCACGCTCATGCCCTTGGGCGTCACCACCACCATTGGCCACCATCACAACAATCATCGGCGGCACGCGCTTTTGAGCAATGAGGTTGTCGAGTAAGTGAGGCAGGCTCAGGTCAGGTTTGCCGAAGCCAGGGCCATCGTGGGTGACGAGTAAAGGGGCGGCAGTGCCGGGGACGTATTGAGCGGGGATGTAAACCGTGATGGTGCGGTTGTAGTCGATGTTGTGCGTTTCAACGATGAGCGTTTTGGGGTTATTGGGATCGGGCGTACCGAAAACTTTGCGCGCGATGCCTGGGTTGAAGCGTTGGCAATCTTTTGAGTGCATCACGAACTGTTGCACTTTCCCTTGGGGGACGCCTTCGACTACCTTCATCTCGGGGCTCACTTTATAGTCTGGGCCTACAAGAAAATCGCCATCGACGTCGGCGGGCGGATTCGCGCCCGGCTTGCCGTCAAGTCGGGTGAACTTGGGTGCACCCGGGGCATCAAAGGGGCGAGTGGGCGGTTGCGTTTTGGCAACCGGTTTCGGTGCAGGTGCTGGAGCATCCGCTGCTGAACTGATGGAGGGGAACCAAATGACGGCGAGTAGGGCGAACAGGCCGGGGTAGAGGGTGGGGCGCATCGGGGTATGGGGGTGGGTTTAGATTAAGCTTAAGACGATTCAACTCAGATGACAGAAAAGGTTGACATCTAAAAGATGAGATTGAGTCTCATTTTCAATTTATGAAAAAATTAGCTTATTTGGCTTATATTTCAGCGGTTGTGACTGCTAGTGCCTGCGATAACCACTTCGCTTACTCCTACTTGCCGGAGACCGCCCCATTGGGAAAGTTTGAGTTGGAGCAGTATGCTACCTTGCGGGCCGGCCGGGATTTGGGGGCTGGTTATAATGCCAACTATCGTGGTTTAGACTTAGAAACCGAATTGGAGTATGGCCTGACGCACAACGATCAACTCACGATTGAACTGGACCACGTTTACCTTTCCCAGGCCGTCGCGAATGGGCTGCGCTTCACCGGGATGAAGGTGGGTTACATGCATCGTTTTAGTAACGCCGCCACTCAGGAGTGGGGCTGTGCGGCCTATTTAGAAACAGGTAATGTCCAGGCCGACGACGGTGACGGTACGATTGCGAATGGTTGGAGCGCGGAGTTTAAGTTAATTTTACAACATAACTTTGGAGCCGAGCAGGAATGGACTTATGCCACTAATTTAATTGCTGAACCGACTTGGTTTAAGTCTGCGGGGTCGGCAACGGAGTACACGTTGACGGAGGGCTTGATGCGTAACGTTTGCCGGGATTGGTTTGTGGGGGTGGAAGGTATGGTCGTGGTCGAGTGCGATGGCTTTGCTCGTTATGGAGCTTCTGCAGTTTACCTTGGGCCTACGGTTTCCTATCAAGGGGAGCAATTTTTTGCGAACTTAGGGGCGCAGTGGCAGGTGAGTGGAGACCCCAGAAATAAAGGGGTTTTAAACGCCACGGAGTTTAGTCCTTTTCAGGTTCGGCTGAAATTTGGCGTCCAGTTTTAGGTCGGCCCCGTAGTAAAATATTAAAAATATCAGCTAAGCTCCGGTCCGAACGGGGTTGCACTCTGCAAACGGCCTTGGAAGATGGCGTCAATGAACCAGCGCCTTTTCTTTTGGTCCTTGGCTTCAGCCTTGGCGGGTTTCTTGTTTGGCTTTGATACGGTAGTCATCTCTGGGGCGGAGAAGACCATTCAAGCCCTATGGCATTTGAGTCCAGCCATGCACGGCTTGGCGCTGAGTGCCGCCTTATGGGGGACCGTGTTGGGTGCCTTGTGCGGAGGCTGGCAAGCGGATCGTTTCGGTCGCAAGACTACTCTTGTCAGCATCGGGCTACTTTTCTTGGTCGGCTCACTCTGGTCAGCTTTAGCAACGGAGGTTTACAGTTTTATGTTCGCTCGGTTCTTAGGTGGCATTGCGATTGGCGTGTCGACGGTGGCCTCGCCTTTATACATTGCCGAAATTGCTCCGCCCGAGCGGCGCGGATTGTTAACGGGTATGTTTCAGTTCAATATTGTTTTCGGCATCCTCTGTGCTTTCGTCTCGAACCATTTTTTGGCGGAAGTCGGAACGGAACCCTGGCGTTGGATGTTGGGCGTGATGGTGGTGCCCAGTGTGATTTATGTTTTAGCCTGTCTGACTTTGCCCGAAAGCCCCCGTTGGCTGTTGGCCCATCGGGCGGACCACACGGCAGGTTTAAAAGTGCTTCAATTATTACGCCCCACCGCCACCGCAGCGGAACTATCGGCGGTGGCCAACGAACTTGCCCAGCCCCCACAGAGCACCGGAGTCAGCACCAATTTTTGGCGGGCAGGCTTAAAGAAACCCCTCCTGATTGCCTTTTTAGTAGCCTTCTTTAATCAACTCTCGGGGATCAATGCGGTGCTCTATTTTGCCCCGCGGATTTTTGAATTAACTGGTTTAGGAGCCAAAGCGGCCTTGCTGCAATCGGTCGGGATTGGCGTGACGAATCTCATTTTTACGTTTGTGGGTTTATGGCTGATTGATCGCTTGGGTCGGCGCACGCTGCTTTTCTATGGTTCGGTAGGTTATATTCTTTCCTTAGGTACCTGTGCCTGGGCCTTTTTTACCCAACATTATGTCGTCGTACCGTACGCTATTTTTGCTTTTATCGCCTCGCATGCGATAGGACAGGGGGCGGTGATTTGGGTTTTAATTTCGGAAGTTTTTCCCGATCAAGACAGAGCGAGCGGTCAAGCCTTGGGTTCGACCACGCACTGGGTTTTCGCGGCTTTATTAACGACTTTTTTCCCCAGCATGGTCTCGCTGTTGGCTCCGGGTTTGGTCTTCCTCTTTTTTGCGTTCATGATGGTTCTGCAGTTACTCTGGGTGAAGTTCATGGTGCCGGAAACTAAAGGACGCAGTTTTGAGGAAATTCAAAAAGACTTAGGCGTATTTTGATTTAAGGATGAAAAAAAAGCCCTGTATCCTAACTTTTGGAGAAGTCTTGTGGGATTTATTACCCGCGGGTCCGCGCTTGGGCGGGGCCCCTGCCAATGTCGCAATGCAAGCGGTACGTCAGGGGGCTGAGGCTTTATTATACAGTGCGGTAGGGGTGGACGAGCGTGGTCAACAAGCCTTGGAGATTTTAAATCAACGAGGAGTGAATACTCAATTGATGCAAAAAATTCCAGCTACAGCGACGGGCACGGTGGGGGTGACTTTAGATGCGGCGGGTAAACCCACCTTTGTGATTCATCCCCATGCGGCTTGGGATCAAGTGACTTGGTCTGAGCAGCTTGAAACCTGGTTGCCCCAACTGGACATGGTTTATTTTGGAACCTTAGGACAGCGTGGTGGACAGTCACGGGCCAGTTTGCAGCGACTGTTGAAGCAAGCCCAAGCGCAGGGTATTACCCAAGTGGTCGATATTAATTTAAGAGCCCCTTTTTATGACACTGGTTTAATTCGTGAATCTATTGCCGCAGCCAATATTTTAAAACTCAGCGACGATGAGTTAGCAGAAGTCGCCCAAGCGTATGGTTTGACGGTGCAGCCTCAGGTAGTCGAAACGCTGCAGGCGCTCCGTCACATAACAGGGTTGCAACTGGTAGTCCTTACCTGTGGAGCCAAGGGAGCGATTGCGGTTTCGGCGACGGAGGTGGTGGATCAACCAGGTATTCCTGTCAAAGTAGTGAATACCGTGGGGGCTGGTGATGCCTTTACCGCGTGTTTGATGGTGGGTCTCTTAAGTCATCACCCCTTAACTCAAATCATGAAACACGCCTGTACCGTGTCGGCGCAAGTTTGCACCCAGGCTTAAATGAAAAAGACCTTCCTGATTGGTTGGATGGCAATCTTGGGGATGGGACTCAGGGCCGACCCGATAGTCATCGCTGATTTTGAAGGTTCTGACTACGGTGCCTGGCAAGTTACGGGTACTGCTTTTGGACACGGGCCTGCACAAGGTACGTTGCCTGGCCAAATGCACGTGGGCGGCTTTAAAGGTGCGGGCTTGGTAAATTCCTACGTTGGGGGCGATGATGCCGTGGGTACATTGACTTCGCCTCCCTTTAAAATCGAACGCCGATTTCTGAATTTTTTAATTGGGGGTGGAGGTTGGGAGGGGCGCACTTGCATGAACCTGTTAGTCGCCGGGAAAATCGTGTGCACGGCAACAGGACCGAATACGAAGCCTGGTGGCAGTGAAACGTTGGAACCAGCGAGTTGGGATGTCAGTGCTTGGTTGGGACAAGAGGCGCAGTTGGTCATTGTCGACCAAGCGAAGGGTGGGTGGGGGCATATTTTAGTCGATCAAGTAGAACTCGATGACAAGCCTATCGCCTCGGTGGTGCCCCTAGTTACTTTACAAAAGGAATTAGAGGTTAATCAGACACATCTTCTCATTCCGATTGCTAATGAAGTGAGAGGCAAAAATGCCCAACTTCTGAGTTTAAAACAGGACGGTCATTTGCTGCAAACTTTGCAGGTAACTTTACCTTTACCTAATCAGCCTTATTGGTGGGCCGCTTACCCCTTGGGGGCTTTTGAGGTGAGCGGCAAAAAATTGCAAATCGCCTTAGCGGACGGGGCTAAAGTGACTGCCCTGTTGCAGGATGCTTTTGCCCAAATTCATCTTGGAGCCGAGCGTGAGGCATTGCGCACGGATGATTACACCCAGCCATACCGTAATCAATTGCATGCCTCGAGTCGGCATGGCTGGAATAACGACCCCAATGGGATGGTGTACGCGCAGGGGAAGTATCACTTATATTATCAATACAACCCAGTCGGAATTTTCTGGGGCAATATGCATTGGGGGCATTTAGAAAGTCAGGATTTGGTGCACTGGGAGGAACAACCCATCGCCCTCTTCCAAAAGACGGTTCGCGATATGGCGTTTTCAGGTGGAGGTTTTGTCGATGAAGCTGGTACGGCGGGGTTGGGGAAGGGGCTCCAGTGTGCGACCTTTACCAGCACTGGTCGTGGCGAATGTGTTGTTTACAGTTTAGACCAAGGAAAGACGTTTAAAGAGTTGCCGGAAAATCCAGTGGTCAAACACCAAGGGCGCGATCCGCGGGTTTTTTGGTATGAACCCAAGCAACAATGGGTGATGGCCGTTTATGCCGAAGATACGTGGGATGGTTCACGTTTAACGCCGACGCCACAGACTAAGGCAGAGCAACGCCATATCGCCTTTTATACCTCGAAGGATTTACATCATTGGGAATGGACCGGAGCGTTTACTGATGCCGACCGTGGAGCGGTGTATGAATGCCCAGAGATATTTCCGTTAACCGTCGTCGGTAGGCCTGAACAACAGCGGTGGATTCTCCTCGCGGCATCGAATCGCTATTTCATTGGTCAATTTGATGGGCAAACTTTTCAGCGAGAAAGTGGGCCGTGGGGGACAACGCACGGGGCCTTTTATGCGGCACAGACCTTTAGTCAGGCTCCGGACGGACGCCGGATAGAAATCGGCTGGTTGCGGACAGGGAGTTACGAAAAAATTTTCCCGAACCAATGCAGTAATCAAGGTTTCACCCTAGCCCATGAATTAACGTTGCATGAAACCGCGCAAGGACTGCGCTTATTTTATAATCCTGTAAAAGAACTCACGATGCTGCGGGAAAAAACTTTAGTCCAAGCGGAGCATTTAAGTGGCGCGGAGGCTCAACGTTTGCTGCAGGTTTGTCAGGGGCAGCTCTGTGAAGTGGAGGTGACTTTGAGTCAGTTTGCTAAAGTTAAAATGCAATTAAATGGAATTGAGGCTTCTTTTACGGGGCAGCAGGTCCAAATTTTTACGGATCGCACCGTGAATGAAGTCTATGCCGAAGCAGGTGCCTCTTATGAAATTTATAAACGACCTGCCCAGGATTTTAACCTTACTCTGACGCAGTGGGAGTTGCCTCCAGCAGTCCAGGTTACCTCCTTGAAAGTCTACCGTTTGCGTTCGATTTGGGGGCCTTAAGCCTGCGAGGTTGTCATCTCTAGGATTGAAGGTTAGGTCACTGATCTTAACTTAACCGCATGATGCGACGCCTCTGGATTGTGCTCTGGTGCTGTTTTTCTTTAGTAAAAGCTGAGCGTCCGAATATTGTAATTATTTTGGCTGACGACCAAGGTTATGGCGATTTTGCCGCTAACAATCCGCAAAGTAAAATTCCTACGCCCCATTTAGATGCCTTAGCTCAGACGGGTTTGCGCTTTACCGATGGTCACACCACGTCGGGCGTTTGCACGCCTTCTCGTTATAGTTTATTAACAGGTCGTTATCATTGGCGCACGCGGTTGCAATCCGGCGTCTTGGGCGGCTTTTCACCGCCTTTAATTGCCAAAAATCGACTCACCCTGGCGGGTTTACTGCAACAAGAAGGTTATGCGACCGCTTGTTTTGGCAAATGGCATCTCGGCTTGGGTTGGCCGTTACGTCAAGGTGGAGTGGCGGATGATGGCGGTGATTATACCAATGAATTTAAAAAAGCGGCACTCATTGATTATGAGCAAGACCTTCGCGATTCCCCTTTAGACCACGGCTTTGATCATTTCTTTGGGATTAGTGCCTCCTTAGATATGCCTCCCTTTGTGTGGATTAAGGATCGGCGGGTGACGGAGATTCCTTCGGCCACGAAGACCTGGTTACGCACCGGCCCAGCTGGACCAAAATTTGAGGCCGTGGATGTTTTGCCTTCGGTGATTGATCACGCGATAGAGTTTGTGACTTCGCAGACCCAACAACATCCTGAAAAACCCTTCTTTGCTTATGTGGCTTTGAATGCACCGCATACGCCTATTGTCCCCACTAAGGAGTTCCAAGGGACCAGCGGTATTAACCCTTATGCCGATTTTGTCCGACAGTTAGATGCCGATGTCGGTCGTTTACTTCAATCGCTTCAAGACCAAGGTCTGCGTGAAAAGACATTAGTAATTTTTACCTCCGACAATGGCTGTTCTCCGATGGCAGGTATGACGGTTTTAAAACAGGCTGGGCATGAGCCCAGTTACATCTATCGAGGTCATAAGGCTGATGTTTTTGAAGGCGGTCATCGGGTTCCCTTGGTGGTCAGTTGGCCAGGTAAGATTAAGCCTGGAGTCTCGCCGGCTTTAGTATGCCAAGTCGATTTCATGGCAACGTTGGCCGAGTTAACCCAAAGCCCGTTACCTGCGAAGATGGCGGAAGATAGTGAAAGTTTTCTGGCTGTATTACGGGGGAAGCAAACGTCAGCACGGCAGTACCTTATCAGCCAATCCATCCAAGGCTATTTTGCCATTCGGGACGGTGCCTGGAAATTAATTATCGGAGGAGGGTCGGGAGGGTGGAGCGATCCCAAGCCTGGCAGCAAAGAAGAAAAGGCACTACCCGTGGTACAACTTTATAATTTAGCACAAGACCCGGGAGAGAAAGAAAACCTCCAAGACCGGTATCCTGAGCGCGTGCAGCAGATGAAAGCACTCTTAGAAAAGATGGTCGTAGAGGGCCGATCGACCCCTGGCGAGCTTCTCAAGAATGATGTCCCCGTGCAGGTGGTGAAAAAACCTTCGAAGAAGAAACTCGAGGATCAGTAGTTTTAACGATTCCGTCGGTGGTTAGCCCACCATTGCCAAATGCGTTCCCGGCGCCGAGCGGAGATGCGCTCTTTAAAGTAGCGAAAGAGTCGATCAAATTGAAAATAGGGAAGGAGTTTATAGGCACTCTTCAGCCATTCGGCCCATGGACGAACTCCTATAGTACAGTATTGCATCTCCCACTTGATGGCATCGTAGTGGGCACGTCGAAGTGCTTGGCGAGCTTCGCTTTTCGTAATGTATTGCGAATTTAGCGCGTGACTAATGTCACGTTCCCACTGGGGAGTCATTTGACTGTGGGCTTTCATCCATTTGATTAACCTGGCACGCGACTCAGGGGTCTCGAAATTATCATCAACGGAGTTTGAAAGGTTATCTTGGTGTTGGCGCCAGAGGATGAGGGGTGATTCGTTGTAATAAATTTTTCCTGTTAAAAGGGCTCTTACCCAAAAACAATTATCTTCACCGTGAGTGCCAGGTTGCATCGGGCCAAATTCATGGAACAAGTTGCGACGATAAGCCGCCGTGGCACCACAAATAGGACTATTGGCGTAGATGTCACGCGTACCAGCGGCGTAACTAAAAACTTTAGTGCGATGTCGCTTGGGAGGTGAACCGAGATGGTTTCCGCGCTCATCAATTTTTTGGTAATTCGTGCAGACTAACTGAATTTCAGGTGACAGCTGAAAGGCTTCGACGATTTTAGTGATTCGTGACGGCAGTGAAATATCGTCGCCTCCGGCCATGACAAAAATATCACCTGAGGCGGCTTGCATGGCGGCATTAACATTCCTAACAAGTCCTAGGTTTTGAGTTTGGTAGATTTTTCGAACCGTAACGTCGGAACGTGAAGATTGGCGAAGGACGGTTTCGATCACTTCACGGGTGGAGTCCGGGGAGGCGTCATCGGCGATGATAAGTTCAAACCCTGCGTAATCTTGAACCAAGATGGAGCGTAGCGCCTCTTCGATAAACTTAGCATGTTTATAGGTGATGAGGAGAACGCTGATGCGCGGTGACGGCATGGGAGTAGGTTGAGCGTGTGAGCCCTTCTTGTCGCACGGTGAGGGTCGGCGTTGTTCCTGCGAGTCTAATGAGACCCGCTAGGAGATATTTTAGGAATATTTAACCATAGGTTTTCAGACTTTTTGAATAAGTTTAATTGGTATTTAGCCGTGCAATAAGTATGCTTAAAATTAAGCAAATAGCTTCAAAGTACATTTCTGGAAGGGAAATGAACCCAGGTTTAAGCCTAGAACTACCCCCGTTATGGCCGACCGAGAGTTTTAGACCGACTTTAGGGAAGCCATGTCGATCACAAAGCGGTAGCGGACGTCCTGTTTGATTAAACGTTCCCAGGCTTCGTTGATCTTTTGCATCGGGATGAGTTCGATGTCGCAGACGATATTATGCTGTGCGCAGAAATCTAACATCTCTTGAGTTTCAGCGATACCTCCGATGCCAGAACCCGTGAATTTGCGACGTGGCATTAAGAGACTAAAAGCCGCGACAGGCAGTGGGTGTTCAGGAGCTCCCACGAGGGTCATCGTACCGTCCAATTTAAGGAGGTTGAGGTAAAGGTTGACGTCGTGTTGAGCCGAGACGCAGTCCAAGATGAAATCGAAGGAACGGTAGTGTTTCATGACTTCTTCTTGGTTAGTGGACACGACGACCTCGTGTGCACCGAGGCGGAGGCCATCAGCGACCTTAGAAGGTGAGGTCGTGAAAAGGACTACGTGAGCCCCAAAGGCTTTGGCGAATTTCACGCCCATGTGACCGAGGCCACCGAGACCAACAATGCCGACTTTTTGACCTGGGCCTACTTTCCAGTGGCGCATGGGGGAGTAGGTCGTGATGCCCGCGCAGAGCAGGGGGGCGGTGGCTGCGAGGTCGAGATTCTTGGGTACACGGAGGACGTAGGATTCATCCACCACGATGTGCGTCGAGTAGCCACCGAAAGTGTGACCGCCCAGATGTTTATCGGCACTATTATAGGTAAAAGTAGGCCAAGAGTCGCAGTATTGTTCGAGCCCGGATTTACAACTTGGGCAGGTACGACAGGAATCAACCATGCAACCTACAGCGCTCAGATCACCGACTTTAAATTTTGTGACTTGGGAGCCTACTTTGGTGACGCGACCTACAATCTCGTGGCCCGGTACGCAGGGATAAACCGTATTGTGCCATTCGTTGCGCGCTTGGTGGATGTCGGAGTGACAGACCCCGCAATAGAGAATTTCAATTTCAATGTCCTTTTCTTTGGGATCACGGCGAAGGATCCCCATCGGGGCGAGGGCAGAGGTGGCAGCGGAGGAACCGAAGGCTTTGGCAGGGGTGGTCATAAATGTAAGTATAAATGGAGAAGTTAGACCCTTAGGATTAGAACCCTTTGACTAAAAATCAAATAACCAACCCAGATTTTACGCCCGCAGCCTCATTTTACCAGAATGAGACCTTTTATCCACGTAGCGATTTCATTTCGGCAGCTGCTTTATCGACCAAGCTGGTACAAACTATCTCGCAAAGTTGGAAAATAGAAGAGTCGGCAATTTCGTAAAACACTTGGAGGCCTTGCCGACGGCGCCTCCAGGTGTCGGCGTAAGCCTTAGTTAGGTGTCATGACGAAGATACCAAACGTTTCCGCCCAAGCATCGGCCAGTTTCATACGCTTAAGTTCGTGGCCTGCCCCCCAGGAGTCGGTGTAGAGAATCTCACTGGTTTTAGTATTATAACCGATAATGAGGCGGATATGACCGCCGTGGGCTTGGGGAATGTCGGGCTCAGGGATGATGCCTAATTGCACGCACCAGATGACCGGGCTAGCCCGATCGATGGATTCCCGCACTGCGTGGTCGAGTTTATTAATCCCTGTTTTGTCCGCCTCACGCACTTCCGTTAGTTGCTTGGCGTTCAAGGTGTCGATGGCCTCATAGAACATGTACGGAGATTGTTGTAATTGGGTCGGAATGGGGGTGCCATTTTTCTTTTTACCCGCTCGGGTGTAATCCTGAATGATTTGCATGATGAGCCTTTCATCCACGCTCGAAAGATAGGTTTGAAAGCGAAGGCCAAAGCGCGTGGCCACGCGTTTCATTTGTTGTTCAAATTTTTGGCCACTCGTACCGCTATCCGTTTGGCAAGCTTGGGCTAATTCGTGTTCGTCAACTTCTTTGCCAAAGTAGCGCAGCACACGTTCCCCAGTCGCCACGGCACAGTAGCCTTTTTGACCTTGGTCGACCATTGGTACGGTTGTAATCCACTTATCGCCTTCAGGAGTAGTACGGAGTTGTTCGGCGGCTACCCATTTAGTTTTTTTCACGGAGCCCGGGCTGTTCTTGGAAATAGCACTGGCGATGACGCGAATGAATTCGGCCCGATAGGACTGCTTTTGAGCCGCATTGGCACGCGTGCTGCTCCACTCAAGTCGAACTTGTCCTGCTGGGCATTTCCAGGAAAGGGCTTTGGCGCGAACCACAACGGAGGCAGCGTTAGCGGGAGTCGTCGGGTTACCATAGGATTTGGTAAGAGCTTTGGTGATTTTATCTACCATCCCGGTGAAGGCTTCTTCACTAATTTCGCCGTTATCACCCACGGAGTAAATAATCAGGGCTAATTCATTGCCAGTTTCATTGAAACGGATGACCGATTCGACGAGTGACATGCCCTCAAACGTCGGTGCCATATCTTTAGGGTAACGTTTGGCGTCAACACGTGCGGAGTCTTTGGTGTCGGAGGTGAAAATAAAACGATTATTTTTACCTACAAATTCTTCCGCTTTGGTGGAGGTTAAGTTTTCATCGTTAAGAAAACTCTCAAACTCACTTGATCCGGTAAAGTTTGGTAGAACTCGAGTGGCCGCACATAAGCAAGTCGTGGCGAAGAGAAGGGCAAGGAGCCGACGCATGTTCTTTCTTATGTCCTTAAATTATGGTTTATTAAAGACCAAAGCCCTTTTAAAACTAAGATGCTGACTAAAAGTTTCTTTGGTAGAAACTAAGATAAATACCAAAAAAGCGGCTTTTATATCGAATTAGAGCCCAAAAACTAAGTTGAAAGCGGTGGGTTATGCTTAAAATCGATAGTTAATGAGTCGCGTGTTTTTGGGCCAAACGGATGAATTGCACCGTCGTCGTTTTATTGCCACCGCTGCAAAAACCCTTCTGGGAGTCAGTTTGTTGCCGGAGATTTTCGGACGTACTTGGGCGGCTGAAGCCACGCCCGCTGCACGGGCGAAGCGCATCATCTACCTTTATATGGATGGCGGGATGAGCCATGTAGATACCTTAGATCCCAAGCAGGGTGAAGTCGCTGGTCCCACAAAAGCTTTAAAGACTTCTGCGGATGGTATTTTACTCGGCGAATATTTACCGCGTACGGCGAAGGTAATGCATTTAGGAACTCTGGTTCGTTCACTGACTTCGAATCAAGGAGCGCACGAACAAGGCAATTATTTCATGCATACCAGTTACCAGTTACGTGGGACGATTAGTCACCCATCGCTTGGGGCGTGGCGGAGTTATTTTAAAGGTTTTGGCAATGAGTCATTGCCCGGTTCGGTTTATATCGGCAATGCCAGCCGGCATCCTGGTGCAGGTTTCTTTCCGCCGAATCATGCTCCCTTATTTGTGAATAATCCTGAGAATGGGTTACGTGATGTCCAACGTCAGGCTGGTCTTATGGCCGACGAGCAGGCACGCCGGATGAAGTTAGCGACCGATTTAGATGCTTCCTTTATGAAAGACTTTGGGACTCAACGAACCGTTGCGGCTCAAACGGAAGTGTACGATGGCGCCTTTAAGATGATGGCAAGTAGAGACCTTGAGGCGTTTGATTTAACGCGCGAAAAACCGGCTTTACGCGAGGCCTATGGCAAGAGCCCCTTTGGCCAAGGGTGTTTATTGGCCCGTCGTTTAACCGAGCGAGGCGTCGGTTACGTGGAAGTCGGCCTGCATGGCTGGGATACACACGTCAACAACTTCGTCGTTACCCCTGACCTCTGTGCAGAGCTGGATCGCGGTTTGGCGACTTTGCTCACCGACCTTGAGGCACGGGGTCTATTGCAGGACACGCTGGTGGTCTTAGCAACCGAGTTTGGGCGTTCTCCTCGAATTAATACGAACTTAGGTCGTGATCATTATCCCAAGGCCTTTGCGGGGGCACTTTTTGGTGGAGGCGTTAAGCGTGGCTTCGTGTATGGAGCGACGAATGCGACAGGCGAGGAAGTAGAATCGTCCGCCATGACTATTCCTGATTTTAATGCCACTATTGGTTGGGCGTTAGGTTTGCCGCTGGAGCAAGTGGTTTATTCGCCTACTCAGCGCCCCTTCCGGATGGCCGATAAGGGGAAGCCCGTGACTGCAATTTTTGCTTAAGTCTGAACATGTGGCGTCACGTTTTAATTTTAGTGTTAGCGCCCTGGACGGTTTTTGCTTTAGGCAGTTGGAGTCAAGAAGCCGCCCAAGTGGACGCCTTAATGGAGCAAGCATGGAAAGCCCAGGGGCAGCCAACGGTCTTGCCCTGTACGGATGAAGTTTTTTTACGTCGGGTCTGGTTAGACCTTGGCGGCCGGGTGCCTACGGTGGCCGAAGCAAAAGCCTTTTATGCTAATCGCGATCCGGAGAAACGTGCTAAATTAATCGACCAGCTTTTAGCCAGTCAGGCGTTTGTTTCGCATTTTTATAACCAGTGGGCTGATGTGTTGCGTTTAAAATCCAATTACGTGAACACGGCTAATGTAGTCCCAGCGGCCTACTCTCATTGGTTGTATGAAAGTATTAAGACGAACAAGCCTTACGACCAGTTTGCCTACGAGCTCTTAGCCGCCAAAGGCTATGCCTGGGAGAATGGGGCAGTAGGTTATTACCTCCGCGATTTCGGGATGCCGTTGGATAACATGGCGCTGACCTCGCGGGTCTTTCTGGGGACTCGCATTGAGTGTGCCCAGTGCCATAATCATCCATTTGATAAATGGAAGCAGACGGATTTTTATCATTTGGCGGCCTATACCTTTGGTAATCGACCGCTCGAAGAAGCTTATGCTGGGGCACGTGATGAAATTCGTGCCCGTGAGGAAGCGATTCGCCAAGATTTTCTAAAAGAAAAAGCGGCGTCAACGGATGGGGGCAAGGCGGCCGAGGTACGTCGCAAGGAGCGGCTTGCCGCGATGGAGTATCGAACCATTGTAAACATTATACGCGGTGGCGTCGGGCAACTTTTCAACCCGATTGGTTTAGAGCGTCGTCCTGTTAATTTAAAGCTGCCACATGATTTCAAAGAAGAGGATGGGAAGCCTTTCGAGGTGATGACTCCTCAGACCCTCTTAGGACCTGTCGCCTCCGTGGGGGCAGGGCAAGATGCCGCCGAAGTTTTTGCCCATTGGGTTACTTCTCCTCAGAATCCCCGGTTCACTAAAGTGATTGTGAATCGCTTGTGGCGTAACCTGTTCGGTGCGGCGCTCTTGGAGCCACTGGACGATATTCGAGAAGAGACGAAAGCTGCGGTGCCTGGTTTGGAAGAGAAATTAGAGCAACTGATGCTCGATTTACACTATGATCAGCGGGCGTTTTTGGCGATTTTAACCCGAACTAAAGCCTATCAAGCCGTAGCCCAAAAGCATGAACCAGAGCCTGGGGTCCCCAGTGCTTTCCCTGGACCGTTCTTAAAACGATTAAATGCAGAGCAAGCTTGGGATAGTTTGGTGACGCTCGCTAATTATGAACCCGATGCCCGTGACTTAGAGCGCGTTGCTGCTGAAGACCGTCGGATTCAGATTTCGCACATGGCTTTTGATGCCTTCCAATCCGTGAGCGGTAAGCAACTCGTAGGCATGGCTTATGCCCGGTTGGAGACGGAGAAATCAATCCATGATAAACTATCTGAAATTCGGGCTAAACTGGTAGACGCGAAGCGAACTGGAGATCGTGCGCTGGAATTGACCTTACGTCGTCAGGAAGGGGCGTTGATTCGGGAGCAAAACGAAGGGCAGGTGAGGGATTTTATTATGCCTTTATTGAATGCCTTGGCCCAGCGTCGCGGTACGACAGTCATTCAGGATCCTAATTATAAGATAAACCCCAATCCAGTGGCATTGGGGCCTGAGACTTGGCGGAGTCATTACATCGCAGGTTATGGCACTGCCCCTCGAACCTCAGCTGAACTAGAAGCGTTAGCCCAACATGAAAAACAGCGACTCGCTACCTTAGGGCAGAATTGCGGAATTCCCTCTCAAGATACGGGCTCCTTTGTCGACTATTGTTTACAGGCTCGGAAGCAGTGGAAGCGTGCTTCCGAATTAGAAAGTCCGGCACCACGCGGACATTTTCTCCGTACGTTAGGGCAGAGCGACCGCGATTTTGTAGAGAATGCGAATCATGCTCCTTCGATTCCGCAGGCTTTGATGTTCTTGAACGGAGAAATTGCGACGAAACGGGCTTTGTTTAATCCTTGGTCGCCGTTATCGCAGTCGATCCGTCAGGCGAAAACCTTAACCGAAAAAGTTGATGTGGTGTTTTTGGCGATTTTATCGCGACCAGCAACGCCGGCTGAGCAAGCCAAGTGTGCTAATTTAGCTTCTAGCCCGGACTTAGCCATGGAGGACTTGGCGTACACTTTATTAAATACGCGGCAGTTTTTCTTTGAACCTTAAGCGCTAGGTCAGGCGCGTTTCATGGCAGCATCTCAGAAAGGGATGTGCTAGGGCTTGCCAGTCTCAAGTGAGTGGGCAAATTTCAGGCACCCCTTATCACCTATGAAACCCTCCTACCTATCGCTGTTGGCCCTCTGGGCTTCGGCCGTCGTTGCCTCTGCCGACACTAATTACGCCACGCAGCCCGTTCTGCATCCTGGCACGGAAAAGCGTCATGAGTCCTTTAATGAAATCTCGAAGAAGGGTGAAGCCCAGTTAGTGTTTCTGGGTGACTCGATTACGCATGGTTGGGACGGTAAGGGTAAGGCCGTGTGGGATAAAACTTGGGCTCCTTTAAAAGCCGCAAATTTTGGGATTGGCGGCGACCGTACAGAACACGTCTTGTGGCGCATTGATCACGGTAACTTTGATGGCTTAAAGCCCAAAGAAATTGTCATCATGATTGGTACCAATAACACCGGGCACCAAGGCCGTCCGCAGAAAGAGCTGAATAATGCCGTCTATCAATGCACTGCCGAGCAAACTGCGGAAGGGGTGAAAGCCATTATTGCTCGCCTGCAAACTAAGTGTCCGGACGCCAAGATTTTACTCTTAGCGATTTTCCCACGCGGGGTCAATAAGGACGATAAATTCCGCCAACAAAACGAAGCTACTAATGCCATCATTAAGGGCTATGCGGATGATAAGAAAGTTTTCTTCATGGATATCGGCAGTAAGTTCTTAGAAGCGGATGGTACGCTCTCTAAAACCATCATGCCTGACCTTCTACACCCCAATGAGAAAGGTTACCAAATTTGGACGGATGCGATTGAGGCAAAAGTAAAAGAACTCTTGAAGTAAGTCGCTTTGGAATGTGAAAGCGAGGCGGCCCGAAGGGTCGCCTCGTTGTTTTGAGGGGTTGCTAAGTGGCATCCTGCAAGTTGCATTCAAGTTATGCGATTTTGGAATGCAAGTTGGTGCGTACTCGTGATGGCTTGTCTTTGTGGGCAGGCTCAGGCGGAAACCCTTAATGTTGATGCCGGCACATTCACCCTAAGGTGGGATGAGCAAGCCCGACCCGTGAGTTGTCAGTTAAAGGCCGACGGACAAGAATTCCTCAACGTTAAAGGCCCCAACCAAGGGTTTTATTTAAAGGGCTGGGATGGAAGTAAGATTTGGCTGAGTGTGATGAAGTTGCTGGACGCAAATCATCTCGAAGTCGCGACGTCTGATCAGCACCGCTCTCTGGTGCTGGCCTTGCGTCGGGGGACCCGGTCGCTTGCTTGGCGCGTTGAAAAGGTGCAAGGTATTCCGGCCGCGGAGCGTTGGACGTTAGGGTTGGCGTTGAAAGTGGCACCGCGTTTCAAACTCTTACCCTTAGATTACATGACCGAGGTGAAACGCTCGGCGGAAGGGGTGGGGGCGGAGTGTCAGGCTTTAGGTCTAGATGAAGTGATGGGAGGCTTTGTGCTTTATGAAAGTCACGATGCCGCTGACGAAGACGATGTGCTGTTGCACTTATGGGTCGAGGAAGCGTTGCCACATCCCAAGGTAAAAGGAGCTTGGAATTTAGAAGTGGCACAAACCTGGCTGCAGACTTGGCAACAGCGTTTCAAAAACCGGACCCAGTTTATTTTAGAAGCCAAGAGCCCAGAAGAATTACGCACGGGATTGCAGGTGGCTAAGCAAGCGGGGGCCCAGCAGATTTATCTCTTTACGAATACGTGGCGTAATGACGGTTTTATGCCGGATAAGTTCGGTAATATTGAAATTAACCACACAGTTTTTCCACGTGGGGAAGTGGATTTAGCCCAATTTGCTCAGGAAGTGCAGCAGCAAGGCATGTACCTCGGGCTCCATTATGTATCGGGGGGTATCGGGCGCTCCGACCGCCATTATATTGGGCAGAAGCCTGATCGCCGGTTAGCCAGTTGGGGTGAGGCCAAACTCGTTGAGGCGGTGACGTCTCAGGCTAACGGGTTAAAAGTCAAACTTAGTCCGGGGTCCTTTTGGCCGACGCAGTCACAGAGTTGGGCGCATGGCATAAATCCGGAGGTCTTCCAATGGCAGGTGCTCCGGGTGGAAGATGAAATCATTCGCTTTAATCGGTTCAACGCTCTGGGAGATGGGGTTTATGAATTACAAGGATGCCGACGTGGTGAAGGCTCTACCTTGGCGACGGAGCATTCCGTGGGAGCCGAGGCTCAAGGTTTATTATTAACCTATGGCATCAACTACCTTCCTGATAATCATCAAAGTCTCCTGCGGGAATTGGCGGAAAATTATGTAGGAATGGTCAATCGATGTGGAATTGAGCACGTGGAATTTGATGGTGCAGAAATTCATAATTACGATGGACCTTGGGGGTACCGCAAGTTTGCGACCTTCGTTTATCAAGGATTAGAACATCCAGCGACTAGCCATGATAGCATGGGGCAACGTCCAGCGTGTTGGTTCGAGTACCGCTTTAATTCGAGTCAAAAATTAATGGCCGGAAGTTGCTATTACAGTCATGGTAATTGGTGTGTACCCCTTGAGTTAGATTCGCTCTCCCGAGAAGCGAGTAATCTCCTGGATGCACATTTTGTATTAAGCCAAGGTTATCGCGGTGGGGCTTTGGGACTTTGTAAACCCGAGCCCATGTTCGGCGTCCGACCAAGCGATTTGAAGGCTCACGGTTTAACGCCTAATTTTCTTCAAGCGTTGCGGGTTTGGCAGGGAGTAGATGCTCGCTTAGACGACGAGCAGTTACGTCGCATGGCCGCTTATTTTAAGGCACCGGCTTACCTGCATGGCTATGGGTTTAATCATCATGATCAAGCCGAGGTAGTGCCAGTGGCTGCAGAGTTAGCTGATCACTATGAAATCACGCCAGTGCGGGTATTGCGCCGAGTCCAGGGTGATATCACTTGGCAGGTGGGACAAGAACATGGGCCGATTGGCCCGCGTCAGGTGCTGCGTCTCGGAGAGCCGGTGGACTTAGTTAATCCTGAGAAACCTCAACCTTTGGCTTTTATTATGCGAGTCTTGCCTGCGTTTGACCTTCAGGCGGCGACGGTGAATTTAGATCCTAAGTTGGGCAAGTTAATACCGGATTCCGCTTTGCAGAATATCGCACTCTTGCCACATAGCACTCCCACGATTCCAGAAGGAGCGCTGACCAAGATGACTCAGCAAAAAGATGGGTGGCTGCTAGAAGCCGAGAATACTTTAGCCCAACCTGTACGGCAGCCTGAAACCTTGCCCACCTGGGGATTGCGAGCGGATTTATCACATCATCGCGGTATTGCCGTGGAAGTTGAAGGGGACGGCAGTGGTGCGCGCTTATTGGTGCAACTCGGTTATCGCGATTACATTATTCCCCTCGATTTCAAGGGCCGTCGCGAGGTGGTGATTCCCCATGGCGAAGTCTCTTGGTATCGAGGTGATTGGGGCTGGCGTTTTGCCACGAAACAAAATCGTTATGAGCAAACTTCTCGTCTTCGCATTGGATTTGGAGAGTTGCCGGCACATACGGTCGCCAAGGTCAAACTCTACAATTTGAGGGCGCTTGAAGAGATATCCGTAGCTTTGAAAGATCCCGTCGTGCAAGTAGGCGAGGCTCGTTTGCAGGTTAAGGGTGTCATCCCGACTGGGACTTATTTGCAGTATGATGGCGCAGAAATGTCCACGCGGGCGAAGGTTTTTGATGCGAATTGGAATTTACTAAAAGAAGTAGAAGTGAGTGACATGCCGCTCATGACACCTACCGGTTTGGCCCGCTACTCGGTAGAAACTGACGCTCCTCAAGAAGCCGAAAAACCATGGCTTGAGATACAGTTTTTGGTAAAGGGTGCCTCTTGGATGATTCCTAAGCCCTAATTTTTTATGAATAAAAACCGATTCCTAAGTATGATGGCGGGTTGTTTGTTTTCGGCTGCAATTTTAAACGCACAAACTGTCGCGGAGCCTACTAACGCAGCCGAGGCTAAAGCTAAGGCAGAGGCCGCCGCCAAAAAGGCCGCGCGAGATGCCGTGGTAGCGGAACGTTATCAAGCCTGGGTGGCAGCATTGCCTCCAGAGCAACAAGCTTGGGAAAAAGTCTTACAGGAGAACCTCGGTGGTTTTTATTTGCCCGGACATCAGTCGGATAAATTAGCCCATAAGTCAGATGCTTGGGACTATGTCGTGGATGATCCTAAACTGAAGCGCGTGCTGCTCATTGGCGATTCCGTCTCGCGGGGTTATACTTTGCCTGTCCGTCAGCAATTAGAGGGGAAAGTGAATTTACATCGAGCTCCCGAGAATTGTGGTCCGACCGCTAATGGGCTCAAAAAACTCGATATCTGGTTGGGTGAAGGGCACTGGGATGTGATTCATTTTAACTTTGGGATTCACGATCGAGGTACGCCCTTGGCGGATTATAAAAAACGCCTCGAACAGTTGGTCGTCCGAATGCAGAAAACCGGTGCCAAGTTGATTTGGGCCAGCACGACGCCTATTCCCGACGAGCCTACCAAAGGTTATAAAGCCGCTTCAATTGTGGAGCATAACCAGGCTGCGGAAGAAATCATGAAGCAATATGGCGTCGCTATCGATCCCCTGTTTGAAGCCGTTACACCGCATTTAACCGAATTACAATTACCGCATGATGTGCACTTTAAGCCCCAAGGTTACGAGTTTCTGGGGCAAGAGGTGGCGAAGTCGATTCTTGGCCAACTCGCCGAAGCAAAGAAATAGGGTCGTACGTCGCGGTGAAAAGGATTTGGCAGGCTGGTCTTGAAAGCTTAACAACAATTTGCCCCATTACTTATGCGTGCCTTGCTTCTTTTGATACTTTCCCTCGGAAGCGGGACTTATCAGCATCTTTGGGCTAAGGACGTGCAGCCGGTTTTGCCGACTATCCCTGAGCGTGTACTAGATGTGAAAGATTTTGGGGCAGTGGGTGATGGAAAGACCGACGATGCACCAGCGATTCAGAAAGCGATTAATAAAGCAGGTTCGCAGGGTGGTGGGACCGTGCGACTTTCTAAGGGTACTTACCTTAGTGGCCCCTTGACCCTGGTAAGCCATCTCCGCTTACAGTTGGATGCGGGAGTCATCTTGATGATGTTGCCTTTGGATCGTTATCCCGGTGGCAATAAGAACCCAGCTGATTTTATTAGTGCCAAAGGTCTTTCCGATTTAGCGATTGTCGGGGAGGGGACAATCGAGGGGCAGGGCACTCCTTGGTGGCCTTTTGCTAAAGATAAGGACAAGAAGCGGCCCCGTATGGTAAGCATTCACGACTGTGCGCGAATTTTGGTTGAAGGAGTGACTTTGAAAAACTCGCCTATGTTCCACCTCGCCATGCGGGCGGATGAAGTAACCGTAGCAAAGGTAAAAATCTGGGCGCCTAGTTCTAAAGATCCCCACAACCCGAGTCACAACACCGATGCCTGCGACGTTTCTGGACATAACATTTTAGTCACCGATTGTGATGTCAGCGTGGGAGACGATAATTACACCTGTGGACGCGATACCTCGAATGTGCTAATCAAGAATTGTCGTTACGGCACTGGGCACGGTGTTTCCATTGGTAGTTACACCCAAGGGGAGGTTTCTAATATCACCGTTCGGGACTGTGTCTTTGATGGTACCGAATGCGGCATTCGCATTAAGTCGGACCGCGATCGCGGGGGTCATGTGCATCATTTAGTTTACGAGAACTTGCAGATGAAGAATGTGGATATGCCCATCTTGATTTATGCTGCCTATGGAGCGAAGGCTAAGCCTTTTCGGGATTTACAAAAAATCTCTCCAGAGACTGCACTGACTTACCCCACACAAGCCGTTGAGGCGACGACCCCGCTTTATGAGGATATCACTTTCAGGAATATTACCGCTACGGTGACGGCGGGCCATCGCGCCGGTCTAATTTGGGGGCTGCCAGAAGCTCCCGTAGGTCAGCTGGTGCTGGAAAATGTAACCATAACGGCCGATTTACCTCTCGGCTTTTACTTTGTAAAACAGGCTACCCTCAAGGCGGTTAAGGTTGTGACCCCTGCGGGTGAAAATAAATTTGCAGAAGCGGCGGCCAAATTGACGGTGACACCCTAAGCGGGCGGAAACTTTAATATCGTACCGGTGGTTTTAAGCGGATAAGACCTCCGTATGAAACGACGCTGCTTTTTAATTGCCTTATGGTGGCTCAGTACTGCGGGTTTTTTAGGTGCGCAGAATCGGTTAATGGAGGCTTTATTGGGTCGTCCACCCGAAGGTTATATCAATCGCGAATGGATCGTCGATGGGGAGAAGCGCACGGCCCTGATGCGGATTCCCAAAGAATTAAAGGAGTCTGTCCCCGTGGTCTTTTGTTGGCACGGTCACGGCGGCAATGCCAGTCACTCGGTCCACTCATGGGGTTATGACAAGGTGGATGCCCGTTCGATTTTGATTTTTCCCCAAGGGTTGAACACTCCGACCCCGTTAGTGGATAAAGACGGGCGTTTCCCGGGATGGCAAACAGCGGTAGGGGAGCAAGGGGATCGAGACCTCCACTTCTTCGATGCGATGTTGGCAGATTTGAAAAAAGAGCAGAAGGTCGATGCTCGGCGGATTTATTCCATGGGCCATTCGAATGGCGCCGTTTTTAGTTATGTTCTTTGGGAGGCCCGCCCAGATATTTTAGCTGCGATTGGTCCCGTGGCGGGGTGCATGACCCCGAAGATGCATGATTTTAAGCCCCTCCCCGTGATTCATATTGCCGGTAAAAAAGACCCGTTGGTGAAGTACGTGTGGCAGGATGCCACCTTTACGGCCGTGAGGCAGGTTAATGGCTGTGCCCTAGAAGGCACGGAATGGGCCAAGGAAGGCGTTTTGGTGGCCAGTCTCTATCCTTCTACCCGAGGTGCCCCGCTCGTCACGGCCTTGCACGCTGGCGGGCATGAGTTCCCGCAGGAATCGGTGGTACTCATTGACCGATTCTTCAAAGAAAACCCTAAGCCCGTGAAGTGACTTAGGGGTAGTCACCGACGTCGATTAAAACTTTCAGCAACCGAACGAGCTCCAGCGTTTATCGGGCGAGCGGGTGTTCTTTAAGAATTTCGTCGGGGGTGTAGATGCTGGGTTGCTTGGCCTTAATACTTTCACGAACTTGTCTTACCTGTTCGGCAGTCACCGTCGGCTGATTATTTTTCCAAGATTGGCGCACGTAGGTAAGAACCGCGGCGACTTCATCATCTTTAAGCATTTGCCCAAGGGGTGTCATGGCTGGCTGTCCAGAAGCGACATCGCCATAGGTTTTGCCCTTGAAGGTCAAAGGTCCGTACATCCCGTTGAGCACGATTTTAATGGCACGGGTTGGATCGCCTTGCAGCCAGGCGCTATCAACTAAGCTGGGATAGGCGCCACGCAGTGGCTTGCCTTTCTCGGGCGGCATATCTGCGCCTTGTCCGTCAGTTTGGTGGCAAGTGGCACACATACCTTCACGGGCGAAGATGGCTTTACCCATTTGGTAGGCGGTGTTTTCGGCTTTGGAGAGCTTTTTATTCGTCGGTCCATAGCTCACGACGGGGGCTTTGATGAGCGTGTTTAGGTTAACCAGCCCTTGTCCTTCAGGGAGGGACGCGAGTTGTTGGACAACATCGCGGAAGCTGTAGGCGAGGTATTGATCGGTAGCATCTTTGAAGCGCAAGGCCGCTTGCAGGGCTGGTTTGGTGTCAGCACCATGAAAGAAACTAAGTGCTCGGAGGGCTTCGAGTTGGACGCGGGGATGCGTGTCGAGGGTCGCCTGGATGACTAGGTTGAGTGCTTCAGGGATCCGGTCGCGTTGATAGCAGACCACTCGAACCGCTTGCGCACGTGCGTGGTATTCAGGAGAGGCGAGCAGAGCGTGAATGAGGTCGAGGTTGACGGCGTTGTGCCATTGGTGAACCCAGAGGGCTTCGAGTAAGGGGTGGGCATCTTCGATTTTCTTAGGGTCAAATTGTTGAGCCCATTTTTGGGTGGCAGCGATGACTTCGCTACTGGGGTGCTTGTGCAGTTCGATTTTAGCACGCGTGCGGACGTTATCTTCCGGTTCTTTAAGAAGCTCCAGTAAGGCCGCAATGGGTTGTCCATCGATCACTTTGGGCGTGAGCAGTGGCCGGCTCGGGTAAGTGATGCGATAAATCCGGCCGTGTTGGTGGTCTCGATTCGGGTCGCGCAAGTGATGTTGTAAGTGTCCGATAAGCATTTGCGACCAATCCAGCACGTAAATCGAGCCATCGGGTGCAACGGCCATGGCCGCAGGGCGGAAGTTCCCCGCTTTTTGGGTGTCGACGCGAATCAGGCCAGGTTCTAGCGTTTCGCCATGCACGCCAGAGGCATCGTGGTTTTGCTCCGTTCCTTCCGTCATCTTTACGCGGAAAATGCCTTGGTAGGTAATAACGTTAGCATTGAGGAAAGTGCCTTGCCAATCATCGGGGAAGTGACGGCTGCTAATCATGCCGGTGCCCGAGACTGGGCGAGCGGGGCGTTTCCAGAAGTCAGGGTAGCCGGAACGATTTGCCCCAAAGCCTTGGCCGGTGTGAGGTTGGTTTACCAGCGTATCACTGTGGGCACTCATGCCGGGGCCGAAGTAATTCCGATTACCTGAGGCGTCAGAAATTAAGTCATCGCCCCAGTAGGTGAAAAGACGTCCGTGTGGGTTTGCGAAGTCGTAGCAGATGTAGCGCTCGAATTTATAGGTTTGAGGTTCGAAGCGATAAATCGCCCCGTTGAAATTACGGATTACGCCGGTAGGAGTTTCTACTTCGCTGCGTAAGAACACGCCGTCGGAAAAATACAGAGCACCTCCTGGCTCGTAACAAATCGAGTTAGTTTCATGGTGAGAGTCGGCCGCATCCATGCCTGTTAAAATACGCTCTTTCCAGTTAGCCTTTTCCATCTTTCCTGAAGTGTCGCGGACATACCAGATGTCGGGAGATTGAATCAGAATCACGCCATCCTTATAAAATTGAAAACCGGTAGGGCAGTTTAAGCCATCGAGGAAGACGTGGGAGTGGGCGACTTTGCCAGTTTTAGGGTCGAGATCGAGGATGAGTAATTTATCAAAGTCTTTAGCATCGGGACGCGTTTCAGGGTAATTAGGCCAGACCGAAACCCACAGACGACCTTTGGTATCAAAGTTCATCTGCACGGGGTTAATGAGCTCAGGAATGGTCGTCTCATCGGCAACGAATTCCACTTTGCAGCCCTCGGGGACGGAGAGGTATTTGATTTGCTCTTCGCCAGAGAGGTAGGGGATAGGCTCCTTGCGGTTGGGCGGAACTTCGAGGGAAGGAAGCAGATTATCATCTTTAACCACCGGGGTTTCCCCTTTGAGGTAAGCCCAGATAGCATGGTCACGGTTGACGGTTTTGATGTCGCGACTGGCTAATTCACGTCCAAGCACGGTGGCATTATCCACCCCTTCATATTTGATACGGGAGCGACCGCCGAAGATGTTATATTGATCCACGGTGCGGTAGCGGTGGCGCCACTCGTTGTTTTTATCTAAAACTAAGGCACGCAGTTTTTCGTCTAAGGCCGGAGTCTTTTTACCAAAGACCTCTTCGTATTGAATCGAGGCCAGTGCCCGATCGCCTACTTCGCTGAGATGAATTCCGTTGATGGTTAGGTTGGTGCCTTGAGGTACCGTTGCGTAGAGTTTTTGAGAAGCGGTAAAGAGGTCTACAAAACGAACGTTTTGGGCTCGGGCCACTTCCGCCATGGCCGCCGTGTAAAGCGCGAGGTTTTCATTATGATGCGCGGCGACAGCGGGGTTAAAGTATTCTGAGGCCATCGTTTCGTGCGCGATGGGGGAGAAAAGCACGACGCGCAAGGGCCCTTTGCCGTAATCCGTTTCCTGCTGCTTTTTTAGATAAGCTGTCAGGGCTTGTTTAAAATCATTCAGTCCCGCGGCCCCTTTGAAAGACTCATTAAAGCCCCAGTAAGCGAAGATAACATTAGCGTGGAAATCGGCTCCCGCTTGGTAGGTTACTTTAGTCTTTTTAGAATTCCCATCATTGCCGGCCTCGACGGTGATGGAGCCAGGTGTCATGTTTAAGAAGTACTCCAAGGGCGGTACCTCGTCGGAACGATGCCGGATATTTACTTCATCGCCTGAAAAGCCCAGGTTGCGAATCACCAGTTGGTGGGTCGGGTAGAGTTGATGAATTAAGGTTTCGAAATACCCGAAGTGTTGCTGTCGGTCAGCTAAGCCTTCGCCCACGATAGCGAGGTGATCGCCGGGCTGAAGCACTAAGGGTTCGGCACCTTTTAAAGACACTAAACCTAGGAGCAGCCAAAGGTGGAGAAAGCGACGCATAAAGGAGGCGTCGTTCTAGAGGTTAAAGCGGCGACACGCAAAAGCATTCGCCCACGGCACCGCTTCATTTTTGGTCAATTACCCTGCACCTGCGATACCATCTCAGATTTCGTTGTATTGATGGAGGTAGCCAATGATGACTTTGCCGTCTTGCGGGCAGTAGGCGAAGTGGATGGCTAAAACTACGTCAGTCACCGGACATACGATGTGGGCTTGATGGATCAGTTTAATTTTTTGTTCGCGAAACCAGATGGTTTTCCCTTTAGGCCAAATTCGACAAAGTTGTTGGTGGCGCTGCAGGTAATCTTCCCGCTCGAGCAACAATTCATCGCTTTTTTCAGGCATTTGGGAGAGGAACCTTAATTCGGAAACAATTTCCTCTTCATTAAACCACGAGCAATGCCGGGCCGCTTCGACGGCCGTGCCTGCAATGTGTAAAGAGTGTTCGGGGCTGGCAGATTTATAATTATTCAAAAACTCCGCTAACTCGCTTTCGGAGTTTTGGTTTTGTTGACCGAGTAAGGGTTTCGTGTGTACTTTAAAATCAGCTGGCGAGCTCAGCAGTTTCACTAAGTGTTTCACTAAGGCTTCATCTCCCTTGCGAAATTCAAACGTCACCACTGCTTCCACTTTGAGGTTGGGAATCCGGAAGTGGTAACCTTGGATGCGGCCATGCAGGTTAAGCCCATGTAATTCAAAGGCGTGTTCCCAGGTAGACACGAGCCAGGTGTCATTGAGGAGGGGGTCCTGTGCTAAATGCTTTTCAATTTCGGTCTGGAATTCTTGGACCGAGAGGGTGGTCGTCAGCTTGGTCTGCAGGAGTTTGAAGTTTTGCTTCATGGTGGCGGGAAAGTGGGTGAAAAAGGACGCGAAAGGAGAATTTGGGCATGGGTATCCCTGGGCTCGGTAGCTTCTAGGTTTTGAATCGGCGACAGGGGCCGATCGGCCTAAAGGCAGAGCCCTGCGAGATTGAGTCTCGCGGTCTGAGGTGCTTAAGCGGCTTCGGTTCTATAGAGTGCCCCGAAGTTAAATGCTCGGCATTGGTTATCTCAGATGAAGCAATGTTTATAGGGGTTTCCTGCAGAAATCAAGAAAATTATATTAGAATGTGACGCCGTTGAGGAGCTTCCTCAATGGGGTACGGGCCTAAGGGGTGGTAGGGTCTTTCAAGGCGCAGCCCCTTATCCTCCGCAGGCATGGAGGCCTTTCGGGGGTGGAATTTTCTGGCTAAAAGCGGTTCTTTGTCGGAGTTTTTTAGACCCTTATGCGAATCTTAGTCACCGGAGGCGCAGGTTTTATTGGATCAAACCTTGTTCGATGGTTAATCGCCCAGGGGCACACCGTTACGGTCATTGATAAACTGACCTATGCAGGGAATTTAGCCTCGTTGAGTGAGGTAGTTACTCACCCTCGATTTAAGTTTCTACAGGGGGATATTGTCGACGGGACCCTCATGCGACAAGTGATGTTGGAAGTGCAGCCTGAGGCCGTGATGCACTTAGCGGCTGAATCCCATGTTGATCGTTCGATTGATGGCCCCGGGGAGTTTATTAGCACTAATATTCAAGGCACGTTCCAACTCTTGCAGGCGGCATTGGGCTACTGGCGTCAATTGACGGGGGCGGCTAAAGACAACTTTCGCTTTTTGCACGTTTCGACGGACGAAGTCTTTGGCTCCTTATCCATGGGGGACCAGCCTTTTACGGAGACCACGGCTTACGACCCGCATTCACCTTATAGTGCCAGTAAGGCCTCGAGTGATCATTTGGTCCGGGCTTGGATGGATACCTATGGCTTGCCGGTGATTGTGACTAATTGCTCCAATAATTATGGGCCGTTTCAGTTTCCGGAAAAATTAATCCCAGTCGTAATTTTGAAATGTTTAAAAGGGGAGCCGATTCCCGTCTACGGGAAGGGGAATAATATCCGTGATTGGTTGTATGTTGAAGACCATGCGCGTGCTTTGGAGGCTGCGGTGTTGCGCGGAAAGCCAGGGCGAACCTATTGTATTGGCGGAGATAATGAGCGAACGAATTTGGATTTAGTTAAGCACCTCTGCCAACTCCTAGATCAGTTTCGCCCGCGTGCGGATGGTAAATTACATGAAACCGCCATTACTTTTGTGACGGATCGTCCAGGCCATGATTTGCGTTATGCGATCGATGCCTCGCGGGCCCGAGTTGAGTTAGGCTGGCAACCTCAGGAAGATTTCCACTCGGGCTTCAAGAAAACCGTGCTTTGGTACCTAGAGCATCCAGAATGGATTCAAGGTATTTTGAGTGGCTCCTATCGGTTAGAACGACTTGGCCAAATTTCTTCGCAATCATGAAAGGCATTATCCTCGCAGGCGGTTCGGGTACCCGGCTACACCCGTTAACCCAAGTTATTAGTAAGCAATTACTGCCGGTTTACGATAAGCCGATGATTTATTACCCGCTCTCGGTGCTGATGTTGGCGGGTATTAGGGAAATCTTAATTATTTCTACGCCGCAAGACCTAGGCCGTTTCCGCGAAGTTTTGGGAGATGGCAGTAAGATTGGGTGTCGTTTTGATTACGTTGAACAAGCAGTGCCAAATGGCTTAGCACAAGCGTTTGTCTTAGGAGAAAAGTTTATTGGGCAGGATGATGTATGCCTGATTTTAGGGGATAATATTTTCTACGCCGCCGGGTTTGGGGAAATTTTACGTTCCTGTCATGAGCCTCAGGGGGCGATTGTTTTTGCTTATCCGGTAAAAGATCCCGAACGCTTTGGGGTGGTAGAATTTAATGCGGAAGGCGTAGCCGTTTCGCTTGAAGAGAAGCCCAAGCAGCCCAAGTCGTCTTATGCGGTCCCTGGATTGTACTTTTATGATAACTCGGTGGTCGCCATGGCCAAAGTTTTAAAGCCATCGGCCCGGGGAGAGTATGAAATCACGGATTTGAATCGGGAGTATTTACGCCAAGGTAAACTCAACGTGAAGACCTTGCCCCGGGGAACGGCTTGGTTGGATACGGGTACCTTTGATTCGCTGTTACAGGCTTCGCAATTTGTTCAAGTAGTCGAAGCCCGTCAGGGCTTTAAAATTGGCTGTATTGAAGAAATTGCGTGGCGCCGGGGGTATATCGATGATGTACAACTTTTAAAAATTGCTGAGCCCATCGCTAAATCCGGTTATGGAGAGTATTTGAAATCCCTAATTGGAGGGGTGCGTTGATGGGTTTAAGTTTAGCCCAGTTAATTTCGTTGGAAGTCAAGGATGACGCCCGAGGTGGCTTAATGGTGGCCCAAATCGGGGCAGGTCTGCCCTTTGTTGTCCGTCGGGTCTATTGGTTACATGGTACTAAACCTGGCGTAGCGCGGGGTTTTCATGCCCATAAGAAATTACGCCAAGTCTGTGTCTGTCTGGCGGGTTCGGTACGGGTGGTTTTATTTGATGGCCAGCGAGAGGAGTCGGTCGTGCTTAAACCTAATCACGAAGCTTTATACCTTGAGCCTGGCTTGTGGCGCGAGATGCACGACTTTTCCCCTGACTGTATTTTTATGGTGTTTGCCGACGCGGAATATGACGAAGCCGATTATATTCGGGATCGGCAGGAGTTTATCCGATACCGGCAGGGTGGGCAGGGCTAAGTCTTCACTTTACTTACGACGACCCTAACTTTTGGATGTCGTCATGATGAAAGTCCCTTTCCTGGATTTAGGAGCGATGAATCGCCGTCATCGTCAGGAATTGCAGACCGCCGCTGAACGCGTGATTAACTCTGGTTGGTATATTTTGGGTGAAGAAGTTAAAGCCTTTGAGGCCGAATTCGCTCATTGGGTGGGCAGTCCTTACGCGGTAGGTACTTCGGATGGCTTAAGTGCGCTAACGCTAGCTTTGCGGGCCTGGAAGGAATTAGGGCTGCTTAAAGAGGGCGATGAAGTGGGCGTGCCAGCGAACACGTTCTTTGCGACTATTTTAGCGATCACCGAAAATCGCTTAAAACCTCGTTTAATTGAGCCTGATGAGGTGAGTTTTAATTTAAGTGCTGCCGGTCTCAAGTCGGCTTGGTCGCCCGCCATGAAGGCGGTCATTGCCGTGCATCTTTATGGTCAACTAGCGGAGATGGCCGCCCTTAAGAAATTCTGTCAGCAAAAAGGTTTATTACTCTTAGAGGATGCCGCCCAAGCGCATGGTGCGCAGTTACAGGGGGTAAAATCCGGGGCTTGGGGGGATGCGGCGGCCTTTAGTTTTTATCCTGGCAAGAATCTAGGGGCTCTGGGCGATGCTGGGGCTTTAACAGGTCATGATTTACGTTTTATCGAGATGGTGCGGTCCTTGCGTAATTATGGTTCGCATGAAAAATATCATCACCGTGTCCAAGGTCCGAATGATCGCTTAGATGAAATGCAGGCAGCGTTTCTCCGCGCCAAACTTCCGTTTTTAGAAGCAGACACGCAGCGTCGTCAGGAAATTGCCCAACGCTACCGTCGCGAAATTCGCCATCCACAGGTTCGCTTGCCGCAAGTATTGGCCGGCGAGGCATCCCACGTGTGGCACCTTTTTGTGGTACGGGTACCGCGCCGGGAAATTTGGCAGCAAGGTCTGCAAGCACTAGGCGTGCAGACGGCGGTGCATTACCCCATCGCCCCGCATCAGCAGCAGGCCTATCGACATGAACTGGGCGGTCTAGCTTTGCCCTTAACGGAACAACTGCATCGAGAGGTCTTGTCGTTACCTCTGAGTCCCGTGCTGACGGACGAGCAAGTTGCCTATGTGATTAAAACGATGAACGAACATCCCTTGGTTTAGCCCTGTCTCCCGTGCCCACTCCGTTTATCAGTGTCATCTTTGTTAGCTATCAACAAAAAGCTTTCGTAGGGGAGGCCTTACGTAGCATTCTCCAACAAGATTATCCTGCCTTTGAAGTTATTATTGGCGATGATGGCTCCCAGGATGGGACACGTGAAGTGATTGCGCAGGAACTCGCTAGTTACCAGGGGCCAGTCAAGATTGCCTTTTTTCCCGCTACGGCTAATTTAGGTTTAAAAAGAAATATTAATCGCTGTGTGGCCGCAGCCCAAGGTGAAATCATGGTGATGGCCGCGGGGGATGATGTTAGTCAGCGGCAACGTTTAAGCCAAGTTGCCGATTTTTTTGCCCAGCATCCCAAGGCTTATGCGGTTTATCACAATGCCCGGATTATTGGCGCGCAGGGAGAACTTTTGCGGGCGCAGTGGTATAAAGAGCCCCAGCCCCAAGTTTATCGTTTTGAACTTCGTAGTTCGAACCTGCACCAGCATTTACCTTATTGTGGGGCGACGGCATCTTACCGTGCACCCGTATTAAAGAATTTTCCGCCCTTGATGCATGATGGCGGAGGCGAAGACAATATTTGTGCATTAAGGGCATTGCTTTTGGGTGAGGCCTGGATCTTGCCTACTGTGGCAGTGGATTGGCGTTGGCATGGTGCCAATATTTCCCACGGTCGGCGTTTAACCGCCGCCAAAGATACCGCTTCGGTTTTAAAGCGCTTGGCGGGTTGGGCTTTGGGGCAAAAGATTCATCGCCGGGCTCAATTGCGTGATTTAGATTATGCCGCGAAACAGGGATTAGCTACCGTGCCAGTCGTGCAGCGTGCACGTCAGTTGGTAAAGCACATTTTTTACCTAAATACTTTAAAGTATCATTGCACTCATCCCCATGGACGTTGGGGGACGGTATGGTTTGCGGCTCGGAAAGTTTTGGTATTTTCCCCTCGTAGTTTTTTTAAGGAGATAAGCCAAGTTATGAAGGCGGTTGCTAAGAAGCTCTTACCGCCAATGTTGCGTGCTAAGGTGCTAAATCCCTTTAATAAGTAGATAGTCTTCACTGAGCGGAGGCTTGCCAATGGTTGTTAGCTGCACAGTCTAAGGTCACTATGAGTTGTACCCCTGCTACGGAAGTTTCGCAAATCTACGCTCGTGTGGCTCGCTGCCAACGCTGGTCAGGCCGCATCGCTATGTTTTTGGCTGGTTTAGTGTCGGTACTTATTTTTCGCAGTGCGGCACATCGTTTTGCAAATCAGGATGAGGTTGAGTTTGGCACTTTAGCCGTGATTTACTTAGCGCCTTTGCTTTTTCAAATCACCCTTTGCGTTTTGGCCCTGCGTCGTTTCCGAGCCAGTTATCATGCTCAAGTAAAAGCTAATCAATTAATGGCGATGGAATTATTGGCGACGAAAGCTGCCGACGATCAAGTGCGACGTGAAATCAATCAGCGCATGGCGGATGTGGTGGTAGGCAAGCCAGGTTGTTGCAAGTAGAGGTGCGATGAAGACCAAAGCCGTGTTTCTGTTCATTGGCCTAGCGGGTTTAGCGGGCGTCTATTTTTACCATCAATCTCCCATGGAGCATCCAAGGGTGTCCCCTCTATCCCAGGCCCCGAAGGTAGAAGTCTTTCATGGCAGTGAAGCCGAACTTTTAAAAATTAGTTTTAAGTCACAGGGGGAAGTTTGGACCGTAGAAAAAGTACTCCAGTTGGCCCAACTTGATCAGCGTTTAAGCAAGTTAGCTCCCAGCGATATCGGCCAAGCAGATGGCCAAACTAGCCTAGGTACTTATGTGACTTTGGCTAACGCCCAAGAGGCTTGGGAGTTTATAAAACAAGGGGGTTATGTGAGTTATCACGGCCCTACCGAAGTGAGGCGCTATAACTCCAAGCTGCTAGAAGTAGAGGTCGAGATCATCAATCGTCGTCAACAACGTTTGACGCTCATCTTGCGTGCTGATGGCGCCAAGCAAGGCGAGGGGTAAACTTATTCAACCAGCCGGTAGCCTACTCCCGAATCGGTCAGCAAGTGCCGAGGGGTGTTAGGGACATCTTCAATTTTTTGGCGCAAGTGCGTCATGTGGACGCGCAGGTAATGGGTAAAATCTTCTGAGCCTTCGCCCCAGATTTCGCGTAAAATTTGGCGGTGAGTGACAACCTTACCCAAGTTTTTAAGTAGCAGGCAGAGCAGGGCGTATTCCTTGGTCGTCAGGTGGATTTCTTTACCGTCTTTATGCACTACGCGGGCGACCCGATTAACTTCTACGTTACCAAAGCTGACAACGGGATTTTCGGTATTTTGGGTGTGTCGCCGCAAAATATTCCGTAGGCGTGCCAGCAACTCGGCGGAACCAAACGGTTTGTTTAGGTAGTCTTCGGCACCTAAATCGAGGGCTTTAACTTTATCACTTTCGCTATTTCGGACGGAAAGAACGAGAATCGGTGTGTTACTCCATTCCCGGATTTTTTGAATGAATTCACAGCCGTCGAAATCGGGTAAACCCAAGTCCAAAATGATACCATCGGGCTGAACGTGAATCGTTTCGCTAAGGCCCATTTCGGCTGTTTCCGCTTCCCAGACTGCATAGCCAGCAGTTTCGAGGATTACGCGGAGTAATTTTCGAATCTGTCGTTCATCATCGACGATTAAGAGGCGTTTTTTTTCAGAGTGACTCATGGCGGACAGTTTTATCAGGAGTTTGGAAAGGGAGGAAAAGCGTGGTGATTGCACCGCCGTTCGGGTTTTCACCAATAGCAATATCTCCGCCTTGGGCGAGGATGAAGCCACGGACAATCGAAAGCCCTAGGCCGAGGCCACCAGCTTTGGCCGCGTCGCCGCGTGCGAATTTTTTAAAGAGACGATCTTTCATCTCTTGCGGGAAGCCGGGGCCATCATCTGCAATGGTGAAGAACGCGCGGGTCCCGTCGCGGTCAATGCCAGCAGTTACGTAAATATGAGTCCCGGCGGGGGTATGAAGGGCGGAGTTGACGATTAAATTACCGATAGCTTGTTCGGTGAGGGTAAAGTCTGCGAGAATGGGCGGAAGGTCATCGGGTAGATGAACTTCGTAAGGATGATGTTTTAGGACATCTTCGGAGCCTTTAATCGCGGCGTTGACGAGGTCGCGCGGGTCGCACCAGTCGAGTTTAGGTTTGAGTGCACCTGATTCGAGGCGAGTTTGGTCGAGTAAATTGCCCACGAGCCGGTTGAGTCGTTGGGTTGCTTCGCGAATTTCTTGGGAAAGTTCTTGGCGCGAAGTTTCATCTTTGGCGTTGGCGAGGCTTTCAATCGTCCCGGTGATGACAGCTAGTGGGGTGCGTAATTCGTGTGAAACGCATTCGTGTAGCGTGCGATAAAGTCTTTCGGATTCGGCAAGGAGACGTTCCCGTTCGCTGGCGGCACGCAGGTGGAAACGTTCAATCACCATGGCGATTTGAGTTGTGAAAGAATCGAGTAAATCGCGCTGTTGAAGTGTTAAAATTTCGTTTTCGGGAACGAAAACCCCTAATGCGCCGAAACTAACGTCATGTCGCATGATCGGCAGGAAAAAGCCTTTACTGCCTGGGAGTGTATCGGTGAAGCGCCCTGCGGGACGACGATGGCTATGCGCCCAATTAGCGACGGTTTGTTCGCGGTTATCGAGTTTAGCGGAGGAGGCAGGGTGGATTTCAGGTTTAGAGTCAGTACTGGAAATGAACACAATGGCGGAATGTGCCTTGAATGTCTCATCAATTTGCTTTTGGGCCTTAGTTAAGGCGTCATCCAGGTTTTCGGTTTCAGAAAGAATCGAGGTCAGTTTGAAAAGTGCTGTAGCCCGTCGTTCGCGATTATGCTCATCTTGAGCTTGAGTTCGGATCCGGGCCGTGAGCTGGCCTACAACCACGGCTACAATCAGGAGCGAAACAAAGAGGGCCCAGTCCTCGGTGTTGTTGATGCGGAAACTGAACTTAGGGGGAATAAAGAGAAACTCCCAGGTTACGGCGCTCAGGAAACCAGCGAAAAGGACCGGCCAACGGCCGATTTTCAGACTTAGGATCACGATGCCTAGCAGGTAAAATAAACCAATGGTGAGGTAGTATTTATCTAAAATAAGAAGCCCGGCGAAGCTGATGGCGGCGACCATGGCGAGTGCCACAGAATATTCATGAAAACTGCTCGCAGGTGGCGGTTCAAAAACGAGCCAAGGTTTCGTTTTATTATGTTCTTCGGAGGGCGGAATGACGTTGACGTTAATATTGCCAGCTAGCGAGAGCAGCCGATCGATGATGTCACCTCCGGAAATTAAATAACGCCAACGGTTGCCACGGGGTTTGCCGATGATGATTTGCGAGGCGTTATGTTCGATGGCGACTTGGACTAAGGCCATCGGGACATTTTCGGATTGGGCGAGGACTACTTCGCCACCTAGTTCCCGTGCAAGGGCGAGGTTTTGGTCTAGTTGGGCTTGCGATTCGGGGGTGAGAGGCGAAGCCGACATCACGTGCACGGCAATCCAAGGGGCGTCTTGGGCAGAGGCTGATCGTCGGGCCCAGCGAACGAGTTGGGTGGAGAAGGGGCTCGTATCGACGGCGACCATGAGGCGTTCCCCGCTTTGCCAAACGCCCGATTTGGTTTGGCCATGTCTTAGCGAACTGAGTTGCCGATCGACCCGCTCTGCTGTGTAGCGTAAGGCGAGTTCGCGGAGGGCATTTAAAATGGGTTCCTGAAAGAAATTCTCAGACGCAATGGCGGCGCGATCGCCTTGGTAGACATTTCCTTCTTCGAGTCGCTCGCGGAGATCTTGGGCGGTGATGTCGACTAATTCAATTTCATCAGCCATCTCGATAATCGAATCAGGGACGGTCTCGCGCACGGCGGTGCCAGTGATTGATCGGGTCACGCTAAATGGGGCCAGTTGAAATGTTACTCGGGGGGTTGCCCAACCACCAAACCACCCCCATAAACACCACGACAATGAGCAAGAAACGGCACACGAAGGAGGCCCAGATCAAGGCCATCCGCGAGCA
>CAIMFJ010000004.1 GCA_903840355.1 uncultured Opitutia bacterium
TGCTCGCGGATGGCCTTAATCTGGGCCTCCTTTGTGTGCCGTTTTTTGCTCATTATTGTGGTGTTTATGGGGGTGGTTTGGTGGTTGGGCAACCCCCCGAGTAACATTTCAACTGGCCCCATTTAGCGTGACCCGATCACCACGCGTAAGCAAAACACGGTAAGTATTCTTAACAAGATCAACAAACTTCTCTTTTGAACGTTTAACAACTGAATCACATGATTCTTCTTTTACGCCTACCCAGCCCTGCCCATTGCGATATATCAGATCTTTACCTATTATTACTCCAATATAATCAAATTCAAATCCTTGGGCGGTATAAACACAGCCAATCTGGCCAATGCCATTAGGATCATAAGCCCATAATGCAGCAGGCGGTATTCCCTTAGCTAAGCGTGTTGCGCCAGGTTTAGCGTCCCAAGGGCGCTTCCAATCTCCTATTACTACGTCATCAAGAAGATTCCCTGAAACATCTGGGTCAGACCATTTCCAGCAAAAACCGGCTGCCATTCTAGCCTTAGCCTTCTCACCAACTTTGGTATGAATTGCTTTTTCTAATTCTTCGGGAGTATCAAAGATTTTAAATTCATAAGGGTTTTTTGCCTCCCAAAAATGGTGTGCTGTCTCTTCGATGCCAAGAGTATGATTAATCCAGTTTATAAAAGCATCAGACCCACTACAACGGAACTGAGATTTTAGCGTATAATCAAAAAGTCGAATCCCGCGAAGGCCGCCAGCCTTTTCGTGGGTGTCCATGCCGGCATTATAAATGAGAAATTTTATGCCTTCTAAATGCTTGAGGGCTAAAGCTACCTGCGGGAGGTAATCTTCCGAATCGTCCACGGTTTGATAAAAATGACGCTCAGGGTACTTGGGCTTCCAATCATCAAAGGGACTGACGGTGACATCGGCTAAGTAGACTTGGGGGTGATCTTGAAGGATATCAAACGTGCCCCCTCCTGCATGGGCATCTAAATCTAAGATGCCGACTTTAGCGACGTGCTGCAAAGCCTCGAGTGCCGCCAAGGCGAGTCCGTTGAAATGACAAAATCCGCTGCCGTAATCACGTCCGGCATGATGCAAGCCACTGGAAAGACTGCCAGAACGTCCATGCTTCATCGCTGCGCCGACGGCATCGCGCATCCCACCTGTCGAAGCTAGAATACTGGCTAGGAGTGCTTGGGACCAGGGTCCCGAAGCTAAACGCGCCTTCTTGTTTTCAAAGGTCTTGGTGATGTAGGCCTCACTGTGAATGAGTTGTAATTCTTCCCGCGTAACGGGACGAGGAGCCTGCAAGGTGACATCTCCCGCTAGACCGGCCTTAATGAAATCAGCAACGTGACGAGACTTGGTAACGGTCTCCAAACTACCCCGCACGGCATACGCTGCACTGTAATAAACAATGAGTGGCATCATGCCGTCTTTTATGCCAGAGGTGAACCCTAATGTCAAAAGAGCCGATTATATTAGGTTTTTAATACCATTTTGATTTATTTCGGATGATTTGAGGTTATGCCATGGCCATGCGCTTACCCCTGCTGGCTCTGGCTTTAAACCTAACTTTCTTGGCGGCTGAAACCGTACCAGCCGAAGTGCTGGTTCACTTAGATCAGCGAGGGGCAACGCTGCCTGCTGACTTCATCGGGTTGAGTACGGAAAAGAAGTTGATGAATCGGGATTGTTTCCAGGGACAGAACCAACAGCTGATTGCACTGTATCGGACCTTGGGAACTGGGGTGCTGCGTATCGGAGCCAACAACGTGGATTCGACGGCGTTTAAGCGCGAAGGGTTTTCGCCCGCAGAAACGATGTTGGAAAATCATTACGTAACAGAGCCGCGGACGATTGGTCCAGCTTCCGTCGACGCGTTCTTCGAGTTCGCCCGTGCAACGGGTTGGAAAGTCATCTACGGCGTGAACTTGGGTTCGAAGGATCCGGCGATGTCAGCCGACGAAGCGGATTACGCCTGGAAGGTGGGGGCAAAAGAAATCCTCGCCGTCGAAATCGGCAATGAGCCCAACCTTTATCCGAAAAGTCCAACGCGCGAAGGGATTCGTCCGGGCAATTGGGGCTACGCCGATTACAAGGCCGAGTTCACGGCTGTAGCTGATGCGATTCGAGCCAAGAACCCACAAATCCCTCTCACGGGTCCCGCTGTCACCAAGGGCACGAAGTGGATGCCGCTCTTCATGGCGGATTTCAAAGACCGCATCGTGCTGGCGACTTCGCACGTCTACCCACTCTCCGCCAAGCAAGCAGACCCTCAACATCAACGTTTCACCTCGGTGGAAAAACTCTTGGGCGAGAAATACCCCGACGACTGGATTATCAAACTCCACGACGCCCAAGCCGTGGGCGTGCCTTACCGAATCGACGAGTGTAACACCGCGTCCGATGGCGGTAAACGTGGTGTGAGCGATGCGTTTGCGTCCACGTTGTGGTCGATTGACTTCATGTTCGACGTCGCCCTCGCCGGCGGCCAAGGGGTGAATTTTCACGGGAGCTTTACGCCCAACAATTATTCGGCGATTGTGTTTGAAAAGAAAACCCGTCGCTACGTTCCCGCTCCCCTTTATTACGGACTGCTCTTCTTCAATCGCGCCGCCCAAGGTCAACTGGTTGACGTAACCACCAAGTCAGACGCAAATTTCATCGCGCGCGGCACGGTGGATAAAGCCGGCAAGTTGCGTTTGGTTTTATTAAACAAAGATTTAAATAAGACCGTGAACGTTCACTTACCGCTGGGCGAAAAGTTCTCTCAGGCCCACGCCTGGCGCTTAGTCGCTCCTAGCGTATCCGCCACGAGCGGAGTGACTTTTGCGGGGGCAGAAGTCGACGCCACGGGCAACTGGGCGCCTAAAACCATCGAGACGATTCCCGTCGCCGACCACCAAGTGAATCTCAGCGTGCCCGCGACGAGTGCCGTCTTATTGATTTTAGAATAAACCTCGCTCCCCCCGATTAGCTGCATGCCTCTAACTCGGACGGGGCGGTTCATCTAAGGCAGAGTCAGTTCCCCTAAGGCGCATCCAACACGTCAGGGGGAATCCCCTCCCACCCCTCTCCAGCGTCAGAGCTTAGTTGGTCGCGTCCGGATATTATTTTTATCAAACCCGCCCTGCTTCGAACGTTGCAGTTTGGGGCGGGTGGAATACGACTACGTGCCACACCCTACCCCTGCGATGCCCCTTTACGGAACTGCCCTCCTCGCTGGTTGCCACTTGCTTGGAATTTTCCTCGGCGAACTCCTCGGCCGCTTGCTCGGCGTGCCCGCCAACGTTGGCGGCGTGGGCATCGCCATGCTTCTCCTCATCGCGGTGCGATGGCACGGACATGCCCGCGGGTGGCTCGCTCCCAGATCAGAAGAAGGCGTAAAATATTGGGCCGCGCTTTACATCCCAGTCGTGATTGCGATGGCCGCCCAACAAAACGTGCTCAAAGCGTTGAGCGGTGGGCCGATGGTGGTGCTGGCGGCGGTATTAGCCGTGCTGGCCTGTACCAGTATCGCCGCTTGGATTAATCGCCATGAACCCGCGGCAGCGGCTCCCGTTGCCGAAATCTCATAAGTGGTGGAAACGCTTTTGCAAAAACTCGCCGTCGAAAACGGCCTCGTGCTCTCGTTTGCCATCATCGGACTGGTGGTCTTGTTTTCCGAAGTCGTTGCGCGTCAATTAACCAGAGGACGCGTGCAAGGTTCGGCGTTGGCGATTTTAATTGGTCTGACGTTGGCGTATGTAGGCGGACGACTCACGGGCGGGAATAAAGGGCTCGCCGATGTGAGTTACTTCAGCGGACTGGCTTTAATGGGCGGCAGTATGTTGCGCGACTTCGCCATCGTCGCCACGGCCTTCGAAGTACATCCCACCGAAGCCAAACGAGCCGGCTGGATGGGCGCAATCGCCCTAGGCTTGGGCACCATCGTCCCATTTATCATCGGGGTCGGAACGGCTTATGCATTTGGGTATCGAGATGCTATCAGCCTCACCACCATTGGTGCAGGGACCGTGACTTATATTGTCGGCCCAGTCACTGGCACGGCGATTGGAGCATCTTCCGAAGTCATCACGCTGGCGATTGCGTCCGGAGTTTTTAAAGCCATCTTAGTGATGGTGACCACGCCGATGCTGGCGAAATTCATGCGCTTGGGCACACCGCGGTCGGCGATGGTCTTTGCCGGACTCGCCGGGACGGTCAGTGGAGTCTCGGCGGGGCTAGCCGCCACGGATCGCAAACTCGTACCCTATGGCGCGTTAGTCGCGACTTTTCACACCGGGGTCGGCTGCTTAGTCTGCCCTTCGATTTTCTTCTTCGTCGTACGTGCCCTCTTCCCTGCTCATTCCTAACGCCGTGCCGGAACTTCCGCTAATCCAACGTGCCCAACAACACGCGGGCTCCATTGCTTTTCAAACTCCAGAGAAAAGCACCACCTACCAAGCACTGCTCGATCAATCTGCCCAATTCGCCAGCGCCCTCTTGCAAGGCGCAGCCGATTTACAGGAAGCACGCGTCGCCCTCCTCGCCGCCGCCGGGCCTACTTACGTCGCTGCCCAATGGGGCATTTGGCGCGCAGGAGCGATCAAAGTCCCCATCTGTCTGACGGCCACGGAACCCGAGTGGGAATATGCCCTCACCGATAGTGGCGCCTCGGTTGTCATGGCCGAGGGAACGAGTGTTAAGAAAATCGCCCCACTCTGTCAGCGACTGGGCTTACGCCTCATCAACCTCGATGACGTGCGGGCGCCCCTTCAACCCTTGCCGGCACTCACTCCCGCCCGTCGGGCGATGATTTTATACACCAGCGGCACGACGAGTAAACCCAAGGGCGTGGTCACGACGCATGCTCACATCACGGCGCAGATTGAGAGCTTGATTCAAGCTTGGGCGTGGCAAAGCACCGACCGCATCCCGCTCTTTTTACCCATGCACCATATCCATGGGATTATCAACGTCACGAGCTGTGCCTTATGGGCGGGGGCGGTGATTGAACCCTTTACGAAGTTCGACCAACCCGCGATTCTCGAACGCGTTAAGGCCCGAGCTTACACGCTGTTCATGGCCGTGCCGACGATTTACGTTAAACTCATCCAAGCCTTGGAAAGTGCCGAGCCAGCGGAACGCCAAGCCATCGTCGCAGGCTTTGCCGCCATGCGCTTAATGGTGTCGGGCTCGGCCGCTTTACCTGCGAGTGTGCATGAACAATGGACTGCTTTGACTGGGCAGAAATTACTCGAACGTTATGGAATGACAGAAATCGGCATGGCGATTTCGAATCCCTTGCACGGCGAACGTCGCCCGGGAGCCGTCGGACAACCCTTGCCCGGCGTCGAAATTCGTCTCAAAGCGGAGACCGGTGAAATCATCACCGCCGAGCACACTCCAGGAGAAATCCAAGTCCGCGGTCCCAATGTTTTTCGAGAATACTGGGGCAAGCCCGAGGCGACGGCGGAATCATTTGACCAAGATGGCTGGTATCGCACCGGCGACATGGCCGTGCGCGAAACGGGCTATTACCGCATTATGGGACGACTCTCCGTCGATATTATTAAAAGCGGCGGCTACAAACTCTCTGCCCTCGAAATCGAAGCGGCCTTACTGGATCACCCCGACATTGCCGAATGTGCCGTGATTGGCATGCCGGATGACACGTGGGGCGAAGCCGTGAGCGCGGCGGTCGTCACGCGCCCAGGAACTGACCTCACTTTAGCCGCGTTGCGCGAGTGGTCTAAAACCCGACTCTCGGTTTACAAAGTGCCGCAACGCCTCGCCGTAGTCAAAGAACTCCCCCGCAATGCGATGGGCAAAGTGACCAAACCCGCCGTGCGAAGTTTATTTAATTCCTAAGCCAGAGACGAAGCTGGGGGTTCGAGCACGAACCCTCCAAACACGTAGGGCAGGCCACCACTTAGGTAGCCTGCCCTAGTACTTTACCGACCTACGACGTCGGCATCACCAGACTAGAACTGCATCTTGGCCCCGAGGGTCAGGATGGACTTGGGAGCCAGCTGATACCCGGAGAGGTTTTGGTAGACTGGCAGTTGCCAAATCACGTAGCCACGCAGTTGGGAGGTGATGGGGAACGTCACGCCAGGGCTGACATACAAGGTGTTGCCACCCGTGTCATCGGGCGATGCGTTGTCACCTGAATCGCGGCCCGAGATCTTGCCGTTCAATTGCAAGAGTGGCACCACGCTTCCGAACCCTAAGTAGCGCAACCCAAGATTCGCACTGAGCACATCGCCTGGGCGATATTCTTGGTAGCTATGGAGCGGTAATTGCAGGCTGGCTTGGGCGAAGAAATCGAAGTCTTGGTTGATTTTCCCAAAACGGAAAACCCCTAACAACAAATCCGTCGTACCCGTGCCTAATTGCAAACCCCGGTCGAGTGGCGCACCCGCAGCCGTCCCGCCATTGAAGTTTTCGTTCGTGCTACCCGTTGGTAATTTAAAACCAAGTTGCACGCCCCAATGGTGTTCGGACTCAAAGCCCTGAAAACGTGCCAACAAACGCACGTCGCCCAAGCCTGCAGCCGTCGAGGTACCATCATCGACGCCCACGCCGCCGAAACCGTTCGTAGCGTGCGTGCGATAGATGAAAGGAATTTGAAGATTAAAACCCCAATTCGCATTGGGACTATAATCCACCCCGGTGGTGATGTAGGTATTGCGCGTGTAGAGCTCGTCCTCATGACCCGCTACGGGCCAAGGGTTGGCCACGCCGGTACCAGAGCGCATTTGATCTTGGTTGAGGGAGTCGTAACGTACGTCGTAGCGAAGCCCAGTTCCCGAAGCGAGGCCTTGGGCCTCCCAATCGGTACTGAGAGAACACCCGCAAGTAGAGCAGGCGGAAGCCGTGGGGGCGAAAGAAAGCGCCGACGCGGAGAGTAAGAGAAGAGAAGAAATTTTCATCGTTAGGTTGTTTGATCATGAATGGAGGTGTCTCGTCCGCGCCCGGTGGCTAGGTGGGCTTGGATAAGACTAAGGGCATGCCCGTTGGGGCATACGCGGAGTTAGAGGGAAGCCACGGTAAACTGGACTCGACCTAAACCTTCGGAGGCGGCACCGGGACTTCGCGAATTAAACGGGGCCCCACGCGATCAGCGGGAAGCTCGCGAACCTCTTGCAGGTTCAAAGGGTTTTCCAAAGGCAACATCGCCACCCACAACACACTGGGCGTTTTAACTTTAATCAACTCGTCCTTCGTCAGCGGCGCTTGGCTCGAAGCCGCTTGGCGGGCCGCCGCGGCGGCACGACACAGCTCACAAGGCTCATCTTGCAGGGCTTGTTTAAATGCTGCGCTGGCCGACATCGTCTGGGCGCGCGTGGCCGTCATGTTCACATACGCAAACACTTGCAACAAGTCCGCCGAAACTCCCGATGACGCCACCCAGGCCAGCAAAGCGGCCCAAGCGAGGGTGCAACGGAAGTGTTTCAGCACGCTCTGGTTAAACCCCCGAGCCCGCTACCGAGCAAACCCTAATCCACCGGTCCGAAAAGGATACGGGTGTCTTATAAACTTAATAAAAACTGAGGCGGGCCTTAAGCCGCGAACGCTCGGACCATAAATAAAGGGCGAACCAAGCTGCGATGAGGAAGCTGATGAAGCCCGAGCACAAACTCCCGAGGATAATTTTCGGCACGCCGATTAATAGGTGACGAGCCACGCCGACCTCGTGGACTTGCGACAACCTCACCCAAAGGAAAATCATCGACCCAAGGCGGATCAACGGAAGCAACGTGAACAACAGCCCCAAACTCAGGAACAAAGACAGCGGGAAGGTACAAACCACGAAGAGGACCAGCAAGGTCAGGCCATCACACACCACACGGTGCAGGGCGTAAGCCTGCCACGTGCGACGCCAGCCGCCAGGCGCCCCGCCTAACTTTAGAATCGGATGCCCGAGGCTCGCCCAAAAAAGTGAGCTCCCCAACGGGATGAACACCAAAAGTGCCGTGGCAAAGAACCAAGCGATGAGTTTGGATTTTAGATAAAGCGGACCGAGGACGGGGCTGAGCAGCAGTTGCAGGAGCAAATTTGCGACCGGGTGGAACGTCGGATCAATCCCTTTGAAAAGCTCCGACCCCACAAACTGGACGCTTTTACCCAAGGCCAAGGAAGCCGGGTTATGCTCTAGGCAGAAAATCCAAAGCACGGCGGAGAGCAAAGCGGCCAAGCCAGCCCAACGCACCCAGGGAACGTTCGTCGGAGGAGGGTTTAAAGACATAACGGTATCTTTTCTAAAACCTCCCGACCGTCCAACTCTTTCCCGGTTACTAGGTTATAATTTATCCGCTAAATTTCCATTTACGCGCGGTCGCAACGACGTCTCCGCGATGTATCCATTTTATGCCCACTTACTCTATAGTCATTTCGTCCTTTGTTTACAGGGTGATCAGGCGTTTTTCTTGTAGAATAAATTAAAGTTTTTTTCGGCGGCCGACAGATTTTGCTTGTTTTTTCGGAGAACCTGTGGTTAACTCCTCTCGTGCTGACGTAAACAAGCAGACTCCCCGAGCGACCAACATCCACCTCGGCGAGCTGACCAGAAAACCGGCACCCTTAAAGCACTACTAGCCCGCCTAGTGGTAGCCAAACCCTGCCTAACTCCCTGAGCGACGCAGGAAACGGACCCTTTTGTGCCCATTTTTCCACCCCCTCCCCCGCCACCGCTCTCCCCACCTCCCACCCACACCTACCAACACCCACCTTATGAGTAACCCTAACTTCAACCTCAACCCGTTCGAAGCTCCTCGCTCGACGGAAGATCAGGCCCTGACGCCAGCACAGGCCTTGGCCCAAGGCCAAGCCTTGCTCCGCAACCCGGAGCAAAGCAGCTCGGTACACCTCGGCCTGGCCATCTTGCGCGACCTGGCGCACCAAAAGCACGGCGCAGCGGCCGAGACGCTCGCCAACTTCTTCTGGTACCACCCCGAGTATGTCTTGCATGGCGCCTACGAACGTCAGGCCTACGCCTGGATGGCCGAAGCGGCCGGCTTATGGCAAGATCGCCATTTTGAGAACTTCAGCCCCATGGAGTGGCCTGAGCTCCAGAAGACGATTGAGCTGCTCCAAGGTCCGATCCCCGAAGACGCGGACGACGAGGGCGACGACATCGAGTTCGAGGACTACGTGGACTAAGGTCAGCCCAGTCGCCCCACGGTAACCACACCCCTGAGTCCTCCACACGAGGGCTAGGGGTGATTTTTTGCGATTATTTTATAACGCGCTACGTTTTTAAAAGAAATCAGAACCTGGGGAGAGGACGGCGGATTATGAAGTGGTCAGAGGGGCTAAAATAAAGGATACCATCTCGGTCTTCGGACCGGCTATGCTTACCCTCCGTTTTACCCTGATTGTTCTCATCGGTTTAGGCTTCACCAGCTGTGTCGATTACACCCCTGCACCCGTGTCGATGGAGCAAATCGACCACGACTTCGCCGCTCGCAAACTCCCCGTACAAAAGCGGGCTTGGACCGTTCAAGATTTTATCCTGTTGAGCAAAAAGTATCAGGCGGGACGGGAGCAAGCCGCCGCGCAATACGCCACCGCTCAAGCGGCCTTGATCACCGCGGGCGGTTCCGTGAATCCCGCCGTCTCACTCGTCCCAGGCATCAACACCAGTGCAGCGAGCAATACCCCCAGTGGGATTCCGCTGGTGTCCTTTGATTTACTTTGGGAAACCGCTCACAAAAAAGACCTCCGTCTCTTAAAAGCCCAACAACAAGTTTTTAAGGCCGGCTTTGCGTTGCAAGACACCGAGTGGCAGCTCGACGCGGCCGTACGGCACACCGGCTGGAACCTTTACTTCGCCCAAGAACGCCAAAAGCTCTTAGCTCAAGAAGTTGCCGCTCAAGAAAAAGTCCTCGATTTAGTGAAGCATCAACTCGAAGCCGGGCTGATTGCTCCGACTGAAGTGCAGAGCCAAGACCTCGTGGGACGCAAAGCGCGACTTGATTTAGCGGATGCCGATGCCGCGGTGCTCGAAGCTCGGGCGCAATTAGCCGAAGCTGTAGGCGTGCCGGCGCAAGCGCTCGAACGAGCCAAAATGAATTTAACCGTCAATCCCCCCTCGCCACGCACCGCCTCGCAAGCCGTCAACCGCGTGCGCCAAGTCGCCCTCACCCATCGCCCCGACGTCGCCATGGCCTTGGCCGATTATGCTTCGGAAGAAGCCAACCTCGCACTCGAGGTCGCCAAACAATACCCCGACATTAAAGTCAGCCCCGGCTATCAATGGGATCAGGGTAATAATAAGTGGCAGCTTGGACTCGGGTTTGACTTACCGCTCTTCCATCAAAACCAAGGCCCGATTGCGGAAGCCACCGCCCGACGTCGCGAAGCGCAAAGTCGCTTAGAAATGTTGCAGGCGAAAATCTCGGCGGAAGTAGACCGCGTCGTCCCTGCGTTACAACAAGCGTGGAAAACCTATCAAGTCGCTCAGGACCTCGTCAAAACTCAGGAGCAGAAAAAAACCACCGCCGTCCGTCGGGCTCAAGCAGGCCAAGGCGAACCGATGGAAACCTTGTTAGCGGAAGTAGACTTAATTTCGGCCCAGCTCGTACTCGTCGACCGCGCCAATAAATTAGCGCAGCAGCTCGAAGCCCTCGAAGCGCTCACACGTCCCCCGCTCGTTACCGCAGCTCGAGCCACCGCCGAGAAAAATTCCAAATGAAAACCTACCTCTCCCTCGCGCTCTTAGCGATCGTGCTCCCCGCGGCTGAAACCCCGGCGACACCCGAAGCGAAAAGCCCCGACGTTAAAGCCACCGATCCTAAAGTAGCGCTCGCCCAACAACTCAAAGCCGCGGGCGTCAAAAGTGCCGTGGTGGAAAACGCCTCGTTGCAAAAGGAAGTCACCTTGACTGGACAAGTCGTAGACCCTTGGCCGCTGGTCAGCAGTTTTCAAGAATGGGTCAGTGCCCAGATCTCGGCCGAAACCGCCGAGCAAGAATTAAGCCGCCTGAAAAAACTCCAGGCCAACAACGAAGTCTCCGCGCACCTCTTTCAAAGCACCGAAGCTGAAGCCTTGAAAGCCCGCCTCGCCACTTCGCTCGCTTACCAAAAACTGCTGCTCAACCTCGGGCCGGATTTACTTCAGCAAGGCCGTTTAGAAAATCTTTTAAAACGGATCAGCCGGGGCGAAAGCGCGCTCGTGCGTCTCGACCTCCCCTTAGGCCTGACGTTGGACGAACACCCCGCGGCGAAAATCGCTTCCGTCTTTAACCCGACGCAAAGCCAAGTCGGTAATTGGGTGAGTGACGCCCCCGCGGCCAGCCCGCTGACGCAAGGCCCAGCCCTCTTCTACGTTGTCGAAAAACCCCAAGCCGCGTTGCGCCCCGGAGCCACCGTGCAAGCGACCTTGTCCACTGGCAAAGCGGCTTCGCTTGCGTTTGCACCCGACACTGCGTTGCTACGGACTAATGGTAAAACCTTTGTCTACCGCGAAACCGGCGAAGTCAGTCCGCACCACGTTCGTTGTCCGCTCCAACTCTTACAACGCACCACGCTGCATAACATCGATGGCTGGCTCGTGACGGGAGCGATTAGCGCGGGCGATAAGATTGTAGTACAAGGCGCGTTCACGTTACTCTCGTGGGAAACGTTGGAAAATGAAGACGGTGCGGAAGCGGTGGTCGAAACCCCCGAGAGTCAGAAGACCCCTGCCGCCCAAACTAAGTAACCATGCTTTCTGCACTCGTTGGACTCTCGTTGCGCTACCGCTGGGTCGTGTTGGCGTTGTCGCTTTTACTCTTAGGCTGGGGCGCGTACGGCACCAAGACGGCGAAGTATGATGTCTTTCCAGATTTCGTTCCGCCGCAAGTCACCATCCAAGCCGAAGCCCCTGGTTTCACGCCTGAGCAAGTCGAGTTACTCGTCACGCGGCCGATCGAAGCCGTGGTCAATGGTGTAGGCAACATGGCCTCGATGCGTTCGGAGTCGATTCAAGGACTCTCCGTGGTGACGGTCGTATTTGTCGAAGGCTCCAACATTCAAAGCTCCCGACAAATGTTAGCCGAACGGCTGGGCGAAGTCGCCGGCCGACTCCCCAATGGCGTGCATGCGCCCACCGTGTCGCCCCTGACCTCGGCCACCATGGACTTATTAAAAGTCGGTCTCGTGTCGAAGGGCGAAGGCGCGTTGACGCCGCTCGAATTGCGCACCTTTGCCGATACGGTTGTGCGCCCGCGTCTCTTAGCCGTACCGGGCGTGGCACATTGCATCGTCTTTGGAGGCGACACCAAAGAACTGCAGGTCCTCATCCACCCTGAAAAAATGCAAGCGCTCGGCCTCTCGCTCGCAGAGGTGAGCCAAGCCGTCAAAGGAGCGAATAACCTCGTCGGTGCCGGTTTTGTCGAAACCCACACTCAACGTATCGCCGTGCAAACGGGAACCGGGCGCATCACCCCCGCCGAATTAGCTCAAGTCACCGTCAACACCCCCACTGGTCAGCCTGTGAAATTGGGCGATCTCGCCGACGTCACTTACGGGGCCGCACCCAAGTTTGGCGACGCCTTGATCATGGGTGAACCCGGCGTACTCCTTTCCCTCTCCAGTCAATACGGAGCCAACACCCTTGAAGTTACCCACCAAGTCGAGGAAGCCCTGGAAGCCTTAGCACCCGCGCTGCAATCCAATCATATTAAAAGTTACAACGCCCTGCACCGCCCCGCGTCCTTCATCGAAACCTCGCTAGCGAACATCCAAAGCTCGCTGCTCTTAGGCGCCATTTTAGTCGCCGTCATTTTACTCCTCTTCATTGGCAACCTCCGCATTGCCCTCATCTCGCTCACCGCCATCCCACTCTCGCTCTTAACGGCCGTGGCGACGCTCAGTGCGTGGGGTGTGACCATCAATACGCTCACGTTAGGTGGACTCGCGATTGCGATTGGGGAAGTCGTGGACGACGCCATCATTGATGCCGAAAATATTTTCCGACGCCTCCGGGAGAATCGCACCAGTGCATCACCACGTCCCCTGACGCAGGTCATTCTCGAAGCCTCGCTCGAAGTCCGCGGAGCGGTCGTGTATGCGACCTTCTTAGTCGCGCTCGTTTTCTTACCCATCCTGACCCTCTCCGGCCTCCAAGGAAAATTCTTTGGACCCCTCGCGCTCAGTTATATCTTTGCCACCATGGCGTCCTTGGGAGTCGCCGTCGTCTTAACGCCCGTCTTATGTTTAATTTTATTAGGCAAGAGCACCGCCACGGAAGATGCCCCTAAGGAAAGTCGCCTCAAGCAAGTCTACCTACGACTCGTACAACGCTGCATCGATAAACCCAAAACCTCGCTCGCGGGCGTCGCCGTGTTATGCATCGGAGCCTATTGGCTCATGCCCGCATCGACGGGCGAGATCCTCCCCAGTTTTCGCGAAGGGCACTATGTGATTCAACTCAACACCGCCGCAGGCAGTTCGCTCGCCGAGATGAAGCGACTGGGACAAAAGCTCAGCCAAGAATTTTTAGCGATACCTGAAGTCGCCACCGTTGAGCAACAAATCGGACGTGCCACGCAAGGGGAAGACACCTTTGGACCGAACCGTTGCGAGTTTCATATCGAACTCAAACCTGGAGCCGATGCCGAGCAAGCCGCCATCGGCCTGCACGCCGCTTTGGCCCGTCACCCCGGCACCGAAGCCGAAGTCCTGACTTTTTTAGGCGATCGCATCAGCGAAACCCTCACGGGCGAAGACGCCCCCTTTGTGATTAACCTTTTTGGCGATTCCTTAGCCACACTCGATGCTAAGGCGTTAGAGGTGAAAAAAGTTTTAGAAAGCATGAAGGCCCCGGCCGCCTCGGAGATTAAGATCAAAGCCGCACCCGCAGAACCTCGCTTGCTCGTCCAACCTCGCCTCGATCGCTTGGCCGCGTTGGGTCTAAAAGTTCAGGACCTCAATGACGTCATCCTCGCCGCGCTCCAAGGGGATGCCGTGGCGCAATCGCTTGAAGACGGCCAATCCATCGACCTCAGCGTCCACCTCGGGCAAGGCCTCATCGCTCCAGAAGAATTAGGCAACCTCCCCTTGCGTACCGCGCGAGGGGCCATGGTGCCCTTGCGCGAAGTCGCCACGATTCAATTAGGCGAAGGACGCAACGCCGTCTTACACGAAGGCGCTCGGCGACGTCAGACCATCACCTGTGCCCCCAAAGACGATCATGCCTTGGCTGAGTTTTCCGCCATCGCTGAAAAAACTATTCGCGAAAAAGTGTCCTTACCTGCCGGCACCTATTTCGAATTCTCAGGGGACGCCAAGGCCAGCCACGATGCCCAACACGAATTAATCTTACACTCCGTCGTCGCCGGACTCGGGGTGATTCTCCTGCTCTTCATCGTCACCGGCCACTGGCGCAACACGGCGCTCATCTTAGCCAACTTACCCTTTGCCTTAGCGGGCGGGGCGTTATCGTTGGCACTCGGACAATACTACGGCAAAGCCAGCGGCCTCTCGTTAGGGGCCCTCGTCGGGTTCGTCACCCTCTTCGGCATCACCACGCGCAATTCAGTGATGCTCTTATCGCATTATCAAAACCTCATTGAAAAAGAAGGACGTGACTGGAATGCGTTGACTGCGATGCAGGGTGCGGCGGATCGACTCATCCCCATTCTCATGACCGCGTTGGTCACTGGCATCGGCTTACTCCCGTTAGCGTGGGGCTCGGGCGAAACCGGACGCGAGATTGAAGGCCCGATGGCGATTGTCATTTTGGGCGGACTCCTGACGTCGACCTTGCTCAACCTTCTGATCTTACCTGGGCTCGCTTTGAACTTTGGGCATTTCGCCACGACGAAAAACGCCGATAAGTAAAGGCGTGAAAGTCCCGTGAAGTTGCGGGCGAGCAACGGTAAGCACCAGACCTCCCCGAAATCTCCGCCATTTACAGCCTCTGCCGTGGTTTAAAAAACGGCGGCATGATTCATCCATCCCTCCTCAGAAAAATCTCCCTGCCGTTTATTTTATGCACCCTCGTCCAATCCGCGGATCTTTTTGGACAAGCCGCGGATGATTACGAGGACTTTACCCCGCCACCGATTCCAGAAGAAGTCACGCCGCCCACGCCCCCAGCGCCCGAGCCAGAGTATGTCAGCAGCATCAGTTTAGAAATTAAAACGGACACCACCCTCGAAGGCTTAAACGCCGCCTCGGGGACCATCAGTCTCAACCCCGAAGTTCTCGTCGCAGGACCCGTAGCACTCACCTTGAACGTGCCAACAGGCCTCTCGTATATCTATGGAGGCACCGTGTTGCCGCACGACGTTGCGGGTACCCTAGGATTGCATCTGATTAAAACCGGCGGGGGCTCGCAGGAATTAGCTGGCGTCATCCGCGAAGCCACGCCCGAAGCCGCGACTAGGCCGAAGCTCACCGTGGATCAAGGCACGCTGATTCTCTCGGGAAATATTTTTGCCAATCCCGAAACCCCGTGGGCGCAGGACCGGACTGTGCAGGTATTACCACAGGCGATTCTGGAGATTAAGCGCGATTGGAGTGCGGCCCGAGGCAGTGCGTTCAACACCCTTTCTGGAGCAGCGAAGAACATCGTCGTCGAAGGCGGAACGTTAAAATTTACCGACGCCCCGCAATACGCCAGTCGCGGTTTCATCGTCGGCACTGGCGGCGTCACCCTTTGGACCGACGCTAATTTTACGAAGCCTCTCAGCGAGGGCCCGAACGCTGCGGAGGATTTGATTACTGGTGGCGTGGATGGTGGCGGCTCCGTGACTCTAACGGGCACAGCGGGATCGGTGGTTATTGGCGGGCAACCTACGGGCGGGTCCGAGTTACAAGAAGTCTTGGGCAGTCAGGGCAACTGGCAAGCAACCGCCAAGCTGATTAAAAAAGGCAGCGGCTATTGGAAAGTCGCGGGCAGCAATCTCGGTGGCGGCGGGGAGGTGCACGACGGCATTTTGAGTATCACCGGTCCGAGTCAAACCGCTGGCCCCGTAAAACTCTTAGGCGGCCAGTTGAATTTGGAACACGCCGAAGCCGCAGGAAGCGGGACGGTGACCGTGACGCAGGGACGACTTAAAATCAATGCGGACGGCTATGCGAACGAAACCATCGTCGAAGGCGGCGTCGTGGAATTAGGCGGGCATCGCAGTGAAGCCAAGTTGACGCTCGATGGTGGGCGCGTGACTGGCGGGGAGAATTTTGCGGGCGAGGCTATCGTGAAACAATTCCTCGAAGCCACGAGCCAGCTCGGCAGTTTAGGCGGAGGCACTTTGCACATCGCTTCTCAAGGAGCTTTAATCGGGCAAGGCAAAGTGGGGAACGTTGTCGTCGAAACCGGCGGCGGGATTTTCCTCCAAGACGGCATGGGCCCTTTGCAAATGGCCTCGTTGCAACTCCAGGCCGATACGCTGATTAAAGTCGCCCTGTTCAACCTCGTGCCTGCGAACGGCGGCGATGGTAGGCTCTTGCAAGTCGATGGCACGCTGGACCTCCGAGGGTTGAGTGCGGCGCATCCCCTCAAAGTAAAACTCATCTCCCTGTTCCCGGAAGGCTTTGAAGGATTGGGGGCGCTCACCGAAGGCGACCTCGTGCGCTTCAGCCTCATCCAGTATGAAAACCTCTTAGTCCCCGGTGATGTCAGCCTCAGCGACTTAATCGTGTTCGACACTACTGATTTCAATACGCAGAGCTTACTCCAAGCCTTAGGCGGCGAACGACTCGCGTTTAGCATTAACCAGAATGCTGGGAGTCAACTCTTCGAATTAACCATCACGTCGGTGCCTGAACCCTCGCACTTTGCAGCGGCGGGTTTCATTTTCATCGGAGCAATCATCGGGGAAAAACTGCGGAAGCGGCGCGGCACGACTAGCATGCGCACCGCATAATTAGGGTTTTAACCTCACGTTCGCTTAATGTCTAAAGCCCATTTTAACGGTTTTAGATTTCTTAAAAACGACGGTGTTCACAATTCAGGGCTCATCCCTAAAATCCTATGAAACCGCACCTCCTCTCTCTCGGCATCTTAATGGCTGCCGTTCAATTAACTCCCCTGGCATGGGCAGCCACTTATGATATTTCGAGTTTTAGTAGCCGCCAAATTGGAGCCAGCGGGACTAATCTTGGAATTACTAGCAATGCGGACGATATTATTTCTAACGGCGGGAATAATACTCTTTTAGAGTTTGTGGGCAACACCACGCTAGGAGGCCTCAGTGGTACTGGTAGCGGTCAGCAGATCAGTTCCGCGTTTAGTTCTCCTAGTTACCCGCAAATCGTCACCCTAACCCTGGATGTAGGTGCCGGAAGATCCTATAACTATTCAGGTCAATGGCGTCCGAATAATTGGAATGACGTTTGTATCACTGCACTTGATATCGTTAAAACTGGCGCAGGCAGTCAGGAGTTTTCTGGCTCGAGCACGGGGTACACCACTTCCCCTTCCCTTGTTTCTAAACTTACCGTCAATGATGGCCTATTTATCGTCTCTGGAACCATGTTTAATGACAGTGCCCTGATCTACGGCGCGGAAGGAGCAGACTCACTATCATCGCGCCCCAGCCCTACGATTACAGTAAACGGAGGCACCCTTGAAATGCGAAAAAGTTGGTATCAAACATCTGGAGCTGCTTTTAATACCAGTCTCTCCCTCGGATCAGGCAATATCTTGATTAATGGGGGGACTATTAAATTCAGTCGCGAAGATACGACTTCAGTTCGGGGTTGGACAGTAGGAAGCCGAGGGGCCACCATTTGGTCGGACACTAATTATAATAAAGCCAAATCAGTGGATAGTGTAGCCATTACGGGCAGTGCCGGCGGCAATTTAACCCTCACCGGAAGTGCGAGTAATTCTGTTATCGGAGAAGTCATTGGAGCGGTGGGCACTTGGGGTGCCAATGCCACGTTGATTAAGTCTGGAAGCGGCACTTGGTCGGTCGGGGGCGTTAACTTGGCAGGGGGAGTGAACCAGACGGAAGGGACTTTAAATATCAAAGGGGATAGCACGACGTCGGGTAATATTAATATCTCTGGCGGAACTCTCATTTTAAGCACCGCCAATTCAGCGGGGACTGGCGTCGTGAATATTTCGGGAGGGGATGTCATTGCTAATGCTGGCTTTAATAACACCACCAACCTTTCGAGGGGGACTCTGAACTTAAATAATGCGGCCTCGACGGCAACGATTACCCTCAATGGAGGTAGCATCATTAACGGCGCGGGCTTCACGGGTACTCTCAACGTGGGCAATGGCGGGATCTATGATGCGTCGAGTAATCTCCGCGGCACCCACACCTATAACAACGGCTCAAGGTTAGTTGGTAATGGTTCGATTGGAGCGGTACGATTAAACAGCGGAGCGGTCCTGGCCCCAGGAAACTCCATCGGCACCATCAACATGGCCTCACTCGCCGTGCAGGGTGGCAGCAGTTTCAACATCGAGATCCAAGACCCGACGAGACTAGCAGGCAACGGCTACGACACGACGAACATCACTGGGCTGCTAGATTTAACGGGGCTCTCGGCGAGCAATAAGGCGACGATTAAATTAATCTCGCTGAACAGCGCGGGCACGGCCGGCGGCTTAACCAGCCCCATCACCGTGAATCGCAATATCACGTTGATGACTTATGGCAGCCTGACTCAGCCGATGGGTACCAACCTCAGTGACCTCTTCAGGATTGATACCTCGAGCCTGACTTACAACGGGTCCTTGGCGGCCAATAGCACGATCTATAATGACAGCGCCAACGGTCAGATTATGCTACAACTCAGTGCCATCCCTGAACCCTCGACTTACGGGTTCATCATCGGTGGTGTGAGTTTGCTGGCGGGTCTGGCCCGGCGTCGCCAAAAGCAAACCCACAGCACCGGCGCTTAAGCAAATCTCAGATTAGATTAAAAAGCCCGAGGTTCCCCTCGGGCTTTTGCTTTAGTCGTTTTAAGCCGTACGCGGTTTAACTTCGTAAGCATGAGCAATCTGCCCCTGCTTTAAATCTTTCGTCTCATCCTTAGGTAAGAACGAACGCACGTATTCGACTTTCGTTTGCTGAGGGTGCACGGAGATGCGCAGGTAGCCCGAGCTCGGCAACTTCTTGCCCGATTGATAGCGGTCATCGTTGTAAGCCACGTAACCGTGATCGGAAGGCATCGGCACTTCTTGGTAAATCACGCCATCTTTTTCCTGCTGACAATACAAGTGGTCATGCCCTTGGAAGAAAATGTTTACCTTGTGCTTCACCATCAGTTGGTGAATCGGCATTTCCCAGGTCGGGCGCTTTTCAGCAAACGACCCCTCGGCCTTGCGCCCTTCGCCACCCCATTCATACATCCCGGCCACATCCACGCCACCGCGGCCCGTGCCCATCACGTGGTGAGCAAAGACAAATTTATACTTCGCCTTGCTCGTCTCGAGTGTCTGCTTCAGCCAGCGGTATTGGGCATCGCCCAGCGTAATTGCCCACCAATCGCGATTATGTTTATCGGCCCCACCGCCCCCACCGCCCCCACCGCCTTTACCACCGTTACCTCCATAGCCATTCTTTTCGCCGTAACCCGAATCCACCAAGGCGGGCGAGTGCCAGTAATTATCTAAAATAATAAACAGGGCGTCGCCCCAGGTCCACGCACAGTAATCTTTGAGCAGCCCGATTTCTTTCAAGGGCTCGACGTTACCCGTGTAAAAGCCATTGGGGGCAATTGTCGGATAAAGCCGGTTGCGCGCTAATTGCACGCCCACGGCGACATCATGACGCTCATCTTTTTGCAGGTAGTTAAACAGCGAACCCTGCTCATGATTGCCATTCATCAAGAAGACCGGGGCCGACTGACCGATTAAACCCAGGAAGGGGCGCTGCAGGTAATAAGGCTCGGCCAGAGAAGCAGGGTTAACCGTGCGCACCTTATCGACGCTGAAGTCATCCCCGATACAAATATGGAAATCGGGTCGATCGGCGGCGGCGGTCTGCAACGTGCGGGCGTAGAGGTCGGGGTGACTGCTCTGCGGACGTTCGGGGTGCGAGTCGCCTTGCAGGGTGAAAACAAACGAACTCCCGGGAGCCCGTTGGGTAGCAAAGCGACATTCAGGGCGGGCGGTAAAAGCCGACGTGCCGACTTTGCGGGATTGCAGGCGATAAAAATATTCCGTGTTGGCCGTTAACTGATTGATGATCACTTCGGTCGGCTCGCCTTTGGCTAAAGTCACTGGACCCACTTTGCGGGAGTATTTTCCAGAAGCCGTACCTAGGTCTAGAAATACCTCCATCGCGTCTTTGGCTAAGAAGCTCACGGTCACCTCTTGATTCGTGGCACGACCGAGCACGACGGAAAGCTGGGCATACTCTGCCAAGTTTTCGGGCAAAACATAATCGCCATGAAAAACGGGGCCGCGAGCTCGAGAGTTGTCGCCGCCACCCCCTTGGCCTCCGCCCTTGCCGCCCTTCCCTTTGCCACGGGGCATGTCAGGAGGAGGGGTGTCCTCGGCACGCGCCACCACCCAACCAAACGTCAGGGCCATCAAACCCAGAAACTTGCGACGGACTAAAGGCGGGAGGGCCTGCGAGGCCCGATAAAAAGGGTTAGGCTTAAAAGGCGGGGTAGCACTCATTTTTTTAAATAAAACCACTCAAACTTTATTAAGTTACAAGAAAAGGAACCTTCACCCATCTGTAATGGTCACTACTTTTATGCCCCGCTCTCTCGCTTGCTTGCTTTTAGGCTCTCTGGCCCTCACCGCCCTGGCGGCGTCAGGACCACACGATTCCGTCATTGGACCCGACTACCAAGCCGCGCCCGAAATGACCGCCAAGCCAGGAGCGGCTAAAGGAGTCATCCATGATTTCACCATCGATGCCACCGAGAGTAAGATCTACCCCGGCCTCAATGGACCTTATAAAAGAAAAGTGCAGGTATACGTCCCCGTCCAGTATGTAGCCGGCACCCCCGTCCCCTTCATCATCGTCACCGACGGCCCTTGGTACACCAAGCGCGTTGCCACGGCGCTCGATAACCTCATCGCCGAAAAACGGGTGCCCGTGCAAGTCGCCGTGTTCGTGCAATCCGGGGGTGGCGACGGCAAAGGCAGCCAACGCGGGCTCGAGTACGACACCCTCTCGGGTAAATACACCGACTTTATCGAGACCGAGATCCTGCCGCGCATCGCCAAGGATTATAAAATTAATTTCAGCAAGAACCCCAGCGACCGGGCCGCCATGGGTGGCAGTTCTGGAGCCGCGTGTGCGTTTACCATGGCCTGGTATCACCCCGAACTCTATCGCCGCGTCCTCAGTTACTCCGGTACGTTCGTAGACCAACAATCGCCCTTCGACCCCAAGACCCCGCACGGCGCCTGGGAATACCACGAAAACCTCATCATGAAAACCGAGCGCAAGCCCTTGCGCATCTGGATGCAAGTCGGCGAGAAAGATAATGGTTGGAATAAAGACGAAGCCTCGTTGCACAACTGGGTCATGGCCAACGAGCGGATGGCCGACGTCTTAGCGAAAAAAGGTTACGCCTATAAATACGTCTTCTGTAAAGGCGCGGGGCACGTCGACGGCAAAGCCGTAGGCCAAACGCTCCCCGCCGCGTTAGAGTGGCTGTGGAGCAATCAATAGCCTGACGCGCGGGCCTTAGACGAGCTTCTTCAATTCGCCGGTGCTATCGCCGAACTGCACATCATGGATGTCCATGCGGTTCAGCATGCTCACCCACAAGTTATTGATCGGCGTTTCCTTGGCGTATTGAATACTGCGACCTTGGCGGAGCGTACCGCAACCGCGGCCGGCGAGCAAGATGGGCAAGTCGTCGTGGTTGTGACGATCGCCGTCACCATTACCCGAACCATACACAATCATCGAGTGATCGAGTAAGTTGCCGTCGCCTTCCTTCACGGACTTCAGGCGCGTGAGCAAGTAAGCCAACTGCGAGGAGTGGAATTTATTAATGTCCTGAATCTTCGCCAACTTCACCGGGTCATGACCATGGTGGGAGATGCTATGGTGCCCATCGCGAACGTTGATGAAAGGATAGGAACGATTGCTACCCTCATTCGCTAAGACGAAAGTGCAAACGCGGGTGCTGTCGGTTTGGAAAGCCAGCACCATCAAGTCCGCCAAAAGACGCAGGTGTTCTTCGTAGCTTTGAGGAATCCCCGTGGGAGCCTTCACCGTAGCGGGCAATTTAGGTTGCGCCATCGTGCCGGCTTTTTGAATGCGAACTTCTAATTCGCGTACCGCGGTGAAATACTCGTCGAGTTTGCGTTGATCGTTCGTCCCCAAGCGGACGTTCAATTCGCGAAAATCATCGCGCACGGAATCGAGGATACTCTTCCGCGCCGCGTCACGACGGGCACGTTCGACATCGGAGCCCGAGCCAAAGAGACGTTCAAAAATTAATTTTGGGCTGATTTCCTTAGGCATCGGCTGCGTGGCCGAGCGCCAGGAAAGGTTGGATTCGTAAATACAGCTGTAACCCGAATCGCAGCCACCCGCCAACTTACTCGCGTCGGCCCCGATTTCTAAAGACGCCAAACGTGTCCGCTCGCCAATCCGGGCGGCAGCAATTTGGTCAGCCGAAACACCGGCTTTAATATTAGCCCCGTCGGTCTTGCGAGGCTGAGCACCCGTCAAGAAAGCGCTCATTGCGCGGGCGTGGTCACCACCTCCATCGCCGTGAGCGCGGGCTTTATCGGCCGTCAAACCGCTCAACACCGAAAAATAATCTTTCACTTCCGCCAACGGTTCCAGAATCGCAGGCAACTTGGAAGGCAAGGCCCCTTCGGTAGGGACGCGCCAGCCATCCATGTTCACTCCATTGGGAACGTACAAGAAAGCCATGCGGTTGGGGGCGGCTTGCGAAACCGGCGTGTTGCCGGCGGCCCAACTCGTCTGCATCCCCATCTGCTCCAGCCAAGGTAAGGCCAGAGTCACGCCGAGTCCTTTGAGGACGGTACGGCGGCTGAGCTGGTATTCTTTTTTCATAGTAAAAGGGAAGATTACTTCTTCTTCGGGGTATTAGACCCTAATTCTAACTGAGAAGTTCCCCGACGCAAGCGGAAGGGGTCACTCATGATGACGGCGTAGATCATCGCCGAAATCCGGTTATCGCCCTTGATAGTCGCTTCCGTGATTTTATCCACCGCGGGCTCGTCGTAGTATTCCAGACCCCGTCCGAGGCCATAAATCAGCATTTTCCCCGACAAATTACGGATGAACTTCTCTTTATCACCTTTAATAACCTCTTTGAACTGAGCGGCTCCCGCGAAACTACGGCCATCGGGTAATTTACCAGCCGGGTCGATGGTCGAACCCTCATCGGTATCGCGCAGCTTGCCGATGGCATTGAATTTTTCGAAGGCAAAGCCGATGGCATCCATGCGCGTGTGGCAGGAGGCGCAGGTTGGATTAGCACGGTGTTGTTCCATCCGTTGGCGCAGAGAACCGGTTAACTTATGTTGGGCTTCCAAAGCCGGCACTTCGGGAGGCGCGGGAGGTGGCGGCGTACCGAGGATTTGCTCCAAGATCCATTTGCCACGTTTAACGGGCGAAGTCCGCGTCGGATTCGAAGTCGCCGTCAAGATACTCGCTTGCGTAAGCACGCCACCGCGATCGCCAGGAGGCAATTGTACGCGCACGAAATCACCCGCACGTCTAGAATTCACCCCGTTGATACCGTAGAGGTTAGCCAAGGGTAAATCGAGGTACGTATAATTCGCATCCAAGATATCCATCACGCTGTGATCTTCGCGGAAAATTTCGCTTAAAAACAACTCCGTCTCTTTTGCCATCGAAACCCTCAATTGGTCATCGAACTCAGGGAACTGTTTCGTGTCTGGTGAGACGAGCGAGAGGCGACGAATTTGGAGCCATTGCAGGCCGAAGCTGGTGACTAAGAATTCGGAACGCTTATCTTTGAGCATGCGTTTGGCCTGCGCCAAAAGATTGGGAGCCAGTTCCTTTTTAAAAGCTAAGTTAAATAATTCCTCATCCGGCATCGAACCCCACAGGAAATAGCTCAAGCGCGAAGCCAGGGCGAAATCGCTAACCGGGTGAGCATCAGGCGCGATGGGTTGTTCGTCTTGCTCGGCGCGGAAAATAAATTTGGGCGAGGCGAGCACCGTGGCGATCATCGCTTGGGCGCCCGCTTCCCAATTGCCACCGGCAGTTTCGCCCGCCAGAAAAACTTTGGTGTAACGCTGTACTTCGGCGGCGGTAGCGGGACGGCGGAAAGCACGGCTAACGAACCAGTTCACCATCGCACGAGCTCGGGGTTCGCCCGTTTTACCTTCGGCAAATTCCGTTAAGCGACGTTGCAATTCCGTGCGCGTATCCGAAGGCCCGAGCAGCTGATAGCGATACGTCCCTAAGCGCCGCGAGCCTTTGTTCATATCGGCGGGCGGGTTTTGCCAGGTCACCGTAAAGGTATGTTTACCGGCCGTTAAATGAATCTTCGCATCGGCACGCTCGGGCTTCTTTGAATCCGTCGTACGGGTTTTCAAGCCCTGCGTCGCCACGATTTTACCATCGACCGACAAAGCCACTTTAGACTCCGGATCGCTCGTGCTACCCATCGAAACCAAGCTCGCACGGAAGACATAATCTCCGTTGCGGGGTGCTTCGAATTCCGCACTCAGGGCTGGATTCGGGTTAAAAATTCGCAACTGCCCTTCCGAACGTCCGCGGGGCGTTAAACCGTAGCCATCGGCATTGAGGCTATCGACATTTTGGCCATCGGCCACCATCGCCTTTTCAGCGATGAGCTCCGCTGCGCCCATGAAGCGCTCCAAGTGTACAGGCGAGAACGTCAGCACATCCCCAATGTCATCAAACCCGTATCCCGTGTCATCGGCCGGAAAATCCGCCGAGTAGTTACCATCTAAATAGCAGAGGTCGCGGATCGTATTATTATACTCAATCCGATTAAGGCGACGGATGGTGACGGTGCCGGGGTCGACCTTGGCCTTGGCAATCGCCCGAGACAGGAGACCTTTCGTAGCTGCTTCCATCGCTTGGATTTCAGCCGAGGTAGGACGTGTCTTACGATTCGTGGGTGGCATCTCGCCAGTAACCACTTGGCTTACCGCTTCGCGCCAGAGTCGCTGCTGCGTGTAAAAATTCGCGTCATCCTTGATGACTTCAAAATTAACATCCCCTTTCGTCTTATCGTTCCCGTGACAATCCACGCAGTATTTCTCCAAAAAAGGCTGCAGGTCTTTCTTATAATCTTGAGCGGTGGCGACGACTGGCAGGGCGCAAAGTAACCCAGCCCACATCCAGGGGAGAAGGGGGGCTAAGCGGGGGGGCTGCTGACGGGGTGACCGCATGGTTTCATTTAAAGACAAAACCCTAAGCGTTAAGTTGCAAACTAAGCGTAAATTTTAAAAAAGGTGTAAAAATCTTAATTTATTCATAAGTTATTTATAATTAACAGTTTAAGTTATTATTTAACCCCCAAGTGCCCAGCTCACCACCAAAACCCTTCATTTTATACCTGCCCTTAAGGAGTTAAAGCCTAGCGTGGACAGGAAGTTAGGAAACCTAAGACTCTAAATGGTGTTATAAGCATACCCCACCTCTGATGAAACCCTTTTCCCGTACCCATGCCCTGACCCTCGCTGGAGCCACCCTCCTGGCGGGCGTCATGCCTTTGGCGGCCATGGACCTCGACGGCTTGGTCAAAAACTCGCCTTTCGGACAAAGCAACACTGGCGGCCTCGGGGGTCGCGACATGAAACCAGGCGTGCTCGAATTCCGCGGGTTATACGTGGATGCCGGCGTCACCTATTTTAGCATCTACAATAACCAGACCAAACAATCCAGTTGGGTTGCCCAGGGCCAAGCCCCGAGCGGCCCCGTGGCGGTGAGTGTCAAAGATTACGATCCTATCAATGAAGTCCTCGTCATTGAGAACGCGGGTCAGGCCGTGAAGCTCCCCTTACGCCAAGTCACGGTGGGGAAAATCGATGCCCCTCAGCCCATCGTAGCGGGCAACTTTAACCAAGTAGCTCCGCAAGCTGCCCCAGCAGCTTCCAATATCTCGGATGAAAAACTCCAAGCCTTCCGCGATGAAATGCGCAAGCGCTTTGCCGAACGGCAACAAAACGGCGGTGGCAACACCGGTGATACCAACGGCGGTAATTTTGGCGGTCGCGGCAATCGCAATCGCGGCGGTGATAACGCTGGCGGCGGCACGAACACGCGCGGTAATGGCGCAGGCAATAACAACGGAGCACCCAACTAATTTTGATCTCATGCAAAACGTTTCCTCTCCAGTCCGCAAAGCTCGTCGTGGCTTTACGTTACTCGAAATTCTCATCGCCGTCGCCATCGTCGGGATGCTCGTGGGCCTAGCGGTCACGAACACCGATAAAATCTTGGGCCAAAGCCAAGAAGGCGTCGCCAAACTCTTCGTCAACGAATCGCTCAAGACCTCGTTAGTGCGTTATCGTATCGACATGGGCGACTTCCCCTCGACCGAAGAAGGCATCAAGGCCCTCATCGTCGCCCCTGAAGGTAAAACCGACAAATGGCGCGGTCCTTACATGGAAGCCAAAGGCGGCAACCTCCCCGTCGACCCTTGGAATGAGCCTTATCAGTATCGTTACCCCGGAACGCATAACACGGAAAGTTATGACCTCTTCTCCAAGGGCCGCGATAAGACGGCGGATACTCCTGACGACATCGGCAATTGGTGAACCCTAAGTCGCTCCAGCAAACGGCTGCACCCTCGGCCCATCGCGGCTTCACTTTACTGGAGACGCTCCTCGTTCTCGGATTATTTGCGATGCTATCCGTCGTGCTCGTCGGCGGATCCGCTTCGTTATTAAAAGGCACAGCGCGCAGCGACCCAGAAGATGCGATCTTATCCCTCATGCAGACCGTGCGTCGCCAAGCCGTCGAGCAAGGACGCATCTTGGAATTAGTCCCTGACGAGAGCGATAAATCGAACGACGAAATCACACGTTACACTTGGGGCGATGACCAAGAGCAAATCTTGCCTCACCTCGATGGCGTGAAAGTCAAACTCCTGCCGCCGGAAGTGGTCGGGGCGATTTTAATCGGAGGCGTGGCGCAAGAAAACCCTTTGGATAAAGTTCACTTCTATCCCGATGGTACGTGCGATCGCGTGCGCCTCGATGTGACCCGGGGCGAGAACCGGCATGTCATCGATATCGATCCTCTCACCTGTGCTCCCTTACCCGCGAAGGAAATCAAATGAAGCACCGCGGATTCACCCTCATTGAAGTCTTGGTTAGTTTGGCGATCTTCGCCCTCGCGGCGGTCGGGCTCGGTGCCGCCTATTCCAGCGTCTTGCAAGCCCGCATGGCTTTGAAACAAGACGAGCAATACCTCGATGACTTAGCACGGACGCGGGCCGCGATGCTCGAAACTGTGAGCTTTGATAGTTTAGATGTAGGTGGAGACGTGAATCTACCCGGCGATCGCAAAGCACATTGGAAGGCCAAAGCTGAACCCACCACCGTGAGCGATTTGTTTAACGTCACGTTGACGATGGCGATTCAGCGGGAAACCAATGGCGAATTCACCCCTGACATCACGGAGACCAGCATGCTGCTGCGCCCCACGTGGTCGGTGGTTTCAGATCGTCAAAAAATCATCGATGCCGCGCGTGAACGACTTTACCAGCAACGCGGCTACAAAGAAACCGATCCCGGACCTGGCGGACTCGTCAGTGCGCCCACTCCTTATAAAAACCCCCTCGCGGGCAAAGGCAAAGGCGGCCAAGGCGGGAATGGTAAAGGTGGCAACGGACAAGGGAATGGACAGGGCAACGGCACGCCGAACCGCGGCGGGAATGGTCAAGGTGGTAACGGCCAGGGCAACGGACAAGGTCGGGGCGGCAATGGTGGCAACGGTACTCCAGGCCAAAACGGCAATGGTCAAGGCGGCGGGAATCGGGGCGGCGGAGCTGCTCCTGCACCTGGACAAGGAGGCGCCCCGGCACGGGCGTTCTAACGCATGACTTTAGCTCTACCGAAGCAACGCCGCGGGTTCACCCTGATTGAGTCCCTCGTCTCGTTGGCCCTGTTGGCGATTTTAATGGTCACCCTCAACTCGTTCCTCTTTTCGATGAGTGAACTCTGGGGCGATCGACGCGACCAACGTTTATTCGACCAACACGTTCGGGCGGCCACGCAACAATTACGGCAGACTTTAGAAGCCGCCACGCTCGGGCCAGGGGCATCCGGCGTCATCATGCAAGACACTGTCACCAAGGACGGCACCACGGAAGGTCGCTTAAATTTCTTACTCGCCGATGCGGGACGCTTGGCGAATTGGCCGGTGTCACCTCTGCCCGATATCGATTTCTCGCTCTACGTCGACACCGAGAAGGGCCTCGTGCTCCAGTGGCAATCACGACTCGAACTCGAACGTGACTTAAAAGATTTCCACGAGACCGTCCTCACCCCCTTCGTCACGAGCATCAATTACGAATATTATGACGCCACGTTGAAACGTTGGCATGTGGAAGAAGCACCCTTGCATGACACCGACGGCACGACTTGGCTGCAGCCGAACCGCATCTACTTAAACTTTGCCCACGGCAACCTCAAGGCCACCACGTTCATCAACATGCCCATCAAACGGGTAGGAGCCACTCGCCCATGAAGTACCAACGCCGTCGCGGATCGGTGATTATCGTTGTCTTGGTGCTCATCACCTTGGCCTCGCTACTCTTGGCCCGCTTCATGGAAGATAATTCTTTGGAATTATCCATGGCCACGATGGAGGCCGATCGCCGGCGCTTGCGGGCCGATGCCCAATCCGAATTAGAACTCGCCTTGGCGGTCATCGCCGAAATTCGGACGATTGATATTAATAAGATTCACGCCCCCTCGCAGGGCTTTGAAGATCCGCATGCCTACGCGGGCTTTCCACCGCACGACGGACTCGAAGTCACCTTTGAATACGAAGACGAAAGCGCCAAGCTCCCGCTTGCGATTTTAGATAAGAATACGCTGATTAAATTTTTCTACGCGCTGAACTTAGAAGAAAACGACGCAGAAAAAGTGGCCGACGCTCTGGTCGGTTGGATGAGCAAAACCTACGAATCGATTGAAGAGGATGCCACCGACGCTGCGTACCAACGGGCAACGCTTTCTTATCGTCCCGCCCGACGCTCTTTACGCTCGTTCGAGGAACTCCGCTCGGTCGGCGTGTGCAAAGATTTCTTCTTCGATGAAAAGGGTGACCCCACCCCCTTGCTCGAAGCTTTCAAGTCGTGTGTTAGCCTCTACACCTTCGGCGACACCAACATCAACACCGCTTCGGACACCTTGCTCCTCTGCATCGGACTAGACGACAAGCAACTGGGCCTGATCCGCGATCGCCAATCGACCATGCAAAAACGCATTGTCGGCACCCCCCCGTATTTCCGGGTGACCCAAGAAGTGCGCCAGCTCATCGGGGGCGGAGCCCCCTTGCAGAACTTTGATGACGAAGTGCACCTCATGTGGGTGCGCGTCACGGTGAAAGAAGGCCTCGCTAAATGCCGCGTCAGCGCCTTGGTCGCCATCCGCACCGATGTCAGTTTCACGGCGGCCGCGGCCAACCCCGACACCAACCCTACGATTAACCTCGGTGGTAAAACTTCATCGGCTCGAACCACTAATTTCTCACTCGCCACGGGAACAACCGCCACAAGCACGGGGTCAACCCAAGGGTCGGCCACGGCGAGTAAGACGACGTCTAACTCGGCTTCGACCACGAGTACCACGAACCCCACTATCCCCACCACCACTCCTGGCGTTGACCCCCCGATTGCTTCCAGTATGCCCATCGGAGGCACCGGTGGTCGTCAGGCCAGCACCAGCCTTAATTACCCCTTCCAAATTCTCGCTTGGGCAGAAGACAACGGTCCACCCAAGGAATCGGCCAACAAACCCACTCCCATTGTCGTACGCTCCCCTATTAAATGAGTTCTGCCCTAAACCTTTTTAATGCCACCCGCCCCAAAGAGGGCGCGGCCCTCCTGCCTGGCAACCGCTTCTTTGTGCGACGGATCGCCATTGAAGGTGAGAACGCTGAGGCCGAAGTGAATTTGGCCCTCGAGACTTTGTCGCCCTTCCCCCTCGAACAAATGCTCGTGGGGTTCGTACTCTCTGAAGACGGCAAACAAGCGCTCGCCTACGCCGCCCACCGTCGGCGCTTCACCCCCGAAGAAAGTTTTGCTTGGCCCGATGATTGCCAAGTAATGCCTGAATTCGTCGCCCTCTGCGGGATTAAGCCGGAGAAAAGTGGCGTCGTGGTACACCGCGGCGACGAACGTCTCACCGCCTTAGCTTGGAAAGAAGGCGATGCTCTGCCCTCTGCCATCATCGTCGCCGAACTCGCCGATGCGACCGAGGAAAGCATTACCCAAGAAGCGGCGGATCGTGCCGAATTACCCAAGGGGTTCTCGCATCAAATCGTCACGGGCTTTCTTCGCGGCGAATTACGCGATGCCAATTTAGCCCTTAAGGTCGAAAATGATGCCAATGAATTCGTCATCCAGAAGCGTCACTTAGATGCCGTGGACATCCGTGACACCGACTTCTTAGCACTCCGTCGCAAAAAAGAACGCACGAACCTCCTGCTCTGGAATGTCGTCCGCCTCGGGGCGGCCGTCATCATCCTCTCTTTTGTCCTCGAAGTCGTTGGTTTAGGCATCAGCTGGCGCACGCGTGACTTAGCTGCGGGCAACACCCAACGCCGCCCGCTGGTTACGGAAATTGAAGCCGCTCAAGGCATTGTGGGTAAAATCGTCGAACTCGGCGTGAAGCGTCCCTTGCCTCTGGAAATGCTCTCAATTGCGAACGATCACCGTCCCCCGACCATCGATTTCCAACGGATGAATTGTAAGAGCAATACCGTGATTGAGATTGAAGGCCGCACCAGCAACGCCGGCGACATCACCATCTTCGAGCATTCGATGTCCGCCTTACCTGAAGTTGCCAGCGTGGTAAATCGCGACATCCGCGCCCGCGAGACTTCGACGACTTTCACCACCACCATTACCTTTAAGGCCGACGCCCTGCGCAAAGCGATTCAACAACCCAAACAATGAAACACCTTTTCTTTAGTTTTAAACCGCGCGAGCGTTTGATGGCCTTGGCGGCGATTGTCATCGCGGCCTTCCTCTGGTCGACCAGTGCCTGGAGTCGCGTGCGTAGCGAATGGGATAATTGGCAAGCACTCGAAAGTGAAGCCAGCATCCAAAAGGGCTGGCTGAGCAAAGAAGCGAGTATCCGCGCCGAAGCGGCCACGGCCGTACAAGGTCTCGACTCAGGTCACGGTTACGATGAGGCCCGCCTCGTCGCGGAAGCCGTGGCCGCCGCCAAAGAGTCTGGTCTCAACGCCAGCACCGAAGCCCCTAAGACGCAAAAAGCCGGCAAGTTCGCCGTCCACTCCTTGCAGATGAATTGCCGTCGGGCCGACATGGCGAGCGTGGTGAAATTCTACGAGAATATCAGTGCTCGGGCTCCTTACTTGGCGATTGCCCAAATGAGTCTGCAATCCGATCGAGGGAATTCAGGCACCGTAACCATGGCCGTGCAAGTCACCGCTTTAGAATTAATGGAAGCTGCCCCCAAAGCGCCCGCAGCACCGGAAGTTAAGAATACGGAAGCCCCGGCCGCTCCCGCTAAAGAAGCCGCCAGCAAATAAGCCCAGCCGAGGACCGCGATGGGCGGCCTCGCTGGACTTGGTTGGTTTAGAAGCGGAAGCTCGAACTAACCTCGAAGACCGCGGCAACAATCGCAAAGGCGATAAACGCCACGAACGAGAAGGCGGCGACGAGCACCGAAGCCGAGATGGTTTGGGAGATTGCTCCCAACCAACGATCTAACTCGGCGCGATAGGAGCGGGCAATGTCACGCAAACCTGGAGCCAAGTTGCCAGTTTGTTCAGCCACGGCAACGCGGTCTAAGAGCAAACGGGGGAAGTAGCCCGTGCGAGCCAAGGCACGCGATAAACTTTCCCCTTCCAAGACCCGGTCGGTGGCTTCGCGTAACTGCTGGCGCAAGGCACGGTTAGGAGCGGTCTTTTCAGCCAAGCGCAGTGCATCCGCGGTAGTGATGCCGTTTTCTAACAACACTGCCAAGGTGTGGCAGAAATTTAAAACCGATACCCGCATCACGAAAGCCCCCGCTAAAGGCGTCTTCAGCAACAGGGCATCCGAAGCCAATTTACCTTCATCGGTTTGGCGCCAGCGGTAGATCCCAATCGTCGCAATCACTCCCACCACGAGGGCAATCGGAGCCGCAACTACAAACACATCCGCAAAGGTAATTAGCAACTTAGTTGAAAGCGGCAGTTTGCCGCCCAACGACGTCAGCAACGTTTGCAAACGCGGTAACAGGAAGAGCACGAAGAACAGCACGACGCCAATCGCGATGACACAAATAAACAGCGGGTAAGCCATGGCCCCGATGAGCTTACGTTGAAACTCTTTCTGCTCCGTGAAGTGCGTGATTAAGCGCTCCAACACATCGCGGATATTCCCCGTCGCTTCACCCGCGGAAATCAAATTGATCGTTTGGCCGTCAAAGACTTTGGGAAAGGCACCCATCGCCACCGACAAACTTTGACCTTCACCTAACTTAGCCCAAATCCCCGCGCACAAATTGCGCAGGCGAGATTTTTGTAAACGCAGCGACAACAAACGGAGGGCTTCACCCGCCGACATCCCACTGCGAATCAAATCCGCGAGGGCCTCTAAAAACGGCAGTAATTCCGCGACCGTGGGTTCCATGTCCGGAGAGTTGGCTCCGTCTTGCTTACTATCCTTCGTTTTAGTGGTTCCGACCTCTTCAACATTGAGGGGGCGCAGGCCGCGGCTTTGCAAACGACGCAAGGCTTCGCGACGATTGGCGGCTTCGACGGTGCCATTCGAAGTGGCACCTTGAGCATCGCGGGCACTGTAATTAAACGAAGGCATACGGCTTACTCTGTCGCGCTCAAGTTGCGGATCAGTTCATCCATGGTCGTTAAACCAGCGGCGACCTTCAACCAGCCGGCTTTAGCCAAGGGACGCATCCCGTTAGCCATAGCACGTTCGGTGAGTTCGCGGTTACTAACACGCGCGACGATTAAATCGTGGCACGGCTTAGGATGGAAAATTTCGAAAACACCGACGCGGCCACGGTAGCCCGTGTTGCGACAACGACGGCAACCAACTGGCTCACGTAATTCTTTCACCGAATTTAGTTCGGCTTCGCCCATGCCCAACGCTTCGAGAGCGGGCAAGAGACGCTTGCGATCGACGGGAACGGTGCGGGCACAATCGGGGCACAGACGACGCACGAGACGTTGAGCGATGACCAATTCTACCGCCGAACCCACTAAGAAAGGCTCCACGCCCATGTCGACTAAACGCGTGATCGCGCCAGGGGCGTCATTCGTGTGCAAGGTCGAGAACACCAAGTGACCCGTCAACGAAGCGCGAATGGAAATTTCGGCAGTTTCTAAATCACGAATTTCACCGACCATGATGACATCAGGGTCTTGGCGCAGCGTACTGCGGAGTGCACTGGCAAACGTTAGACCAATCTCGGCCTTCGTCTGCACCTGATTGGCACCAGGCACTTCATACTCGATCGGGTCTTCGATCGTCACGATACGTTGGTCAGGCGAATTAATTTCGCGCAAGAAAGCATTCAAAGTCGTCGACTTACCAGAACCCGTTGGACCCGTGACCAAGATAATGCCGTGGGGGTAATCGAGAATTTTGCGAATTTGTGCCTGCTCTTCCGCATTCATCCCAATGCGGTTCATATCGTAGGCCTCTTTGCGTTGATTTAATAAACGCAGCGATACTGATTCGGCATAAATCGTCGGAATCGTCGAAACACGAATATCGAGGACATTCTTCCCATCGCGGAAATTAATCCGCCCGTCTTGCGGCAAACGACGCTCGGAAATATTCAAGCGTGCCATGATTTTGAGGCGGGAGATAATTGCGTCTTGGAAGCGGGCTAAATTATCGGGCAGCGGAACGGCGACGAGCAAACCATCGACGCGGTAGCGAATGCGCAGGGCGCCCTCTTGGGGTTCGAAGTGAACGTCCGTAGCCCCATCGGCGACAGCTTGAGCTAACACATCCGTCACGAAGCGCACCACCGCGGCATCTTGGTCGGCTTCATTATCCGCGGCGGCCGCTTGGAGGTCGGGCAAATCTTCGCCCTCGTCATCTAAACTCCCGGAACCCACACCGTAATTATCCGTGATCAATTGCGCGACGCGCTCGGCGGGGGCAAGGTACCAATTAGGACGGCGCGAAGTAAAAGTAGTCACCCAATCCACCGTTTCAGCATCAGGGGGCAAGGCAGCGACTAAGTTTAGTTTACCCGCTTCGGCTCCCGGCAAGAGCACGGGCACCACTTGGGCTTCGGAGGCAATCCGGGCAGGCAACACTTTGACCCCTTCAGGGTCGACAGCGGGCTCTTCGATGACCGCTATGCCCGACTCCGTCGACAGAACTTTTAAGAGGGCTGCTTCATCGAGCCCGAGCGCTTGGGTGAGAAATTTAAAACGACCCTCCCGTGGCAGTTCCAAAAGGGAGGCCGTCATTTCGGGCGTTAATTTTTCGGCTAATACCTGAGGCAAGCCGTACCGAAGCGCGGTGGCCATGGTTACTTTTGTTCAGCAGGTTTGGCAGCTTTCGTGGCGTCGGACGTCGTAGAATCCACAATCGCATTAAACGGATTGCTCGTAGCGGCATCCGTCGGCGACTTCTTACCTTCAGGATTATAAGGAGGTAACTTACGTTGGATAATCTTAACCGTTTCTTCGCCGATGTCGGTGGCACGGATACGGTTCAATGAATCCAAGTTATCAACCGCGTCATTGTTCAACACGTAAGGACGCAAGAAGACGACGATTTCGGTGCGCACGTCATCGGAATTGCCGCCACCCAACCAGTCGCCGATGAAAGCGAACGGCCCTAGGCGACTCTTGTTCACTTGCTTGTTGCGACGCTGCAGACCACCGAGCACCACGATTTCACCGCTCATCGCCGTCACGAAGGAATCCGTTTCGCGGCGGCCGATGACAGGCTGATTATTGCCGTCGATCTGTACTTGTGAAAGCACGTCTTCCACCATCGAGGAGACTTGGAGTTGCACGGCACCGTCTTTACCGATGAGCGGTAAGATTTTGAGCGTGATACCAATATCGCGTTGCGAAACCGTGGAAGTCGTCGTCCCAGGCGTCACCGTCGAAGCGGTTGTACCCGTGATGACAGGGCGAGATTCACCGACGAAGATGGTCGCTTCTTTATTGTGCGTAGTCGTGATGGAAGGCACCGAGAGAATCCGGGTGTCGCTCTTCGTAGGATTGGTAGAGAGCGAGATAATCCCGGCGAGGTTGCCGCTGGAATTAATCGTCGCTTGAGTACCCGCACCACCTGTACCCGTCAAAGTACCGCCCGCAAAGGTGCCAGAAGTGGCGACCAGTTTGCCGTTATTAAGCGTCAGGCCGAGGGCGTTAATTCCGCTCGTCTCTTGGTCTTCTAAAGTAATTTCTGCGACCATGACTTCGATGCGCACTTGGGGCAACACGACGTCGATTTTGTCGATGAGTTCATGGAGCAAGCGCAAGTCGGACTTCGTGCCCGACACGACGACTGAATTGCTACGGGCATCAGGGATGACCGTGACCGTGGCACTGAATTCGTCGGCCCCATTTTGATTGGTGCCATTAGCGGCCGCACCAGCGTTAGCCGCACCAGGGGCGGCAGGAGCCGCATTGGCGGCACCTAAAGCACGGTTCGTGCCGTTGGTACGATTGGTCGTATTACCAGTGCGCGTGGCGGCGGTCGTTTGACCCGTGATTAATTGGGTGATCAACGTGGCTACATCGGTAGCCGTTGCATGGCGCAGGAAGACCACGTCGGTCTTCGTGTTAGGATCCGAGTCGGCGTCTAACTGACTGATTAACTTATCAAAGAAATCATGCTGTTCGGGAGAACCCATGATGATGACACGATTCGTACGCTCGTCGGCCGTGAAGCTCGTCCCCGTGCTTAAGCGGAAGGGGGCAGCCCCTTGCGTCGCAGGTGTGCGCAACAAGGCCGTCAGTTTGGTAACTGTGTCGGCCGCCGTCGCATTCTTCAGCGCGTAAATCTTCGTCGTGATGAAGTCTAATTGCGGGCGATCCAATTGTTGGAGAAGCATTTCAATCTTTTGCAGATTGGTAATCGAATCCGTGACGAGCACGGCGTTATTACGGCTGAAATAAACGGGAGGGTTGGCTAACGTGGAGTTGAGCATGCCCGTGACGGGCTGAACAATCTCTTGGCCGTTGGCGTGCTTGAGCACGAAAATCTTCGAAGCCACGCGACCGCTTGGAGGCATGGTCAGGGTGCTTTCCATGATCAACATCGGCGACTCAGCCTTGGCGACTTGGTTAGGAACGACTTTTAAGAATTTATCGCCCTGCTGAATGACCGAAACGCCGTTGAGGCTTAACAAAGTTTCTAAGGCGAGGAGCGCATCATCGCGCGTGATATTCGCAGGCAACGACAGGGTGTAGAGGTTAGCGGGCAAAGCTTGCGGGCGTAACACACTCTTACCGGTCCAGCGTTGGAGCAATTCGAGGACTTGCGAGATCGTCTCGTCGCGCAACACCAAGGGGCCAACCTTGTCGCTACCCGACAACGAAGGAAGGGGCACGGCGGCAACCGTTCCAGCAACGACCACAGGCGCGGCCGGAGCGGCGGGGGCCGCTGGGGTGGCGGGCTTAGTAGTTGCACCAGCATCTGGCGTAACTTGGCCTAAAAAAGTAATGGGCAAGGCGAGGCCTGCCAGGTAAAGCCCAGCGACAGGAAGGGCATGACGCAAAGGGGTACGATGCGAGGTAAGTCGAGACGCAGACATAAGGGTAAACTCTGATAACAGCATGAACTCAAAATAGTTCGATTACTTTTCACCCTTTTCTGAGGAATTTCATGCCAAAGGCCCCTTTCACCCTAAACCGGTCGTAAAAGGCATAATTTAGTGAACATAATTTCACCTTTTTCTTGCCATATCCCCTAAAATGCCATCTTTAAGGTCCCTTTTACCTCCATGCGTGACGATATTCCAGAATGGCTTGGAAAGCCACCCCGGCGCGGCTCGGAAGCCTGGGCTAACTGGCTCGAAAAATGGCGCCAGTACGCTCGCCAAGAACTTCGCGATACCACCTGTGACGACCCTGAATTTGATTTTGGCCTCCTCTCTGAAGAAGAACGGTGGCGCGTCGGCCTAGGTGTCGAAATTCGCAAGGCGATCGCCCTCGGCCAAAGCGCGACCGCCCCCACCCTCCCCCCCAGTCGCAAAGTCAGCGATCACTTGCATGCCTCGGCCGTGGCTTGGCTCGTGGGTCGCTCCGTGCGCTCGCCGATTCCCGACGAGACCTTTCAAAAAGTTGGCCAATGGGTTGGTGAACGTGAAAACCCCCGGCGTCGGCGCATCGCCCATGGCATCCGCTACGGCTTCATCGCTGGTATTGGTGGCGAAGCGGCAACGCCCTCTTGGTCGACCCCCGAGTACGTCATTGCGTATGAGGCGGCTTGGGAGATGGGGAACGCCATCGCCATCGAACAAGACCCACGTGGATAAAACCTTTGGGGGGTTGCGGCCCCGCAAACTTCGGGCAGGCTAACCCGTCCTATGGACCCCTTGTATATTGTGCTCATCACCTTCCTCCTCGTGGTTGGTGCCTTCGGCGTTAGCTTGCTCTACTTTAAATCCAAAAGCCTCACCAACGAGCCGACGGGGGCAAATGTTTTGGCAGAAAGTCTGCAGCAACAATTAATCGAAGTTAAAAATAAAAATAATGCTTTAGAAGCTCAACTCAGCCAAGCCGTGCAAAAAGCGGCGGGGCTCGAGGCTTCCTTAGCAGCCGCCGAAACGGCTAAAAATAAAGCCGAAGAAGATCGCGTCCAGGATTTAGCCCAAGCCCGGGCCGCGGCGGTAGCCGACCTCGAAAAAGCGGAACAGCGTTTTCAAAAAGCGCTCGATGCGATGAAAGAAACCTTTGAGAAAACAAGTCAGGATGTGTTGAAAGGCATGACGCCGGACGTGACGAAAGAAGTCGCCAGCAAAGTCGATCCGCTAATCAGTCAAATTCAAACGACCCTCAACGAGTATCGCAAAACGATTAACGATAAATTCACCACGCAAGACCAGTCGCTCAATCGCGTGAATGAGCAAATGGATCTCCTGAAGAAGTCGTCGGAGACTTTAGCCAAGAACACGGAAAGTTTTACCGCCGTCCTCAAGTCGTCGTCACACCGCGGCAAGTGGGGCGAAGTGACGTTGCGTCGCGTAGTAGAAGCTGCGGGCCTCAGCCCTCACTGCGATTTTGCCGAGCAAGTGAAGCAGGACGATTCGCGCCCTGACCTTATTATCAAACTCCCAGGCAACCGTTGCATCATCGTCGATTCCAAGGTGCCTGAATTCGATCGACCTGAAACCGAAACGACGGAACAAAATCGCCAAGAATTCGTGCAAGCCCATGCCAAAAAACTCAAGGACACCATCCGTGATTTGGCGAAACGCGACTACCCCGCAGTAATGGCTAAAAACGGGCAACTCGTTCCTTTTAACCAAGTCATCCTTTTCTTGCCGGCAGAATCTTTGCTGAGTGCCGCCTTAGAAGGAAACCCTGATTTAATCCTCGAAGCACAAAGGGAGCAGATTCTGTTAGCCACGCCCGCGACCCTGATTGGCTTCCTCGGGGCCATCCACTTGGCCTGGCAACAAAACCAGCAAGCCGAGAATGCGGCCGCCATTGCAGAAGAAACCAACGAGTTGTTCAAACGCGTCGCCAAGTTTGTTGAGTACATCGTCAAGATCCGGAAAGAATTAGACGGCGCGACCAAGGCGATGAACGATGCCATCGGTAGTTACGAAGGCCGGGTATTACCGCAGGGTGAAAAATTAAAGAAGCTGGGCGTAGCTCCGCAAGTCGACCCCTTACCCAGCATCGCCCCCCTCGAAAACACCCTCCGCGAACTCAAGCAATAGGCTGACGCATCCCTGCTGGTGGAGCCGATGAGGTTCGAACTCACGGCCTCGTCATTGCGAACGACGCGCTCTACCAGCTGAGCTACGGCCCCAAACAGCAGGAAGATTTATGGATGCCAAACCCTGCGATGGGGGTCAAGTTTAGATGCCTTGTCGCTTGCTTACCTGCCGGAGTCTCCTAACTTGAAAGTCTCATCTTTCTTTTTATGCGCGTAGCCAAAGACACGGTCGTAGGCCTAGAATACACCCTCAAAGACGACAAGGGTAACGTCCTCGATGCCTCCGGTGATCGCGGTCCCATGGAGTACCTCCATGGAGCCCAAAACATCATCCCTGGATTAGAACAAGGCGTCGAAGGCTTGGCAGCGGGCGACACCAAGAGCGTCGTCGTACCCCCACAACTCGCTTACGGTGAATACAACGAAAAGCTTTTGCAAAACGTCCCCTTAGAACGCTTCGGCACGCACCCCGTGGCCGTGGGAATGCGTTTTCATGCCGAGACCAACCTCGGGATGCGCGAACTTTTGATTAAGCAAATCAACGGCCAAGAAGTGATCCTCGACGGCAATCACCCGCTGGCTGGTCAGACGTTGCACTTCGATATTAAGGTCACCTCCGTCCGCGCGGCAGAACTCACCGAACTCGCCCACGGCCATCCCCACCAAGAAGGCGGATGCTGCGGGGGTAGCGGCGGCGGTTGTGGTTGTGGCAGTTCGGAAGGCAGCTGCTGCAGTTCCGAAGGCGGCGAAGGTTGCGGCTGTCACTCCGAAGCGGCGAGCCAAGAGAAGCAAGGTGGTTGTGGCTCCGAAGGTTGCGGTTGCGGACACTGAGCCACTCCGCCCTCGTTTAAAAAAACCGCCTGAACCCAGGCGGTTTTTTTATGCCCAGTGCCAATTAAGATTAATAACAATATCGGGGTGGAGCGATTGCTTCACCGGACAAGCTTCGGCGGCGCGGATCAACCGGGCCTGCAATTCGGGGGCAATCCCCGCGGGCATCTGAATGGCTAAATCCAATTGGGCGATGCGGCGCGGCGGCAACGTCGTCATGTGCTTCTCCACCGTGATGGTTAAGCCTTTAAAATCCTGTCCCAAGTTGCGGGCCTGGATGCCCAAAATCGTCATGATACAAGTCGCCAGCGAAGTGGCCGTCAAATCCGTCGGCGAAAAAGACGCGCCCTTCCCTTGATTATCCACGGGCGCATCGGTGTGTAAAACCACTCCCGAGGGGCCATGCACGGCCTGGTTACGCAAGTCGCCTTCGTAGGTACAAACAATTTTTACGCCCATGGACAGAGCGTAAAGTCACTTAGTAAAACTGACCAGCCAAACCTCGCTTAGGCGTCGCCGTCTTTGCCGATAGCGTCCACGGGGCAACCTTCCAGGGCTTCCATGCACTTATCGATATCTTCTTGAGCCGTGGGCTGGGCAAAAACGTAAGTGTAGCCACCGTCATCTTGGCGAGCGAAGAATTTAGGGGCGGTCTCGCGGCAGAGATCGCAATCGATGCACTGCGAATCTACGTAAAATTTTCCGGCAACATTTTCCGGACGCTTGTCGTTTTTATCAGCCATGGATGAGTAAAAATTGCGAGGGAGGAGAAAAGTGTCAAGAGCCCGAGTCGGGTGGGCGGATCATCACCATCAAGCGATAAGGTCCCCAAAAGTTTTGCCGACCGGCCAAAAACGCCGCCGAAAGGTGGTCGGGGGTCCCATAGGTCACCAACATCTTAACTTGCGGCTTTAAATTTGGGCGCAGTCCGAGACCCACGTAGCTATCGGTGGACTGCAGGGGCTTCACCACCACAGATTCCACGGGGAGTTCAAATTCTTGAAGAATCGCTAAGCGGACGCGGCTGTGGGTGGCCTCATCGACCCCCTCCCAACAGAACAAGGACTCCATGGCTTTGGCATCATGCTGTTCGTAAGCATGATAAAGCGCTTCGGCTAAATGGAGTTGGGCCCGGTGGTTATACCAACTCCAAATAAAAAAGGCACTCAGCCCGAGGACGACTCCGAGCAGGGCCGCGGAAAAGCGACGCCAAAAAGTCTGGGAGAAGAGGGAGGACACTTTGGGAGATGGGCGTTGACCGTCTTAATTAGATGGCCGATAAGCAAAGAAAAACCATGTCGTCCGCAAACAACCCCTCCCCTGATTCCAGTCGGTATGCGGCCCGGGGTGTTTCCGCGTCCAAAAGCGAAGTCCACGCCGCAGTGGATCGCCTCGACCGGGGCCTTTATCCAGGGGCTTTCTGTAAGCTCACCCCTGATTACTTGACCCATAGCCCTGAGCACTGCGTGGTCACGCATTCCGATGGCTCGGGCACAAAAGCGCTTTTAGCTTACCTGTGGTGGAAAGAAACTGGCGACGCCTCAGTTTTCCGGGGTATCGCCCAAGACAGCATTGTGATGAATATCGACGACCTTTTATGCGTCGGCGTGACTAAGGGGGTCATCCTTTCCTCCACCATTAACCGCAATGCCAAGGCCATCCCGGGAGCGATTTTAGCGGAACTGATTGAGGGCACGGAAGAAGTCCTCGCCAACCTCCGTGAACAAGGGCTGGACATCCATTCGGGCGGGGGCGAAACCGCCGACGTCGGCGACCTGACCCCGACCCTGACCGTGGATTCAACCGCCACGGCCATCATGGCACGAAACACCGTCGTAGATGCCGCCCGCATTACCCCAGGACTAGCCATTGTCGGCATCGCCTCCGGCGGCACGTGCTCCTATGAAAAGGGCGAAAATAGCGGGATTGGCTCTAATGGCCTTACCAGCGCCCGGCACGAATTGCTCTCGAAATATTACGCCGAGAAATATCCCGAAACCTTTGATAAGCAAACACCTGCAAACTTAGCCTACTGCGGGCCGCACCGGCTTACCGACCCCCTTCCGGGATCCCAACTCTCGGTAGGGCAGGCGTTGCTCTCGCCCACGCGTACCTACACCCCTTTTGTTATTAAACTCCTCCAACTCTTAGGCCCTAAAGAGGTTAAAGGCATGGTTCATTGCTCTGGAGGCGGCCAAACCAAGTGCAAGCGCTTTGGAACCAAGGTTCACTTCATTAAAGACAACCTTTTCCCCACTCCCCCAATTTTTGCTGAAATTGCTAAAATCAGCGGCACCGACGCCCAGGAAATGCACCAAGTCTATAATATGGGCCACCGCCTCGAAGTTTACTTAGAGCCCCAGCATGTCCCCGCCGTCCTCGCTTTGGCAGCCAGCTTGAAACTTGAAGCGTGCGTCGTTGGCCGCACCGAAGCTTCCACGCAACCCAATGGACAAAATCACATTACCCTTGATACCAAAGGCGGAAAGCTCGTTTACGCCTAATTGTGAATCAGACGTAAAAAAGCGATCGGTGGTCGGGCAGACAGGACTCGAACCTGCAACACCTTGGTCCCAAACCAAGGACTCTACCAATTGAGATACTGCCCGAAAACCGATGACACACGCTGATTTTGTATTGCCGTCCCTGTCAATCCGCTAATCTCCAACTGTTCCAACCCGCCTAAAATTCATTATATGGAAAACGATAGCATCTCAACCTCCTCCTCCTCTGAATCCAAACTGCCCCTCATCGTGGGTATCGTTGGTTTCGCTCTCGGTGCCGCTGGCCTCGTCCTCGGCATCAAAGCCAAAAGCGCTGCACAAGCTGCTTCTGACGCTGCCGCTGAAGCTGGCAAGCAAGTCGCCGAGCTCAGCTCGACGATCGCTTCCAAAGCGAACGCCACGGACGTCCAAGCCATCGCGGCTGATTTAAGCGCGGTGAAGCAAGGCGTGGAGGCAAACAACACCGCTCTCAAAACTTCGATCGAAGAATTACAAAAGGCGGTCAAGAAGCCTGTCGCGACTACGGGTGACAAGAAGACCGACGGCGGCAAGTCCTCGCAAGCGGCGGGTCCAGGCGAAGTAATCGTAGGCAAGGGCGACACGCTCTCCTCGATTGCTAAGAAAGCCGGCATCTCGCTCAAAGCCCTCCAAGATTTAAATCCTTCGGTTAATCCGAATAAGTTGCAAATCGGTCAGCACTTAAAGACCAAGTAAAACTTTTCGCATGTCGGCGCCCTCCCGCTGGAACATCCAGCACGAAGCGCTCTACGCCGACTGTAAAGTTTTCCGGGTTTTCAAGGAACACTGTACGCACCCTCTCGATCACCGAGAGGGTGATTTTTTTGTCATCAAGTCCAACGACTGGGTGCTGGCGCTGCCAATCACGACCGAGGGTAAATTAGTCATGGTGCGCCAATACCGTTTCGGTCGACGGAGTCTTTCGCTCGAACCGCCAGGTGGCATCATCGATCCCAAAGAAGATCCCTGTAACGCCGCCGCCCGCGAAACCGCCGAAGAAACAGGCTACGCGCACGGACAAGCCACGCTGCTCGGGAGTTGTGCGACCAACCCCGCCATTCAAGCGAATCAATGCCATTTCGTGCTCTTGGAAGGCGTTACGGCTACAGGCCAAATCTCGCCCGATGCCCACGAAGAAATTGAAATTATTTTACAAAGCCCACGCGAAGCCCTCGCCGCCGCGGAAACTAATCCCGAAACTCACGCGCTCGCGTTGCTCGCCCTTTTTCGTCTGCGCCAAGCACGTCCCCAACTTTTTCTCTAATGCCCACTCGAATTAAAGCTCCCGGTCGCACCGCCGACCCCGTACTCGTCATCGGCTCCATCGCCTACGATAATATCATCACACCCCACGCGACGGGTGAAAATATTTTAGGCGGGAGTGCCGCCTATGCGAGTTTGGCCGCGAGTTACTTTGCACCCCCGCAACTCGTAGGGGTCGTGGGTCACGATTTTAAAAAGCGCGATCGCCAAAAACTTTTGCGACGCGGCATCGACCTCTCAGGTCTGACCACGGATGAATCCGGCAAAACGTTTACGTGGAAGGGACGCTACCACGAAAATTATAACCGCCGAGATACGGAAAATTTGCAGCTGAATGTTTTTGAAAAGTTTCACCCGCACTTAAACGCGCAACACCAAGTCGTACCTTATGTGTTACTCGGAAATATTCGTCCGAGTTTACAACTTGCCGTCCTCGCACAACTCAGTGCGCCGCGTTTCATCGTCACGGATACGATTGATATCTGGATCGAAACCCAAAGCGAAGCGTTGAAAGAAGTGATTCGTAAAACCGACTTACTCATCATCAACGACACCGAAGCCGGAAAACTCACGGGTGAAACCAATGTGCCTATCGCTGGAAAGCGTTTGTTGGAATTAGGTTGTCGGGCGGCGATTATTAAAAAAGGCGAACACGGCGCGCTGCTCTTCCACCCGGAAGGCCTGTTTGCCTTGCCTGCTTATCCCGTGACCGAACTCCGTGACCCCACTGGAGCAGGAGATAGTTTTGCCGGGGCCCTCCTCGGATACCTCGCTGCCACGGGCAAAACGGACTTCCCCACCCTCCGTCAGGCCATGATTTACGGCACCGTAGTCGCCAGCCTCACCGTAGAAGCCTTTTCGACCGACCGACTGACCGACACCGGGTGCCGCGAAATCCGTCGACGCCGCAAAGAACTCCTCCGGATGATTAAGGTCTAGCCCCTTGGACGGCGACCCAACCAGCGCCAAAGCAGCACGACTACCACGAGGGTAAAGACGATGTCGCCCACTAAAATGGGCCAGATCGCGGGTAGTTCATGCGTCATGACAACGTAGAGAAAACAGCCGACTTGCAGGACAATGGCGGCAAAGAGCCAAGGTACCAAACGGCGTAATTTTTGTAGCGGGTCAGAGCTCACGGGGAAGTGCGGCGGTAAGATTCAGCTAAACCAAGTAAAGTGATATGGGGCTCCCAGCGGATTTTCCCAGCCCAGGAAGCGGGCAAGAACGCGGCAGTACCACCGGTAGCGATGACGACGGGCGTCTGACCGTCTCGCTGCATTTGTTCTATGACCGAAGTTAAGAGAGCACCAATCATGCCAGCGAAACCAACGGCACAACCCGTTTTCATGGCTTCAATCGTCGAACGCCCAATCGCTGCTCCGCCTAATAAATCAGCTGGATCCAAAGCAGGTAAAAGGGCGGTTTGCTCGTGTAGGTAACGCGTCATGAGTTGAACGCCAGGTGCAATCAAGCCACCCGCATAGCCGCGCGTGGTTAAAATATCAAACGTGGTCGCCGTCCCCATATCAATCACCACCGCAGGGGCCCCCACCAACAATTGGGCACCGACACAATTCGCCAGACGATCTTGGCCAACCTCTGCAGGGTTCGGGTAATCAAAACCTAAACCCACAACCGTGTCGTGCCGCAAGTGATGCGTTGGCAAACCGCGGCCGCGAAAATCAGCCATGATTAATCCATTCAAAGCGGGAACCACCGAGCAAAAGGCGACCGCCGTCACGTTGCTCAAAGGGACTAATATCTTCTGAAAAACTTCCGGTGCTTTGGTCCGCAATTCCTGCGTCGCCACCTTACCTTCAGCTAACACCGTGCGGCCGTCCACCAAGCCCCAATGGGCGTGGGTATTGCCGATGTCTAAGCAGAAAATGGCCACGCGTAAAACGTAGGCTAAATTAACCTCGGGGCAAGGACACAGCGATTACTTCTTCCGCAAAGTCACTTCACCGGACGACACCACCTTACGTCGTCCCCCACCAGTCCGTAAAATCAGCGAGCCCTCCGCATCAATCCCCTCGACGATGCCAGCGATGGGATCACCGCGCAGGCCCACGCGCACCGAGTGTCCCATCAAAACATCGTAGCGTTGCCAACGAGACTTAAAGGTACGTTCCCAACCCCCTTCGTAAAATTCATCCCAAGCTTGAAAAAGGGCCGCTAGGATATGCGCAATCGTGGCAGGAACCTCTAACGACGTGCCCAATGCATGCTGCAACGAACTCGCGGTTTGACGAATCTCGGTGGGGAAATCTTTCGGCTGACCAATTAAATTCAGTCCCAAGCCAAAAACTAATTCCCGCACTGAATCAGAATCAACGCGCGCTTCCGTCAACATCCCCGCCACTTTGCGACCATCGGGTGCTTGCAAGTCATTGGGCCATTTTAAACCCAAGCGCAATTTGCAGTGATTCTCAATGGCGACGCAAAGTGCCAACCCCATCCATAGGGTGAAGGGTTTCAACTTATCTGGCGGGATAAACGGACGAAACGCTAACGAGGCGTATAAATTACCCAACTTCGTGTTATGCCACCGCCGTCCCAAACGGCCGCGGCCAGCGGTTTGAGCTTGGGCCAAAATCGCAAACGGAGCTTCTTGGCCCGCCGCTAAACGCCGCTCAGCTTCGGAATTAGTACTATCGATCGTTTCTAATAATTCTACCGACTCACGGACTTTTAAAAGTCGGAGGTGGGCATCTAAAAGGGATTCATGCAACCGATCCGGCACTTGTACGAGTTGATAGCCCTTACGCGTCGAGGCCTGAAAGACAAAGCCCTCTTGGCGCAAACGTTCGAGACGACTCCAAATGGCGACGCGCGAAACGCCTAAATCTTTGGCGAGCCGATCGCCGCTAACAGGCTCTTTGCCCGCCTGCAGAAATGCTAACAAAATGCTGCTGTCTAAGGCGGGCATGGCGTTAGTCCCAATCGAGTCCCAGGTCGACCCATGGAGCGCTGTGCGTTAACGCCCCGCAGGAAATAAAATCTGGGCCGATTTGCCCTAACTCCGGAAGCGACGCCAAGGTGACCCCACCACTGATTTCACACCAGGCACGGCCGCGAATAAACGCCACCGCTTGGCGCAGGTGCGGTAACGAAAAGTTATCTAACAAAATAATGTCGGCGCCCGCAGCGAGCACGGGGCCAATTTGCTCTAAGTTGTCGACTTCGACCTCGAGCAGTAAATCGGGACGCTCGGCGCGGGCACGTTTAACTAATTGTGTTAAACGATCGGCTGCCGACGTGGCCCCATCGGCGGCGAGGTGATTATCTTTCACCATGAGGCGGTCATACAAACCCAAGCGATGATTATAGCCGCCGCCTTGACCCACGGCGTATTTTTCAAGCACCCGAAACCCTGGAGTCGTCTTACGTGTGTCTAATAATTTAGTCGTGGTATTGCCCAACGCGTTAACGTGCTCGGCGGTAAACGTCGCCACGCCTGATAAGCGCTGCAAAAAATTTAAAAGGATTCTTTCTAAAGATAAGAGATTCGTCGTCGGCCCAGCCACTTCAGCAACCACCGTACCCGCGGGTACGTGCGCCCCTTCAGGCACTAAAGCGCGACCCCGACACTGGTGGCCGTAAGCCGCTAAAATCGGCGTCATCATGCCCAAACCTGCCACCACCAGCGGACGACGGGCGACGAGTCGGGCGCGACCGTGGAGGTTGTTTCTTAATAATTCTGCCGAAGGATCGCCAGGGCGGGCGGGGCGATGCACCAAACCTGCGCCCGCTAAATCTTCATCGCGGGCTAAAGCCGCCAAAGACTCCAGCCATGCTCCATCGATTTCGTCCCAAGACAGACGACGAATCAGACGAGCGGTTTGGCCGGGGTCACGCGGCATGACTTATGGCATAGCAGTCCGATGCCTTGGAGCAAGGGACTTAACCAAAGAAGCGCTTAAACTTTTGCCGCCAAGAGTCTGAGACGGGGGCATCTTCGTCGCCACAGGCTTTGGCATAAGCCTTTAAAGCGTCTTTCTGCGCATCCGTCATCTTCTTGGGTACATCGATATCGACCCGAACGACCATGTCGCCCGCGCCGCTACCACGCAACTTAGGCATCCCTTCGCCCCGCAAGCGGAACAACGTACCACCCTGCGTTCCTGCGGGAACTTTGAGGAGCGTTTTGCCTTTAAGCTTGGGCACATTGATTTGGCCACCGAGAGCTGCGACCGAGAATTTGACGGGCACCGAGCAAATTAAATCATCCCCATCGCGCTCAAATAACTCGTGGTCCAGCACCGTAACCACCACGTAGAGGTCACCTGCAGGCGCCCCACGGCGACCTGCCGAACCATTGTGCGACGAACGTAACTTCGTGCCATTATCAACACCTGGGGGAATGCGCAACGTCGCCGTCGACTCACCCACCACGCGACCCTCGCTAGAACAAGCACGACAAGGACGGTCAATGATTTCACCTTCGCCATGACAATCGGGACACGTCTGGCGCATTTGGAAAAAGCCTTGGGAGCGAATCACTTGGCCGTGGCCACCACACGTGTTGCAACGACGCTTCTTCGCACCGGCTTCAGCCCCAGTTCCAGAACACTTAGTACACGCAATATGCTTCCGGTAAGGAATCTTTCGCTCCACACCTTCGGCTGCTTCTTCGAGCGTGATTTTAACATCCACGCGTAAATCTTCACCGGCAGCTTCTTGCGCACCACCACCGCCACCAAACATATCACCAAAGCCACCGCCGCCGCCGCCGAACATCTGATTAAAGATATCCATCGGATCGGCGCCACGGAAACCACCGCGAGCACCGGGAGACGGACCCGCCCCTTGGTCAAAGGCGGCCTCCCCATGTTGATCGTAGAGCTTGCGCTTATCGGCGTCGCTCAACACTTCGTAAGCCCGCGAGGCTTTCTTAAAATTCTCTTCGGCGACTTTATTTCCGGGATTACGGTCGGGGTGGAACTCCATCGCTTTTTTGCGATAGGCTTTCTTGATTTCGTCGGCGGTCGCCGACTTTGTCACCCCCAAGGTTTGGTAATAGTCTTCAGCCATGAGTGCTTTGAATTACTGCGCAGCGGGACCCGTGGAAAGAATCACCGAGGCAGCACGCAAAACGCGATCATTTAAAGCCCAGCCAGAGCGAGCGACTACTAAAACGGAACCCTCGGGAACGTTGTCGCTAGGTTGTTGGCCAACGGTTTCATGCTGCACGGGATTAAAAGGTAAACCGAGCGGATTGATTTCACTCAAACCATTCGCGGTAAACACGGAGCGCAACTGTTGCACTGCCATGCGAAAACCTTCGGCCACCGCTTTACCTTCCGCTTGGTTTTTCGCAGACTCCATCCCCAGCGCCAAAGCATCTAGGGCGGGCAAGAGGTCTTCGATTAAAGACGACGTGGCATATTTACGTAGATCCTCGCGCTCACGGGCATGACGGCGTTGCTGATTTTGTTGGTCAGCGTGCGAACGCAATAAAGCATCGCGCAAACGTGCCACCTCGGCTTCGAGCTCGGTCACGCGGGCCGATAAGTCTGCAGGTGGAGGGTTAGTGGAATCAGGTTCAGTCATCGGGAAGTTTTTTGTTCGGTTTGTAATTTTTCGGTAATGGAACGACGCAAGCGCTCGCGCGTGATATCCATGATAAGCTGCGGGGCGACATCGCCTGCCTTTTGAAGGGCCGCCTGGCCCAGCGGGCTAGAAACCACGGTTCCAAAATTATTTTCCGTCACCCCGTGTGCCTCGAAAACTAAATTAAGTTCTCGATCAATGACCACACGTCGGTCTGACGTACCATCGCCCGCGATGATGATGACGCGGCCCACGCGGAGGTGTAATTTCTGGATTTTAAAAGGTTGGGAGGGAGCCTTTGACGACGCTTCCCGGGGAGCAGGTGCCGACGTCTCCGCCGCCTTTAAGCCCCGAGAAATATCCTGAATATTATTATCCTTCAACCAATCGGCTTTCCCCACCACCACGAGGCTATCGATATCGATGTCGGCTTCGCGAATGACGCGCGTGCCCTCGCCCCACAAACTCCAAGGTTCAAAGTCGAAAGCCAGCCGCTTGATTTTGGCCCCCTCATGTTCGGTCCAGCGGCTCGGGTTAGTAATGGTAACCCCAGAGAAAACTAATTTGCCTGTGAAGAGGTTGGACTCATTAGCCTCTACGGAGAGGTGGGCCCCGGCCTTTGAAGCCAAAGTGGAGTCAATCAAGCTGGGGGCAAAGCGACCGAGGGCCCAAACACAAATCAAGGCCGCCAAAACCAAAAACCCCAGAATACCACCAATGACCATGAGGATTTTGCGCAAGGCTCCTGGTAGGTAGGTGGCAGCGGTGGAGGGCATAGTTACAGGTCAGATTTCGAGCAATAGACGTGCCACTTTAAGTGGTCAACGGCGGAGGCAAAACTAGTGATTTTATGAGGTTTTTGACGCTTTTAAAATAAAAAGAACCCGGGGCTGTTGAGCCAACGGGTCCTTCTGTCACAATTTAGCCTGACTCAATTACTGAGCCGCAGGGGTCGAAGCCATCACGCCGCAAGTGACTTCATCACCCGCTTGGAGCTTAGGCACATTGAGCTGATTAGGAATGATGCCGACGATGATCATCTTGTCATCCGAGCGTACTACTTCCACTTGGACACCCTTATTCTCCTTCGTCAGGAGTAAGCGTGTCTTGGGCTCGGGCTTGTCAGCACGAACTAAAGCAATCAGGCCAAACTCCTCACGAATCGAAACGATGCGCGCCTTGTTGGCGTCCTTAGGAACTTCACTCGCTTTAGCAGCTTCGGCCTTAGCGACTGGAGTTGCGGGAGCGTCTTTTTCCCAAGAAAAACGAGTCGTAGGAGCAGCGGGAGCACCATCAGCCTTATCTGCAGCGGGAGTGGCAGCAGCCACCGTACCAGTATCAGAGGAACCAGAAGCCCAAGGGCTTCGCATACCTTCACAGGCAGTGAGGAGGAAAGAAACCGAAAGAATGAGCAGAGAGCGCTGCATGACGATAGGGGAGTTAGGGGAAGCACCAGCGTCAATTCCCGAAAAAAAGAGTCAATAACTAACCGTAATCTGTCCGCTAAAAGCCACAATTTTGCCATAAATCATGTTTCTCTTGCCCAATTGGCCAAGGGAGGGCTTTCTCCTTTGTCCCATGAGTCCAGAAGTCCAAAAACTGATGCTCGGCCTACCTAAAGGCAGTCTCGAGGAAGCCACCCTGCAACTCTTCGCCAAAGCGGGGTTCCCCGTCAGCAAGAGCAGCCGCTCCTACCGCCCCTCTTTTGACGACCCTAGCTTAGACGGTCGTTTCATCCGCGCCCAAGAGGTCGCCCGCTACGTCGAGCATGGTTTCTTTGATTGTGGTCTCACAGGCCAAGACTGGGTCCAAGAAAACGCGGCCGATGTCATCCAGGTCTGCGAACTGATTTACAGCCGGGCCTCGGCCCAGAAATCCCGCTGGGTCCTCTGCGTTCCCGAGGAGTCTCCCATTAAAACCGCGCAAGACTTGGCCGGCAAACGTATCGCCACCGAACTCGTCGAAACCACCCGCCGCTGGTTTAAGCAACAGGGCGTGGCCTGCGAAGTTGAATTCTCGTGGGGTGCGACCGAAGTAAAAGTTCCTGAGCTCGCCGACGCGATTGTCGATATCACCGAAACGGGCTCTTCGATCCGTGCGAACAAACTCCGCATCGTCGCCACCTTGCTCGAAACCACCACGGTGCTGGTCGCGAACAAGACTGCATGGGCCAATCCCACGAAGCGGGCCAAGATTGAGCAACTCGTGCTGATGCTTCAAGGTGCCCTCGCCGCCCAACACATGGTCGGCCTGAAATTCAACCTACCCTTAGCGAAACTCGAAAAAGTTTCCGCCGCCTTGCCCGCCTTGCGCAACCCCACGATTTCGCCCTTAAGCAACAAAGAATGGGTCGCCGTGGAGACGATTATTGATGCCCGCCAAGCCCGGGAGTTCATCCCAACCCTCAAAGCTTCGGGTGCCGAAGGGATTGTCGAATACCCTATTAATAAACTCGTTTACTAACGTTCGCCATGGCTAACCACGTCCGCGTTGGTCTCATCCAACTCACCGCCGAGGAAACGCCTGCAGCCAACGTCCGGAAGACGATTCCGCGCATCGAAGAAGCGGCCGCCAAGGGGGCTAAAATCATCGGGCTGCAGGAGATGTTCACGACGAAATATTTCTGCGTCGAACAGGACCCGAAATATTTTAATTTAGCCGAACCCATTCCCGCTGGACCGAGCGTCACCGCCCTCACCGAGGTCGCCCGCAAACTCGGCGTGGTCATTGTCGCCCCCTTATTTGAAGCGCGCGGCAGTGAAGTGTTTCATAACACCGCGGCGATTATCGATGCCGACGGAACCTACCTCGGGAAGTATCGCAAGATGCACATCCCGCAAGATCCGGGGTTTGAAGAGAAGTTTTATTTCACCCCGGGCGATTTAGGTTTCCGCACGTGGAACACGGCCTTTGGCCAAATTGGCGTGCTGATTTGCTGGGATCAATGGTACCCCGAAGCCGCTCGCCTGACCGCGCTCGCTGGCGCTCAAATTCTTTTCTACCCCACGGCGATCGGTTGGTTGCCAGAAGAAAAAGCTACGCTCGGCAAAGCCCAACACACCGCTTGGGAAACCGTGCAACGCGGCCACGGCGTGGCGAATGGTTGCTACGTCGCGGCCACCAATCGCGTTGGTCAAGAAGGCCACACCCAATTCTGGGGTCAGAGTTTTGTGTCAGACCCCTACGGCGAAATCATCGCCAAAGCCTCGCCCGACCGCGAAGAAGTTTTAATCGCGGATTGCGATTTAGACCGCCAACGCGAATTCCGTCGCATCTGGCCCTTCTTCCGAGATCGCCGCATTGATGCCTACGGTGAAATCACGCAACGGTTGCGCGACTAAACTTTTATGACCGCTTCGCCTCGTGCCTTAGGGTTCCACATGCCTGCGGAGTGGGCTCCGCAATCCGCCACGTGGTTATCCTGGCCTTCCAACGCTAAACTTTGGCCCGGCCACTATGACTTAATCCCGGCAAAGTTCGCCGAGTTCGCGGCCGCCATCAGCCGTTTTCAGCCAGTAAAAATTAATGCCGCCGGCCCACTGCGGGCTCAAGCCCTCCAAGCCCTGCAAGCCGCCAAGGCTGACTTGTCCGTCATCGAGCTAGTTGAAATCGCCACCAACGATGTTTGGTGCCGCGACCATGGTCCGATTTTTATTAAAAATATACAGTCGGGCGAACTTGCCCTGACCGACTGGGAGTTCCACGGCTGGGGCGGAAAATTCGAAGCTAACCTCGACAACGAGGTGCCCGTAAAAATCGCCCAACACTTGGGCCTGAAAAAGTTCTCCTATCCTTTTGAATTAGAAGGAGGCGGGATTGAAGTTTCGGGCGACGGGCTGTTGCTCACCACCGAAGCGGTGCAAAATAATCCAAACCGCGCCACCGGGCGCGACGATCAGGCTTTCCATCAAGCTATTCGCGAAGGTCTCGGTATTCAGGAATTACTTTGGATTGGGGAAGGTTTGGCCAATGACGATACCGATGGCCACATCGATAACCTAGCCCGCTTTGTCGCCCCGCGCACGTTGCTGGCCGTGACCGAAAAAAATCCGGCCTCGCCCAATCACCTGCCCTTACAGAAGAACTTACAACGCCTGCGCGAAATGCGCGTGGCCGGACAGCAAAAGCTCGAAGTCATCGAACTCCCCTTGCCGACGCCGATTCAATTAGCAGGCCGGGATCTCCCTCCGAGTTACGCCAACTTCCTGATCGTCAACGATGCCGTGTTGGTCCCGATTTACCAGCAAGCCTCCGACGACCAAGCCTTAGGCATCATTCGCGAGTGCTTCCCCCAACGTCGCGTCATCGGTTTAGACTGTCGGGTGTTACTCATTGAAGGCGGTGCCCTGCACTGCCTCAGTCAGCAACAACCCGCCTAAATTATTTCTTACCAAGTTTAGAGCTACAGCCGCAGTCTCCCGCACAACCATGCGTTTTGCGGCGACGTGCTTTGGCAATCCAGTAGCGCACTAACCATCCGAAGGCGACGCCGACAATGGCGGCGACGATGATGATGTCTAAGTTTAGGTCCATCGGCTGACGACTTGATAGAGGATGGTAGCGACGACCCAGGCGAGGATCGTCATGTAAGTAAAAGAAATCGCCGCCCACTTCCAACCGCCGCTCTCTTGCGCGAGCGTCACCACCGTTGGACCGCACTGCGAACAGAGGGCAAAGAAGACCATCAACGCCAAGACCGTCGCTAACGAGAAGATTGGTTTACCTAGGCGCGGGCCTTCGGTCCACTTGGCCTCTTGCATCGCTTTGCGTAAATGCTCACTATCAGCTTTGGCCCCTTCGCCCAAGGAATACGTCACCCCCAACGTCGACACAATCACTTCGCGGGCGGGGAAACTCGCCAAGACGCCCACCGTAATTTTCCAGTCAAAGCCACAGGCGTTAAACACCGGTTGAATCGTCTTACCGAAACGACCCATGTAAGATTGCTCCGTGTAGGCCCCTTGGATTTTGGGTGCGAGTTCCTCTTCGGATAATGTGGGGTAAGCGGCACGGACTTGTTGAGCGACTTCAGGCTGGCGCGGGAAATACGTCAGAGCCCAAACGATAATCGTAATCGCAAAAATGACCGTGCCCGCCTTGGAAACAAACTCCGCCGCATTTTGCCACATCCGCCACAGCACATCGCGGGGTTTGGGCATTTGATAACGAGGTAATTCCAACACGAAAGGTTGCGGGCGAATTTTTAAAACAAAGCGGGTTAAAATAAAGGCTGTAGGTACCGCAAACAAGAGCCCCACCACATGCATTCCCACCATCACGGCCGACTCCCAACCAGGCCCATACAGTGGACCAATGAAGGCCGCACACATTAAGGCGTAAACGGGGAAACGAGCCGAACAGCTCATGAAGGGGACCACAAACGCCGTCGCGAGGCGGGCCTTCGGGTCTTCGATGGTGCGGGTAGACATCAACCCAGGAATCGCACAGGCGAAGCCGGATAACATCGGCACAAAACTTTTCCCGTTCAGCCCACACCAACTGAAGAGCCGATCCATAATAAACGCTGCCCGCGCCATGTAGCCACTGTCTTCTAAAATACTAACGAACAAGAAGAGGATGAGAATTTGCGGCAGGAAGGCCAAGAACGCCCCGACCCCACCGATAATCCCATCGGTCACTAAACTTTGCAGCATCGGGGTCGTCTCAAACCACGGAGCCACGGTGAGCTTTAACCAATCCACCCCGAGTTGAATCGCATTCATCGGGAATTTCGCCAACCAGAATACCGAAGCAAACAGCCCGAGCATAATGCCGATGAAGAAAATTGGCCCCACTATCCGGTGTAGCAGTACCTGATCGACTAAGGCCGTCCGACCCGACTTACCCCTGCCCTCTTTTAGAACCCCTTCGAGCACTTTCTTTAAACGATCATAGTGCACCAATGGTTCCGCGGCGTGCGGGTTGTAGCCGCTCTGACGAACTTGGTCGCGGGCCCGACGCAACAAAGCTTCGCGGTCAGGACCCGCCCAGCCTAAGCGTTCAGCCAAAACTAAATTATTATCAAAGAGGAGCCGCTGCGCTTCGGCATCAGTGATGACTTTCTTCGTTTGCTGCTCCACCGAATGCTTAATTGCTTCAAAACCTTGGCGAATTTTTTCGGGCCAAACGACGCGTGGCAAATAAACAGGTTGCTTTAGAACTTTGGCGATGGCGCGACGCACTTCGAGCACCCCTTCGCCCTTCCATGCGGAAGTCAGTACCACCGGAATCTGACCAAGCCGTTGCGAGATTAGATTGGTATCAATTTTCAGTCCCTGCTCTTTCGCCACGTCGGCTTGATTTAAAACCAACACTAGCGGCAAACCAATTTCGGCTAACTGCGACGCCAAAAATAAATTACGTAGCAGGTTAGTCGCATCAGCGACGACCACGACCACATCGGGTCGAGGTTCTCCGGCAGCTTGACCTGATAAAACATCCGTCACCACTTGTTCATCGGGCGAGACCGCGGACAAAGAATACAGCCCGGGTAAATCAACCAACTCGACACGCGTGCCATCTCCTAGGTCACACACCCCAGACTTCCGTGCGACCGTTACCCCAGGATAATTCCCTACGCGTTGGCGCAACCCAGTGAGAGCATTAAAAAGTGTCGACTTCCCCGTGTTGGGATTGCCCACCAAAGCCACGACGCGTTGTGCAGGGGAAGTCATCGGTATTAGCGACTGGGACTAGTTCCTAAAAGTTCTACCATTAACCCATCGGCCTCCGCTAAACGCAGGCTCACCACTTGACCCGCAAACTCAATGGCCAACGGATCACCCAACGGAGCGCGGCGGACCAATTTAAGAATCATCCCAGGCAAAAGCCCCAAAGCCATGAGACGCTGATCTACGGCCCGCTCTGGGTTGAGCGAAGCCAATTTCCCGATTTGCCCGGGCGATAGTTGGGAGAGAGGCACCACGCTTATTGAGATTGAGTCTCAAAAACTTACCCCTGCCAGCCAATCTTGTCAATGCCGTCCTAACTTACCGCCAAATTCATTGCAGATTGGGGCTCTATGGAAAACCTAACGGGCAAGCGACCCATGAGCACCTTGCCCCGCCCCACGCCCGACCCGACGCCCCATATCCCCGAGGTCATGCACACGGGGGGCATTGGCGGTCACCCTAAAGGGCTAAGCAACCTGTTTTTCGCCGAGATGTGGGAGCGATTTTCCTATTATGGGATGCGTGCCCTGCTGATGCTCTTCATGGTAGCACCAGTGGCCATGGGTGGTTTGGGCTTCGAACAAAAGCACGCCGCCCAAGTTTACGGCAACTACACGATGGCGAGCTACATGATGTGCATCTTGGGGGGCTTCATCGCCGATAATTTCATTGGTGCCCGCAGGGCTGTCTTGGTCGGCGGCTTTATCATCACCGCCGGGCACTACACCTTGGCGCTCAACTCGGTTTGGTCCTTTTACACCGGCCTAATTCTTGTCGCCCTTGGCACGGGTCTACTCAAGCCGAGTATCAGTACCTTAGTCGGCGGATTATACTCCACGAAAGATCAACGCCGCGACGCGGGGTTTTCGTTATTCTACATGGGCATCAACATCGGTGCCTTTGCGGCTCCGCTGGTGACGGGCTGGTTGGCACAGAGCGAAGAATTTCGCGCCCAATTGATTCAATGGGGACTAGACCCATTGCACGCGTGGCACTGGGGCTTTGGTTCCGCGGGCGTGGGGATGACGTTTGGGATGTGGGTTTACGTGCGAAGGATTAATTGGATTAAACACATCGGTGATGCTCCCAGCGCCGCCCACCGTCGGCCTTGGCTCAAACTCTGCTTCGTTTTTCTGGGCACGGCGTTGCTGCTCACGTTGATGATCTTGTCCGACACCTACACGTGGATTGCTTACCTTATCTACGCACTACCACCGCTCGCGGTGATTTACTTTGGCTTATTCCGCCAAGATGAAGAGAGCCGGCGGATTGCGGCCATCTTCGTCTTCTTTATTGCCGCCGTGCTCTTCTGGGCGGTGTTCGAGCAAGCAGGTTCATCGCTGACCCTCTTTGCAGATGAATTAACGCGCAATGAAATTTGGGGCAAAGCATTCCCCTCGGCGTGGTTCCAATCGGTGAACTCCCTTTTCGTCATGGCCCTGGCCCCGGTCTTTGCCTGGCTCTGGATTAAGTTCGGCACTCGCCAACCCTCGGTGCCCTTCAAGTTCGCACTGGGCTTAGTCTTCCTGGGACTCTCCTTCCTGCTCATGGTGCCAGCCTCACAATTCACGGCCGCGGGCAAAGTCAGTCCATGGTGGTTAATCGCCGTCTACTTCCTGCAAACGTTAGGCGAAATGTGCCTCAGCCCTGTGGGCTTGAGCACGATGACTAAACTCGCTCCAGAACGTTTAACGGGGCTCATCATGGGTATCTGGTTCTTGGCCACGTCGCTCGGCAATAAACTCGCGGGCGACTTAGCGGGAGACTTCTCGTCGAAAGACCCTGCAGCGCTCAGCCACTTCTTCTCCATTCAAGCGATGATTGTAGGCGGGATGACGCTCTTGCTATTCGCCCTCGTGCCTTGGGTGAAAAAATTAATGGGGCCCCATCACCACGGCCACGAAGCCGCCCACCACCATGGGTGAGAGGCTTAAAGTTTTACTTTAAGCTCTACCGAAACGGGGCAGTGATCCGAGCCCAAGACTTGGTCGTGGATTTCGGGCTTAGCCCAATGGAGACCCTCGGAAGTTAAACAATAATCCAAACGCCACCCGATGTTGCGTGCCCGAATGCCTGGGCGATAGCTCCACCAAGTGTAGCGTTGTTTAACTTCCGGATGCTGCGCTCTGAAGGTATCCGTAAACCCGTGGTGGGTTAAAAGTTTACCGAAGGACTCACGCTCTTCATCAGTAAAGCCCGCATTGCGACGATTGGTCGCAGGATTGGCTAAATCAATTTCTTGATGAGCGACGTTCAAATCACCGCACACGACCAAGGGTTTCTTCTTCGCTAATTTAACCAAGTAACGCTGAAAGTCGGTATCCCACTGCAACCGATAATCCAACCGCTCTAACTCGCGCTGCGAATTAGGAACGTAAGCACTGATCACGTAGCACTCTTGGAATTCAGCCGTGACCACGCGACCTTCATTAGGGTGATCGCCAGGAATCCCGGTCGTGACCGATAAGGGCGCCGTCTTCGCTAAAATCGCTGTGCCGGAGTAACCTTTCTTATCGGCCTCATGCCAAACTTGGTGTGCGAACGGCAAACCCAGCGCACGTGCAATCTCGGTTTCGCACTTGGTTTCTTGCAGACACAAAACATCCGGCTGCGTCGCCGCGATGAAATCCGTTAAGCCTTTATTCAAGGCAGAACGGACGCCATTCACATTCCAGGAAAAGATTTTGGCCGCACTCACTTGTCGCCGTTATTATCCGTCGTAGCAGGAACGCGACGACCAAAGAGGGAATTCATCTTGTCGTCTAATTTATCTTTAGACTTAGGCTTGGCCGGCGTGTCAGTAGAAGTCGTGGTAGCCGCAGGCGTCGAAGTTGCTGGTGCAGTCGGCGTGCTAGGCTTGGGCGAAGTAACCGTCGCTGGCAGGGTAATACGGCTGGGCGGAGGGGCAATCGGAGCGACGTAGTTAGGGGACGTCGGTTGCACAAAAGGAGGCGGAATGGTGCTCCCCTTTTCAGCGAGTTCGTCAATGCGCTTCCGGACCACGGTATCAAAGTCGGTTAAGCGACTATCGATTTCGAATTTCAAACCTTGGGCACGAACTTCCAACGCACCATCACCCAAAACTTTCGAGATCTGTAAGACGGCTCCTACGTTCAAAGGAATATCGGCGACTTTCTGACCCTTCTCTAAAAGTGGCGTACTGGTGGCGGTCGTAACTTGCACGGAAGCTGGCCAGAAAATTGGGCGCGAGTTTAAAGCCGCAAAATCAAGTTTTTGGAGCACGGCAAGCTTCGCAGGTTCCTTGGCAGGAGCAGGCTCTTCCTTCGCAACTACCTCGGGTTTTGCTGGTGCCTCAGCAGGCTTAGTCTCAGCCATCGGCGTCTTAGCGGGCTCTTCGACTTTCGCTACAGGCTCTTCCGTTTTGGCGGCAGGCTTTTCGTCGGCCACTTTAACAGGTTCAGGTTTTTCCACGACTTCGACTTTCACCGAAGCAGGCTTATCTTGGGGCACCGCTACGGGAGTAGCCGCCACCGCGACCGGGACGCCGCGGGGGACGGAAGTCACCGTAATCGAAAACGAGGGGACGGCTAACAAGACGACCAAGGCGCCGGCCAAGAAGCCAAAGATAAAAACCAAGAGGGAACGGACAAAGGCGGACATAAGAATTTTTGGAATGTATCAAGAACCGGCCTTAATTTCAATCACGTCATGCGGGGCAGCTTCACGTTGACCAGCAGCCGTGACGCGAATGTAACGGGCATTTTTACGGTGTTCGGCCAAATTCTTTGCCCCCAAGTAGCCCAAGCCACTTTGAACCCCTCCCGCTAAGGTCGCCAAAGCCTGATCGACAGTGCCGCTGACTTCTTTCAAGGCCTCAATGCCTTCAGCCGCGACTTTATTTAATTTGCCGCCGGTGCTGTGACCATAGCGAGCCGCCGAGCCTTTGCGCATCGCTTCGTGCGAGCCCATGCCACGGTATTCTTTGTAAGTCTTACCGTTGATTTCCATCAACTTACCCGGCGCTTCACGACTGCCCGCCAACAACCCCCCTAAAATAACCGCGTCGGCTAAGGTCAGGGCCTTCACAATATCACCACTCTTCGTGATGCCACCATCGGCCAAAATTCGCACGCCCCGAGCGGCCGCCGCTTGCGAAGCTACATAGAGTGCCGTGAGTTGCGGAATACCGACACCAGCGACAATACGCGTGGTGCAGATTGAACCAGGACCTTGACCAATCTTAATCGTGTCCGCACCCGCTTTCGCTAAAAATTCAACGCCGTCGCCACTCGTCACATTCCCAGCAATCAGCGTTAAGCCCTTGTGGTGTTGGCGCAGGAGTTTAACCGCATCGCCAACCCCTTTCGTGTGTCCGTGCGCCGTCGAAACCGCCAGTGCGTCTGCTCCTTCAGCGACCAGCGCAGCAGCATGCGCCAAGAAGCGCTCGCGATTAATTTCGCCATCTGGATTGCGTGGTACCGAAACTGCCACGCCTACACGTAAACGGAAATGGGCATCGCGCGTCGGACGCACGTGCGCGCGGGACTCTTCAGAAATACGTTCAATATCGCTCAACGTAAACAGACCACGGAGGCGATTCTTAGCATCAACCACCAACAACTTATTCTGACCCACATTTTCCGAGAACATCCGATCAGCCGTCGCAATGGAGTCTTTCCCCAAGTCTTTTTCAACCACGCTGAACACGCGATCGCGGGGAATCATCACCGCATCCACGCGGCGTTGGCTGTGGCGTTCTTTAACGGCACTGCCAGGCAACAAACCCAACAAAGTGTTATCGGGAGCCGTCACCGGGAAGGTGCTAAAGGCTAAACCATCGCGCTCGATTCGGGCGAGCACTTGGCCGATCGTATCATTAGGCGAAACCACCGCGGGGTCGCTAATCATCCCGTGAATGTGATTCTTCACGCGACGCACCTCGATCACCTGATCCGCCTCTGACATGTTATAGTGCAAGAGACCCAAGCCACCATTCAACGCCATCGCAATCGCCATGCGGTGTTCGGTGACGGTATCCATGTCCGACGACACAATCGGCAAAGAAAGCGGCATCGCTTCCGATAAGCTGGTATCGAGGCGGGTCATGCGAGGCAGGACTTCGGAGTAACGCGTCGCCAACGACACGTCGTCATAAGTTAAACCCATACCTGCAAAGGCGGGGAAGAACTTGTCCGCAGAGAGGTAAAAGCGTTCGTCGAGGGAAACGCGGCCCTTAGTTTTCGATTTGGCCATATTAGGTCGGTTTCCCCAAAGGGTGTTAAGCATCGAGCAGAAGGCTGGCAAATTGTTTTTGCGAATAAGCCCAAATTGCTAAAATCTAACCGCATGAAGGAAGGGTTTTTTGATTTCAAACTCGTGCGACGACGCTTTAAGCGCCCGTTTTTGACGGGAAATGGCTTAATTGACGTCATTGATCGCATTTTGCTGCGCACGCAATCCGACCAAGGCACGGGTTACGGTGAAATTGCCCCTTGGCCTGGCTTTCCCACCGAGTCGCTGCCTGAGGTTTTGGAAATTCTCCGGGCCGCCCAAGGCAATCTGTCACATTTATTACACACCGTTGAAGCCATGCGAGGGCTGCCCTGCCTTCGGGCGGCGTTGTCGTCTTGCCGACACTGGGACGCGATTAATCAACTTCCAGTGACTTTGCTCTGTGCTGGCCTCTGCGATGCCACGGCGACCAACCTCGATGCGAAAATTTTCGCAGGTTATAAAACGATTAAGTTAAAGATTCGCCCCGAGACGACTTTTGCAGAAATCGACGCCCTGCTCTACCGCTTCCGTGGACAATTACGCCTCGATGCGAATGGTTCACTCGACCTCACGGCCGCACGAGCTTGGGCTGAATTCGTGCGTCAACAACCGCGCATCGATTATTTAGAGCAACCCCTGCCCGTCGGCCACGCAGGCTATGCTTCGCTCGGTCCAGATAAAATTGCCATCGATGAATCATTCCTCACGCCTGGCGGCGTCACGTGGGCTGGCCCGATTGTGGTCAAGCCAGCCTTAGTTGGCGATTGGGATGAGTTCATAACGTGGCGCCAAGCGCGTCAGGGACCACTGATTTATTCTTCGACCTTTGAAACCGCCATCGGCCGCCAAGGAGCACTGTGGTTAGCTAACCATGATTCCTCCAACCTGCCCGTGGGGTTTGATACTTTAGATTTATTTGAAAACGACGCCCGCGATCGACACACCCCAGGACCAGTCGCAGAAAACTTAGCAAACTTTGATTGGGAGAAATTCTGGCTCGATTTAACATGAAGGCCCGCGCGATTTTTTGGGCGGACTACCAAAGTCACCTCACCGCTACACTGCAAAGTCTAGACGCAGAGACGCCGACTTTTTTAGGTAACCCTCAATGGTCTCCAGCAGCACTAAACGCGGCGGCAGCCTTGATTCCCGCCGATACCGAAGTTTGCGGTAGTACTTGGCAACCCAGCGGCAAGGCCCCAGCGAATTGGCCCGAAAGTGCTCGCGGACATCTTTTCATCCCCACGGGGGGAACGGGCGGGTCGGTTAAATTTGTCGCCCACCACGAAGCGTCCCTGCGGGCCGCGGTGCGGACGTTTCAAAACTATTTTAGTGCCCGCGGTTTCCACGGCCCGCTGCACAACGTCAGTTTAACACCGCCTTGGCACGTAAGTGGTCTCATGCCCGCCTTGCGAGCACGCTACACTGATGGACAACATCAAATCATCCAAACCCGGTTCACTGCGGAGAGTGTCTTGCCTGAAATTAAATTACCCACCTCTGGCACTCGCTTGGTTTCGCTCGTCCCCGCCCAACTGCAATCGTTGCTCACCAACCCGCACGGCCTGACTTGGCTACAAAACTTTTCGGTGATGCTTCTCGGAGGCTCAGCAGTGTCCGAAGCCCTATTAACTTTAATCAGAAAACATCAGCTGCCGATTTATTTAACTTACGGCATGACCGAAACCGCCGCCGCATGTGCCGTTTGTCCGCCCGAAAAAATCTGGCAAGGTGGTGCACTCACTGGCGAACCATTTCCTGAAGTATCATGGTCGCTCGAAGGCGAGCGCATCTGTCTTACCACTCCCGCGCTCGGAGCGTATTTCTGGCCAAACACACCGTTGAACTCCCCTTACCTCACAGGTGATCGCGGCAAAATTCATCCCGATGGGGGTTTGGAAATTTTAGGTCGCGCCGACCGCATCATTATTAGCGGAGGAGAAAAAGTTAATCCAGCGCTGGTGGAGGAAGCCCTCCGGGCGACAGGTTTAGTCCAAGAAGCTCATGTCTGGGGCGTTGCCCACCCACGCTGGGGAGCTCAAGTCACGGCCTTTATTGTGGGAGCTGCGAGTCACGAACCCGCCTTACGACAAGCCTTGGAAAAACTTTCTCCCGCCCAACGCCCCAAGGAATATTGGTTCGGAACGGAACTCCCGCTCGATGCCCGCGGGAAATTCGACGAAGTTAAAGCCCGCGCCTCTCAGTCGCTTTAAGCGCGAACGGCACGCCAAACCTTTAAGCAGGCTTCCACTAACGCAGGGAAATCAGCTAAGGGTACTTGGCTTGGACCATCGGAAATCGCTTTCGAGGGATCGGGGTGGGTTTCCATGAACAAACCATCAGCCCCCGCCGCTAAAGCCGCCTTAGCTAAAACCGGAACATACTCGCGTTGCCCACCCGAAGAACCACCCGCAGCACCGGGTAATTGAACCGCGTGTGTGGCATCCATAATCGTGGGATGTCCAAAGCCAGCCATGATGGGGAACGAGCGCATATCCACTACGAGGTTTTGATAACCAAACGTCGTCCCACGATCGGTCTGCCAAATTTCTGAAGCCTGTGCACCCGATAATTTATCAACCACGAAACGCATTTCGAACGGCGACAAGAATTGCCCCTTCTTCACATTCACAACCTTACCCGTCTTCGCGGCGGCGACGAGTAGATCAGTCTGACGGCACATGAACGCGGGGATTTGTAAAACATCAACCACCTTGCCGACGGTTTCACATTGGTCGGGGCCGTGCACATCGGTGAGGACCGGAAAACCATAGTCTTGCTTCACCATCGCTAATAATTCTAAGCCCGCCTGCATCCCAGGACCGCGATCGCCACTGAGCGAGGTACGATTGGCCTTATCATAAGAACCTTTGAAAATAATATTCAATTCTGGGTGGCGTGCGGCCAACGCCTTTAAAGCCTGAGCCACCGTACGGCAATTAGACTCGGACTCGAGCGAACAAGGCCCGGCAATCAGCAACAAGCGACGCTTATCGTGTAACATGACTCACGACTAAGGAAGTCTCCGCCCGAGGGCGAGCCTTAAGCCCGACCCAACCAGCGAAGGACTTCGGCCAAGGAACGCGTGTTAAAAACTTGGTCCTTCGTGAGCCAACCCTTCCGCGCCATGCGTACCCCATGTTGCACAAAATCTAAATGGTCTTGGTGGTGGGCATCGGGATTAATCGAACACAGCACCCCCTTTTCGGCCGCGCGACGCCACCAACGCCAATCCATGTCCAAACGCCAAGGGTTCGAATTTAATTCGATGATGGTTTCATTCGCCGCCGCCGCGTCGATGATTTTGGTTAAGTCGACCGCGTAAGGCTCGCGACGATTTAATAGCCGCCCGGTCACGTGACCCACCATGTCCACGTGTTCACTCTCAATCGCCCGAATGATACGGGCGGTTTGTGCCTCGCTGTCTAAATTGAAAAGCGTATGCACGGAAGCGACGACGAAATCCAAGCGACCGAGTAAATCATCGGCGTAATCCAACGTACCATCGCGAAGAATATCGACTTCGGAACCAGTCAGAATGCGGACCTTGAATTTCTTAGAGGCATTTAATTTTGCGATCGCTTCCATTTGCTGAAGCAAACGACCCTCATCCAGACCGTGAGCTTGGAAACTGGACTTGGAGTGATCCGAGATACCCAAGTATTCCCAACCTACTTTGTCCGCCGCAGCGGCCATTTCCTCGAGGGTATGTTCGCCATCCGACGCCGTAGTGTGGTTGTGAAACGCCCCCTTCAAATCACTTAACTCTAAAAGTTTGGGCAAGGCTTGGGCTTCCGACGCTTCGATTTCTCCCAAACCTTCGCGTAACTCGGGAGGAATCCACGGTAAACCCAACGCGGCAAAGACGGCCGCTTCATCCTTCGCCCCTGGCGCCGTCTGATTTTCATCCACCGCTTTAAAACCCCACTCACTCATACTGAGACCACGTGCTAAGGCACGGTGGCGCATGGCGACGTTATGTTCCTTGGAGCCGGTGAAATGGTGTAAGGCAAAAAAGAATTGTTCTTCGGGGACGACGCGTAAGTCCGCCTGCAAACCATTTTCAAACCGCACGCTCGATTTCGTTTCGCCGTGGGCGGTGACCTCTTTGACCCCTGGATAGGCAACAAACCACGCCATGATTGGAGCAGGTTCAGACGAAGCGACGATGAAGTCTAAGTCGCCAACCGTTTCGCGCGACCGGCGCATCGAACCAGCGGACTCGGCATGCTTCACCTGAGGCAAGGCACGCAAGCCTGCTAAAATCGGTTCGGCAATCTTGGCCGCATCGACCCATCGGTGGCGCTTGGCATAAGCCACGCGATTCTTGATGCCTTCTAGAATTTTGGTCTGTGTTTTTTCGCCAAAGCCTTTCAGTTCAGCAACGGCACCGCTTTCGCAAACTTCTTTGAGTTTAGTTAAATCCTCGACGCCGAGTTGCTTCCAAAGGGCGCGCACTTTCTTGGGACCAAGGCCTTGAATCTGCATCACTTCAAAAAGCCCCGCAGGAATCGTCGCACGAAGTTTTTGGTGAAAAGGTAAAGTACCCGTTTGACGGAGCGTGGTAATCTTATCGACCAAGGCTTCGCCCATTCCGGGAATTTCACTGAGTCGTCCCGTACGAATTAACTCATCAAGGTCTTCGGTGAGGTTTTCTAAAATACGGGCTCCCGACGAGTAAGCCCGGATTTTGAAAGGGTTCTCGTCGTTCAATTCTAGAAGCAGCGCAATCTCATCGAGGACCGCCGCGATTTGAGCTTTCTCCATCATCGGCGTTTCTCCTGCTGATAAATCTCCCAGAGCGTGGCGAAGTCCGCCTCGCGCGAGCCGCTTTCAATCACGTATTGATATTCTCCAGCGTGGGCTAACTCTTCTTGAGCCGCGGCGAGGCGACGTTCGATTTCTTCGGGAGCATCGGTTCCACGTCCCGTTAAACGCTTACGCAATTCCGTCACGTCGCTCACGCGGACAAAGACGGAAACCAGCGAGGATGCTAGGCGCGCGTCGGCCAAGCCCTTGGCCCGAATCGTGGCGGCACCCTGCACGTCTACATTCAGTAACGCATCATAACCCGCCTTCAGATGATCAGCCACCTCAGCTAAACGTGAGCCGTATAAATTGCCGTGGACGGTGGCATGTTCCAGAAACAGCCCCTGAGCTACCTGCGCTTCAAAATCTGGGCGCGACAAAAAATGGTAATCAATCCCATCGACTTCACCACCACGCGGAGCACGGGTCGTACAAGTGATTACGCGGCGAATAGTTTGGGGCGACGCCGTAATCAACCGGGCACACAACGTCGTCTTCCCGCTCCCCGCAGGCCCTGAAACCACCATGAGGAGCGGACGTCTCACAGTTTCACGCCCTGCCAAACACAGGCCAAGCTGCTCAAGAATAACGCCACAGCCATCACGCGATAGCGGGTGGAAGCAACCAAGAGCCAATCACACCATTGCACAAAAGCCGGAGGCGAGGCCGCCCACCAAAGCCCAGGAATGACCAGGAATACGTAGGTAAATAAAGCGGATAAGAAACTATAGGGCAATTGACCAAAACCACCATCGAGCGACAAGCGCCCGAGGAACATCATCAACACGCCCAAACCCCGAATGGATAAAAAGTCGGGCATGAATTTAAACGTCGCCACACTCGCTCCGAGAAAAACTACCAAGACGGGCCAGCGAGGAAGACCCACTAAATCTGGCTCAGGGAGATTCCATAACCACCAGCCAAACCAGACCGTGGCACCCCCCGCCAAAATTAAATTGGCCGTCGAAGAGCGACGAAAACTCCGCAAGATGGGGGACGCGGTGAAAAGTAACCACCCCGCCACGGCAAAGACAGCAGCCAAGATATAATAAATGGAGGCGAGTTTCACAGAGGATAACTTAGGACAAGGGCTCGCCCCGTTGCAATAAGGGAGGTTTACCGAGTCGTAATTCGTTCGACCGCCCAGCGTGCGTGTTCCGCAACCATCGGGTTGGGGTGGTTCACGAGTGCCTGTGCGGCGGGTAAGTCCTCAGAAGTTCCCCGATTCCCTAAAACCGTCAGGGCATTGCGCCACCAACGCCACAACCCCAAGCGCTCCACCGGTGTCCCCTCAAAATGCGCTTTAAAATCCGCCTCATTCCAAGTGAGCGTAACGCGTAACGGCGGGTGCGGGCGGGGCTGAAAATGCATTTCTTGAGTCTGCTTAGCCCAACGATTCCAGGGGCAAACATCCAAACAATCATCACACCCGAAAACGCGATCCCCCATGGCCTCACGATACTCCAAGGGAATGGGGCCTTGGTGTTCGATGGTTAAATAGGCGAGGCACTTCCGCGCATCGAGTTGATAAGGCGCGATAATGGCCTGCGTCGGGCACGCGGTCATGCAACGCACGCACGAGCCGCAGCGGTTGGGCTCTTGCTCCGTGGAGGGAGCGACCTCGAGCGTCGTTAAAATCACGCCCAAGAAAAGCCACGTGCCCGCTTCCCGATGAATCAGAATCGTACTCTTCCCCTGCCAACCGAGTCCTGCCGCCGCGGCGACAGGTTTTTCTAAAACGGGTCCGGTATCGACATAGGGCTTCTGCAAACCACCCAGCTCCGTCATCTTCTGGGTCAGCAACTGCAATCGTTCTAGAATAAGGTCATGGTAATCCCGACCTAAGGCATATTTAGCGATACGATAAGGGGCGGCGGGGTGCGGCTGGTAGTAATTCAGGCCCACCACGATTAAACTCCGGGCTTCGGGCAAAACTTTCGTGGCCTGTGTGCGCCGGTCGGGATTGCGAGCCAACCAGGCCATGTCGCCGTGCATGCCCGAAGCGATCCAGCGTTTAAAATAGTCCGCCCTTACATCGACCTCCACGGGGGCGACGCCAAAGGCATCAAAGCCCAAGGCTTTAGCTTCGGCGGCGAGTTGCGTCCTCAGGGCCACCGGATCCATACGTCGCTTAACCTAAAATAGCCAAGGTCCGGCTCACGATTTCTTCGACGGGGGCTAATTTGCCAACCCCTTCATAACCACAGGCTAACATCCCTTCGGCTGGGTCAACAATCGCATGACCGCGCCCGCGGAGGGTTTTCAAATTCGCCTGCGTGGCGGGGTGATGGTACATTTTGCCATTCATAGCGGGGCAAAGGAGCACGGGCCCCTGCGTCGCTAAGTAAACACTCGTCAATAAATCCGGAGCTAAACCGTGGGCAAACTCGGCCATCACGTGGGCGGTCAAAGGGGCGACAATTAAGAGATCCGACGTGTCGGCCATCTCGATATGACTCGGGACCGAATTCTTACCTTCGTCCCAAATATCCACCCCCACCGGGCGGCGCGACAATACCTGTAAAGTTAACGGGCTGATAAACTTAGTGGCCCCATGGGTCATGATGACCTGTACCTCGGCCCCGTATTTGATGAGTTGTGACGTCAGGTCCGCAGCCTTGTAGGCAGCGATGGAGCCAGTCACGCCTAAGGTGATTCGTTTGCCTACCAGTTGGGACATACTGGAGAACCCTAAAAGGTTTCCGCTAGGTCTTGCGAGGGCAAAGGCAGCCCAAAACCGCCCTTTAACCCTGAAAACCCCCTTTTCTGGTTTGCCAACAACGCCTCCCGTCGTTGCCATCCTGCTCTACTATGCAATCCGACATCGGTCTTATTGGTCTAGCTGTCATGGGCCAAAACCTTGCTCTCAATATCGCGGACCACGGTTTCGCGATTTCCGTCTACAACCGGACCACGGCTAAGACGGACGAGTTCATCAAGGAAAACCCCAATACCCCCGGGAAACTCTTGGGCTGCCCGACGATGAAAGACTTCGCGGCCTCCCTCAAGAAGCCCCGCAAAGCCATCATCTTGGTTAAGGCCGGTAGCGCCACCGATGCCGTCATCAACGAACTCGTGGCCGTGTTTGAACCTGGCGACATCATCATCGACGGTGGTAATGCCCTCTGGACCGATACGATCCGTCGCGAACGCGATTTAAAAGCTAAGGGCCTCCGCTTCATCGGCTCGGGCGTCTCGGGCGGCGAAGAAGGTGCCCGCTTTGGGCCATCCCTCATGCCCGGTGGCGATGCCTCGGCTTGGGCAGAATTAAAACCCATCTGGGAAGCTGTTGCGGCGAAAGTCGACGCAGCCACGGGTGCGGAGCTGACGGGTGCTAAGCCCGGCAAGCCCATCAAGGGTGGCGTGCCTTGCGTGGCACACATCGGCCCCGATGGTGCCGGTCACTACGTGAAGATGGTCCACAATGGTATCGAATATGGCGACATGCAGATGATCTGCGAAGCCTACGACTTGATGCGCGGTTTGCTCGGGATGACGCCCGACGAAATCGGCTCGGTTTTCGAAGAGTGGAATCAAGGCGACTTAAATTCCTTCCTGATTGAAATCACCGCCAAGGTCTTGAAACAAAAAGATCCTGAAACCGGTGCGCCCCTCGTGGACGTCATCCTCGACACGGCAGGTCAAAAAGGTACCGGCAAGTGGACGAGTGCCAACGCCCTCGATATGGGTGTGGCTGCTCCGACGATTGCAGAAGCGGTCTTTGCTCGCTGCCTCTCCGCGGTGAAAGAAGAACGCGTCGCCGCCGCCAAAGCCCTCCGCGGCCCGAAGCGTGCCATGACCAATCCTGACCGCGCCAAGATTATCGCCCAAATCCGCGATGCGCTCTACTGCTCCAAGATTTGCTCCTACGCTCAAGGCTTCCAACTCATGCGCGAAGCGCAAAATGAGTATAAGTGGAAACTCAACTTCGGCGAGATTGCCCAAATCTGGCGCGGTGGTTGCATCATCCGAGCTCGCTTCCTGCAAAAGATCACCGAGGCCTTCGCAAAGAAGCCTCGTCTGGCGAACTTGCTCTTGGACTCACACTTCAAGAAGACCGTGAAACAGGCGCAAAAGAATTGGCGCAAGGTCATCGCCCTCGCCGTGAAGCATGGTATCCCCGTGCCCACGCTCGGCTCGGCCCTTTCCTACTTCGATTCGTACCGCACGGAGCGTCTGCCTCAGAACTTACTCCAAGGTCAACGTGACTTCTTCGGGGCTCACACCTACGAACGCACGGATAAGCCTCGCGGTGAGTTCTTCCACATCGATTGGCCCGATCCCCGTCGTCCCCAAATCAAATCCTAAAACAAAAGGCGGCCGAGTGGCCGCCTTTTGTTTTTCAGGTGGTTTAAAACTTTAGGGCTTCCAACCGCCACCCGTAGCCGTGGCTAAACGCACGGCTACTTCCCGGCGTTCCCAAACGACACTCGCCAAGGTCCGCTTCGCCAACAGGGCATCGCGATTAGCCGCAATGACTTCGGCTTCATTAGCGACGCCAGCTTTGAAGCGGGCTTCGGCATTCACGAGCCGCTCTTGCGTGGCTTGCACAACGCGTTGCGTTAAATCTTCCTGCAACGCTAATTCGCGCAAATCACCCAAGGCATCTTCCACTTCGCGGCAGGCACTGATAACCGCTTTACGCCATTCTGCAGCAGCTCCTTGCATCCGAGCACGGGAAATTTCCAAATTAGTTTCGCGACGATCGCCATCAAAGAGCGGCAAATCAATCGAGGGCCCGAGCGACCAGAATCCAGCCGAACTCCGACCCAGTCGGGAAACTGGATCAGCTTGCCAGCCCGCTTGCCCCGTCAACATCACCGAAGGGTAAAAGTCCGCCATAGCCGCGCCTTCACGAGCCACACAGGCATCAAACTTTGTGGCCGCGACCATGAGGTCAGGACGTTGTTTTAATAAATCCGAGGCCACGCCTGGTCCGAAATTCGGCAAGGCTGCCACGGGCTCGAAGTTTTTACGAACGGGCAAAGCCGCGCCTGGTTGGGCACCGATGATGGCACGCAAAGCATTTTCCGCCGCCAACAAACGGCGACGTCCTAAACCTTCATCTACTTTGGCTTGAGCGGCCGCTAATTGTGCCGAGGAAAGTGGATCGGTCGGCAAGAGGCCGGCTTTTACGTTTTTCTCCAAGAGCTCCATCTCGCGATAGCGCGCCTTGAACTCTTGCTCTAAACAGGCGACCTCTTCGCGGGCTTCGCAAAGCGAGAACCATAAGCGAGCCACCTCGGCACAAAGGGCTAAGTCGGATTGAGCTGAAGAATAAATCGACGTGCGGTAATCAGCCTCGGTGGCCGCAACATTCGCCGACTTCTTCCCCCAAAAATCTAATTCCCAAGAAGTGGCGACACCGACGGAAGTCACATTCGTCTGGCGCGGCATGCCAGGAAACCAACGGCCGGTGTCCGTAGAAATTTGCGATGGCAAGAAACTCGCTTGGGCATCCAAGGTAGGCTGACGCGTTCCCGAAGCAGCCGTTAAAGTAGCCAAAGCTTCACGTTCGTGGGCACGAGCAATTTCTAAATCTGGATTAGCCTTACGGGCTTGAGCAATCAATTGCACTAAGTCGGCATCTTTAAATTGCTCAAACCAATGACTATCGGCGGCGTTGCCTTGCGCACTAAATTGCGCCTCGACTTTAGGAGTCGCAGGCTGTGCGGCCGGTTCGTGAGCGCAGCTCACTAAACCTAGGGCCCCGAGCAAGAATAGCTTACTTAGTCGCAGCATGGTCGTCCGTGTCGATGTAGACATCCATTTGTTGACCGACGAAGATCGCACGATTGGTAGGGCGGTCGAATTGGTAGATGACTTGTAACACGCGCGTGTCGACGCGTTCGATGCTCGAACCTGTGAGCGAAACTTTAGGAATCACATACGGCTCGATGCGCACAAACTTCAGCGGAATCGCCCGCTCGGCTGAACCCGTCTGAACGCTCTCACCTTTCAGATAACCTTTACCACTTAAGCCATTGCGCATGCGGGGTGCCAACTGCTCATCGACGTCGCAACGAATCTGCAGACGCGAAATATCGCCCAAGAGCACCGGGGCTTTGCCTCCGGCCATCACGAATTCGCCAGGACGTAAATCGACTTGCAACACCGTGGCCTCAATAGGCGCACGAACAATCAAACGATCCAACTCCACATTCACTTGGTTGAGTTGGGCCTGAGCCAGATCACGACGTGCGACAGCCTCTTTAGCCGAAACTTGATAATTATAGAGGTCCGAAGGACTCACGGCACCGGTGTCTTTCAAAGTGGCCCAGCGGCGTGCTAAATCTTCGGCGCGCTCGGCGGTCGCTTCCGCAGCCCGCAACGTGGCTTCCAAAACCTGTTTCTGCGCTTTGAGCTCGCGGTCATCGAGGCTGAAAATCGGGTCGCCGACTTTAACCTTATCCCAAACCTTCACGTAGACTTTGGTCACGGTACCAGAAGTCAGGGAGCCTAATTGGGTGTTCTCGGCTACAGCCTCCACTAAACCTGCGGCGGCAATCTGGCCGTCCTTGTCGCGCTTAGCAGGCTCATAGGGTGGCGGCTTGATGGGAACTTCGGAGGCCGTGCCTTGAGTGAGTTGCAGGGCGGCGCCCGCACCGGCGAGCGCGAGAGCAATCAAGAGGAAGCGTTTCTTAAACATAAATTAGAGATGGGTAGTGTCGAGTTGGCGAGGGTCATCGACGACGCGGCGAATCCGGCCGTCTTCCATTTCGGCAATGCGATCGGCAAAGCGGAAAATCCGTTGGTCGTGGGTAACGACGACCACGCAGCGATTGGGTGCACGCGAAAGGGTGCGAATCATTTCCATGATTTGGGCACCGGTGTCTTTATCGAGTGCCGAGGTAGGCTCGTCACAAATGAGCAATGGTGGCTCGTGCACTAGGGCGCGCGCGATGGCGACGCGTTGTTGTTGTCCGCCGGAAAGCGAATTTGGCCGAGAGTCTTCGCGCCCCTTTAAGCCGACCTTTTCGAAAACGATGCGGGCTCTTTCCTCGGCTTCGCGTTGCGACACGCCTTGAATCAATAAAGGCACCGTGACGTTCTCTAACGACGTCAATGTAGGAATGAGGTTAAAGGATTGGAAAACGAAACCTAAGTTTTTGCGACGGAAGGTCGTGAGGTCTTCTTGACCGAGACCATCGAGGCGTTGGCCAAATACTTCTACCGTTCCCGCTTGCGGCGTTAACGTTCCCGCAATGACGGAGAGCAAGGTCGTCTTCCCGCAACCCGAGGGACCTACGAGCATGATGAGCTCGCCGCGACGGGCGTCGAAGTCGGCTTGCTTCAACGCGGTGACGCGCGACTCACCTTCACCAAAGAACATATTCACCCCCTGGGTGCGAACGGCGGTTTCAAAGGTAGGTTGACTCATCCGCGGAAAACAGAAGCGGCATCGACGCGCGACACCTTGATGATACCGATGATGGCAGAGACTAAGCTAATCCCTAAAACCAGCACCAGCGTGGCCCAGAAAATTTGGGGGAACATCACAAACGGCGGCATGCCCTTTTCGATCATCACGCGCCCAATCGCTTGGGCCATCCCGGCTCCTAATCCAAAGCCGATTAAACCCGCCGTGAGTGCTTGCACTAGCAGCATGCGCGCAATCGTCGCCATCCCCGCGCCCATCGCCTTAATGGCGGCGAAGTATTTTAGATTCTCCAACACGAAGGAGTAGAAAGTTTGGCCGGAAATCGCGATCCCGACGAAGAGCCCCAGCGCCACGGCCGTCCCGAACGAGAAAGGAATCCCCGTGTTTTTCCAAAACCACCAGAAGGTGTTTTTCGCTAAACTCCGATCCGACCAATCCCAAATCACGGTATCCGTCGTCCAGGCCTTGAGTGCGGTTTCGCGCTCAATCCGATCACATAATTGTGAAGCCGAGACTCCATCGCGCGGTTCCACTAACATAAAGCTCAGTGTCCGACGCGCTTCTAAATTGTAAGCTTTGGCACGGTCATACGTCGTGTAGACAAACGGCCCCCCCGTGAAGGCGCGACGCACTTTACAGATGCCAACAATCCGGGCTTCGATATCATTAATCTCAAACGTATCACCTGGCTTAAGGGGCACCGTCTTCGTTTTACCATCTGGGCCCACGACCGTACGTCCCATCAACTGAGCACCCCATTCATCAATAATAACGGTATTCGGCAGACGTAATTCTTCGATGCGACCTTGTGAAAGTTGGGCGGGGGCCCCGGCAAACGTATCGGCATCAATCCCTACCATCGTGATTAACTTAAAATTACCATCGGTCATGCGGGCTTGCAGGATCGACATGTGCAACGGGGCAGCCCACGAGACGCCATCCACCGAGCGGACTTTCCCTAGCTCGGTATCCCGCATGGGTTTGGCATCATTCGCTTGTTCTACCATGGGATCGCTGACCCAGATAGTGGAGCGAATGTTGTAAATCGGCGTGTAGGTCCAACTCATGATGCCGAAGAAGACCGAAGTCTGCTGCGCCATCAGCAAAGCGGAGAAAGCCAAACCACAAAGGAGCATCGCCAACTTAGCACGATCCCCAAACAGCATGTTGAGTGCTAAGCGGTACATACTGATTGCAAATTAGGCCTTCGCGGCGGAAGGGAGAAAGACCGCATGAGTCTTAAACCATTCGGGACCCCAGCTCGCATTCACCGACCAAGCCAAAATCAGGCAAACCAGGGCGGCACTAAAGCAAATGACCACTTTCTTTCGCTGGTCGCTCTTCGAGCTCGCGTGCAAGAGGCCTACCGCCGCGAGCACAAAGAGTGGGTGGAAGTAGGAGATTGGACGCACCGTGGTGAAGAAGGCCACGAGCCCGACGGCTAAATTAATATCTACTAAAACTGCGACCACGCGCTGAAAGCGCACCTTTGGCCCAACGAAGAGAGCGAGCACAATCGCCACCAACACTAAAAGCAAAAGGAGCGACCCGTAGTGTTTGTGAATTTTGCCGAGGAGAAGTGGGTCCATGCCCCGAAATTGAGAGGAATGGATGATTATTCAAGCCACACCTCCAATTTTTCAATTTATACTTCCTCGGGGAACATCCGACGGAAAAGCCAGCCCGCCGCCACGGCACCTGCCAATTGGGTGGCGATGTCGAAAATCACCCGTGGCGTTAATTTCGCCACCAAAGTGATTTCTTGGATAAAGGTCATCAGTTTATCCCCTTCGGTAAACAAACTCCCAAAAGTCCCCCGGAAAAGTTCGGCCAATGAAACAGCGGGGTTTAATCCAGGATTCAATTCGGCAAACGACCCCGCCAAACCCAAGGCGGCCGCCGCAATCGCCAAACCGTAATAACTGTTACCTGCCGTTAGCCGGGAGGTCGTGACCATCAAAACCACCATGGATAAAAGGAAGGTACCGAGAAATTCGACCGCCGCCGAAGATGCCCAACCTTCAAAGGGACTCTCCCCTACCGCGGCTAAGGCATCTTTCATCTGATCCGCATCGCGCACGGCCACCAGCGAAACCAGGCAAGAAGCTAAGAGCGCAGCCCCGACTTGGACTCCGATGAAAATCAAAACGTTCGTCCAACTCAAACGCCGGCGAACGCCCAAGGCCACAGCGACGGCTGGATTATAGTAACCCGCATGCAACGGACCGCTCATGTAAAGCAACGCCGCCATCAAAACCGCCACACTTAAGGGAGCCGAAGCTAACAGGGCCGCCGCGCAGAGGGTGAAAGTGGCGATGCCTTCGAGGATGAGCTTATTGCGCATCCTTCGAATCTCGCCACTTATTAGACGACCTCAAGCATCGAGTGCTTAATGTCCGCGCTGGTTTAACCAATTTTCGCTAAAGACCGCCATCTCGTCAAAGAAGGGCAGCCGGCGATTGCGCTGCCGCAACTCCTTTGCCGTGTCCTCCTGCTGCACGAAGAGTTCATGCAAGGTGTCATACAGCGGGGTCTTCTTGTTCTTATCGTCGATTAACCAAAAACCCACCTGCTTCCCATCAACGACCTCGTTATTGTAGAATTGCCAGTAGAGTACGAGCGGAGGGCGCCAGGATAAAAATTTAGTAAAGATTTCGCGGTTCTTCATCTCGTGGACCTTCGGATCATTGCCACAGGCTTGGGCGGAAAGGCCGCATTCGCCGATGAACACGCGACGGGAAGGTAAGTTCGGCCGGGCGGGTAATTGTTGATTGATATAATCCAAAGTCGCCCGGACTTCTTCGGCGGGAAGGGTTTGCACATCGTAGGCGGAGTAGGAAACGAAATCGACATTCACCTTGGGCAGAACGGCATTCACCATGCGTTGCTTGCCACCCTTCATCGCATCACGCACTAAGTTCACTTCGGCGTAAGTATAAACGCGGCAACGCGTGTAGGGTACTTCGCGCCGGGCATCATCCACGGCTTCTTGGCGCACATTCAACCAATCAATCATCGCAGCCATCGTCGCGGGGCTAGCTTCCCCCTTGGGGTTCTTATCAGGCAATAAATACCAATCCCCTTCCCAGTGACCGATGAAAAAAGTTTTGCCAGTGGTGTCGCGACGGGTGAGCAAATCTTTCGTAAAAGCGTACACCGCATTATACTCCCGACGCCGGGTTTCCGCATTCCATTCTTTCGCCCAATTTCCGTTCGACCGGTACCACACTAAATAGTGAGTGAAGGGCATCGCCACCAATTGCGTAAAAACCTGCGGCGAAGGCATATCCACTTTAAGGATACGCGAACCTAATTTGCTGATTTCCTTCGCCCCTTCGAGGACGCCGTCTTCTTTGGTGAACTTGTAGGCCGGATTAATAATCTGGGTCCCAAGCACCTGCGGAAACGCATCCGGCATATCAGGAACGGGGGGCAATTCGGGGGCCTCTAAAATAATTTTTCCTTTTTTCTTCTGGGCCCAAGCCTCGCCCGAGCAGAGACCTAAAAACAAGATACCTATTAAGAGACGAGTTAGAATTCTCATGGGGTGAACCCTAAGCAGGGGAAGTTGAATTGTCCCGAACGGTCTCCTTTCTTCAAGCCCGTTCCCGCTTCTTATGTATAAACTCACTACCCTCCTCACTACCTGTCTCTACCTCACCCCACTCCCACTTGCGTTGCACGGGCAAGAAACCCTGCCACCGCCAGAGCATCCGAAAGTCGTCGACCCCGAGCATACTCGTTTGGTCGCCGCCCGCAAAGCCGCCCACGAACTACCCGAAGTGATGGCCGCACAACAACAGGCCAAGGCGGACCGGGCGCTAGCCCACAAAGCCCTAGCCGAAGCTAAAGCCGCTAATAAAAAGGCGATGGATTCGGAAGCACTCTATCGAAAATGCCTGGAAGAGGGTCTCAATAAAATGGATCCGAGTGCCCACGACCAAGTCGTAAAAGAGAAAACGCAGTTTAAGGAAAAGATGGCAAAGGCCCGTCAGGACAAGAAAGGCGGTAAAGCCAAACCGACCCAGAGCCCGATGCCTGAAGAAGAAAAACCGGAGACGCCCGCCAGCCCAGAAGAAGGGCTTTAACTCAAAGCGTGATTCAGGGCCGCCCAAATTTCTTCGACCGGTTCAGTTCCTACCGACAAGCGGATCAAGTCCGGGTCTAAGCCAAAACTTTTTAGTTTGGCTCGACCCTCGGGCGTGGTGACTTCGGAGAAATGCGCCAACCACAAGAAAGGCGCGGCGAGCGAAAAAACTAAACCGAAACTAGGCCCTTTAACCATCTGCAACTTATCGTACACCAGCCCAAAAGGCACTCGAAGTTCCATCGTGATAATAGAACCAGCTCCCGCACCCGGACGTTGCAAGGCGCGATAAGACGCCGCCGTCGGGCCTTGATCTGCCACTCGAATCCGAGCCACGCTCGGATGTTGTGCTAGGCGACGGGCAATCTCGGCCGCATTCTTAGAAAGTTGGAGCGAGATTGCTCCCATGTTATCGATTTGCCCGGCTAAAGCCGTGAGGTCTAACGGGTGCAAGGGCGAGGCGTAGGCTTTAATACTTTTTAATAACGCAGCGGCGGCACGCTTCTGCGGATTCGCAGTAACGACGCCAGCCATGATATCACCAGCTGCGCCAGCGTACTTCGTTAAACTCGCCACTACTAAGTCGGCCCAAGGTAAGACATCCACATTGGCTAAACCCACCGCACTCGGATCTAAAATTAATAAAGCGCCATGCTGATCGCATAATTTACGCAACACCGCCACATCCGCCGTTTCCAATTGTGGGTTCGTAGGAATTTCGGTGATGACCCCCGCAATCGTTCCTGTCGCCAACAGTTTTTCGACGGAGGCTAAATCTTGTACATTCGGAATGAGATGGTGCGGGGCATCCAAGGCCTTCTCCATCAAGCGAGTGGTATCGACGTAAAGCCAGCCGAGTTGAATCCAGGCTTTTTTCCCCAAGGGTCGCTGCACTTCATTCACCGCCTGCATAGCGGCAAAAATCGCATTCATGCCCGAGGTCGTGACAACGAGGTCGGCCGCCGCGCTCGGAGCGAGGTAAGGTTGTAAAGTTTTCTGAATTTTACCTAAAGCCTCAGGATTGACGGCACCTACTGGCGTTAAAAAGTTTTCCGCCTGCCGCGACGAAATGAGTGCCCCAGTGTGCTGCACTAATTTTGCAAAAATTTCGGCCTGCGGACCCGTAGGCAAAGTAACCAACACCCAATCGGCGACTGCAGCTAAGTGATACTGTTGAATCGCTGCCCAAGTTAAAAGACGGCGAGCCAGCACTTCTGAAACGAGCGGGAAATGTTCTCCCGCCTGATTTAAAGCCGCGGCCGCTTTTTGCACCGCCTCCTTAATTAAATGATGGCGTACAAAACGCGGGTAGCCGGCTTGGATTTTCGCTAACGTTGCAGGCTCTTTTAATTCATAAGCTTCGACGTCTTTCAACGTCGGCAAACAAACGACCGTGCCGTGTACGGAGGGAGGCATCAAAACTCCCAATGCTGGTGACCCTAAACTCACAGCGAGATTTCGTTTTGCCAGATTTGTGCTAATGTCTGCCGGCGTCGAATTAAAGCGGCGTGACCATTCGACTGTAACAGAACTTCGGGTGCTTCGGGGAAAGAATTGTAATTTTTCGCACTCATCCCAGCACAGTAAGCCCCGGCGCCACCAATCACACAAAGATCACCCGTCTGAGCCGTGGGGAGATCGCGCGCGGCCAATGTCTCTGGAGCACCTGGAGCGCAGCTCACCAAATCACCCGACTCACAACAATGACCCACAATGATGTAAGGCCGATTTCCGGCGAACGACGTTTGCGGATAAAGGTAAACGGGATGTTGTGCCCCGTAGAGAGATGGACGGAGTAACTCTGTCATCCCTGAATCTAATTTTAAAAATTCGCGGGTGCTCGTGCGCACGACATCTTGCACGCGACATAGAATCGCCCCGGCATTCGCGACAAGAAAAGTTCCGGGTTCGATTTCGAGGTGCAGTTTACGACCCTCGGTTTGGGCAAATTGTTCAAACGCCGCTTTCACCGGCGCACCGATGACTTGCGGATCCGTTCCCTTCTCCGTGGCTAAACGTGCCACTTTATAACCACCGCCCAAATTTAAAACTTTCACCGATGGGAAAAGTCGCACGAGGGCTAAACTGGCCGCCGACACTTCTTGCCACACCACGGGATCACTCCCTGACCCAATGTGGGTGTGGATGCGAATCACCTCTAAACGATACTTTGCAACGAGCGCTTGCACTTGATCGACCCATTCATGCCAAATACCGAACGAAGAATCGGGACCGCCCACGTTGGTCTTACCAGTGCCACCCGACCCGCGACCGGGATTAAAACGAACGCCGATGCGATGACCGGGCAACGCTTGGCCAATCCGTTCAAGTTGTTGCAACGAGCAAGCATTCACCTCGACCCCTTGGCGGAGCAAATCCGCAAAGTCGGCAGGCAACTCTTGGGCCGATAAAGAAATCCGCGCCGCGGGGATACCAGCGGCCAAGGCACGCCGTACTTCAAAACCCGAACTAGCATCAAAATGCAGACCTAACTGAGCAAAGAGCTTCAGGATAGCGGCATTAGGACACGCCTTCATGGCAAAGCGCACCGTCAACCCATACGCATTCGGGAAAGCCAACATGGCCTTACCTTGAGCCTCGAGGGTAGCCTGACTATAGACGTAACAGGGAGTACCCTGTTCTGCGGCCACTTTCTGGGCGATGGCAGGGGGCAAAAATGGATGAATATCGGCACTCATTAAGCCCTGAACTTTGGCACGGACGCCCGACCCTTCCAGCCTTTTTGTCAAAGTATGACACGGCTTGCCTACCCTGCCCGAGGACTGTGGGATAAAACCTGACGTCTCCTATGCCTGAATTAGATACCATCGTTGCCGCCGCGACCCCTTCCGGTCGCTCAGCCCTCGCCGTGGTGCGCATCGATGGCCCCTTAGTCCCAACGTTATGCCAACAGGTCTTCCGCCGGAAAACTTTATTGGCACCACGGGAAGCTCGTCCGGCTATTTGGTATGATCTGGAAAATCAACCCGTAGACCAAGTCGTGGCGGTGCGCTGGGTCCAAGGTGTTTCTTTTACGGGAAATGATTCTTTAGAAATCACGTGTCACGGCAACCCACTCATCGTTCGAAAAATTTTGACCGATGCCTTGGCTCGCGGAGTCCGACTCGCTGCTCCTGGCGAGTTCACGCGCCGCGCTTTTCTTTCGGGCAAAATCGACCTGACCCAAGCTGAGGCGATTGCCGATTTAATTCACGCGAGCTCCGCCCGAGCCCTCGCTTCGGCGCAACGTCTTTTAGCAGGCGAACTGGGCCGTCACGTCGCCCGCTGGACGGATCAGCTCTTACAAGTCCTCGCCGAGCTCGAAGCCCATATTGATTTTCCCGAAGAAGACTTACCACCCGAAGATGCCACCGGACCCTTGGCCCGCTTGCATAAAATTGCGTCAGAACTTTCTGGATACGCTCGGACCGCCCGCCACGACCAAGCCTTACGCGAAGGTATTCGCCTCGCCGTCGTGGGAGCACCTAACGCCGGTAAATCCAGTTTACTCAATGCGCTCACGGGACAAGAACGCGCCTTGGTGAGTGCCGAAGCCGGCACGACCCGCGACTACTTAGAAGCCGCCGTTCCTCATTTACCTTTCAACCTCACCGCCGTCGACACAGCGGGGTTACGCACGAGTTCTTCCGCACTCGAACTCGCGGGCATGAAACGAAGTTTGGAACAAGCGCAGGCCGCGCATTTTCTTTTACTCGTCGTCGATTACTCGCTCGCGCCACCTGATTTGCCTGCAGAACTTTTAGCGTTACTCACTCCGGAGCGCACGTTGCTCATCGCCAATAAATCGGATCTCCCTGCTCACCCGGCACAAAAAGATTTTCTACCGCAACTCACTCGCCTCCACACCTGTTTGTTAGACGGTCGCGACGCGGAAAAATTGCGCCGCTCGCTCGGGGAAATTTTAGTCGCCCGCGACCTCGCTCCTGGAGCGGAAGACCTCGTCGTCGGGGTCCGCCATGCCGAGGCCATGCTGCAAGCCGCCAAGGCTTTAGAAGCCGCCGCGGGGCACCTCGCCGCCCCGATCCAAACGGAACTCGCGGCCGCCCAGTGCCGGGAAGGCCTAGATCACCTGGGGGAGATTATTGGTCGCATTGATAATGAGCGTATGCTCGACAAGCTCTTTGCTTCCTTCTGCATAGGTAAGTGATATCCCTTCGGGGGTCACTGTACCATGCGTCCGAATAAAGAAATCCGCCTTGGGCCTGCAGGCCCCTACGACGTTATTGTCTGCGGTGCTGGCCATGCTGGGGTTGAAGCTGCCTTGGCCGCCGCCCGGATGGGCGTCGATGTCTTACTCCTCACTGGCAACGTCGACACCATCGCCCAAATGAGTTGCAACCCTGCTATCGGGGGCCAGGCCAAAGGGCATATCGTGCGCGAGATCGATGCCCTCGGGGGCGAAATGGGCTTAACCGCCGATACCACCGGCATTCAGTTCCGTTTACTCAATTCTTCTAAAGGTCCTGCAGTACAAGCCCCTCGGGCTCAATGTGATAAGAAAGCCTATCAGTTCCGCATGAAGCATTTGTGCGAGTTGCAGGCCGGTCTGACCATTTTCCAAGCCCAAGTGACTGGGCTGATCTTTGAAACCGGCAAAGTCATCGGGGTACAAACCAACCTCGACCTTGACTTTTATGGCCGCACCACCGTCGTCACCACAGGTACATTTTTGCGCGGGTTGATGCACATCGGCGCCAACAAAACCGAAGGCGGTCGTCTGGGAGATTTTAGTGCTAAGTCATTGTCTAGCAGTTTCTTACAAGCAGGCATCGAACTCCAGCGCCTCAAGACCGGGACCCCGCCCCGCATCCTTGGAGCCTCGATTGATTTCTCTAAATGCGAGGAGCAACCCGGCGACTCCTCCCCTACCCTTTTTGCCTTCCACGACACCCGCCAACAAGCCGACTTGTTCCACGTGGAACATTCAGGTCAACGGCTCCCTGGCTGGCAGCCTGGCTCTAATCAAGTCTCTTGCTGGATGACTCAGGCTACGGGCGAGACGGGGAAGATCGTTCAAGAGAACCTCCACCGCTCTCCTCTCTATGGAGGTGAGATCACCGGAGTCGGTCCACGCTACTGCCCTTCCATTGAGGACAAGTTCGTAAAGTTCTCCGACAAGGAAAGTCACAAGCTCTACCTGGAGCCTGAGGGTCGCAATACCGACGAGTGGTATATTAATGGCCTTTCAACCTCCCTACCCTTTGAAGTTCAGTTAAAGATGCTACATTCCATCGCGGGCCTCGAAAACGCCGTGATGATGCGCCCGGCCTATGCCGTAGAGTACGATTTTGCCCCTCCTACCCAGCTTTACCCGACATTGGAGTCCAAAAAAGTCGAAAGTCTCTTCTTCGCGGGTCAAATCAATGGTACATCAGGCTATGAAGAAGCTGGCGCCCAAGGCCTCGTTGCCGGGGTTAATGCAGCCAATAAGGTCTTGGGTCAAACCCCCATGGTCATTGGCCGCGATGAAGCCTATATTGGGGTTCTTATCGACGACCTCGTCTCTAAAGGCACTCAAGAGCCTTATCGAATGTTTACCAGTCGGGCCGAATACCGCTTACTTTTTAATCATGGCAGCGCCGAAATCCGTCTCCGTGATAAAGCCGCCAACTTCGGGCTAGTCCCCAAAGATCGCTTAGCTCGCATTGACCATAAGGTCGCCAAAGTGGCTCATTGGGTCGAATACCTGGAAAAAATCGTTATCACTGGGGGTCTAGCCGGTGATGTTATCCGGAAACAATGGGAAACCACGCCCAAAGACCTGCCACCTAATTTCTTGGCCGAAACCCCTGAAGTGCAGGCTGAGGTGATATATCGAGTAAAGTACCGGGGTTACTTGGAGCGCGAAATCCGCTCGGTACGTAAACTCCGCGACCTGGAGTCGTTTAAAGTGCCAGCTCAGTTTAACTTCCTAGAAGCTTATGGCCTGAGCAACGAGGCCCGGCAAAAGCTCAACAAGATCCAGCCCCAGACCCTCGGTCAGGCCAGCCGTATCAGTGGGGTTAACCCCGCGGATATCTCGCTGCTCATGGTACTGTTCCGCGCCAAGAAGTCTGACTAAAAAGGGGAGGGGAGTACCAAGCTTTAACAATGTTCCACGTGGAACATTGCTTGGGTTAATTTTTGAGCGGAATTAGGTGACAGTCAGGTTTCACACTTTTGTAAGTCTTTTATTTGCAACTACTTATCTTACATATCTTGAGATTTAACCTGTCTGTCTTAATTGTCACCTAACTCTGGCGTCCCTCCAGAAAGGAGGATTATGTAGGTATACACACGCCATGGACGCCGAGCACTTAAAGCGCATTCTTATTGTGGATGATGAATCCGACGTAACGGAGCTTCTCGACTACAAATTCCGCCAAGCGGGCTATGCAGTTCGTACGCTGAATGACCCGCTGCGCGCCTTAGGCCTCGGGCGCGACTTCCGTCCTGATTTATTCATCCTCGATGTGATGATGCCCGAACTCACGGGGATTCAATTACTGCGCATGATCCGTGCCGATGCCTTATTACAAGATACGCCCGTAATCTTCTTAACTGCGAAAGGGGAGGTGACGGACAAAGTGAAAGGTCTCGAGTCGGGAGCCGATGATTACGTGACCAAGCCCTTCGATGTGCGTGAACTAATGTTGCGTGCGCAAGCGCTCTTGCGCCGGGCCAAATCCGCCGCGGCGAAACCTTCGACGCGTCTCGCCGCTGGTGACTTATTATTAGACATCGAACGTCACGAAGTAAGTGCCCAAGGCCAGGCGGTAGAACTCACGGCAACGGAATTTAAATTACTGCGGCTACTCATCGAACGCAAAGGTCGCGTCCAATCTCGCGAAGAATTATTGGCAGATGTTTGGAATTACTCGCCCGATTTAGAAACGCGTACGGTCGACACGCACGTCCGCCGCCTCCGCGAAAAACTCGGCACGGCCAGCGACGTGATTGAAACGGTGCGTGGCGTCGGCTACCGCGTTACGGGTTAACGGATTCGGCTCGCTACTCAAAGGGTCTTGGCCAAACATTTCGCCATGGGCTGGCTTCCTTGGATTTTACTCTTCGCCTTAGCTCTAAGTTTTTTTTGGTGCTTAGCAGAAATCACCCGTTGCCTACGGTGGGCCCGCCAAGCGTTGTTACGCACGGACTCCTCGGCACGTCCCCAGAGTTGGCTCATTCGCCAATTAAAAATTGATGACTTATTCTCCGTCATCGAGAACCGGGCTTTAACCGAAGAACAAATCAAAGCCGCCGCCGAACGTCGTATCGGTGCGCTATTATCGCCCTTAACCGAAGCGGTGCTAGTCATCGATGCACAAGATCGCCTTCGCCTCGCCAATCCCGCAGGAGCAACGTTGTTCAGCCTCGATGCCAAAGATTTAGGTAACTCGATTGTGCCACTGGTGCGCAGTGCGGACTTCATCGATTTAATTCGCCGCGTGCGCCAAGAGGGAAGTGCGAGTGCGACGCTTTTATTAAACCGGGCACCACTCTCCGACGTCTGGTTAAAAGCAACTGGCGCGCGGACCGACCCCGATGCCTTCGGCGAAGGCGCGGCGATTTTCGTCCTCACCGACGTGACCGCTTTAAAACGTCTTCAATCGATGGAGCGTGATTTTGTCACGAACGTCTCCCACGACCTGCGAACGCCCGTGACCATTCTACGCGGTTATGCCGAAACGCTGGCGGATGATCATAATACGATGGCGCCCAGCGATCGGGAGCGCTTCATTCAAAAAATTGTTAACTCCGTCAGTCGACTCCAAGGCCTAGTCGAAGGGTTGCTCGCCTTGGCGAGTTTAGAAACATCGCGTGATGTCACGGTCGAAGCCGGGGCCTTACATAAAGCGATTCGCGAAGTGTCCGAAGAATTTGCGGCGCGGAGCAAAGCAGCCGGGATGCAAATTCGCTTAGAGCTTAATGCCCACGACGCCACCGACGCGGCCGATCCAGTACAAGCCCGCCGGCTCATCCAAAATTTAATTGAGAACGCTTTAGCGCACGCGACGGATGCGACCCAAATTTTGATTCGCACCGTCAACATCCCAGACGGCGTCACCCTGAGCGTGGAAGACAATGGCCCAGGCGTGGCCCCCGCCGACTTGCCGCGGCTCTTCGACCGTTTTTATCGAACGGATAAATCACGCCGAGCCGGCGGCAGTGGGCTAGGTCTAAGCATCGTTCGGCAAGTGGCCGAACTCCATGGCGGCTCCGCGGGAGCAGAATCCGTCAAACCCCACGGTCTGCGGGTCTTCGTTACTTTGCCTAAGCCCAAAAACCAAAACCCGTGAACCCACGGGTTAAAGCTCCATCAGAAAGTGGAGCGCGCGACTGGACTTGAACCAGCAACAGCCACCTTGGCAAGGTGGTACTCTACCATTGAGCTACGCGCGCGCTGGAAGGGGAGCAGACCAAACCCCTTAGCGACTGTCAAGCCTTTGGGCAAAACGATCACGGATAACCTTCGGGGCAGGGTGGAGCCCTTGAGCCTGCAAAAGTCCTGCAGCTTCATCCGAAAATAACCATAAAAGGGCAGGGCGAAGGGCGGGAAGCTGGTCCGTACGATAATAAATATAGAGCGGGAGGCGAAGCGGGTAGTCGCCGTTATAAATATTCATCTCGTCCGGCGAATACGGCGTGGTCGACTTACCAGGTCGGCCATCCGACACATTAAGAGCCTTACCGACGGTGGGATCAAGCACGGCAGGGGCTAAGACCAAACATCCTGCCCGGGCTGCCAAGGTCTCCTTCACGGTCGATGCATTCAAGGTCCATCGGGATTCATTCTGAAAGGGCTGTCCTTCTAAGACCAAGCCTTGGAATAATTCCCGGACGTAAGAACCCTCGGGGGAATACAACCCTGGTAAAATTAATTCCGAACGCGTGACGTCAGGTAAGTCATTCCAATTCACCACCCGCAGGCGGGCCTCTCTGCCAAAAACTCCCGCCAATGAAGCAAAGTTCATTTGGTACACGGCGGTATTTGAGCGATGCACCATGACCACGATAGCCGCATGAGCATAGAGGACCGATTGCAATTTCTCCCCTTGGGGCGGCTTCTCGTCCTCGCGGACAAACATCAAGGCCAGACTCGCCTCGTTAGTCTGCAACTGCCGGCGAGCGGGCAAGGAGCCTGCTAAATCGATTTTCAAACTCGGCACACTTTTCGCCAACCCTGCCGCTAAGGGTTTATTTAATAAATCTGAACCAACGATATCCGCAGCCAATAACGGCCACACCGCACCCAACCACAGCGTGGTCAAAAAAAACTTCATGAAGCCGTCACGCTTTCCGAGCCTCGATCCAGTTCGGGCCACTGTAAAAGTTTACGGTGCAACGTGCGCCGAGAAATGCCCATGAGTTCGGCGGCCTTCGTACGATTACCGCCGGCAGAAGCCAGGGCCTGGCGGAGTAATTGTTTTTCGTTCTGGGCTTTATCTAACATCGGTAAACCGGTGGCGTCCTTGGCCGAAGTAGCCACAAAAGAAGCCTGTTGCGTAAAACGCGAATCGAGGTCGGCGAGTTCGACCACTTTACCACCACGCATCACCGCTAAGTTTTCGCAGGTGTTCCGCAGTTCGCGAATATTCCCAGGCCAGTTATATTTCACCAACGCCGCTTCCGCAGCCGGAGCTAATTTAACCGGAGCCACGCCATTCTCTTGGGCAAACTTTTGTAAATAGTGTGCTAGCAATAAAGGAATGTCCTCCGTGCGCTGCCGCAACGGGGGTAGTTGCAAAGGCACGACCGACAAACGATAATAAAGGTCTTCGCGGAACTTCCCTTCTTTCACCATCTGCAACAAATCCCGATTCGTGGCACAAACTAAACGCAGGTCTAACGCCACTGGACGATGAGACCCCAGACGTTCGACGGAGCGCGTTTCTAAAAAACGCAACAGCTTCACCTGAGTCGTGGCATCAATCTCGCCAATTTCATCCAAGAACAAAGTGCCGCCATCCGCCGACTCAAACCGGCCGATACGACGTTCGTTGGCCCCGGTAAAAGCACCCTTCTCGTGACCGAATAATTCCGACTCTAATAAATTTGCCGGAATCGCCGCACAATGCACCGCCATGAAAGGCCCCTTCGCCCGCGGACTCGCTTGGTGAATCATCTGGGCAAATAATTCTTTGCCCGTCCCGGTTTCACCTAACAACAAAACCGTGGCATTCGAGGAAGCGACCGAGCGCACCTGTTCAATGGAACGCTGCAACGTGGCCGACGAGCCAATGACTTCGGTCAGCGAGAATTTGCGATCGAGGCGGGTTTTTAAATTTACCACTTCCTTCTCCGTAGAACGCGCCTTCAACCCACGCGCGAGCAAGATTTCTACCTGACGTAAATCCACTGGTTTTTGTAAAAACCAATACGCCCCGCGACTCATCGCATTCACCGCGGTTTCCACGTCACCATACGCAGTCATCATGATGCACACCGGTTGTTGCGGTAACTTCAATGCTCGATCAATGACCGACATCCCATCTTCTCCCGCCATCCGGAGATCCGTCAAAATCGCATCGGGCGGCACATCTTGCATGATGCGTGCGGCCTCTTGGGCATCCTTAGCAACAAAGGTTTCATATTTATCTTCTAAAGCTGTCCGCAAGCCTTCGCGGGAATGCTTTTCATCATCGACGATTAAAACCGTGGGTTTCATGGGGTACCAAAAGGAGAACGGTGATTGGCAGCGCCCCAAGTGCGGGCCGCTTTTTCCGCCAAGGCGACGCGGGCGCGTTCCACTTCTGCTAAGCGCGCTTTTAAGTTAGCATTAGCCACCTGGGCTAAATCATCGAGGTCGCAAAGGTAGAGGCCATTCATTTGGCGACCTTGGGCCTCAAAGTTTCGCGGCACACCTAAATCAATCAAGAGTACGGGCTGACCCCGGCGGCGAGCGACGAGTTCTTGTAACGAGGCGTGATCAATCAACGCCCGATCCACGGTGGCACATCCGATAATTACATCATGCGTGTGGGCTTGGCGCAACGCATCGACGAGGCTCAAAGAAGAGCCAGCAAATTCTTCTGCTAACTTGCGGGCGTTTTCAAACGTACGCGAGGCTACGGAAACTTGATTGGCACCGCGCGAGACTAACGCCTGCAGCACTCGATGACCGACTTCGCCGGTACCTAAAACTAACACGCGCGTCTCTTGGAGGGCTCCGAAAACACGTTCCGCTAATTCCACCGCCACGTTGCCAATGCTCACCTGTCCATGAGAGATCCCCGTGTTCGTCCGCGCCCAAGCTCCTGCTTGGAAGGCACGTTGGAAAACCCGATTTAAAATCGAGCCCGTCATCCCGCGAGCTAAAGCCTCGGCATAAGCGTCTTTAACTTGGCCTGCGATTTCAACTTCGCCGACCATCTGCGAATCCAAACCCGCCACCACCGAAAACAAATGTTCCACGGCTTGGAGTCCGGGAATCGGTTTTAAATGCTGATCGAGCACTTCGGCTTCCACTCCCGTCGCCCGCATCAAAGCCGTGCGTGCGTGCAAGGCGGCGGCTTCATCGCCGACGACATAAGCTTCGAGGCGATTACACGTGGCGAGTAACACCACTTCTGAAAGCCCACTCTCGCGCGCTACCGTATAAAAAGATTCTACGCCCGCGGGACTAACACTCAACGTCGCGCGATCATCCAAGCCCGCCGTGCGGTGGGTGGCACTCAAAGCAATTAAGGTGCTCCCAGGAGTACTCATGAACGGTTAGAAGGTAAAGATAGCCACAGCGCCGTAAGCGCCGGGACGAAGAGGATTAAACTGCCCCAAGCGAATTGCACGCCACTCCAACGTTCGCGGCGGCGGTTGATTAATAATACAAAACAACCCAACCAAGTCAGCAACGCGGCAGCCAGTTTAGGCAAAGCGACTAAAGCCATCTCCCGTTGCGTCCAATCCGTTAGGCCAATCAAAAGCGACAAGCCGAGCATCCAAACCGCGGCACCGAGCAATTGACGGCCAATGCGATCCATCGGTACAAGGGCTGGTAAGAAAGCGTAGATGCCGGTGAATTGACGGCGGGCGAAGGCACGCTCTTGGAGAAGGTAAGCAATCGCGTTCACCGCCTGAGCTCCTAAAATACAATAAGCCAAAACCGCCGCGCCCACGTGCATGAGGATTAGCGGCTTCCCGGTTGTGTCTAAGGACTGCGGGTTAACCCCCATCAACGTGACCACGAAAAGACAAAGGGCGACAGAGCCCCCAATCACCCAACTCGGCAAACGGTGGGCAAAGGTGAGGTCTAAAAAGAGGGCCAAACCTGCAATACCCCAAGCCACCGAAAGTAGAAATTCGGCGAACGATCCCAAGGGGAGGGCATGCAGCTGCAGACCTTGATAAGCCAACATCGTGCTCAAGAGCACCCAGCCCCCGCGCACGCACCAAATGGCAGCGGTCTTTAAAACCGGGGTACCCCTCATCGCCAACCAGTCAAACAAGGCGGCCACCGCAAAAATTACCCCGCACCCGACCCACGATTCCGTAGGAATCGGTGCGATAGCAAGGGGCAGGGCAAACCACGCCATAAGGTTGAAGATAAGCAGGGTGTGACATTTTGGCAAGCCCCCAAAGGGGGTCAATCTACCTGTTTACTTGCAAAAATTACCTAGTTTCCTAAATGACAGTCACTCCTATGGCTTACGACCCTTACGATCTCACCCAACACCCACCTCGCAGCCCTCGTTGCAAACTCGGTGGACTCGTCATCCTCCCTCGCATGCTCGACAAGTGCCGCGCCACCTTGGACGGTAAAAATGGCGAATACACCTATAACTGCTCCTTGGATCGCAATGTCTTAGATTTCTTAGGCATTGATGCTGAAGCACTTAAGTCCCAAGTCGCCAAAGGTCTCGGCGATGGCGAGATTTTAGCCTGGATGAACAGCCAAGCCAAGCACCCCCGTGCCGGCTATGAAATCGCCGCTTTCAGTGCTTTTCATGAACAGCGTGCCCCCTCGGCCACGGGCGGCCGGGCTCGCTTAAGCGAATACCAATCGGCGACCCCTGCAGGGGCTAAGCGCGAAGACATCGTCACCTGGTTCGACGTGCTCGACCTCGACGACCACCAAAGCTTCGGCGGGAAAGTTTAATTGGGCTCTGTAAAACCCCTTCCCAGCCGACCGCAGAAAATCCTGCTGGTTTGCCTCGGAAATATCTGCCGCTCGCCGACGGCAGAAGGGGTTTTGCGTCACAAAGCAAAGCAGGCGGGCTTAAGCCTGCACTTTGATTCGGCGGGAACCGCCAATTACCACAGCGGCGAACCACCCGATCCGCGGACGATTCACCATGCACGCCGACGCGGGTATGACCTCAGTTCGTTACGTGCCCGCCAAATTCGTGCCGAAGATTTTGTAGAGTTCGATTTAATCTTAGTAGCGGATGAAGCCAACCTCGCTGAATTAAAGAGCCGGTGTCCGGCCGCCCTGCATGCAAAACTTCACTTGTTCCTAAAAACCCGCGCGTTACCAGATCCCTACTATGGCGGCGCGGAGGATTTTGAGAAAGTCTTGGATTTAGTCGAAAAACAGGCGGAAACATGGCTCCAGGCCTGGTCTAACGGAAGTCCGTGATTGCTCCAACGGAGCGGGTGTGGTTGCTTTCATACAAGCAATGTATCAGGTAAATTTTAGCGACCAAGCGATTCGAGTGCTCTCGAAATTACCCACGCTTGAACAAATGGATGTCGTGTCGGCGTTCTCGTCGTTAACCCCCGAAGATTTATTAAAAGGTCGCTCTGATTTGGGGACGGTGCGTCGCGGCGGACATACCTACCATCGCTTACGCGTCGGCGAATTTCGGATCTACTTCGAAACCACCGAACAGACCTTACATGCACATTACGTTCTCCACCGGCACACATTCGAAGACTTCGCTTTTCGCGCCCACCTGCCCTTCACGGAAGACGAAACCAAGATTGAACAAGAAGGTGGATTTTGGAAATACCTCGACGACCATAAATCCTAATCGTGAGCCAAACACCGCACGATAAACCTCCCTACGCTTCTCCCGAAGAAGCCGCCCGGATTTACTTACTGCCGAATCTCTTTACGGCGGGAAATATGCTCTGTGGCTTCTTAGCGATTAAAAATTGCATCGAAGCTAAATTTGTCGCGACCATTGGCTCCGAACGGGCAGATTACTACATCACGGCGGTATGGTTCATCATTTTCGCTTGTGTTTGCGACCTCTTTGATGGGCGAGTCGCCCGAGCCACCCGCCGGGAATCCTTATTTGGTGCCGAGTTTGATTCCATCGCCGATACCGTATCATTCGGCGTCGCCCCCGCGTTAATGGCCTGTTTTTTAGTCATTAATCCCCAGGTAAATTCGGATATTCAATTAATCACCTGGTTACTCGCATTCATCTATTTGTTGTGCGTCGGCGTACGCTTAGCACGTTTTAACGTGCTCACCAACCCGCTAGTACCAGGCAATGAGAAACGAGCTGCTGGGGGGGATTTTGTAGGCCTACCTTCACCTGCTGCCGCGGGAATGATGGCTTCTTTAGTCTTAGTTTTAGCTCGGGTTTTGCGCCGGGAGTCTACGGACTTAACGCAACTTCCGTGGTCGTGGTCACTCCTCCCGTTGATGTTGATTATTTCCTTTTTGATGGTGAGCAACGTACGCTTTCCGAGTTTTAAAAAAATCGATTGGACCGCCCAAGCCCGGACCCGAGGTTTTATTTTTATTATCTTAGTCGCGTCGCTGTTTGCTCGCTGGCCAGAATACAGCTTCCCGCTCATCTTTCTTATTTACATTATTTGGGGGGTCATTCGGCACTTCTTTATTCTCAAGAAAAGTGAAATCGATCCAGCTCCCGAAGATGACGAAGAATAAGTGCTTAATCTGTGAATAGCCTGTGGACAGTTCGTGCCTACCGGACGTTGTTAATAAAAGCCGCTTCATTCACAGGTTATCCTTAACCTTCGTGAATCCAGATATAACTGTAACGGCAAAGAGTTATGACTCTATCCACAGATTTCCGCCCCCTACTGTGACTACGGTAATTTATTTAAAAGAGAGTTTAAAAGACCGTAAGAGAGGAACTAACAAAGCATAGTTGCCACTGCCAACAAATTGGTTCAATTCTTACCCCATCATGAAGTTTAAGGTTAACCGAAACCATTTCTTTAACGGCCTCTCGAGCGTCACCAATGTAGTTGGTAATCGTACCACGATGCCGATTCTCCAAAACGTTCTTATCGAGGCCGAAGGAGATACGGTGACTTTGACGACTACCAATTTAGATCTAGGAATTTGCTGTCGCATCAAAGCTACGGTTTCTTCGCCTGGACGGATCACCTTACCAATTAAGAAATTAGTCCCGATTGTGCGTTCGCTTTCTCAAGCCGAAACGTCGGTTGAACTTACGGGTAAGGATCGCGTTAAAATTACTTCCGGAAGTTCGGTTTTTCAAATTGCGGGTTTACCTGCGGAGCAATTCCCCCCGATTTCAAATTTTGCCGGACAGCCAACCATTTCACTGCAACAAGATGATTTAGGCGACATGCTGCGCAAAGTAAGTTACGCCCAGTCTTCGGATGAAAATCGTTATATTTTAAACGGAGTCTTCTTTGAATTCGCATCGGGTAAACTTACGGTGGTCGCTACCGATGGTCGTCGTTTAGCTAAATGTGAACGCAAAATTGCCGGCGCCGAAAAGAGCTTAGCATTAATTTTACCGGCCCGCACCATTTTAGAATTAATGCGTTTGCTCAAAGCCGGGGGCGAAGCACACATCGCACACAACGAGCGCCAAGTGGGCTTTACCATTGATATTCCGAAGAATGAAGAGGGTCTGGTGGATCGCATCCAATTAGTTTCCAAAGTTGTAGAAGGTAATTATCCTAATTATCGCCAAGTGATTCCAAAAGAAGTCGGCGCGAAAGTTCGCTTAGAGCGCGAAAAATTTTTAGAAAGCGTGAGTCGTGCTTATTTAATGACCGATGAACGGAATAACACCATTCGCTTAAGCATCTCCAAAAAGACCCAAAATCTCGAAATTTCGGCTAAGTCGGATTCAGGTGAAGCCCACGAACCCATCACGGTTAAGTACGATGGCCCTGACGTCACGATTGCCTTCAACCCGCAATACGTGATTGATCCACTCAAGGCCCTGACGGATGACGAAATTGATTTCGAATTTAAGGACGAGATGTCCCCGGGTGTGCTCCGTGGTTTGAAAGACGACTTCCTGTGCGTCGTCATGCCTCAACGCATTTCTTAAAGCCCGGGCTCGTTAGCGTCAGTTAACGTTTTAATCCGTTCGAGAATTCGTCGCGAAGCTTCTAACATCCGTTCAGGGTGTTGTGCTCCGGGATCGTATTCTTGTGCCGTCATCGCCTGGCCAAAGTGGACCCGAATCCGGGCACTCCCCACTGGAAAAAGAGCTCCACGAGGCAACACGTCCCGGGGACCGCGCACGCGGATAGGCACGACGGGCAGACCTGATTTACAGGCCAAGAGCCCCGCCCCTGCTTTGGCATCCGCAATCTCGCCGGTTTGGCTGCGGGTGCCTTCGGGAAAGATTAAGAGGCCGTGACCACTGGCCAGCGCTGCTAAGGCCGCCCGGATGGCACCAACGTCGGCCTGGCCCCGGTCTAGAGGAATCGCATGACAGGCTTGGATGACGAAACCAAAAATCGGATTGTCGAACAAGGTGCGCCGGGCGACGAAAGAAATCTCTCGTGGGAGGCATGATCCAATTAAGGGTGGATCCAGCATGCTCTGGTGATTGGAAGCAAAGAGGCAGGCTCCTTGGGGGATATTTTCCCAACCTTCGACTTCGAGCGTGGAGAAGACTTCGACCAACGACCGCGTGCCGTGATACACGGCTTTATAAATAATATTTTGAGATTCTAAAATCATCGCGCGGCCGTGTGCACGAGGGCGGAGATTTGTTGGACCACCTCGTTTAGAGACAAGGTAGTGTTGTCAATGCGCGTGGCTCCGGGGGGACAAATCAGCGGAGCCATTTTTCGGGTAGAATCTAAGTGATCGCGTTGCGCCACAGCGTCGGCCTGACCTTCGGCGGCGCGACGTTGGGTGCGGGCTTCGGGACTAGCTTCGAGGAAGATCCGAACTTCCGCTTGAGGTAAGACGACCGAACCAATATCGCGACCTTCCATCACAATTCCGGCAAACCCAGCGTTCTGGGCTAATGCGACTTGGCTCCGTTGATAATGCAGCAGGCAATTACGGACCGCGGGTAGGGCTGCAAATTGTGACACTGCGGCATTAACTTCGGGGGTGCGCAAGGCTGCCTCATCGGGAATTTTTCCTCCTAAGGTCAGGCGAGAAGATTGACCGATGATTTGAGACCCCAGCGAAATTTTTTGCAGTAAGCTTTCAACTAAGCTCACTTGATCCACGCGAGCCCCAGCTTGCAAAAGGGCGTGGGTTAATGAGCGGTAGTGCAAACCTGTATCGACGTGCAGTAAGCCCTGGCGCTCCGCTAAAAGGCGACTCGTGCTCGATTTCCCCGAGGCTGCGCCCCCATCAATGGTGATGGTCACGAATTTACTTTTTTGCGCTGCTAAGGCGGTGAAGAAAGTCGGGAACGTTTTACTCGTGCAACCGGGGTCTTCGATGGAAATCCATGGGCGACCATCTCCGAATAAATCATAAGATCCTAAGATTCCGAAACTCATCGCCATGCGATGATCTTCGTAGGTGTGAATCGAAACGGGACCGTGGGCTGCTTTTTGTCGCAGGGCTTCCCGGTCCGGATAAATTTTTAAAGAAGACAAGGAGTCATCGGCTTGCAACTGCGCCACGGTCGGTTCAACCCGGATGCCTAAGCGCGTTAATTCCGTGGCCATCGCTAACACGCGATCGGTCTCTTGTTTGCGCGTGTGGCCAATTCCGCAAATTTTTACTGGGCTATCCGCCAAACCGGCTAAGGTTGCCAAGGTTAAAAACGTGTCCGAGAAAGCATTGAAGTCGAAGTCACCCCCGCCAATTTTCCGCCACGATTTTACTAATAAAGCGTCCGGAGCGCTTTCTAAAACTGCCCCACATTGAGCGGCCACGGGAGCGAAGGCGGTGTCGCCTTGCAGGCCTTCTGCAGAATAATGTCTTAGCCGAATGCGCGAATCAGCACCAGCGACCGCACCGAGGGCGATAAAGTAACTCGCGGCTGTGGCATCGGGTTCGATCACATAAGTACTCGTCGCCTTATAAGCTCCAGGTTGAGAGCAACGCCAAGCCCCCTCGGCATTCTTGCTTAAGGGTCGGCCAAATTGCGCGCACATTTTAACCGTCATGTCGACGAACGGTTCTGATACCGTTGCGCCATCGAGTTTAACGGAGGCCCCGTTGCTTAAGGGCAGTACCATTAAAAGGGCCGAAAGTAATTGCGACGAAGCGGAGGCATCGACTTTTAAAGCTCCGAGCTTGCCCGTCGTGTGTAGCGTAAATGGAAAATGCGTCGCGGGACTACCGTCTGGTTTTAACGCTTGGCAACCTGCGTCGCGGAGGGCCGTGAGTAAGCCAGCCATCGGACGTGCGCGCATGGCTTCATCGCCATCGAGTTCATAACGTCCCTGCGGAGCTAAGGCTAAAAATGCCGTTAAGAACCGCGCCGCGGTACCTGCGTTACCTACATGAATTTTGGCAGAAGCCTGGGGAATTTTTCCGCCGAGGCCATGGACTTTAATCGTGTGGGCACTTTCATCCGCCAAGACCGTGAAGCCCAAGGCTTGGAGGGCCGCAATCAAGATACGAGTATCACGACTAAAGAGTGCGCCCGTAAGTAGGGTTTCGCCGTCGGCGAGGGCCGCTAAAATGAGCGCCCGATTAGTGATGCTCTTAGAGCCTGGAACCTGAGCCAGCCCCCTTGCCGCGGAGCGGAAAGGTTGAATCACGAGAGAATTACTTTTCATGGGACCGGTCGAGGGATTGGCGGGCTAAGCGGGCTTGGGCTAAAATTTCACAAACTTTATCGGCCTGCCCTTGTTCTAGAGCTTGGCGAAGTGCGGAGGTTTGGCGTTCGACTTCTTTTAGACCTTGAATGACGTGAGCAGCATTAGCCAGCAGGATGCCCGTCCATAAGTGTTCTTCGCCTGCGGCGATGCGGGTCGCATCGCGGAGGCCTTGGCCGGCTGCTTGAACTTGAAAACCGGGGGCAGCTTGGACGGCAAGCATCAGGGCCGAGGCCGCGGCGTGGGGGAGGTGGCTAATCGCCGCGACAATCTGATCATGCTTCGCCGCATCGATGGTGCTAATCGTCGAACCCAAAGCTTCCCAAAAGAGAGTGATCTTTTTGACGGCCGCGGGATCTTCTTGGCCCGTAGGGGTGATGAAACAGAGGCGATTTTGGAAAAGATTAGCCGCGGCGTGGGCCGCTCCGGCCTTTTCAGAGCCAGCCATCGGATGAGCCCCGACAAAGTGAACCCCGCGGGGAAGGACTTTGGCATCGCTTAATACTAAGGCTTTTACACTACCTGCATCGGTGACTAAAGCCCCCGGTGATAAGAACGGTCCGATGGCTGCAAAGACTTCGCGCATCCGATCCACCGGTGTGGCCACGATGATTAAATCCGCCCCACGCACACAATCGGTCAGTTGTTCGAAGATTTCGGCGACTTGATAATTTTTTAAGGTTTCGCGGGCTTTCTCAGAACGCGACCAACCTGCATAAGATTTCGCTAAGCCACGTTGCGCCGCTGCCAAGAGGATGGAACCTCCAATGAGGCCAGCCCCGACGACAGCGATGCGGTTAAAAGTAGGCATTTACGAGATTGAAGGTTAAATAGTGATGAACCAGTCTTTTGAATTATTAAAGACTACAAACAGCGAATCGCCAAGTTGTCAGTTTATTGATGTCTTCAACCCCTCCCCAGCCCCCTCCCAAGTTCATTCCAGTGCGTCGTCCCACACAACGTCGCACCTGGTACCATGGAGTGGCCTCGTGGTTGCGCCGAGTTTGGCCCAAAATTCAGGTCCCCGTCATTGCCCTCAGTATTTCGGGCTTAATCATTGGCGGAGTTTGGATGGCGACCGCTAATCAGCGAGAGACTCGGGCGGTAATCATTGCGACCCCGGTCGATCAACTGGAGGCTTTGCGCGTTAAGTCTTTGGAATTGGAAGCTGAATTTGAGCGACTGCGCCAGAGGCAGACTAAGTTGACCGACCAAGACATGCTTTATTTCTCGCGGGCGGTTGAAGCCCAAGAGGAGTATGTGAATGCCAAAGGGCTCGTAGGTTCGGATAATAAACGGCTCATCGATTTACGTCGGCGACTTCACGTGATAGAGTCCGAGCGGTTACGTGAGCAGGCGGTAGCAGAGGAAGAGCTGGCATTGAAAGTGGTGAAGACCGACCCGGCTAAGGCAATGGCGTTGTTACGCCAAGCGATGGAGCAAGAAAAGACTATCGAGCAAAAATGGGTTTTCTCAGGTATGGCCGACCCCGGCAAAATGGCCCAACTCGATACTCGTTTACGGCGTTTAGAGTCCGAGCCGCTATGGCAACAAGGGCGTCGCATCGAAGCCGAGGCTGGTAAAGTTGCCCAAGCGGGTGATTACAAAAAAGCCGCGGAGATGCTGAATGAAGCGATTAAATTAGAGAATGAGTTTTTGATTCGTTTCCGCGATGTGCGCGAAACAGAATTCGGACGTCCGGATCTTTTAGCAAAAAAACAAGCCACCTGGCTTTCGACGCCGCTTAAACAAGCAGCTCAACAAAGTGCTGCAGCGGCCCAAAAGGCAGAACAGGCCAATAATTGGTCCGGAGCAGTCGTGGCATGGGAAAAGGCTTTAGGTACTTTAGATCAGCTCTTAAACGAATTCCCGCAGAGTGATTATGCGGATCGTGTGTTAGTGGCCACTTGGCTAAGGCAGAAAAATTTAGCCCAGAGTCATCCGGAGATTTTAAGTATCACACAAACCTGCACGCAAATGCACACGGCGTTGCAAGCCCGACAGTTAGATCAAGGCTTAGAATTTGCTCGTCAGGCCCAACGTCAAGTCGATGCGATTTTAGCGAAGTATCCCGAACTGTTTCCGCCGCAAGAGCCCTTACGCTTGGAATTAGATTTCGTATTGCAACACGAAGCCACGCTCAAGGTTTGGAGTCCGCTTTTAGAAAAGAACCTTTTACCGGTACCGACGTTAGCCGGCTTGCGACTCTATCGCAGCGAAGTATCGCAAGCCCTCTATGCTGCCGTGATGGGGAATAATCCGAGTGCACAGGTCCGTGAAAGTAACCCGGTCGACTCCGTGGCCTACGAGGATGCGGCCAAGTTCTGTACCCAATTAGGATGGTTGTTAGGTCAAAAAGTTCGGTTACCGACTGCCCAAGAATTTCAAACTGCCTGTGGGACTTGGGACCCCCAAAAGCTTTCTACCCAAGCGTGGATTTTTGAAAACACGGACGGGCTGACGCCTCGTCCGACAGGCCAAGCTCAACCCAATGCCGCCGGTTTTCAGGATTTATTAGGTAATGTAGAAGAATGGAGTTGGGCCCCGGAAGGGGAAAGCGCCTGGGCGGTCGGGGGTAGTGTAGCTTGGACGCCAGTAGCGGCTTTTCCGCAGCGGAAACTTTTAAAACGGGAGAAAAGTCGACTCCTGGGGTTTCGCTTCCTTATAGATGAGACCCCAGCCGGGCTTACCCCCTCCCGATGAGCACCCTCTCTCCCCGCCAACCACCCAGCTTCTGGGGACGTCTTGGTTTTTTTAGTTTCGTTTATGGAGCTCTCGCGGCGTTGGCCCTTTGGTTCTCGTATGAAATTCGTTTCGGGGGTAGCCACTTGCTCATTGGTTCGGACTTAAAACTACAAGATGGGTTTCTCGATCAGCAGCGGTGGAGTGCGTTGCTTTGGGTGGTTCCGTTAAAAATCATCCTTTTAGGTTTTTGGGGTCAGTTCCGTGGGGTGTTTTATTATTTCCGCCTGCATGAAGCCCTGCGCATGGCCGCGGCTTTAGTGTTCGCGGCTTTAGTGATGATGCTCCTCCCCAACTTCACGGGCGGGATTCATTACACGAACCCTTGGGGCGTGCCGCGGAGTTTGGTCCTGATGGATTTTAATTTATCCTTATTACTTTTTGTCGGCTTCCGGGTGGTGATTCGGGCGTTACGTGAACGCTTTTCCGAACGGGCTAAATCGGGGGCGACGGTTTTAGAACGTCTCGCCATTGTCGGGGCGGGCCAAGCGGGCGAACAACTGGCCACGGATTTGTTTACGCGCCGGGGCCACGGTTTAGAACCCGTTTGCTTTTTGGATGATGATGTGGCGAAACATGGTTTAGAGATTCACGGTTTACCGGTGATTGGGTCGCCAGATTTAATTCCGCAATTAGCGGAAAAATATAATATTACCGAAGTCATTTTGGCCTTACCGGTAACGAGTGCGAAGCGTGTGCAGGAATTAACGAAGCTTGCGACCACTCACGGTTTGCGGGTGCTGGCGGTGCCTTCAATGACGGATTTAGCGAAAGGGAAAATTCGCGCCACGGATTTACGCCCAGTTTCCGTGGAGGATTTATTAGGTCGCCCGCCCGCTAAGCTGGATGATGCGGCGATTGATCAGATGCTGCGGGGGCGAACGGTTTTAGTCACGGGTGCTGGAGGTAGTATTGGCCAAGAGTTGTGTCGCCAAGTCGCCGCCCGTTTGCCCAGCCGCCTTATTCTCGTAGATCAGTGCGAAGTTTTGCTCTATCAAACCGAGCAAGAATTAATCCAAGCTGGCGCCGGGGCTTTGATCACCCCGTTGATTGCAGATATTACCGACGAAAAACGGATGCGTCAGGTGTTCACGTGGTTTAAGCCTTCGATTATTTTGCACGCCGCGGCGCATAAGCACGTCCCCTTGATGGAAGCCCAGCCTGGTGAGGCTCTGAAAAATAATACGCTAGGCACGGCATTACTAGCGGAACTAGCCAGCGAAGTGCAGGCGGAGAAATTTATTTTAGTTTCTTCGGACAAAGCGATTAACCCCACCAATGTTATGGGTGCATCCAAGCGCTTGGCGGAGCTAGTGATTCAAGGCATGCAATCGCGTCCTGATAATGTGACGCAATTTTTAGCCGTGCGCTTTGGTAATGTCCTCGGCTCTTCGGGTTCGGTCATCCCGATTTTCCGCAAGCAGATTGCCGCCGGGGGACCGGTCACGGTTACCCACCCCGAGGTGAAGCGTTACTTCATGACGATTCCCGAAGCAGTGGGGCTCGTCTTGCAGAGTGCGACCCAGGGGCAGGGGGGAGATATTTTAGTTTTAGAAATGGGTCAGCCCCTGCGGATCCTCGATGTCGCCCGCCAACTCATTGAACTCAGTGGGTTCCGTCCCGACGTGGATATTGAAATTAAAATTGTCGGTTTGCGGCCCGGTGAGAAGTTGGTCGAGGAATTGCAGCATGTCGGGGAGCAATACCATACCACGGCACATCCACGAATTTTCCGTTTTTTAGGCAAAGCCCCCGTTTATACCCAACTCCAGCCGATGTTGTCGCGGGTGGAGGCTTTGGTGGCCCTAGAGCGGAATCAGTGTAAGCAGGGAATTAAGGAGTTAGTTCCCGAGTACTTACCTTTCTTGGATTAGTTTGACGCTTCGGGCTTCACAGTGAGGCCGAGAATTGCACTGTCTAAGCATGGCTTCCTCTTCTGCCACGCCTCTCGTCGGAATTATCATGGGCTCCCAATCGGATTGGGAGACGATGGTGCACACCGCGGATACGTTAAAACTTTTAAAAGTACCGTTTGAAGCGGAAGTGGTCAGTGCCCACCGCACGCCGTTAAAATTAAAAGACTACGCCCTTGGGGCACGTCGCAAGGGTTTGAAGGTTATCATCGCTGGTGCCGGTGGAGCTGCTCACTTGCCTGGTATGGCCGCCGCGATGACGTCGCTGCCTGTCATGGGTGTTCCGGTGACATCGAAAGCTTTAGACGGCATCGATTCTTTACTCTCCATTGTGCAAATGCCGGCCGGGATTCCCGTGCATACTTTTGCCATTGGCCGGGCTGGTGCCATCAACGCCGCTTTGGGCGCGGTCGCGATTTTGGCCTTAAGCGATAAGGCCTTGGCCCTCCGCTTGGATGAGTTTCGGGCTGAACAAACCAAGAAGGTTTTAGATCATCCGATTCCCGGTAAAAAAGGTAAAAAGCGCTAAGTCATGGAATCGCCCCTATTACCTGGAGGTACGATTGGCATTCTTGGTGGCGGCCAGTTGGGTCGGATGTCTGCAATCGCCGCTCGTCGGATGGGTTATAAAGTTAAAACCTTTGATCCCTCGTCCACGGCTTGTGCCGCTGCCGTAGCGGATGACCATACCACAGCGGAGTGGCAAGATCGAGCGGCCTTGACGCGCTTTGCTCAAGATTGTGGACGGATTACTTTAGAGTTTGAAAATATTCCGCCGGCGACGGTGGAGTGGGTGGCCCAAAGCGTCCCGGCTCACCCTTCGGCGAAGGTATTAGCGACTTGTCAGAATCGCCGTCGGGAAAAGGAATTTTTAAAAGCTGCTGGCATTCCTTGTGCACCGTTTGCCGTGGTAACTTCGTTGGCAGAATTAAAGCAAGCGACGCAAAGCATTGGCTTCCCCTGCGTCCTTAAGACTGCGGATTTCGGTTATGATGGGAAGGGACAAGTTAAGTTGCCCGATGCTTCGGCTGATTTAGCCGCGGCTTGGGAAAAAATGGGAGGCGCCGTGGGGGTATTGGAAGGCTGGATTCCTTTTCAGATGGAAATTTCGGTGATTGTGGCTCGCACGGTCGATGGTCGGACGGCGGTTTATGACCCTGCCGAAAATATTCATCGTCACCATATTTTGCATTTTTCGATTTCTCCCGCTCGCATCCCGGCACCTCTACTACAGACGGCGAAAAACTTGGCTCTAGAAATTGCGCAGAAGATTGAATTGGTAGGCCTACTCGCGGTGGAAATGTTTGTTTGTGATGGCAAAATCTTGGTCAATGAGTTGGCCCCGCGGCCCCACAACAGTGGTCACCAAACGTTTGATGCCCACCAGACTTCGCAATTTGAACAGCACATTCGCGCGGTTTGCGGTCTGCCTTTAGGTGGTACCGAACCCTTAGTCCCTTCGGTCATGGTTAACCTCTTGGGCGATTTATGGCACGGCGGCCAAGCACCCGATTGGACTAAAGTTTTAAACGATCCTTCGGCCAAGTTACACCTTTACGATAAAGGTAAAGCTGCCCCTGGTCGTAAGATGGGTCACTTCACCGTTACGGCTCCCACCTTGGCAGAAGCCTTGCAACGTGCGGAAAAGATTTTTGCCGCGCTCGAGCGTTCAGGAAAGTAATTCCGGCTTGCGACGAAAGAGCGCGAGCGGGATTTGACCTAACGAGAAGAAAAGCAGAATGGCTTGGAAGACTGGGATGCGGGCTTTTTGACCCATGCCTTGCGCGATATAATTTTTGGCCATCACTTCGGAAATCATCGCAAACGCAAAGAGGATGGAAAAGAGGCAGACCAGCGCGAACCAGCGATACCAGTTTTTATCTTCTGAGGTTTTTTGCCAAGGCAGGCAGAGTAAAACGGCATAACCTAGGAAGAAATAATTTTCGGCGGCAAGGGCCCCGGGAAAGGTCACCCGGCTTGGCTCCCAACGAGGCGAGAGGTGTAAGAAACCGAATTGGAAACCGCCGGAGAATTCCAGCATGGCTAAATAAAAGCACAGGGCGGCAAAGGCGTACGTCGCAACTTGGCTGTATTGGAGACTGCGAACGGTTTTGGGATTCATGGTTTTAAACTTTTAAAGGGCGGAAGAGGGCGACATCGCACCATTCACCCATGATGCGGCTATCGACCGTGGTGGTGGGGCCCCAAGCTTCTTGGGCCTTGGCGAAGAAATGCTGCCGCACGCTCTCTTGTTCTTTAGCTAAAATACCACTCAACGCTAACACCCCGCCAGGTTGTACCGCGGCTAAAAGGTTGTCGGTGTAAATGCAGAGCACATCGCTGATGATATTGGCCAATACGACGTCCGTTGGGCCAGTGATTTGAAACCCTTCTTCCAGCCCCGCATGATGGAAACTCAAGGGTGCATCGGTTAATTGGTTTTCAGCTTGGTTTGCGATACTCACGCGCACGGCCTCAGGATCGCGGTCAAATCCGACGGTTTTTTTGCAACGCAACTGCGCCGCCGACAGTGCTAAAATCCCAGAGCCACAACCAGCGTCGGTGACGGTGACGTGCTTCGCCGCATGGGTTGCTAAATAATCTAAGAGACGAATGGCACAAAGTCGCGTGGTGGGGTGATCCCCGGTGCCAAAGGCTAAACCTGCATCAAACCAAATCACCGCCGCTCCGGCAGGGACTTGGTAGGTTTGGCGCATCCATGCAGGGACCCAATGAAGGTTTTGATACTCCCAAGGCTTGAGGTGCTCTTTATAGGCTTCTTTCCAGTCTTTATCTTCGAGAACGGTGGACTCGAAAGTCTCGGGAAGTTTTTTGAAAGCTTTCCGCAGTTCACCCCAAGTGCTTTCGGCTTCGGCTTGGTTTTCAAAGTAACCCATGACGAAGTGCGGCTTCCCCGGGCCTTCGTGGAAGAGCATCCACGAAGAACGGGTTAGTTCACAGAAGTGATCTTCTAAGGGCTGGACGAAGTCTTCGTGAATGGGGCAACGGATTTCAATCATCGGGAAGGGAGTTCTAAACTGAGCCGAGCAATGATTTCAGGGAGCAGGGCATGCTCCGCTGCATGGATTTTGTCGGCAAAGGATTCTAAAGTATCGTCGGGGGTGCGGACCACACGGCGTTGGCCGAGATGACCCCCAGCATCGATTTGGGCATTCACCCAATGCACGGTGCAGCCGCTTTCGGGTACGCCGGCTCGCCAAGCCTGACCAATCCCGTCTAATCCTGGAAAAGCGGGTAAGAGGCTCGGGTGCAGGTTGATGATACGACCCTGGAAAGCGTTGAGAAGCGGAGCTTTGATGACCCGCATCAAACCCGCCAAGACGACTAGGTCCACTTGGGCAGCTTGTAAGGTATCGGCCCAGACCTGTTCGCGCTCGGGACTAAATTTGGTTTTAAAGGGACCGGGATCGAGGAAAAGCGCAGGCACTTGATACTTCGGACCCAGTTCTAGCATCTTCGCGTGGGGCAAATCACAAAAAATTCCCACCACTTCAGCTTTTCCGAGCTGGCCATTTTTTTGGGCACGTAAGATCGCATCGGCATTAGAACCACGACCCGAACCAAGGAGGGCGACGCGCATGCACCGTACGCTGTGAAACACCATCAGTCCTGCAATGCAATTTAGTACCGGGTAAATTTTTGGAGAAAGTTAAAATCTACCTTTGAACCAAAGTCCAAATCCCGAATGATGGCAGCGTTCACCATGATTCATCGTCGGGATTTTTTACGACTTACCACCTTAGGCACTTTGGGAGTCACGGCTTTTCCAGGATGTGCGGCCACCCCGACGAAAACGACTACACCGCTGACCACGGCCGCTGTCACCGCTCCACCGGTGGCTCCTGTCGCGTCAACAGGTCGCGTGGCCTTGGGGATTGATGTTTTAGAGTCCCAGGCGTTTGCGTCGTTACGTGGCGTGCGCTGTGGCTTAGTCACTCACCGGGCGGGCGTGAATGGTGCCGGTTTGCGCACGGTGGATGTGTTAGCCCGGGCTCCTGGCGTGCGCTTAGCCAAACTTTTTGGTCCCGAGCACGGTATCGATGGCAATGCTCCCGCCGAAGCCGTAATCAAGAACGCCAAGGATGCACGTACCGGTTTGCCGATTTATTCTTTGTATGGAGCCACGCGTCGTCCCACCGCCGAGATGTTGGATGGGCTCGATGCCATCGTGATTGATTTTCAAGACATCGGTTCACGTTCTTATACTTATATTAGTTGTATGCGTTATGTCATCGAGGCGTGCTTTGCCCTCGAGCGTCCGATTCGCGTGATTGTGTTAGATCGTCCTAATCCTATCGGCGGGGAAAAAGTAGATGGTTCGATGTTGGATTATAAATGGCGCAGTTATGTCGGGGCTTATGTGATGCCTTACGTTCATGGGCTCACCATTGGCGAAATCGCACGCTGGGCGGTGGCCACGCCCGGAGTATTGGAGTTAGACGAGGTGAAACGGCGACGCGGCGTTTTAGAAGTCATCCCCATGCACGGCTGGAATCGTTCGATGACCTGGGATAAAACGGGATTAAATTGGGTGCCAACCTCACCGCGGATTCCAACCCCTCAGGCGGCTTTGGGTTATGCGATGGTTGGCCTAGGCTGTATGGTCGGAGAATTTAGCCATAGTTTCGGTGAACAATTCCCGTTCCGTTTCGTGAAATACAGCCGTCGGAAATCGGCCGACGTGGTGGCCGCTTTGGGGAATGCGGTACCGGGATTATTATTAGAGCCGCGGACGATGCCCGACGGCACCCAAGGCGTTTATGTGGCGGTGAACGATTGGGCCAAACTCCATCCAACGGCGTTGTCTTATCATATGATGCGCCAAGCGTGTCTTTGGGAGACGCCCAACCCTTTCACGCAACTCTCCAAGAACGATCACGACTTATTTATTAAACATGCCGGCAGCGAAGCCTTCTTTGAAGACTTACGTACCCGCGGGGGTAATATCGACCTCTCGCGCTGGTTGGCCCAATGGCAAAATGACGCCGAGAACTTCCGAGCTCGCACGGCGCCTTACCGACTCTACGCTTAGTTAGTAAGCGCGACCTTCGCGTTTCTCCCAGTAATTAATAAAGGCGCGATTTAAAACGCCGAGGCCGCCAGGGGTCGGGTAGTTGCCCGTGAAATACCAGTCGCCCAAATTATGGGGGCATGCTTGGTGGAGGGAGCTGATCTTTTGGAAGACTAAAACTAATTCACCCTTCCAGCCAGATTTGACCGGGTAGACGAGCTCCGCGGCCTTCGCCGCAATCTCTTGTTCGGTGAAGGCATCGTAAAGACGCTTTACATGATTTTGCATTTCGCCGGCTGGCTTTTTGGCTTGGGCTAAACAGTCTTCGTAAATTTCCCGCAAAAGATCTTGCATGCCCCGATCCTTGCAAAGGGCCACGGTGGCTTGGAAGGCGAGGAACTTACCCATCTCCGACATATCAATTCCGTAGCAATCGGGGTAACGAATTTGTGGAGCGGTGGAAGCGATGACGATGCGCTTGGGATTGGGGCGGGCGAGGATGCGCAGGATGGATTGGCGTAAGGTCGTGCCGCGCACGATGGAGTCGTCGACGCAGACTAAAGTATCTTCCGGTCGCACGGCGCCGTAAGTGATGTCATAAACGTGCGAAGCCATCTGCACGCGGTTTTTCTCTTGGGAAATGAAGGTGCGCAGTTTGACGTCTTTATGCGCAATCTTTTCGCCGCGGGGCCAACCGCCGAGCACCAAGCGATCGATCATGGCGGCATCGAGCGTGCCTTGACGTTGGGCTTGTAAAAGCGATTCGCGGACTTGCGAACGGCGACGCAGCCGCAGTTCTTCCATTAAACCATACCACGCAATTTCAGCCGTATTAGGAATGTAAGAGAAAATGGCGTGATCGTGGTCTCCTTGAATTTGAGCCAACACATCATCGGCCAACGCTGCCCCGAGGGCTTTGCGCTCGGCGTAAATTTCGGGGTCATTACCGCGCGAGAAATAGATGCGCTCAAAGGAGCAAGCCCGGCGAGTGCTGGGGGTGTGAATCGCTTCGATGGAGTGGCGGCCATCCGCCTTCATAATTAAAGCGTGACCTGGCTTCAGCTCTTGGACGTCGTTTTGGTTAACACCGATAATGGTCATCAGCGCCACGCGTTCAGAGGCGACTGCAAATAAGTCTTCGGTTTGCACGAACCAACAGGGACGAATCCCGCTAGGGTCGCGGAGCACAAAGGAGTCGCCGTTACCAATTAACCCAGCGATAGCATAGCCCCCATCCCAGTTCTTGGCGGCTTTACGGAGAACGTTACCGACATCGAGGTGTTTGGAGATTTCCGCTTGGACCACGGTGCCATCCAGTCCCTGGTCTTTAAAGGCGCGGAAAAGCCGATCGTGTTCTTCGTCTAACCAGAAACCAATCTCTTCGAGAATCGATTGGGTATCGGTGGAATAAATCACGTGTGCCCCGCGCTCGGTGAGCGAGGCGTTTAATTCGGACGTGTTGGTCAGGTTGAAATTACCTGCCACCAGCAAATTGCGGGTCGGCCAAATAGATTTCCGGGCGTAGGGGTGACAAGAGACCGAATCAAAGTTGCCCGAAGTGCCGTAGCGAAGGTGGCCGAGGAGCAGTTCCCCCCCGAAGTCGAAGTGCCGCTTTACGGTTTCGGGGAACTCCGGGACAATGACCGCCTCGCGCATCTTATCCGAGTAGTTCTTAATTTGGCGGGTGAAGATTTGCGTCAATCCCTGGGCGCCGATTTCGCGGTCGCGGAAGAGGAAGGCTTCACCGTTCTCCGCCCCAATTTTAACACAACCGATACCGGCTCCGTCTTGGCCTCGGTTATGTTGCTTTTCCATCAGTAGGAAAAGTTGGTTAAACCCGTGAAGCGGCGTGCCGTATTTTTCCTGATACCATTTCAGGTCCTTGGTCAGTCTTACAAGGGCAATGCCACATTCGTGCCTTAAAGAGTCGCTCATCGCAGGCTTAAATCTTGTCGGCTCAGCGCGCGTCCTGTCCAGCGCTTACTATTAAGATATTAAGAACGTAAAACGCGGTCCAACCGTGCCAAACTTTCGCCAATTAGCCCGGCCATGTCAGTTTGTTGCCGAAAAGCGGGGTCGCGGTGATATTCCGCCAAACCATCGGCCAATTCCCGAGCCTTTTCGGGGGTCGTGAGCGGATTAGCTCGCATGGCCGAAAGCAGGTCTTTGACGCGATCGGGGGCGGCGAGGAGGCGGCGGTGAATCAGGGATTGTTCTTCGCGACGGTATTGGGCGGCCGAGGCCGCGTTAATGTGCTTGGCACATAATTGGGCAAAGGGGCGATTTTCTTTAAAAGAGCCAGGAAGGTAAAAGCGCAACCGCCCGTCATAAGATTGTTGGTCAAAGTCCATCGCCCGGACGCGGATAGCCGTGGCATCGAAATCGGGCGTGACGGCGATGACGAAGTTATAGGCCCGCATGTCACCGAGGAGGCGGACGAGGCAGCGTTCTTCGAATTTGATGAGTTCTTTGGCTAAACGAACCGGGTGGTGGCTATCCGCGGCGAGCCAATGGGAAGCAAAGATATCGCCGGGGATCCCCGTGACATGTTCTTCCACCAACGTGTCGCCCCACGTCAAATAAAGCATTCGGTTGGGAGACAGTAGGTGTTCGAGTTCTAACCCGCAGACCCGTGAGGCGTCAGCAATCTTAACGTAGAAGTAATCGTGGTTCTCGTTGTAGGCGTTGACGATACGGATGCGGAAGGGTTGGGAATTGCCGAAGGAGCAGAAATCCACGCGATCAACGTAGACGTGACTAAAAACTTTCATCCCGCCCTCACCGCGGAGGAGGGCGTAGGTTTCTAGAAGCCCTTGGGAGAGCCGATCCATTTCTTCGCGAGGGTAGGCGACCGTTTCCCAAAGCGTGTCCTTACCTCGTTCTAAGAGAGGCATCGCTGCGGTGAAGTGCCGGAGTTGGGCGTAGGTGATGGGCAGGGCGACTTCGCGACCTTCGCGTGCTAAGTAGGCCCGTAGCTCTTCGCCAATGGGGTACGCGGGCTTACGATTCGTACGTTTAAATTCCGCTTCCGTGCCCCCCGTATCCATGGTGTTTAATCCAGGTTGGGTTTAAATTGCGTCTCTTCGATAATCATTTGCATCGGACTATCGGGATGGCATTCGGCGCGGTAAGCGATGAAACCTCGGCGGTGTTGGTCCCAAATCGGCCACAGCAGTTGGCGGTCGGTGGGCGGGATCGCCAAGGTATCGATTTCCTCTCTCTTATAGAAGGCGAAGTGGCCTTCATCAATCGTTGAAGGCAAGCCGGCGAGAGGCTGGCGGCAATCGAAGAGGAACATCAACCAATGCGCTTGGCCTTCGTAGCCCTTTTCCGAAATCATTCCAAACAGGTGCAAATCACGGGTCGTAATCTTCAGCGCGGTTTCTTCAAACACTTCGCGCACGGCGCATTCAAAGGGCGATTCGCCAGTAGCCATTTCCAATTTTCCGCCGGGAGGGCTCCAGCAGCCTTGATTAGGAGCCTTGGTACGTTGAATGAGGAGCAGGCGCCCTTGCACATCCTTGAGGAACACCAGGACACTGATTTTAAAGGGTAGCGAGACGCCAGAGGCCATGAGATGACGGTGGCAGAGCCTGAGCTGAGCTCAACCTTCGATTATTTTTAGGCTAAGATGGTATCGATGGCTTGAAGTTCCGTGGCCGTAAAGGGAGCCGAGAAAGCGGCGGCAACGCACTGTTCGAGTTGGCTGACCTTGCTGGCACCAATAATTGCCGAAGTCACCCGGGGATCTCGCAGCACCCAAGCAATGGCCATGGAAGCTAAGGGCTCGCCGCGTTGTTCGGCGATTTTCCCCAGCGCGCGGACTTTGGTTAATTTATCTTCACTCACTTGTTCGGGGCGAAGGAAACCGTGTACTTTGCCCGCTCGGGCATCTGCTGGAATACCTTGGAGGTAACGATTGGTTAGGAGACCTTGCGCTAAAGGCGAGAAGACTGCACAGCCGAGGCCTTCTTTTTGTACCGTGTCTAATAATCCAGCTTCGGGAGTCCGCTCAAACATACTGTACTTAGGTTGATGGACGACGCAGGGAGTTCCTAGGTCGCGTAAAAGCGCACAAGCTCGGGCGGTGTCGGCTGCATTATAATTAGAAATCGCCGCATAAAGCGCCTTGCCGCTTTTGACCGCGTGGGCGAGGGCGCCCATGGTTTCTTCCATCGGCGTGTTGGGGTCGCGGCGGTGGCTGTAGAAAATATCTACATAGGGCAAGCCAAGGCGACGGAGCGATTGATCGAGCGAGGCGAGTAAGTATTTGCGCGAACCGAAATCACCATGTGGTCCAGGCCACATCGTGTAGCCAGCCTTGGTGGAAATAATCAGTTCATCGCGATAGGCTTTCAGGTCTTCACGCAGGAAGCGGCCCATGGTTTCTTCCGCACTCCCCGGCACTGGACCGTAATTATTGGCTAAGTCGAAGTGTGTAACACCTAAGTCAAAAGCACGTAACGCGATGGCGCGGGCATTTTGATAATCATCGACGCTTCCGAAATTATGCCAGAGCCCTAAGGCGATTTTAGGGAGGTGCAGTCCTGATTTACCGCACCGCACTTGGAAGTTGGCTGGGGTGTAACGGTTAGGATTGGCGGTATACATGACGATAATCAAGCGGGGGTGCTGGAAATTGACCAGCGACAAATGAAATCCCCGCACCGTCTTTCAGGGCTAGGGGTGATGATTATTTTACACGATGTCTAGAAATCACCGCCTCTGCCAGGGGGTGTTACCTTTTTTTGTCCAAAACTTAACAGATTACCGATTGGCCCATGCCACCGGCGATGATTGGCACGGCCGATGCTCCAGTGGAGATGCTAAACGCACACACATATGAATACACGCAACCAACTCACGGCTACCTTCTTGGTCGCCGCTTCCACCCTGACGGCGCTCGCGGATGCTCCCGCTGCTGCAACGCCTGCATTGACCTTTGATGGTTATGCAGTCGCCACGGCAACGAGTTCCACCACGTCCAGCGTCTCGACGACCACCATGGATCTGAATGCGGCTAAGTTTGGGGTGCACTACACCTCCGGCAACATTTCGGCTTATGGCAGCGTCTTCTATGATGGTACGACCACCAACGTGCTCGATGCTTACGCCACGATCACCGAAGGTTCGACGGCCATCACTGTCGGTAAGTTCCTCAGCTACCTGGGTTACGAAGCCTTTGATATTCCTAATATGAACCAAATTACCTATGGTAATGGTGGTTTAATTGGTGGTCCGATCCCTGCTTATCACTCGGGCGTGAAGGTAGATTATACCGGTTCGACTTTTGGTGCTGGCGCGGCGGTGGTGGACTCGATTTACGGCGACACTCTCTTTAAGGGTGATGGCGACCTAAAGAAGCCTGGTTTAGAAGCTTACGTCACCTACAAGGGCATCAAGGATACGCAAATCTGGTTCGGTATCGCCGATGAAGTTGCGACTTCCACGCAAGTTTACGACCTGTGGGTCCAGTATAACATCAATAAGACCGACACCATCGCCGTTGAAGCACTCTACAAGAACACTGCCGGCTATGATTGGTTGGTTGAATACGTAAAGACGCTTTCGCCGAAGTGGTCTTTGACTGCCCGGGTTGCTGGTGATGGTGCGTCGCATTACTACTCGGCCTTAGAAGGTTACAATAACACCGGTGCCAAAACCACGGATCTTAAACTCACCTTAGCTCCTAGCTACTCGTTCAACGATCACTTCCTGATCCGCGCCGAGGTTTCCTACATCAACTACACCAACTACACTGCCAGCTCGACGACCTTCTTCGGCGCCCAAAGCATCCTGAAGTTCTAAGAGCGGCGAAACACCAAGCTTCCCGCCATGAATATACCACGTCTTAGCAGTATTCTCACCGTCGGGGCTTTGGCCCTGGCTACCCTCGTTTCGCCTGTGAAGGCGGAAGAAACCGTTAAAGTCGGTGTCCTGCACTCGCTCTCTGGCACGATGGCGATCAGCGAAACGTCGCTCCGCGACGTCTTACTGTTCACCTTCGACGAAATCAATGCCAAGGGCGGTGTCTTAGGTCGCAAGATTGAGCCCGTCGTGGTCGACGGTGCTTCGAACTGGCCGCTCTTCGCCGAAAAAGCGAAGCAGTTGCTCGAGCAAGATCACGTTGCCGTAACCTTCGGTTGCTGGACGTCGGTCTCGCGCAAGTCCGTCTTGCCGGTCTACGAAAAGAACAATGGTCTGTTGTTCTACCCAGTGCAGTACGAAGGTGAAGAGGAGTCGAAGAACGTGGCCTACACGGCGGAAGCGGTTAACCAACAAGCCACCCCAGCGGTAGACTACTTACTCGCGCAAGGCGTGAAGAAGTTCTACCTCTTGGGCTCGGACTACGTCTACCCTCAAACCACCAACTTGGTGTTACTCGAGTACCTCTTGAGCAAAGGTGTACCTATCGAGAACATCGGTGGCGGTTTCCGGAAAGACGCTTCGGGTAAAATCATCTCGGCTGGTAAGTACACTCCCTTCGGTCATACCGACTACCAACAAATCGTTGCGGAAATTAAGCAATTCGCAGCGGGTGGTGGCGCGGCCGTGGTGAGCACGCTGAATGGTGATACGAACGTGCCCTTCTTCAAAGAGTATGCGGCTTCGGGTTTAACGGCTGAAACTTGCCCAGTGGTTTCCTTCTCGATCTCGGAAGACGAGTTCCGTGGGTTACCTGCTGACAAGCTGGTCGGTCAACTCGGTTGCTGGACCTACTTCCAATCCATCAAGTCGCCTGCGAACAAGAAGTTCGTGGCTGATTTCCAAGCATGGTTGGCAAAGAGCACGGTTCCAGGTATCGTTAAAGAAGGTCGCGTGACCTGCTCCCCGATGGTCCTCTCCTACGACGGTGTCTACCTCTGGAAGGCTTGCGTAGAAAAAGCGGGTTCCTTCGATGTGGATAAAGTCCGCGAAGTTTGGAAGTCTGGCGTCAGCTTCAATGGTCCAGGCGGTAAGGTTACCACTCAGCCCAACATGCACCTCACCAAGAATGTGTTCATCGGTGAGACGAAGGCCGACGGTCAGTTCAAGATTCTGAAGTCCTTCGATAACGTGTACGGCGAGCCCTGGTTAAAAGGTAAGTTTAAATAAACCAAAGAATTGTCGGTTGTCGGTGCTTCATAGCGAGGGCGGGTCTGCGAGGACCCGCCCTCTTCCTTTTTCAAGTTTGGCACATTAGTTGCTGATAAGTAATCATGGTCCGACTGTTTTTAATTCAAACGTTCCTCTGGTTGGCTTGCGGCATGGTAGCCGAAGCCCAAGACGCGCGTCATGAGATCGCCGCGGCGACGCTCCTGAAGGGGGAGGCAGCCCAAATTAAGGCCCTCAATGGCTTAATGGGCCAAGCGGACGACGCGATTTTCCCGCTTTTAGAGGCCTGGCGAAAGGATCGTTTGTTCTTATATGAAGCGAACGGTAAAACGGTGCCGGTTTTGTTAGTGGGTGCTAAAGATAAAGAGGGAATGCAAGCGGCGGAGCGCATTGATACGGGCAAGCCCTTGGTGGATGAAAAAGGGGCTGCGATTCGCTTAAATGCTGAGGATTTGAATGCGGTAGCCCACTCCGCCAACTTGCGGCGCGTGATGAAGGCGGTCTTAGATTTAACGGATTTAGCGTCCTCAGAGCCCGCTAAGCGTCGCAGTGCCTTAGCTGCTATCGGCCAAGCTCAACAATTAGAGAAATTACCCGCGTTAGAGAAACGTTTAGCGGTAGAAAAGGACGCGGATGTTCTTGCGGCTCTACATGAAGCCATCGCTTTGGTGCGTTTAAAGTCACCTGATCGTGCCGTCAAAGTCGCCGCCCTGAAGGAGCTTGAACAAATTCAGTCACTCGCGAGTACGGATTTCATAGCGACTGTTGAAAAAGAAGCAAAATTAGCCAAAGATGAAAATTTAGCAGTACATGCCCATACGACTTTACTGGCGATTAATCGGCATCGCTCGGTGGTCGACTTCGGCGGCACGCTTTTCCGCAGTTTAAGCTTAGGGAGTATTCTGCTCATCGTGGCGCTAGGTTTAGCGATCACCTTTGGTTTAATGGGGGTGATTAATATGGCCCACGGCGAGATGATCGCCATCGGCGCCTACACGACTTATGTCGTCCAAAACGTTTTTGCGGCGGGCCTAGCACTGTCACCTTTTGGTTTCTCGGTGATGATTCCCGGCCTCCACGCCACAGGTTGGTTTAAAGAATCTTATTTCCTCTTTGCCCTGCCTTTAAGTTTCCTCACCGCCGCGGTCGCCGGGATTCTTTTAGAGCGTGGCGTCATTCGTTTCCTCTACCGCCGTCCTTTAGAAAGTTTATTAGCCACGTGGGGCGTATCGCTCTTACTGCAACAACTCCTGCGTTTAACGTTCGGAGCTAACAATGTCCAAGTCGGCAGTCCCTCTTACTTGAGTGGCAATTGGGTCGTGGCCGATATCTTGTTGGGTTGGAATCGCATCTTCGTCATCGCATTTGCTGCCCTGATTGTGTTCGGCGTGTGGCTATTATTAACGAAAACGCCCGTGGGATTATTGATTCGGGCGGTGACGCAAAACCGGGCCATGGCCTCTTGCATGGGGGTGCGCACGGAGCGAGTGAACACGCTGACTTTTGCACTCGGGAGCGGTTTAGCAGGTTTGGCCGGTGCCTTCCTCAGCCAAATTGGCAACGTCGGTCCGTCGCTCGGTCAGTCTTATATCGTCGACAGCTTCATGGTCGTCGTGGTCGGCGGCGTGGGCAATTTAGTCGGGACCATCATCAGTGGTCTGGGCATCGGGTCGTTCGATCAATTCGTCCAGCAGTATTCTCCAAGTGTCGCCGGGGCTTTGACTGAAGTGCCTTGGGTCGGCGGCTTTCTTCAAAACCTCGCACAAGATTCGGCGGTGTTCGGCAAAATCTTAGTGCTCTGTGCCATCATCCTCTTCCTGCAATGGCGCCCCTCGGGGCTCTTTGCCGTGCGCTCCCGTAACCTCGACTAATTTCCTTTATGTCTGAAGCACCTGAAAATCCTTTAAGTCCCCCGCCGTTGAGTAATTCCACGGCCGGCATCTTGGCGTTTGCCGCCGGTGCGATGTTGATTCTTCCAGCGTTGGATGCTGGTGGGGTGATTGACCACTTCACGCTCAATTTGTGGGGCAAATATTTTTGTTATGCCTTGTTGGCGTTGTCGGTCGATTTGCTCTGGGGCTGGACGGGTTTACTTTCGCTCGGTCAGGCGCTGTTCTTCGCGCTCGGGGGTTACATGCACGGGATGTATTTGATGCGCATGATTGGGACGCAAGGCCAATACCATAAGCCCATTCCCGACTTCTTGGTTTTCTTAGGTTGGACGGATCTGCCGGCGTTTTGGAAACCGTTCGATCAGTTCACGTTTGCTATGGCGATGGTCTTTTTCCTGCCCGGGATTTTGGCTTTCCTCTTTGGCTGGTTGGCGTTCCGCTCGCGCATCAAAGGGGTTTACTTCTCGATTCTCACTCAGGCCCTGACTTACGCGGGGGCGCTGATTTTCTTCCGCAACAACACCTTGATGGGGGGTAATAATGGTTTTACCGACTTTAAAGAGGAATTGGGTTTTGCCTTACGTGAACCATCGACCCAGCGAGGTTTATTTGTCGCGACGGCGGCGGCTTTAGTGGGCGTGGTCATCTTCCTCCGCTGGTTAAGTGGCACGAAGTTCGGATTGGTGCAGCGCGCGATTCGTGACGGCGAAAATCGCACCTTGTTTAGTGGCTACGCCACGCCGGCCTTTAAATTGTTTATCTTTGTCATCGCAGGGATGATTGCCGCCATTGGCGGCGCACTGTATGTCCCGCAAGTGGGGATTATTAATCCGAGCGATATGACGCCGGATAAATCTTTAGAAGCCATTGTCTGGGTCGCGGTGGGGGGACGTGGAACTTTAGTGGGACCTATCTTAGGAGCCGTGGCTGTGAATATGCTTAAGAGCTACGCCACGCGGGCGATGCCCGATCTTTGGCTGATTCTCCTCGGGGGTCTCTTCTTGCTGGTGGTGCTCTTCCTCCCTGGCGGCTTAGTTAGCTTACCGGAAAAAATCCGTGGCCTTTGGAAAAAATCTATCCCCGCCACGCTCCCCGCATAATTCTCATGGCTCACCCATTATTAACCGTAGAAGACATTTCCAAAACGTACGATGGCTTTAAGGCGATCACGAAACTTAACTTCTACCTTTTCGAAGGCGAGTTGCGCACGGTGATTGGTCCGAATGGCGCTGGTAAATCGACCTTTTTTGATTTACTCACCGGCCGGACGCGGCCCGATGAAGGTAAAATCGAGTTCGGGACGGAAGCGAATAATTCGCATGACTTGACCCGACTGAACGAGGTGGAAATTAACCGCTTGGGCATCGCCCGAAAGTTTCAAACGCCCAGCGTTTATACCGAGCACAGCGTGCGCGAAAATTTGGTACTTTCTTTAAAAGGTCCCCGCGGCGTTTTTAGTTCCTTGTTCCAACGGCTCTCTTCCACGGAGAACGACCGCATCGATGAACTGCTCAAGCTCATTCGCCTCGAGGCTAAAGGATCTTGGAAAGCGGGTTTACTGGCACACGGCGAAAAGCAATGGCTCGAAATTGGCATGCTTTTAGCCGCGGAACCGCGCGTTCTCTTGGTGGATGAACCTGCTGCTGGTATGACCGATGAAGAAACTTATCGTACCGGCGAACTGCTGCTCTCGCTCGCGGGTAAGCACAGTTTAATTGTGGTCGAACACGACATGTCCTTCGTCCGCCAAATCGCTCGCGATGGACGTGTGACGGTGTTGCACCAAGGGACGTTGCTGTGCGAAGGCAAATTTGATGAAGTCCAAGCTGACCCACGCGTGCGCGAAGTATACCTCGGCCGCGGCAAACATGGCACCCGATGAATCACTTATTACAATTATCACAGGTGGAAGCCGACATTGGCGGCTCCCGGATTCTCCGCGGCGTTAATTTAGAAATTAAGCCGGGCGAAGTCGTGGCCCTCATGGGCCGGAATGGCGTGGGGAAGACGACGACGCTGAAAGTCATTACGGGACTCCTGCCGGTGCGCGCGGGGGCGATTGATTTTAACGGCCAATCTTTGGTCGGTAAATCCGTCGACGCCCGTGGCCGAGCTGGGTTAGGTTACGTGCCGCAAGGTCGTGATATCTTCCCTCACTTAACGGTGGAGGAGAATTTACAAATCGGCCTCGTGGTTCATGGCCGGAAAGGTGCCGATGCCCAAAAGGCTTTGGACCAAGTTTTTGGTTTATTCCCAGTTTTAAAACAAATGCTGTCGCGTAAGGGTGGGGTGCTTTCAGGTGGCCAACAGCAACAGTTAGCGATTGGGCGGGCGCTTTTAACCGATCCGCGTCTTTTAATTTTAGATGAACCCACCGAGGGGATTCAGCCTTCAATCATCGAGCAAATCGGCGATACCTTGAAGTTACTCAAGCAGGCTCGCCGGGTCGATGGGTCGCCGCTGTCGATTTTATTAGTCGAACAATACGTCGATTTCTGTCGTGACGTTGCCGATCGGTTCTACGCTATGGATCGGGGCGCCGTGGTCGTGTCCGGCACGATTGCTGAACTTACCGACGACGTTGTCCGCACCCACCTTCAAGTTTAACCCTCCATGCACCTTACTCCTCGCGAGCGCGAAAAATTGTTAGTCGTGGTGGCCGCTGACCTCGCCCGTCGCCGCCAAGCCCGTGGTTTAAAATTAAACTACCCCGAAGCTATCGCCATCATCACCTATGAAGTGATGGAAGGCGCCCGCGACGGGAAAACCGTAGCGGAACTGATGTCCTATGGTTCAACGATTTTACGCGAAGCCGATGTCATGGAAGGCGTAGCGAGTATGATTCACGACGTACAAGTCGAAGCCACTTTTCCTGATGGCACTAAATTAGTAACCGTACACCAACCCATCCGCTCATGAAACCTGGCGAAATCATTCCAGCTAAGGCTGAAGACTTCTTGGTGAATCAAACTTTAGCGACGCTTGAGTTAACGGTCGCCAATACGGGTGATCGTCCGATTCAGGTTGGCTCGCACTTCCATTTTGCAGAAGTTAATGAAGCGTTAAAATTCGACCGCGCGGCGGCCCGAGGCTTTCGTTTAGATATCGCCGCGGGCACGGCGGTACGCTTTGAAGCCGGTGATACCCGCACGGTGCACTTAGTCGCCCTGGCAGGGCAACGCGAAGTTTGGGGCTTCAATGGCCACATCAACGGCAAACTTTAATTACCATGAGTCATCGTTTATCCCGACGTCAGTATGCCGAAATGTATGGCCCCACGGTCGGAGATCGTGTGCGCCTTGGTGACACGAATCTTTTGGTCGAAGTCGAACGGGACTTGATCGTTGAAAAGGGCGGCTATGGAAACGAAGTAAAGTTTGGGGGCGGTAAAGTCATTCGCGATGGCATGGGACAGTCATCTACGGCGTCAGATGCCGAGTCGTTAGATTTAGTCGTTACGAATGCGTTAATTCTCGATCCCATTTTAGGGGTTATCAAAGCCGACATTGGTATCAAAGCGGGTCGTATTGTTGGCATTGGTCACGCAGGCAACCCAGGGATTCAATCGGGCTTAGGCTCCGCTTTTCCTGATCCGAAAACCGGCCAATTTAATCCGATGATTATCGGTGCCTGCACCGAAGTCCTCGCCGCGGAAGGGTGTATCGTTACCGCGGGTGGCATCGATACACATATTCACTTTATTTGTCCGCAACAAGTAGACGAAGCGGTGAGCTCTGGTATCACGACCTTGATTGGCGGCGGTACTGGTCCAGCGCACGGAACGTTAGCAACCACATGTACTCCTGGTAAGTGGAATTTACAGCGGATGTTGGAGTCGGCTGAATCTTACCCAGTGCACTTCGGTTTCTTGGGTAAGGGTAACTGTTCGACGCCTGGGCCTTTACGTGAACAGGTGCTAGCTGGTGCAATCGGACTGAAGTTACACGAAGATTGGGGGACGACTCCTGCAGCCATCGATACCTGTTTAGGAGTAGCGGATGAATTGGATGTGCAAGTGGCCATCCATACTGATACTTTAAACGAAGCTGGTTTTGTCGAAACGACCTTGAAGGCTTTCCGTGGTCGTACGATTCACACTTATCACTCTGAGGGGGCCGGGGGTGGACACGCTCCCGACATCATCCGGGTTTGTGGTGAAGCGAATGTGTTACCTTCTTCGACCAATCCCACTCGTCCTTTCACGGTCAACACCATCGATGAGCACCTCGACATGTTGATGGTCTGTCACCATTTGGATGCACGTATTCCCGAAGATGTCTCTTTTGCCGAATCTCGCATTCGGCCTGAGACGATTGCGGCCGAAGATCGCCTGCACGATTTAGGGGCAATTTCGATGATGTCGTCGGATTCGCAGGCGATGGGACGCATCGGCGAAGTCATTTGTCGTACTTGGCAAACTGCACACAAAATGAAGGAGCAGTTTGGCGTCTTAGCTGGAGGTCAGCATCCCGCTGCCGATAATTTCCGCGTCTTACGTTACTTGGCTAAGTATACCATTAACCCAGCGCTGACGCATGGCATTGCACACGTTGTAGGTTCTTTAGAAGTTGGTAAGGCCGCCGACTTCGTCGTGTTTAAACCGGCACTTTTTGGCGTGAAACCCGAGATGGTAGTTCGCGGCGGCTTTATCGCGTGGGCGAATATGGGAGATCCGAACGCTTCGATTCCGACGCCCCAACCCACATTCTATCGTCCGCAATGGGGAGGCACGGGTAAAGCGATGTCGCGCACGAGCTTCACGTTTGTCAGCGAAGCCTCCTTGGCGGACCCTCAAGGCGTGCGAAGTCTCGGGCTAACGCGTCAACTCGAAGCGGTGCGACGTTGTCGGCAGGTTTCTAAACATGACATGGTGTTGAACAACAGTTTGCCCCATATCGTCGTCGACCCTGAAACCTATCGTGTCACCGCTGACGGGGTTCACTTAACTTGCGAGCCGGCTCGAGTCTTGCCGTTAGCGCAGCGATATTTTCTCTTCTAAGTATGGCTCTCATCGTCATCCCAGCGCCTTTGAGTGAACCTCAGGCAACTTTACCAGTGGTGGCGATTAAGGCGGATCGACATGACCTCGCGCGTCGTCGGTGGCGGGCGGTGGCGGAGGACGGTCAGGAATTTGGGTTTGATTTAACCAAACCGGTACGTCACGGCCAAACCGTTTATGCCACGCCGACGCAGCGATATGTAATCCAACAACATCCTGAGCCGACATTGGTCGTGGCGTTACAGTTAGCCCCTGCCACCGCCGTGGGTTTAGGTTGGGCGTTTGGAAATTTACATTTAGAGGCTTCGTCAGAGCCGAGTTGTATGGTCGTGCCCGACACGACGGCGGCGCGACAATTGCTCGCTCGTTTGGAAATTAGTTTCACCGAAGAAGTCAGAGTATTTCGCCCCGGGCATTTTGCACGGGTGCAACAACCTCCTCATGAACTCGGACCCAGCCATCAACACGCAGGTTAATTGGCTCCTGGGTCTTATTCAGGCAGCAGATAATTTTTATCCCACGGGTGCTTATGCACATTCCTATGGCCTAGAAGGACTCGTGGAAGCGGGCGTGGTGCACGATCGCGCCACCTTACGTCGGTTTCTTTTGAACATGGTGCTTCCGCAATTGCACCAGATTGAAATCCCTTTGGCGACCCACGCCTGGGAAGCGTTGGGCACGGAGGACTGGAGTACGCTCCGGGAAATTTGCATACTTTCAGCTGCGCTACGGGCCCCGCGGGAACTCCGGGAGGCTGCCGAGGCGATGGGGCGGCAACGAGCTCACTTAGCCCAACAGTTACATCCTTCGCCTCTGGCGGACACGTTTTGGGAAAAATCGCAGGAAGAAAAGTGGCCGCATTGTTTGGCGGTCGCCACCGCCTTAGAGGCTCGCCTGACGCAGGCTCCAGTCACCGCTGTTTACGCGGCGGTGATTTATGCGGCTGTGGCGGGGGTGATTGCCGCAGCGATGAAATTATTACGTTTGGGGCAGAATGGAGCGCAAACCCTCCTCACCGAAGTTTTAGCCACTGGTTCACACCTCACTCCGGCGACCACGCACCGCCCGCTCCAAGCCATCGGTTGGTTTAATCCTTGGATGGATATCGCTTCCGCTCGGCATGAAACCGCCGCGGCCCGACTTTTTATTTCTTAATATGGAAACCACCACTTCACGTCGTCGGGCGCCTCGAATCGGCATCGGGGGCCCCGTTGGTTCGGGCAAAACGATGCTCTGCCTGCGACTCTGCCAAGCGTTGCGTGAGCGTTATTCTATGGGGGTCGTGACTAATGACATTTATTGTTCCGAGGATGCCGAATACTTGATTCGGCAGGCGGCTTTACCAACGGGTCGCATTCGCGGCGTGGAAACCGGTGGCTGCCCCCATACGGCCATTCGCGATGACACCACGATGAATGAGCAAGCTTGCGTGGCCTTGGAGGCTGCGACGCCGGGCTTACAATTGATGTTAGTGGAAAGCGGCGGGGATAACCTTACCGCCACGTTCTCGCCCGAATTAGTCGATGCCTTTATTTACGTGATTGATGTGGCAGAGGGCGAAAAAATTCCGCGCAAGGGCGGCCCCGCGATTCGCCACAGCGATTTACTGATTATTAATAAAATTGATTTAGCGCCTTATGTCGGTGCCGACTTAAGTGTCATGGAACGAGATGCCAAAGTCCAACGCGGGACCCGACCTTTTGTTTTTTGTGATTTAAAGCGGCAGCATAACCTCGACCAAGTGATTCAATGGATTGAGCGCGAAGTTTTATTTGTGACGGCTTAAGCATGAAAGCACTCACGGGCCATCTACACCTCCGCGCCGGCCTGACTTCGTCCGGTGATACGGCGATTGTGGCCCAATCGTTTTGTGCCCCTTTTCATTTAAGTAAGCCGCATTGGGATCCCGACACGCAGGTATTACACGCTCAAGTGGTTAATCCCACCGCCGGGATTTTGGCTGGCGATGCGTTAGACTTAGCTATCGAAGTGGAATCCGGGGCGGCTTTATTGCTGACGACGCCAAGTGCCTCACGGGTTTTTAAAATGGAAGGCGCCGAGCAGGCGACTGGCCGGCAACATTTCCGGGTGGCTGCGGGAGCTTGGTTAGAAGTTTTTCCAGAGCCCTTGGTGCCGCATGCGGGTTCGGCTTACACGCAAGAAACGTTGCTTGAAGTCGCCGCCGGTGGTGGCTTGTTCTTCGTCGATCAATTGATGCCGGGTCGCCTCGCCCATGGTGAAGCTTGGAAGTGGCGTCAATTAGTCCTCGGTTTACGCGTCGAGGTAGCTGGCACGCTCCTCTTGCGCGAACGCTGGGAACAGTCTGGCGAATCTTTAGCCGCGTTGGCTTCTTTTACGGACACGGGTCCAACGACGTGCTTTGCCAATGGGGTTTTAATTCTGCCTGCGGCTGCCGAAAATGCCGAAGTGCCGACTTGGGTGACGGTGATACGTCAACTCCACCAAAATGGAATTTGGGTGGGAATGAGTCAGTTACGCCAAGCGGGTTGGAGTCTGCGGGTGATTGCCCCTGACCCGTTAGCGATGCGGACGACTTTAGAAGACGTGCGTAAAATTCTTAAGACAACTTTTCCGCGCTTAGGCTGTGGGTTGCGTCGGCCTTAGATTGTGAACGAACGGTCAGCAACGAGACTAAGCCCCAAACTAAGCCACCCATTAAAGCAAAGCACAAGAAGGTCGCCCCGGGATGCTGGCTTAAGTGATCAGCGGTCCAGACGAACTCGCCGCCGTCTTCATGCCCTTCGTGTCCAGGGTGAGCCCACGTGGAAGCGGTCAGGGCGACCCAAGTCATGGCGGTGAGGAGGGCGAGTTTGGTGCGAGTGCGGAAAGCGAGTTGCATGTAGAGGATTAAGCAAGGACTGTGCCGAAACTCAGCAAGCCCTAGTCGGTGTTTAATTTTAAACAGCAGGGCAATGGTTCACGCGTCGTACCGATTATTTTTTAGCGGGCGTGGTCACTTGGTTGATTGTGCCAGGGTTACAGCTAACGACGGTGCCGTCCGAGAATTTTACTTCCAAAGGCTGGGCGGTGAGATTCCACGCAATGTGGGTCACTTGGTTGTTTTTGGCAAAAACCGCCGTCCAAGGGTAATCGGCGGTCACGCTGCGTTGAATCGGACCGTATTCATTAAACAGGTTTAGCCAGGCTTGGGTTTGGGCTAAGGAATTACCCGCTTCGGGTTTAAATTCCACGGGGCGGGCTTCCCAATTTTTGAGGGCGGCCGGAGCATCAAAGGTCGCTTGTTGCATCCAGAGCACGTCGGCCCAAACCGTGAATCCAGGTGCCGGCGGTGGTACTACGGGTTTCTTTTGATGCGTGGGGTGGAAGTTCGTGAGCTCCTTAACAAGAGCGTCATGGTTTTGTTTGGCGTATTCTGGCCAGCGCCCGAGGTAGAAAGAGCCGGCGGTGACGGGGAGGAAATTGATTCCGTGGGTCATTTGTGGGTCAGCCGAAAACCACGTCGCGTTGGCTCCCTTGCCTCCCCAAATCATGGTGACGACACTGGCGGGGTAAGTTTTGGGGAATAAATCTCCGTGCACGTTGAACCAATAATCTTCAATCGCACTGACTTCCGTGCCGAGCATCCAAGCGGCTTGATCGCGCAGGGCGAGGTCGCCCGTCGTTTCACCGAGCAGCATTAGGCCATACCAAGCGTTGATGGATTCGCTCGAGGACTCCTGATTGTTGCCGTCCCCGAATTTCGCATGACCGCTGGCCCAAGAGTGGCCGGCATAAACATCAAAGCAGCGCAGGTAAGGGAAGAGTTTATCTTGGCGATCGGCACTCGCGATATCGCGAGCGAGCAACCGCACCATCGGGCCCCACGATTTAATCCAAGTCGGATCGCGACGGGCTAACTCACCTGCTGCCCGTAAGAAATAACCGTAATGGAAATGGTGGTCATTCAATTGATCATCACTGCCGAAACTTGCTGGGTAGCCGATGAGTGTGCCCCAGCGTGGGTCGTAAGCAACAAAACCTTCGCCGAGCTTTTTCGTTTCTCCGTTGCGCGTTGCGGAGAGGAAATTTTCGAGACTCTCTTTGAGCCGTTGCGCGCACGCTTGTTGGGCGGCATCATCTTTCAGTGCATCGGCAAGCGGCAAGAGGTTGGACCATTTGCCGAGCTGTTTGCCGAGCCAGTAAGTGTCGCCGTGGGTAGTCGCTTTACCGAGTAAGTCTTGAGTTAAAAGTTGCGTGAGTTTGCCGCGGTCGGTTTGGGGAGTGAGAGGCAAGCCTGGAAGCAACGCTGGCAATGTTGCGGCCGAAGTGAAGGTGTTGCCTTGGCTGAGTTTCATGGGCCCGCGGACGCTGGCGTAACTATGACCTGTGAAATTAGCTTGGGCCATGCGCCATTGGTGCGGATACAGTGCCAAGAGTGTTTCACTTTCCGTGCCTTCTTTAACTTCCGTCTTGGCCGTAAAAGTCGTACTGACGAGGCCATGGGTGCGATCGTATTTCCCTTCGGCCCTTACTTCAGTTACGTGTGCGTAAGCGTGCGCCTGAAACAGTTTTAAGGTCGCTGGTTGATGATCGGGTAAGACCGCTACACTAAAATAATTTTTTCCATTTGTTTGTGCAATCAGTTTGGCTGTTCCTAAGCCCAACCAATTCGTACCTTGCGGTGCGTAGAGACCGTAAACGCGGTCACCGACTTCGACGACCAAGGCGGGAGTGTTGCCGCTGCCTTCTAAGATGTGCGGTGCGGATTTGAAAAACACGACGGGTTCGCCCCCTTCGTAGGTAGCAAAAGCATAAGGCAAGCCGTGACCGAAGGTTAAGTGGATGGCTTGTCCCGGTTCGCCCAGTCGTGCGGTGACGGTGCTATCACTCCAACGGGAAACCAGAGCTTGGCGAAACGTGTTCACCGCTGAATTACCCAACGTTAAATCGTTACCACCCATGCCCATGATGGCATCTTTGTTCGCGGCCAGATGGGCCCCAGGGTAATTTAACTGCCACCCAGTATTCGTGGCTTTGACCGAGAACGGATGCGGGAACATCGTGTCCGAGAGCGGCTCCCAAGCGAGTGAGCTCCACCAAGTGTTGGTAGGCACGGGGCCATGAACGTCTTCGGTGACGAAGGGGGCGACGGGTGGACCTTTGGCTCCTTCGGGTAAGCCATTTAAATAAGATCCAGCGCCGACCGGGACAACTTCGACGGCAACGAGTGGGAGACCGAACGTGAGAACGAACCACGCATAAAGGGGTTTGCACATAGGAGCGGTAGGTCGATAGATTGTCCAAGTATTTTGAAAAATCGATGCCTGAACTTGCCGAAGTCGCTTATTTTTGTGGTCGATGGAATCCTGGCATCGGTCAGCGGGTAAAGGCGGTTTATTTAAATCCTAAAGCTCGGGTCGGCCGCGGGCTAAACCCGCGGCACTTGGCGGAATCATTAGTCGGCCAGACCTTGAAAGCTTCGCGGACGTCAGGGAAACAAATGGCGTTTATTTTTAGCGGCGGCACTTGGTTGGGGATTCATCTAGGCATGACCGGCCGTTTGGAGGCTGGGGATGCGGAGCGCGAGCCCACGCCCTACGATCACTTCAAATTAACCATGGCGAATGGGCGGGAGCTAATCTTTGTAGACCCGCGGCAGTTTGGTCGCGTGCAAAGTTGGACCGGTGAAGGAGAGCCTTCTTGGTGGGCCAAAATTCCGCCCGCGATTTTGTCGGCTGCCTTTACCGTAAAAAAATTAACGGATTATTTAAAGCGTCGCCAACGCGCTCCCATTAAAGCGGTCTTATTACAACAAGAAGCCTTTCCTGGAATTGGGAATTGGATGGCGGACGAAGTTTTATGGCGGGCGGGTTTTCACCCCGCTGCTCTCGCTGGAAATTTTGGACCGCAAGCCATCAAGAAATTACATCGCACCTTGAAACAAGTTTGTCGCGATGCCATGCGCGTCATCGGGAAAGATTGGTCCGACCCACCCAATCAATGGCTCTTTAACCATCGCTGGAAAGATGGCGGCATTTGTCCGCGCACCAAGAAGCCTTTACACCGTGAAGACTTACGCGGCCGCACCACGTGTTGGTCGCCGGCTTGGCAGAAGTTAGGTGCGGAACGCCGTTGACCTAAGAGAATTGGTGGTGAAGTTGATGCTATGCGGATTACGGGAGGTCGTGCGCGCGGTATTCCATTACGCGTCCCCACTAAGGGTGACGTGCGCCCCGCGACGGATTACATTCGAGAAGCGGTTTTTAATTCTTTAGCGGCCTGGATTCCCGGGGCGGTGGTATTAGATCTTTTTAGCGGTACGGGTGCGTATGCCTTGGAAGCCTTGAGTCGTGGAGCTGCTCAAGCGACGAGTATTGATTTAAAAACAGCATCGGAACTAGCGGCTAATGCGGCGGCCGTGGCGAAGTCGATGGGCGTTGAAAAACTGCCGCTGCAAATCATCACCGGCGATGCTTTGCAGGCGGGTTTAGTGTCTGGCCCCTTTAATTTAGTTTTTGCTGATCCGCCGTGGGGCCTGTGGGAAAAACATGCCGACGTGATTGTGCATAACGCTGTGAGTTACGTGGGTAACTCCGCAGACGCCACGGTAGTGCTCGAGGCACCTGGTGGTTTCGTGGTACCCGTGCCCGCAGGTTGGAAATTACGGAAAGTGATTGGCAAAGGCAAAGGCCAGCCCGCTGCGAGTGTCTTCGTACCACTTCGCTGAGTTCACCCTCGCAACGGTTGGTGGGCTTGCCAGACTTTTAGTTGTGCTAAAAGCAAAGCACCTCCGACCAAGGCCGCCGCTTCCACGCGCAAGATGCGATCTCCTAAGTGGTAGAACTTAAATTTATTTTCGCGCAGCAGGATTCTTTCTGCCGACGACCAACCTCGTTCCGGACCGAGTGCTAAAATAGCAGGCTGGGCCGTAGGGCTTTGATTTCCTAACGCACCCTCTGCTTCATAGGGGTCCAAGGCCACGCGCCACGCGTCGGTAGGTAGATGCAGTAAAGCTTCTTTTAAAGAGGCTCGACGATGCACTTGGGGTAATTGCGTGGAGCACGCTTGTTCCGTGCCCTTCTTTAAAGGCTCGAGCCATTGCTCTTCTTTCCAGAGCGAACTCGTCGCGTAACTGGGGTCGCCCTTTTCGGCATCGAAGAAAATAATTTCGTCGGCTCCGAGACTCGCCAAGTCGTGCAAAACTTTTTTGGCGGTTTGCGGACGTGGTAAGCCGACCAGGACCACGAGCGGCAACCGAGGTTGAACGATTTTTTCCCAAGCCACCGTGAAAGTTAGGCGAGGTTGTACGGCTGTGACCGTAGCTAGGCCACGTGGCCCTTGAGGCAGGCCCACGTAGAAAGTAGCACCCACTTTGACCCCTACCGTGTCGCAAAGGTGTTGGGTGCGTTCATCGGTCGGGGCAAAGCCTTCGGCTTGCTCAGTTGCGGTAATAAGGACCAGATTCACTACTACTAAACTGATTAGAAGCGGAGCACTGGCGAGCGGGAAGGGTGCTAACGCTTGCAGGATGAGCCGAAGGCTTTATGGTCTAAGCATGGATTTGGCCGACTTACGCAAAGAATACGCCGAGCAGGGGATTGATCGCCATCAGCTTTTGGATGACCCAATTGCGCAGTTCAAAGTCTGGTTCGAGCAGGCTCGTCAGGCTGGGGTGGTGGAACCCAATGCCATGGTCCTTTCGACCGTAGACGGTAAGGGTGCCCCTTGGTCGCGTACGGTCTTATTAAAGGCGGTAGAGTCTCGTGGGTTCTCCTTCTTTACTAATTATGGCAGCCACAAGGGAATCCATTTGAGCCATGAACCCCGGGTGGCCCTGCTTTTTCCCTGGTTTTCCTTGGAGCGTCAAATTCACATAAATGGCAGAGTGATAAAGACTTCCGAACTGGATTCGAAGACCTATTTCGCGAAACGTCCCTATGGAAGCCAATTAGGTGCTTTAGTCTCAAATCAGAGTGAAATCGTCGCGGATCGTAAGCTTTTAGAGGCTCGTTTGGCTGAATTGAAGGCCCAATACCCTGAGGGTAAGGTCCCAAAACCCGCAAATTGGGGTGGATATTGGGTTATTCCGGAGAGTTTTGAGTTTTGGCAGGGTCGGAGCAACCGTCTCCATGATCGTTTTCGGTATACGATGGCTCGGGAAGGGTGGAATATTACGCGGCTGGCGCCCTAAGTTGGGGTAATTAGATTTGCTAATGTAGAGTTAAGACACCTCTTAATGTCAGTCACTTGGCTTCAGTGGGGTTGACCAAGTTATGACCAACCCATTCAACCTCAGTTCCTCGCATGCTTCGGCGCTCGCTATTTTTATTTTATTTTTTTGGTCCGGCTATGCTTCTCGCTAACTCCGAAGGGGTCAGCACGGCCGCATCGGATCTCTTCAAACTCGGCCCTCTCTCGGTCTCGAACTCGATTTTAACCACGTGGCTGGTGGCTGCGGTTATTATCTTAGTCATCCAAGTGGTTGTGGGTACGCCCAAGTTAATTCCTAATAAGGGCCAAGCGATTATTGAAGGCTTGGCTCAAGGTCTGCGCGATGCTTTAGAACCTGTGGTGGGTAAGGCGATGATTGGTCGCGTCTTCCCCGTGCTTTGTGGCTTCTTCGTCTTCATCTTGCTGATGAACTGGAGTGGTCTGTTGCCTGGCGTGGGTACCTTGAAATATCAAGTTGGAGCTACGCAGTGGGAAGACTTTTTGCGCCCTGCTAATTCGGACCTCAACACGACATTGGCACTCAGCGTGGTTTCCTTCGTAGCCTGGACTTACTTCGTGCTGCGTTACGCGGGCATCAAAACGTTGGCTTACGATTTGTTTGGTAATAAATCCGACAAGCGGGAGACCCACATCGTCATGTGGATTCTGCTCTCCTTTATTTTCTTGGGCGTCGGTTGCATTGAAGTGGTTTCGATTCTCTTCCGTTTGATTTCGTTATCGTTCCGTCTCTACGGTAACGTGTATGGCGGTGAAAGTTTGGTACACTCCTTGAGTGCCGTGGCCAAGTGGGGCGTTCCCGCAGCGGCTGGCCTGCTCGAAGTTTTAGTCGGCCTCATCCAAGCTTTCGTCTTCACGTTACTCTCGGCGATTTACATCGGTCTCATTTGTAACCATGACGGCGGCCATGCCGACGACGAACACGCCCAATAACCCTTTACTTTCTTAGCGGGTGACTTGCAGGGAACCCCCTTCGCGGTCCGTTGAGAATCCACCAAAACAAAACACATAACATATGATCCTCGCAGACGTTTCCATTGCTGCCAACTCCATCCCTGCTGCCGCTGCTTGCTTAGCTTCGGCTTTAGGCGTAGGTCTCATCGGTGCTAAAGCCGTTGAGTCGGTTGGTCGCAATCCTGAAGCTTCCACCAAGATTCTCGTCCAGTCCATTCTGGGCATGGCTTTGGCTGAAGCAGTGGCGTTCTACGGTATCTTCTTAACGAAGTAACCTGAACCCGGTGTGGCCCCGCAAGGGGCCCACCGACCTCTGCGCTTATCTCTCTGTTACACTATTTTCACTCAACACTATGCTAAGTTCTTTTGCTTTTATCGCTGAAGCGGCGGCTCATGAAGCCTCGCCCGCAACTCATGCCGAAGCTCATGGTCCTGTCGGCGACATTATCAAAATTTTCGGCAGTTTTGGCGTCGATGGCCCCCACCTCCTCGTCCAAGTCATTAATTTTGCGCTTTTAGCCTTCGTACTCTACCGCTGGGCCATCAAGCCAGCCCTGGGGCAACTTGAAGAGCGTAATCGTTTAATCGAAAAAGGTCTGGCTGATGCTAAGGCCGCCGAGCAAAAATTAGCCGAAGCACAAAAATCGGCCGAAGCGATTTTGAACCAAGCTTCTGAGCAAGCCACCAAAGTTTTGTTTGAAGCACGTAATGCTGCCAAGCAAACTGTCGAAGCCGCTAAGGGTGAAGCCCTCACCGCCGTCGCTGAATTGCAACGCAAGGGCCAAGAGTCTTTAGAAGCTGATCGTCGCAAGATGTTGAACGAAGTGCGTGCCGAAGTTTCCCGCCTCGTCGTTGAAACGGCGGTTAAAGTGCTCGACCAAAACTTGGACGACGCCCAGCGCGCTCGCCTGAACGAAGCCGCCGTTAAACAACTCGCTAATCGCTAATTGTCATGTCGACTGCCGCCGTTCGCACTGAAGCTAAAAAATTACTCGCCCTTTCGATGGAAGGTGGCGCCGTCTCGGCTGAACGCGTTAGTGCTATTTTGGCCTCTTTAGCTAAGTCCCGCAGTCCGCATCAATTGCGTCCTTTATTGCGTGCCTACCAAGCTTTAATCCGCCGCGAAGTCGCGAAGGGTGAAGCCCGGATTGAGCACGCCGGTCCTTTGTCTGAGTCCGTCGCTGCGGCGATTGCCCAGCATTTCTCCCAAGCCCTCGGTCGCCCCGTGCGTCCAGTGGCCCGTCGCAACGATGCCCTGATTGCAGGCTTCCGCGTGCGCGTCGGCGATGACGTCATCGATGCTTCCGCCGCTTTACGTCTTTCTAATTTAGCTAAATCCCTCGCTTAACCTTTCACCCCCTTATTTAAAAAACAATTATGAGCAACGCGATCGACCAGATCCAAAAAGCCATCGCTGGACTTGATACCCGTGCGGGTAAATCCAACGTCGGCACCATTGTCAGCCTCGCCGACGGGGTCGCCGCCATTGACGGCCTCTCGGGCGTCATGATGAACGAGATGATTGAACTCCCAGGTGGCCTCCAAGGCGTCGCCTTGAACCTCGCCGAAGACACCGTGGGTTGCGTGGTCATGGGTGACATCTCGAATCTTAAAGAAGGCATGGAAGCGAAGACCACGGGTCGTTTGCTCTCCGTTCCCGTGGGCAAGGGTTTGTTGGGTCGCGTCGTGGACGCGCTCGGTAATCCCGTCGACGGCAAGGGTCCGATTGTTTCCTCGGAGCGTTACCCGGTCGAAAAAATCGCCCCAGGTATCATTCCTCGTAAGTCGGTCGACCAGCCCATGCAAACGGGTATCATGGCTATTGACGCCATGATTCCGATTGGCCGTGGTCAGCGCGAATTAATCATTGGTGACCGCGCAACGGGTAAGACGACCATCGCGATTGATACTATCATCAACCAAGCCAATGCTAACCGCGTGGGTTTAGCCTCGGGTGATCCTAAGTTCCGCCCAGTTTACTCGATCTACGTCGCGATTGGTACGAAGAACTCCTCGATTGCACGTACGATTGGTACGTTGGAAAAAGCCGGTGCGATGGAATTCTGCGTCGTCGTCGCTGCTCCTGCTGCCGACAACGCGGCCAACCAAGTGTTCGCTCCTTTCTCGGGTACTGCGATTGGCGAATGGTTCATGGAAAACGGTCAAGACGCCTTGATCGTGTACGATGACCTTTCGAAGCACGCGGCCGCTTACCGTCAAATCTCGCTCATTCTGAAGCGTCCTTCGGGTCGGGAAGCTTACCCTGGTGACGTGTTCTACTTGCACTCTCGCCTCTTGGAGCGTTCGGCTCGTTTGAATGGTAAGGGTTCCTTAACCGCCTTGCCGATTATTGAAACCCAAGCGGGTGACGTTTCGGCTTACATTCCCACCAACGTGATTTCCATCACCGACGGTCAGGTGTTCTTACAAACGGACTTATTTAACCAAGGTATCCGCCCCGCGGTATCCGTCGGTTTGTCCGTTTCGCGCGTCGGTTCGGCGGCACAAATCAAGGCCTTTAAACAAGTCGCCGGGAAGGTGAAGGGCGAATTAGCTCAGTATCGCGAACTCGCAGCCTTCGCGCAGTTCGGTTCTGACCTTGATGCCCAAACGAAGGGTATCTTAGACAAAGGCGACCGTTTCGTAGAATTATTCAAGCAACCTCCGACGGCTCCGAAGTCGGCGGAAATTCAGTGTGCCCTCATTTGGGCGATGCAAAACGGTTTCTTCAACGACCTCCCTGTGAAGTCGGTGCAAGCCGCTTCGCAAGCTTTGCAAACGCACCTCGAAACCACGAAGCCCAGCGTCTTGGCACGCATTCGTGGCGGCGAGAAGATCGATGATGCGGGCGCGGCTGAATTGAAGGCCACCTGCGATGCTTGGCGCCGCGGTTTCAAAGTCTAATTTCTAGTTCCACCTCTCCCTCATGCCCAAAGGACTCCGCGAGATTCGTAACCGCATTAAGTCGGTTAAGAGCACGGGCCAAATCACCCGCGCAATGCAGTTGGTCGCTTCGTCGAAGATGAAGCGTGCCCAAGATGCCGCGCGCCACGGCCGTGATTACGCAGAGCTGTTGGGCGAGATTTTAGAGACGGCGATGTCCAAGGTGGGCGAATTCACGCACCCCTTGTTGACGAAACGCGAAGTCAAAGTGCGCGGCGTTTTGCTGATCACGCCCGACAAAGGCATGTGTGGTGCGTTAAATAGCAACTTGGTGCGGGCGGCTTCGGAAATCTCCAATGCCGCGTTTGTGACCATCGGTCGCAAGGGTAAGCAAGCCATGGCCCGTGCGGGCCGCACGTTGCTCGCCGACTTCCCGGTTAGCGATCGTGCTAATTTCAGCGAAGTTCGCCCAGCCACGGAATACCTCTTGCAGGCTTTCTTAGACGGCAAGGTCGACACGGTGGAAGTGATTTACGCCTACTTTAAGAATACCTTGGTGCAAAGTCCCCGGGTCCAAAAACTTTTGCCCGCGGATAGCTTAGCGGCCCAAGCTCATGATTTGCGCGTGCGCCTCAACCTGCCCACCACGGCAGCCGTGGCAGATAACCGCGACATGATTTTCGAGCCTTCGGCCCAAGCGATCCTCGAACGCTTGCCTGCCTTGTTCTTCAAACAAGCCGTGCACCAAGCGGTTTTAGAATCTAAAGCTTCGGAACACAGTGCCCGTATGGTGGCGATGAAAGCGGCCACGGACAATTCCAAGAAAATCGCCAGCGCTCTCTCGCTGGAATACAACAAAGCCCGTCAGGCCGCGATTACCCAAGAAATCTTGGAACTCACCGCTGGCGCTGCGGCCCAATAACTTTCCCCCCTTTCTTTACAAAAATTATGAGCACAACTGGAACGATCACTCAAGTACTCGGCGCCGTCGTCGACGTGCAATTCCCTGCAGACCAGGTTCCTGCAATTTATAACGCGATTGAAATCAACTATAAGGTTGAAGGCAAAGCCACGCGTTTAGTCCTCGAAGTGCAGCAGCACTTAGGCAACGGACTCACGCGCGCCGTCGCAATGACGACGACCGAAGGTCTCGTCCGCGGGATGCCCGCCCTCGATACTGGTGCCCCCATCACTGTGCCCGTCGGTAATGCTGTCTTGGGTCGTATCTTTAACGTCACTGGTGACGCCGTGGATGAGCGCGGCGAAGTCAAAGCCGAGAAGCGCTATCCTATTCACCGCTTACCTCCACCCCTGACGGAGCAAGCGACCTCGGCCGAGTTGCTCGGTACGGGCATCAAGGTAATCGATTTAATTTGTCCCTTCGTGAAGGGCGGTAAGGTCGGCGCCTTCGGTGGTGCCGGCGTCGGTAAGACCGTCGTTATCATGGAGCTCATCAATAACATCGCGATGAAGCAGGGTGGTTTCTCGGTTTTCGCCGGGGTTGGTGAGCGTTCGCGCGAAGGTAATGACCTTTACCACGAAATGTCGGAAGCGGGCGTTATTGACCAAAAAGACCTTTCGAAGTCGAAAGTGGCCCTCGTGTACGGCCAAATGAATGAGCCTCCTGGTGCGCGTATGCGCGTGGCCTTGTCGGCCTTAGCCATGGCGGAATTCTTCCGCGACGAACAAAACCGCGACGTGCTCCTCTTCGTCGATAATGTGTTCCGTTTCTCGCAAGCCGGTTCGGAAGTGTCCGCATTGTTAGGTCGCTCGCCTTCGGCGGTGGGTTACCAGCCAACGCTCGCTTCGGAAATGGGTAACTTACAAGAGCGCATTACCTCGACGAAGAAGGGTTCGATTACCTCCTTCCAAGCGGTGTACGTTCCTGCGGACGACTTAACTGACCCTGCTCCTGCCAATACCTTTGCTCACCTTGACTCTACGGTCGTGCTAGAGCGTCGTATTGCCGAGCTCGGTATTTACCCTGCCGTGGATCCTCTCGCTTCGACCTCGACGGCGTTGGCTCCTGAAGTGGTTGGTGAGCGTCACTTCCGCGTCGCTCGCGGCGTTCAAGGTCTCTTGCAGCGTTATAAAGACTTACAAGACATCATCGCCATCTTGGGTCTCGATGAACTCTCGCCTGAAGACAAGCTGGTCGTCTTCCGTGCTCGTAAGGTGCAGAAGTTCCTCTCGCAGCCCTTCCACGTGGCCGAAATCTTCACGGGCTCGCCCGGTAAGTACGTTGCCCTCGAAGACACGATCAAGGGCTTCGAAATGATTCTCTCTGGCGAGTTGGATCACGTGAACGAAAACGACTTCTACATGAAGGGTGGCATCGACGAAGTATTAGCCGCCTCGGAGAAGTCTAAGGCCATCGCTAAGTAGACCCTACTTACATGCCACTCACCGTCGAAATTGTTACACCTGACCGTCGCGCCTACCAAGGCGAGGCGGACAGTGTGACGTTACCAACGGAGTTGGGTAATATTGGTATTTTGCCGAGCCACTTGCCCTTAACTTCCATCCTCGCTCCTGGCGAAGTCGTCGTGGTGTTGCAGGGCAAGACGACGCGTTTGGCAGTCGATCAAGGTTTCTTGCGCGTCGCGGCGGACAAAGTTTCCGTGGTGACCGAAGCAGCCATTGATGAAGCCAAAATTGATTTAAAGGCGGTGGAACAAGGTGAAGCGCGTGCCCGTGAAGCCGTGGCAGCCGCTCGCCAAGCAAAAGAAGTTGATCCTGCCGAAGTGGCTAAACTGGAGCAAATTTTGCGTTTTGCAGCGGTGCAGCGTTTGGTGAAAGGTCGGACTTCGCCTGGTCTGACGGATTAATATTTTCATATAAACTCATTTAAGCCGCACTTGCGAAGCGAGACAATCGCCCGCAGAGTGGCCGTGTGTTGCAATCCGCCATTACGATTTCACTCGTACCGCAGGCCCGCGGGGGCCCCTTCGTTTTCTGGGATGATTTAGCCGCCGGTTGCGAAGCCGCTTCGACGTTAGGTTTCGACGCCGTTGAAATCTTCCCGCCTAGCCCCGCCGCCGTAAACCCCGCGACGCTGAAGGAGTTATTAATGAAATATAACCTCAAGGTGGCGGCCTTTGGTACCGGGGGTGGTTGGTTAGTGAATCGCTGGCATTTAACTCACCTCGATGCTAAGATCCGCCAGCAGGCCCGGGAATTCATTCGGGGGATGCTGGATTTAGCGGCAGAATTTAAAGCTGGGGCCATCTTGGGCTCGATGCAAGGGAAGTTCGAAGGCGAGGTCACGCGTGAGCAAGCGTTGGCTTGGTTGGCGGAAGCGCTGCAAGACTTGGGAGCCCATGCCCTTAAACAAGGCACGGTTTTATTTTACGAGCCGTTGAACCGCTACGAAACCAATTTACTCAATCGCCAGGGAGATGCCGTCAGTTTTTTAGAGCAACATCGCATTCAAGGGGTCAAACTACTTTGCGATTTATATCACATGAACATCGAGGAAGCCGATTTAGCGGCGACCTTGCGGGCCGCCGGTAAGCACGTCGGCCATATTCACTTTGCGGATAGCAATCGCCAGGCGATGGGTTGGGGCCACACGTCCGCCGCTCCGATTATCAAGGCTTTAAAGGAGATTGGTTACACCGGGTACCTTTCGGGCGAGATTCTGCCTTTGCCCGATTCCTTGGCTGCCGCTAAACAAACCATCGAAGCGTTTCGCCACCACGCGTGCTAAATTTATGCTTAATCACCAACTGATTCACCCCAAAATCAACGAAGTGTTGGCCCGCGGCGGTCACCATTCTTGTATCTTGCTCGCCGATGGGAATTACCCGGCCTGGAATAAAAAAGGACCGAATGCGGAAGTGATCTCGCTCAACCTTTCGCCTGGAGTGATTACCGTCGTCCAAGCCTTGCGTGCTATTTTAAGCGCCGTTCCCGTGGACGTCGTAAACACGATGGGTATTCCGCCTGATGATGCTTATGCCCAAAAAGGGGAACCTCCCGTTTGGCAGGAATACCGCCAAGTGATTAAGGAAGCTGGTTTGAAATTACCCATTACCCCGATTCTCAAGTGGGATTTCTATAAAGTAGTCGAATCGCCCGATCATATTTTGACGATTCAAACGGGCGACCAAGCTTTATGGGGCAATGTGCTCTTAACCATGGGGTGCCGCTCCGCCTAATTTATTTCTATGAAAAAACGTCTTTTAGGAAAAACGGGCCTCGAATTGCCCATCTTAAGCTTCGGCGCTTCCTCGCTGGGGCAGGAGTTCCGCAGTGTTAACTTGGATGAAGCCCTCAAGTCTGTCCAAGTCGCCTTGGATTGCGGGCTCAACTTTATCGACACCTCGCCCTTCTATGGTCGTGGGATGTCGGAAGTCCTGCTTGGGATTGCGTTACGCGGCGTGCCTCGTTCGAGTTATACGCTTTGTACGAAGCTCGGGCGCTATGACTTAAACCACTTTGATTTCTCGGCCAAGCGGGTTGCGGAGAGCATCGATGTGTCGCTGCATCGCTTGGGCACGGACCACCTCGATATTATTCTTTGTCACGACATTGAGTTTGTACCGATGCAACAGATTGTGGATGAAACCATCCCGGCACTGCGCAAGGCTAAGCAAGCAGGGAAAATTCGTGCGATTGGTTTTAGCGGTTATCCGCAAAAGATTTTCCGTTTCATCTGCGAGCAAACCGATGTCGACTGCGTCTTGAGCTACAATCAGTACACGTTACAAAACACACGTTTTGTAGATGAGACCGTGCCTTATTTGAAAGCCAAGGGCGTTGGTGTGATGAACGCTGGACCTTTTAGCGCCCGTCTATTGACGAACGCGCCGTTGCCTAAGTGGTTGAAGGAACCTGAGGATGTTAAAGCCGCGGCCCGAGCAGCGGCAGCCCTCTGTGCTAGTCGTGGCGTGGATATCGCCAAGCTCGCGCTTCAGTTCTCGATTGCCCACCCTGATATCGCGACGACGGTTTCGGGCAGTGCGAATCCAGAGAACATCCGTAATTGGGCAAAGTGGGCCGCCGAGCCGATGGACTTAGATCTATTGGCTGAAGTGCAGAAGATTTTCGCTCCCGTGAAAAACTTGGGCCACTTGGAAGGTTTACCTGAAAACAATTAAGCTCCCATGAAAGCAATCCGTCTCGATAAGCCGCAGAGTTTTGTGCAAATCGATTTGCCTGAGCCCGCGGCGCCAGGTCCTGGAGAAGCACTCGTGCGCGTGCATCGTATTGGTATCTGCGGTACTGACTACGGTGGTTACTTGGGTAAAATGCCCTTTTACTCTTATCCCCGAATTCCGGGCCATGAGCTGGGCGTCGAAGTTTTAGCCGTCGGCCCCGATGTCACCCAGGTTCGCCCCGGCGATCACTGTTCTGTGGAGCCCTACATCAATTGCCAAAAGTGCTACAGCTGTCAGCGTGGTCACACGAATTGCTGCGAGAATCACCAAACCTTAGGTGTGATGTGTGATGGGGGTATGGCTGAGAAGTTTTTGTTACCCGCACGCAAGTTACACGTCTCGCGGAAACTTTCTTATGATCAACTCGCTTTAGTAGAGACCTTAGCGATTGGGTGCCACGCCGTGGATCGTGCAGCGCCTAAGCCAGGCGAAACGGTCTTAGTCATTGGGGCGGGTCCGATTGGACTGTCGGTGATTGAGTTTGTTAAAGTCGCGGGAGCGAAGTGCATCGTCATGGATATGAATGCCGATCGCTTGGCCTTTTGCCGGGAAGTGATGAAAGTCGACCATACGATTTTAAGTAAAGCCGATGGCGGCGAGGCTTTGGCCTTAGCCGAATTAACCCAAGGCCGTTATGCGGATGTCGTGGTCGATGCCACGGGGAGTAATAAGTCGATGTCGACCTGTCTGCAGTTTGCGGCCTTCGCAGGTCGCATTGTCTATGTGGGCATTACGCAACAAGAGTTAACTTTCCCACATGCGCCCGCGCTGCACCGTCGTGAACTTACCATCTTGGCGAGCCGCAATGCGCTTTCTAAAGACTTTGCCCGCATCATTAAACTCATTGAAGACGGTGTGATTGATACGCGTCCGTGGATTACCCACCACGCTAAGTTTGAGGACATGATTACGGTTTTCCCAACTTGGTTAAAACCCGAGACGGGCGTGATTAAGGCGATTGTGGATGTTGTTTAAGTCGTATGCGACTTGATGCGCACCAGCATTTTTGGTCTTATGATGCGCTCCAGTATCCCTGGATTCCTGTGGGCTCGCCGTTGCACCGCACTTGGCTTCCGCCTGATTTAGTAGCTTTGCAAAAACCTTTAGGGTTTGAGGGGTCCATTGCGGTTCAAGCGCGTCAAGTTATCGAGGAGTCGGATTGGTTGTTGGCCTTAGCCGCTCAGCATGACGTTATCAAAGGCGTCGTGGGATGGGTTGATTTGCGATCTCCCGCCGTGGAAAAAGATTTAGCGCGCTTGGCGGCTAACCCGAAATTCGTGGGGGTCCGCCACGTGGTCCAAGATGAGGTTGATGACCAGTTTATGTTGGCCCCCGCCTTTCTCCGCGGTTTGAGCTTACTCAAGCAGTACAACCTCACGTACGACTTTTTGATTTTCCCGCATCAACTCGAAGCTGCCATTGAAGTCGCTCAGCGTTTACCAGAACAAGCCTTTGTCTTAGATCACATTGCTAAGCCTCCGATTAAAACCGGCGAGATAGAGCCTTGGAAAAAGAAACTCCAACGCCTCGCCGCCTTGCCTAATGTTTCGTGTAAAGTCTCGGGGATGTTAACCGAAGCGAATCACCAGCGTTGGCAGCCTGAAGATTTTAAGCCTTACCTCGATGTCGTCTTTGGAGCTTTTACGCCGCAGCGTTTAATGTATGGCTCGGATTGGCCGGTGTGTTTATTGGCTGGTCAATATGAGCAAGCGTATCGCTTGGTTGCCGACTATGCCCAGCACCTGAGTCCCACGGAGCAAGCGGGACTTTGGGCAACGAATGCGGCCCGCTTTTATTTAGAACGGACTAAGGCTTAACGGCTCGCGGATTCGCGTACTGTACGGAAAATCCAACCATCGGCATCCATATCAATCGTCAACCCACGTCCGGGTTTTTTAATTTCATCGGGCAAGGGTTCGTTGTTCACGCGGAAGAGTTTGAGCGTACCTTCGCCTTCATATTCGCCCTTAACGCGGTTACCTGATTTCGCGACCTCGATGGCAAGGTAGACGTCGGAAACGCCGCCAGGGGTTTCGCCGAAAATAATTTCAATCGGCACCTTCGAACCTTTGGTGGCGTTAATCCAAGGTCCGCAGGCGAGGCGATTTAGGCTGCCAGGTTTACGGTCGATGTAAAAATCCTTCTTCACCACTTGTTTGAAGTCCTTGTAATTTCCATCAGGGACTAAGAAATGTTCATAGCCATCATCGAGGGCTACCTTGCGATCCCAGCGCACAAGCAACCAGTCATCACCTGACCCTACGAAGCGGAAGGGCAGGGATTGAGGGACCTCGACCGTGCCCTTGTAATGTGCCACCCACCGCGAGGGTTTGACTTCTTTTTCCACGCCAAAGGCCGCGGGACCTTCGGTGGCAGGACGAGAGGGTACGAAGATTTGTCCCGCAATAAGAGAGTCGGGAGATTTATAGTAACCTGAGAATTTTGAAACCGTCCAACCGCCGGCGAAAAATTCGCGGACTACTTCGCGGTAGGCGCCAATCCCTTCGGCACTGCCTGGGGTGGCGGGGGTGGGCTTGCGACTGGAGGTTTGTTTAATATCGTAGAAGGTTCCCACCAAACCATTGGTTCCGAGTTTGCTGCCAAAGAGGGAAACGAAATTTTTTCCATTACCGCGACCGATGCCCATACCCGAGCCGATACCACCACCCGAGCCGCCGCCAAAACCCTTGGACTGACCGCCTCCCATGAGGCCGGTGTTGAGCGAAGCCATGGAGGTGGTGGGCAAGTCGGGCAAAGCAATCGTCGCATTCGCATTCTTCGAAGAAATGCGATTGGGCGTCTTGGCGGTCGACTTGGGGTTCTTAGGTTGCAGGCGGGTCTTAAATTGTTTGGCCCGTTCGCCGGCGGCACCACCACCGCTACCCGTAGAGAATGAATCAGGTTCTTTCTTTGCCGAGTCGGTCCACGTCGAGATGACCCAGAAGAGGGCGATCACGATGAGGATGAGGTGAATGATGACGGAGATGGCGAGCCCTTCGCCGCCGAGTTTTTGCCAAAAAGTCCGTTTGCTCCGCTTAGCCTTTAAATCTTCTTCGTCCACGACTAAGGGCAGCTCGGGGGGCAAGCCGGATGGGCCTTCGGGAGGCAACTCAGGTGGCAGGCTCTCGGACATACTTTGGGGTAGTTGTGTATTCCAACGATTCAGGCTTCGGGAACAACCCTAAACCCTCTGGCTAATTGCCTATTATCAAACTTTAACGAGCCGCCGAGGTTTTGACCGATTTAAAGGTCCAGCTCTCGTTGGCCATGTCGACGTTAGGAACTTGGGGGCAGCCGTTCTTAATCGCGTCGGGCAGGGGGTCATTATTCATCCGAAACAGGCGCAATTGGCCGTCAGCCTTACCATCGGGTCCAGTCGTTTCCATGCAGAGGATAGCACAAGAGACGCCACCTGGGGTTTCGCCCATGATTACCTCACAGTAATATTCTTTATCGCGGGTGACGGTAATCCACGGTCCACAGCGCATTGGTTTGCCTAAAGTGGAAGGGTGGACGTCGTTACACTTCTGTTTACCGAAGTCTTTATAGACGTTTTCATTACCGACGTAGAATTGCTGGTAGCCAGAGTCGAGAGCCACCTTGCGATCCCAGCGGACAATTAAGAAGTCATCGCCCATCCCAACAAAGCGGAACTTGCCGTCGCGGGGAGCTTTTAAGGTGCCTTTATAGTGAGCCATCCAGCGCGAGGGACGGCATTTGTCGGCGACATCAAAGGCTTTGGGTGCCTCTGTGGCAGGAATGGGCGGGATAAAAATCTGGCTCGCGTATAAACTATCTGGAGCGCGATAGACATTACTGAGCGAGGAGTCGGAAAAACCTTTTTGGACATATTGCTCCATGCGCTCACTGAAAATTCTTACAGCCTCGGCGTTCACAGGACCAATTACTTCTGGTTTGGGGCCCATCATATCTGTGGGTTTACCAGCCCGATCTTGTTTAAAGTCATAGAAGACTCCGACCATGCCGTTGAGGGCCATTTTACTACCGTAAATAGACACAAAGTTCTTCCCGTTGCCACGTCCGACGCCCATCCCAGAACCAATGCCGCCACCGGAGCCCCCGCCGAAACCTTTGGATTGCCCTCCGCCCATGAGCCCGGTGTTGAGCGAAGCCATCGAAGTAGTGGGTAAGTCAGGCAACGCAATCGTCGCCGACGTACTTTTGCTGGTAATGCGATTGGGGGTTTTAGCGGTCGACTTGGGGTTCTTCGGTTGGAGGCGTGTTTTGAACTGTTTCGCTCGTTCCCCAGCGGCGCCGCCCCCCGCCCCCGTTGCAAAGGAGTCCGGGTCCTTTTTCGCCGAATCTGTCCAAGTCGAGATTACCCAAAAAAGAGCGATGACGATGAGTGCACCGTGAATAAACATCGAGATCACTAAACCTTCTCCACCGAGTTTTTGCCAAAAGGAACGCTTACTCCGGTTTGTTTTCAAAGCCTCTTCATCCACGACGATAGGTAACTCAGGTGGAACACTAGAGTTGGCTGAGGTGGGTAACTCAGGTGGAGTTGGGCTGTCGGGGTTAGACATCCAGGAATCTCTTTTAGCATATGAGGGCAAACGCTCAACAAAAATCACTAAAACCTCTCACTCGTCCCTTTTCAAGTTGGGCTTAAATGATAACTTTTAAAGGGATGAACTGTGCGGAAGCCGAGAAGTTAGGGTGCTATGCCGATCAGGCTATCCGGTTGGCTACGGACTGGCTACGTCAAGCGGCTCAATCGCAAACGAAAGCCGAACAGGCTCGTGCCGCCGAGGTGCACGGTTTGGTGACGGATGAAGCCCGCAAGGTTTTCACGATTACGTTGTGCGATCGCTTATTTCGGGCGACTTCCGCTTCGCAAGCGGCTCATTATACAAGAAATATTTTAGACCAACAAGGGGTGCCCCGTTCGTTGCTTTTGCTCGATCAAATTCTTTTGCACACCGGTGGTTGGGTGAGTCGAGTTTTGCCCGGGATTGTGGTACCTGCGATGCTGCGTCGCTTGCAGCAGGATACCGCGGGGGTAATTTGGCCCGCCCAAATGGAGCGCCAAAAGCTAACGACCCCGAGTGAGGTATTAGGTTTTAAACATCAATACAATCGCTTAGGGGAGGCGGTTCTAGGGGAGGCGGAAGCGGCCCAGCGTTTGGCTCAAGTGTTAGAACTGTTGGCGGAACCTGCGGTCACGATGGTGTCGGTGAAAATTTCTAACCTTTACTCTCAAGTCTCGGTGCTGGCTTTTGCCGCCACGGTGGAACAAGTGCAAAAGAAATTGCGGCTGCTCTATCGCGCCGCGCGCCAATCCAGCGTGCCCAAATTTGTGAACCTCGATATGGAGGAGTATCGTGACTTGGATTTAACGGTGGAAGCGTTTCAGCGGACCCTTGATGAACCGGAATTTCACAGCCTGACAGCCGGCCTCGTTTTACAGGCTTATTTGCCCGAGTCTTTTGCGGTGCAACAACGTTTAACGCAGTGGGCCTTAGGACGGGTCGCTGCGGGAGGCGCCCCCATCCGCATCCGACTCGTTAAAGGTGCCAACTTAGCGATGGAGCGGGTGGACGCGGCGTTGCATGGTTGGCCTCAAGCCCCATATGGAAGCAAGGCCGAGGTCGATGCGAATTATAAACGAATGTTGGAGTGGGGCGCTCGACCCGAACATGTGCCAGCGGTTCACCTTGGAGTGGCCTCGCACCATTTGTTAGATCTAGCCTTAGCCGAAGTATTACGCCGCGAGCGTGGCTTGGGAACGGGGTTATCTTTTGAAATGTTGACGGGCATGGCACCCGCTCAGGCACGTGCCGTGCAACAAACGACGCAGGCTGTCACACTCTACACGCCCTTGGTCGCCGAGTGTGATTTCGGCGTCGCGATTGCCTATCTATTGCGCCGTTTAGAAGAAAATACTTCTCCCGGAAATTTCCTCCGCGAACTCTTTTCGTTAACACCTGATGCGCCGGCATGGCAGCAGCAAGTCGCCCTTTTTCAGCAAGCCCTACTGGATGCTAGCCAGGTTTCGAGTGTTTCTGCCCGGACACAAAATCGACAGATTACGCCGCAAGCTTGGTCATTGAGTGCACCGTTTACTTCTGCAAGTGATACCGACTGGACGCGGTTGGTTAATCGTCAGTGGGTGCAAGCAGCGCTGCAGCAAACTTTACCAGTGGCAGTCATCCCAGCGACGGCAGAGGATGTCGCTCAGGCCTTAACCAAGGCAGAAGCAGCGGTGGGGCAATTAAGTGATGAAGGCGTGCGGGCGACGCTTTGTCGGGCGTCGCTTCTAGTAGAGAAACGCCGGGCACAGTTAATAGCGTTGCTGGTGCACGAGGGCAAAAAAACCGTCGGGGAAGCGGACGTGGAAGTTTCGGAGGCGGTTGATTTTGCGAATTATTATGCCCGGACTTTTGATGACAAAAACCAATGGCAAGGCGCCCGCCGTCACCCGCTGGGGGTAGTCGTGGTGGCTTCGCCGTGGAATTTCCCTGTCGCCATTCCTTTCGGCGGAGTGGTTGCCGCACTGCGGGCGGGTAATGCGGTGATCTTGAAACCTGCACCGGAAGCGCGTCGCTGTGGGGAAGCCCTTTGCCAATTATTATGGGAGGTCGGCATCCCGCGTGATTTATTGCAATGCGTGTCTACGCCTGACGATGAAGCGGGCAAGGCCTTGATCACCGATGCCCGGGTGAAAGCGGTCCTCCTGACGGGATCATCCGCGACGGCCGAATTGTTTACGAGTTGGCGTCCGGAATTAAATCTTTTGGCGGAGACGAGCGGCAAGAACGCGCTCATCGTCACGCCTTCTGCGGATCGCGATCAGGCGATTAAGGATTTAGTAAAATCGGCTTTTGGCCATGCCGGGCAAAAGTGTTCTGCCTGCTCGTTGCTTGTCTTGGTCGGTGAAGTCGGTCGCGATCAGCATTTCTTGGCACAATTAAAGGATGCTACGGCTTCCTTGAAAGTTGGCTTAGCGACGGATTTAGAGACCTTTATTCCACCTCTGATGCAGGCCCCGAGTGCTGATTTACAGCGCGGGTTAACGCAATTAGATGAAGGGGAATCTTGGCTGCTAGCTCCGCAATGTTTGGATGCGGCCCAAAACCTGTGGTCGCCCGGAATCCGTCTAGGCGTGACCGCTAAGAGTTGGTTTACGCGGGCTGAGTGTTTTGGACCTGTCCTAGGCGTCGTAACGGTTGAGACGCTGGAGGAAGCATTACAATTCGTGAACGCGTTGCCCTTTGGTTTAACTGGCGGACTGCATTCGCTGGATGAACGTGAAATCGGCACTTACCTAGCGGCCGTAGAAGTCGGCAATGTTTACGTTAATCGCACGATTACTGGAGCCATGGTGCATCGTCAGCCTTTTGGGGGACACAAACGTTCCGCCTACGGTCCAGGAGTCAAAGCGGGCGGGCCGTGGGCTCTGGCAGCGCTGTGCCAATGGGAAGATGAATTTAATGCTGAATGGACTTCGGAGAATTTACAAAAGGCCATCGCAAGTTGGTCAACTCCTCGCGAACAGGCCGCTTTATTCTGTGAAGCGAATGTTTACCGGCGGGTTCAACCAGGTAAAAAAATGCGTCCAATGGTTCGTTTTGCGGCGGGTGCAGATCTCGCTGCTTGCCATCGGGTTTTAGACTGCCTGGTGGCGATGACGCACGTTTGGGTGGTGAGCGTCGACCCCACATTAGACCCCTATTTAATTGAACGCGTAGCCCATGATGCCGCGTTTTGCGAAGTGCAGACGGCGGAAGAGTTTGCGGAAATGATTTCGCCGGGCGTCCGGATTCGTCACGTGGGTGAAGTCGCTGAAGTTGTCCGCCAAGCCGCCCAGTTTTACCAAGCGACGCTGTTTACGGCGCCGGTGACTTCTTGTATCGGATTGGAGCTACATCCCTTTTACCTCGAACAATCGATTAGCTTTGCTTGGCACCGCTATGGTCAACCTTGGCCGTTGCCCCGAGATCTAGCGACCCGTCGCACTTGGGCCGAGGCAGGTTTAATCCGCACCCCTTAATTTTTATTATTTATGAAAGCCCTGATTAAAAAAGAAGGTCGTGAAGGTCTTTGGTTGGCGGACGTTGAACGCCCGACCATCGGCGATCGGGATGTATTAATCCGGATTAAGAAGACGGCCATCTGTGGTACCGACGTTCATATTTGGAAGTGGGATGAATGGGCGGCGAAGACGGTACCTTTGGGGCTTACGGTCGGGCATGAGTATGTTGGCGTGGTGGAGCAAATGGGTCGCGAAGTGAAACATTTGAAAATCGGCCAACGCGTATCGGGTGAAGGGCATATCGTCTGCGGCACTTGTCGTAATTGCCGCGCCGGCCGCCGCCACCTTTGTGCACACACTTTAGGCGTGGGGATTCATCGTCCTGGGGCTTTTGCGGAATTCCTGTCTTTGCCGGTAGAGAATGTGGTCCCCGTACCCGATGATATCCCCGACGACGTGGCGGCAATTTTTGATCCTTTGGGTAATGCGGTGCACACCGCTCTCTCGTTTGATCTCGTTGGCGAAGACGTGTTAATCACCGGAGCTGGTCCGATTGGCATTATGGCGATTCCCATCGCTCGCGCCGCGGGGGCTCGGAAAATTATTATTACCGATGTGAATCCTTGGCGCTTAGCCTTAGCCAGTAAGATGGGGCCTACGCAGGCGGTGAATGTGGCCCAAGAAGATTTACAGCAAGTGCAGCAAGAGTTGGGGATGACGGAGGGCTTTGATGTCGCTTTAGAAATGTCCGGTAATGCCCGTGCCTTAGATCAGATTTTAGCGAACATGGCCTGTGGAGGGCGCATTGCCCTTCTAGGCATTATTCCAGGACGTGCGGCTATCGACTGGAATCAGGTCATCTTCCGGGGTTTGCACATCAAAGGCATTTACGGACGCGAGATGTATGAAACTTGGTATAAGATGATTGCGTTGCTGCAGTCCCAAGTGGACATCACGCCCGTTATTACGCACCGCTTGCCCGCCGCGGATTTTCAGCAAGGTTTTGCGGCCATGCTCTCCGGCGAATCGGGCAAAGTCGTCTTAGATTGGACCCAAATTTAATTTTTTTATGTATCAAACCTTACAACCTTTATTGGCCGAGCGTTTAGCGGCGATTCATCAAGCTGGCCTATTTAAAACGGAACACGTGATGGATAGCCCGATGGGTCCGCGTGTGCGCTTAGCCGATGGGCGCGAAGTTTTAAATCTATGTGCTAATAATTATTTAGGCTTAGCGAATCATCCTGAAGTTAAAGCTGCCGCCCAAGCCGCCTTAGAACGTTGGGGTTACGGCATGGCTTCTGTCCGGTTTATTTGCGGTACGCAAACGATTCACCGTGAACTCGAAGTCGCACTTAGTGAATTTTTAGGGACCGAAGACACGATTCTTTATTCGTCGTGTTGGGATGCAAACGGCGGTTTATTTGAAACCATCTTAGGCCCAGAGGATGCCATTATTTCTGATGCGTCAAACCACGCCTCTATCATTGACGGTATTCGGCTCTGTAAGGCCCAGCGTTATCGCTATGCCAATAATGACCTGACAGATTTGGAAGCTAAACTCCGGGAAGCGGCATCCGCACGCGTGCGCATGATTGCTCTCGACGGCGTTTTCTCGATGGACGGTTACATTGCGCCCCTACCGCAAATCTGTGACTTAGCCGAAAAATATCAGGCCGTCGTGATGATGGACGATTCCCATGCGGTAGGTTTCTTGGGGGCCCGCGGTCGAGGCACGCACGAGTACCATCATTGTGAAGGTCGGGTGGATGTTATCACCGGCACGTTGGGTAAGGCTCTTGGTGGCGCGAGCGGCGGTTACACGTCGGGTCGTAAGGAAATCATTGCGGTACTTCGTCAGCACAGTCGCACTTACTTATTCTCAAACTCGTTACCTCCCGTGATGGCTGCGACGACGTTGGCGGTTTTAAAATTGTTAACGAAGTCGACGGCTCTCCGTGATCGTTTGATGCAGAATGCGGCTTACTGGCGCCAAGGGTTAACGAAGTTAGGGTTCAATCTCCCTGCAGGGGAGCACCCCATTGTACCAGTTTTATTGGGCGATGCGGTCTTAGCGCAAAAATTTGCCCAGGCATTGTTAAAGCATGGCGTTTATGCCGTCGGATTCTTCTACCCCGTTGTGGCCCAAGGCAAGGCCCGGGTGCGCACGCAAATCTCCGCGGCGCATACCCAAGCGGATTTAGATGAAGCCTTGGAGGCCTTTGCGAAGGCGAAGCGAGATTGCGGAGCCTGAGTCGGCTTGCCTCGTACCCTTAGCTCATTACTGCATCAGTATGGAATCCCGCTTTCGTGACCTCGAGGAACGCATTGCTTTTATGCAACGTCACCTAGAACAGCAGGATCGTGTGATTCTGGAAATCTCCCGGCAGGTCGCTCGGCTAGCGGAGCAAGTGGCCCGCTTGGAAGCGCGCTTTACGCAAGCGGAGGGCGAGGCCGAGCAAGGTCCGCCTGCGGATGAGAAACCCCCGCACTGGTAATTTCATATCATTAATACCTCAGGAGATTTGCTTGGCTAATATCGGGTTAAGTGGCACGGTTTAGATATGCCCAGTCCGTTGTCTGAGCCCAAAATCATTCCTAAGCCATGGGGGCGGGAGATTTGGTATGCCCATCAAGCGGCCTATGCGGGCAAGATTTTAGAAGTCACGTCAGGTAAGCGCCTGAGTTTGCAATACCACGAGCGTAAGACCGAAACCCTGTATCTATTAAAAGGCCGCGTGAAGTTGACTTATCATCCGTTAGGCCCGAGCGAAGTCCCGACCGCTACTTCAGTGGGTGAAGGGGCCGTGTACACCTGGTTGCCAGGGCAAGTGTTGCACATCCCCCTGCGCACGATTCATCGCTTTGAGGCACTGGAGGATAGTGTTCTGCTTGAAGTTTCGACGTCAGACCTTACCGATGTGGTGCGTTTGCAGGACGACTTTGCACGGCCTGCTCGCGACTAATCTACCTCTACATGCGTAAAGTTTTAGCTTTTGATTTAGGCGGCACTAAATTCGCCTTCGGCGTGGTCAATGAAGACGGCACCGTCCTCGGATCAGGTCGGGTGGACACCTTGGCAACGCAAGGCCCTGCCCAAGCGGTGTCGCGTGTCGCGGCGGCGGCTCACGCCTTATTAGCAGAGCTGAAGTTAACTTCGAAAGACTTATTAGGCATCGGTATCGCTTCCCCTGGTCCCTTGGACATTGCCCGGGGTTGCGTCGATGGTTCGCCTAATTTGCCTGGTTGGACGGGTTACTCGATCGAAGGTGAATTATCCAAAGCGTTTCAATTGCCAGCGCGGATTGATAACGATGCTAATGCCGCCGCCCTCGGTGAATATTTGTTTGGGGCGGGCAAAGGGAAAAAGAATTTAATCTACATCACGCTTTCTACCGGCATTGGCGGTGGGGCGATTGTGGATGGACGGATGATGCGCGGGGCTAATGGTAATGCCGCCGAGTTAGGCCATCTTACTTTAGATATCAAAGGCCCCAAGTGCCCCTGTGGTGGCAACGGTTGCTTTGAAATGTACGCTTCAGGTACGGCGATTGCTCGTCGTGCCAAGGCGGCGGTGGCTGCGGGTCGCACTTCCTCGATGAGTACGCTCGCAGGTGGGGTTGAAAACATCACGTCGCATCATGTGCTCCAAGCCTTGGGTCAGAAAGATCCTTTAGCCCAAGAGATTTGGACGGACACGATTGAATACTTAGGTCGTGGTTTGGCGGTGATTATCAATACCTTTAATCCTGAGATTATTGTGATTGGTGGTGGGGTGACGGCCGCCGGCGATGTGCTCTTTATCCCGATGCGCGAAAAAGCCTTAGGCTATGCCTTCCCGCGTCTCGCCGCAGTGTGCTCGATTGTGCCAGCTGGCTTAGGTGGCAATGTCGGCGTTGTGGGTGCGGCTGCGTGTGCCTTTGAAGCGGCGCAGTAGTCGAATTACGACGGGACTGATTAAAGACGCTGTTTTTTCCAAGTGGGCACGGGAAAAACCGTGAGCTGATCGGAAGCGACTTCGACGGCATCGCGCGGTCGTAAGTTTTTCGCTTCGGCCGCCGAGACGATTTCGTAGTGCGGGGCGTCGGTGAGACGTTGGGTTAATTCCCAGCAATTTCCCGCGTGGTTAATCCAAAGCTTGGCGGGTAGACGGCGAAGGTTAAACGGCTTCGAATAGCTCCGCAGGGATTTGCGAGGGCCTTTCGCATACTCGTGAAAGTAGGACATCGCGAGTTCGCGAATGCTTTTATAAATCGGATCGCGCCAGCGCAGGCAGACGTAATTCGTTTTCGAAATCGCTCCCCATTTGCCCTTTACTTTAAAGGGAGCAATCACGTGATCCATGTCCTGGTGGGCACTGAAATCTAGGAGCAGGGGTGGGTGTCCTTGGAGCCAGAGCGCAAAGGCTGCTAATAAGGCACCTTCGATGCAATGGGCGCAGTTGGCCGCGAGGGTGGACTCCACAGAGCGTGCCGTATCACCTTGGGGTTCGAAATTCTGCGGAAACTTTACGAGAAAATCTTGAATATCCCGCGGGGACTTTAATTTCGCCAACTTCCGTGCCGCCGGAAGCGATAGCCCGCGGACTTGAGCGAGGTGGAGACGTTGTTGGTAGGATGGGGAGGGCACGTGTCACTATCTTTAAAGGTTGGCGGAGGTTTGCTCAAGGGGCGACTCGCATGGCTTTCGGATTGGCTTAACAGGGGTCGAGCCTATGACTCGTGGGGTTGTCTATGGATTTTGAACACCTGCGATGGGGACTTTTAGAACTTATCCTCCTGATTATCTCAGTTGGGCTCCATGAATTTGGGCATGCTTGGGTGGCTGATTTGCGGGGCGACCCCTTGCCACGTTTGCAAGGTCGGGTGACCCTTAATCCCTTTGCTCACGCCGACCCCATTGGGACGATCGCCATTCCCGCCTTAATGATTTTCCTTAGTCCGGGCTTTGGGATGCTTGGCTGGGGCAAGCCTGTTCAGGTTTCTTTGCCCAATCCCAAGACCCGTCGGGTGGATGATATCCTGATCACTTTAGCCGGTCCGGCCATGAACTTGGTCCTTTGCTTGGTGATTGTTGTGATTGGCGCCGCACTGGGCGTCGTGCCGTCGCTCTCGAAGTCGTCCCCTGCGGGCTATTTCCTCCTTTCGGGTTTATTTCTCAATACGGGCTTATTCCTCTTTAACCTCGTCCCCGTGCCCCCTCTAGATGGCTCTCGGTTGGCCGTGCGGTTCGGCCTCTACAGTGAGGAAGTCTTTCTTAACTTAGCCCGCTGGGGTTTTATCATCCTGCTGGTTCTATTGAATATCCCTATCTTCCAGCAGGGGATGCATTGGGTGTTAATCCAACTGATCACCCCATGGCTGTATCTGTGGAACTTCCTGCTCTATTTGCGTAGCTGAGGCTTGCTTATTTTTGCCCTCAAGGTGATGGTTTAAACATGCAGACCCTAGGTGAAAGACTACAGGAAGCTCGCCAGCGCCTTGGAGTGACCATTCGCGAAGCTGCCGAGTTTACCAAAATCCGCACGGATTATTTACAGGCCATGGAGGCCAACCAATTTGAATCGATTCCGTTGGCTGATGTTTACAAGCGTGGCTTTGTGAAAGTTTACGCCAAGTACCTGCGTTTGGATGATGAGAAGGCCGCCGCGGATTTTAATTCGCACCATTCGCTGCGGGCGGCTCGCCGTCCATTAGATGGCGGAGCAGAAGAAGCGGCGGAAGGTCAGGCTGAAGAAACGGCCAGCCCCGTGGCTTTAAATCGCGATACCCTTATCTACGGAGTACTCGGCTTGGGCATTGTCGTCCTACTGATTTGGGCGGTTTTTCGGTAGGCCCGTCTTCATCGACGGGCCAAAACAAACGACCTGAATCGCGCCCTAAGGCGGTAGCTCCCGTACCTACGGGGCGACCTCATTTAGTCGGCATCTCCTCGATTCGTCCGGATACCTCTTTTCAGATTTTCGAGCAGAGCACGGGCGAATTACGGAAGTCCGGGGTACTTGCCCCGCGCAACGGGGAAGAGCTCTGTAGTGTCCGCGGGGCCTTTGTGGTGAAGTCGAACGCCATCGAGTTTTTACACGTTCGCATCGATAATATTTCTTATAATATCCCCCCCGATAAGTCGGGTTTTGACCCAGCTTATTTCCCGGATCCAGAGACGACTCCACCAGCGGTTTTCCCGACTAATAAAGCGGCCCCGACGAAATCAGGCACGGCTCCAGGCAAGGCGAATACTGCCCCTAAGGGACGTTAGGTTTAAGGTGGTGCTGGGGGTTGACCGTCGGGCCTTTTCGAGTAAGGGTGAAGGTGCTTGGTGCAACGTTCTGAACATCGCGTCTTGGTATTAAACCGACTTTGGCAGCCGGTGAACATCGTCGGTGTGCATCGGGCTTTAAGTCTACTTTTTCGGGGTCGGGCCTCAGCGGTGTATGCGGACGAAGGGAGTCATCGGGTGATGAATGCGGAAGAGTGGGTGAATTTCTCTTTAACCACTCCGCCGCCGCAGAGTGAGGCGGTCCGTTCTCCTTGCATGGCACTTCGCATTCCACGGGTGCTCTTGTTGAGTGCTTATGACCGGGTACCGCGTCGCGAGATTCGTTTCAGCCGCCGCAACATTTACCTCCGTGATGCCAACACTTGTCAGTATTGCGGGCGGGTGTTTCGCGAGGAAGAACTGAATTTAGATCACGTGGTGCCGCGTGATATGGGAGGGAAAACTAATTGGGAGAATATCGTGACGGCCTGTGTGCGGTGTAATTCCCGTAAAGCCAATCGCTTGCCCGAGCAGGCGGGGATGACCTTGCGGCGCGTGCCCGCTAAACCAAAGTGGCGACTAGTAGTGGCCTCTTCGCTTTCGCCGGCGGAGATGGAAGCCTGGAAAGAATTTTTGGAAGTCACCCCCGCAGGGCAGCTTCCGTGGCGTCATTAGTCACTTGGTGCGGGTAACCAGATTCGAACTGGTGTCACCACTTTGGAAGAGTGGGGTCCTGCCACTGAACGATACCCGCGTATCAAGAGGGACCGACTATTTAGGCCCCTAGCAACGGGGTCAAGCCACCAACCAAGCCGTTTTTCGAAGTTTTGGAGCGGGTAACCAGACTCGAACTGGTGTCACCACTATGGGAAAGTGGGGTCCTACCACTGAACGATACCCGCCAAAACCGAGGATTCTTAAAGTGAGGATTTCGTCAGGCGGGTCAAGCGGAGTCGGCGTGATCGTGATGAATCACGGTGATCGACCCATTGGTTTCTAAAATAGCGTGCCGGGCATGCTCAATATTGGTGCAACCCGCCGCTCGTAAGGCGGCCATCAATTCATGGTGGGTGATTTTTTCGGCTAAGAGGGTTTTTTCCTGTAGCTTGCCATCACGAACTAGGAAGACGGGCCGCCCGACGATGAAACCTTCAAAGGTCTTAGAATGACGCGAGAGCCAGGATACACCCCAATTCAGAATGACGAGCGTTGTGGCAATCACGAGCCCCCCTCCGAGCGAATTATCGCCCCCATTCATGGAGTTTTGGACGGCGTTGCTGAGAATTAAAAGTAAGATGAAATCAAATGGAGCGAGCATGCCGACTTGGCGTCGCCCGGTGATGCGCATCAAGACGATGAGGAAGATATAAACCACGACGCCGCGTAGGGCCATTTCCCACCAAGGTAGGGTAGGAAGAAGAAGGGTCGCCCACGACCATGGGGCGTTGGGTGGAGTGACTGCTTGGGCCAGCATGGGACGCAGTTTGCGTCAGAAAAGTTGTGAGGGCGATATTCTTTACGCTTCACCGCCCGCCTACAATCGTCATCGTGCTACTTATGCCTCGCGCCGCTAAAAAATCCTCTGCCGCTAAAAAGTCGGTTATTAAAGATGTCTTATTAATGGCCACCCCCACGAAGAATGCCGATTTGCGTTGGTTTTCTGGTTTTCACGCCTCCGATCCTTTCCCAGCCTTTAGTGCTAAGGGTCGCAAAATCGGGCTCTTGCCTTTGTTAGAGGTCGGGCGTGCTAAACAGGAGTCGGATTTTGATGAGGTGCTGAATTTGACGGAGATTATCAATGATCTCCGTAAGACCAACCCTCAAGCGGGCGTGGCCGATGCAATTGTATTCGCTGCCGTGCAACGCGGGGTCCACCAGTTTCGCGTGCCGGGAGATTTTCCCGCTGGGCTTTACTTAAGGCTCCAAGAATTAGGTTTAGAATTAGTGCCGGCCGGTTCCTTGCGCGATGAGCGTTCTGGTCCCGCTTTATTCCCCGAGCGCTGGGTGAAGTCGAAGGCTGAAATCGAAGGTATTAAGGCCGGTAATCGTGCCGCTTGTGCTGGTTTCAGTGCGGTAGAAAAAATCTTAGCGGAATCTCGAGCCGATAAGAAGGGTAAGTTGTTGTGGCAGGGCAAAACCCTGACGGCCGAAATCCTCCAAGACGAAGTCCAGGCCGCGGTCATTCGCGCGGGCGGCTTGTGTGACACGGGATTGATTTGTGCCCCAGGAGATCAGGCGGTGGATTGTCACTGCCAAGGTTCGGGCCCAATTTATCAAGGCCAGTTAATCGTCTTAGATATTTTCCCCCGCGATCGTGCTTCGTGGAACTATGGCGATATGACGCGTACGTATCTCAAGGGCAAGGCCACGCCAGAGCAACGCAAGATGGTGCTCGCGGTGAAGGAAGCTCATGCCCGCATTATTAAAGCGCTCAAAGCAGGTGCCACCGGTGCAGAGATTCACCAAATCCCGGTCGAATACTTTAAATCCTTGGGCTACCAGACTGGCTTAGTGAAGGGGACTTACGTTGGCTTCTTCCACGGCACGGGACACGGCTTAGGTTACGATATTCATGAAGAGCCTTATCTCTCCCATCGCTTCCCGGGTCCGCTCCAAGCCGGTAATGCTATCACGGTAGAGCCGGGCTTATACTACCCTGGTATTGGGGGCTGTCGTTTTGAAGATTGCGTTTTAATCACCGCGAAGGGTTGCACCTTATTGTCGCATCACCCTTATCGCTGGGAGATTGCCTAAGGCATGGCGAAAGGTCGCGGCAGGGCGGGCACGCACACGACCGTAACGGATGCGGCCCGTCCCGTGGCCGAAGCTTTAGAAAAGCTCGGTCGCGTGTCGCGGGGTAAGATTGATGCGCGGATTGGGGCTAAGACTTTTTCGATTAAAATCACGCCACTGGATGGTTGTTTGTTGGTGGTCGTAGTTTCGAAAGGCACGCGCCAAGAGTTGCGGGCCTATGGGATATCAGTCGCCCAAGCTGAGCAGGCTTTGCGTCAACCAGAGTTTGCCAGTTATCATTTGAACGTCGCCCGTGAGTGAAGTTTTACGCCGAGAAGTTGAGGTCACGCTAGCCGACTGGGCTAATGCAGGCAAGGGTTGGACGTGTCTGCCTTACATGGCTTCGTTTGGAGTGACGTCTCTGCCGGCGGATTGGAAAGCACTCCTGTCTGGTCGCTACGCGGTTTTATTAGAAAGTGGTCGCACGGGAAATTTAACGATGGCGATTCCCCAGAGCGAGGAAGTGCGCGTGTACGATCAGGATGGCCGAGTGACTTCGTATCAGGCTGGTGGCGGTTATGAAGTAGGCCGCGAAAACCCGTTAGATTTTTTAAGGCACTATAGTCAGACCGTGCGGGCCCCTAAATTCGCTGGTTGGCCGGCCTTCCAAGGTGGTTGGGCATTATTATTAGCTTACGAATTAGTCGGGGCTTATGAGCCCGTAAAACTTTTGGACGGTCACCCCACCGCTCCGCAAGCGGTGCTTTTTGATGCCCGGGAAGTTTTGGTTTTTGATCATCAAAAAAAGACCCTCACGGTGGTAGTGCTTTGTCAGACCGCGCAGGCTGACGCCAAAATTTGGCAACAAGCTCGGGAGCGGGCGGAAGTTTTGGCACACGCTTGGAGTGTGGCGTTGAAAGCACCGCCTCCGGCCTTGCCAGTTAGAACCACTCCCGCAGTACCCCAAGAGCTTTCTTTGTCGGAAGTGGCATTCACGCAGGCGGTACAGCGCTGTCAGGCTTACATTGCGGCGGGAGATACTTATCAGGTTAACCTCTCGACGCGCTTTGAAGTTCCCGCCGTGGATGCAGATCAGGCTTACGCTTGGCTGCGGGCCCATAACCCGTCGCCGTATATGGGATTAATCCGTTACCCCGGAGGCAATTTAGTCTGCGGTTCGCCCGAGCTATTAGTTCAGGTGAGCGATGGGAAAATCTTTTCGCGCCCGATTGCGGGGACGCGTCCGCGCGGGGCGGATGAAGCGGCTGATTTGGCGTGGGCTCAGGAGCTTGCGGGCGACACTAAAGAGCGGGCCGAACATTTGATGTTGGTTGATTTACTGCGCAACGATTTGGGTCGAGTGGCGATACCAGGAACCGTGACGGTGCCGGAGTTTATGACCGTCGAGCGCTACTCGCACGTGATGCATTTAGTTTCGCAGGTCGAAGGGAAAATTTCGCCCCAGAGTACCGCGGCCGACGTGATTCGATCACTCTTTCCTGGTGGAACAATCACGGGGGCTCCGAAAGTAAGAACCATGCAAATCATTGCAGAGTTAGAACCCGTGCCGCGTGGTTTTTACACCGGGTCGATGGGCTGGTTGGGTGCGGATGGTTCCATGGCTTTAAACATCATCATCCGCTCATTATGGAGTACCGAGGGGCGCACGCTCATTCAAGCGGGGGCGGGTATTGTCGCGGACTCCGTGCCGCTCCGAGAATTTAAAGAATCTTGTCGTAAGGCCCAAGCCCCGCTCATGGCCGCGATTCCTGCGACCGCCGTCTCATGTTGATTTGGCAAAACCATCAATGGGTCGAAGTGACGGAAGTTCCCGCTGTGGAAACCTTAGCGGAGCAACCTTTCTTGTTTGAGACGCTGGCTGTTCGGAATGGACGCATTGACTGTTTGGCGGATCACCTCGGGCGCCTCACGACGGCTTGTCCTCGTTTAGGGATAAACCCTGCGGAACTCTATTTAAGTACCTCTGTAGAACCCGCCCGCTGGCAGCCTATTTTAAGAAAGATTTTAGACAGTGCGGCTTTAAGTGAAGCGATGCTGCGTTACGTCGTGCAGCGTTCCGCCACGGGTATTGTCGTCGAATCGTTGAGTGTCCGCCCTTTGCCTCCGACGCCTAAGACGCTAGATCTCTGGTGCTTGGAAACGGTGCGTGATACTCCCGAGTGGCTACCTCGACCTAAGACTGGCCCTTGGAAGAATTCCGCGCAAGCTTGGCGGGAATTAAAGACTCTCACGAGTCGCGCGGATGTCGAGGGGGTACAGTTTAACGTTCACGGACAAGTGGTAGAAGCCACACGCAGTGCGCTGGCTTGGTGTGAAGGCCAAGATTGGTTTTTCCCGGCGGCCGCGACGGGCTGCGTAACGAGTACGACCGCTGAGCAATTTAAAAAAGTTTTAAAAGAAGCGGGGCGTAGCGTACAGGAAATCGCCACGACATGGCCTAAACTGGCTACTTCCGTGGTCGTGCTGCGAGCCACTTTTCAAGGCGGTGCCGTGTTAGCCGAGAAACTTTATGATGTCGAAAGTCGTCTCGTATGGCAGGCCCAAGTCCACCAGACCGAAGCCAGTGACCAATTAAAAGCCCTCGCCCAGTGGCGAGCTCAGCGTTCCGTTAATTTAGCGTAAATGGGCAGGACGGTCGCTAAAAGTAAGAGGCCGATAAAAAGGATACTGACTAGGGAAGAGAAGCAAATCGCCACCAGTAATCGTCCGAGTTTGGTCACGCCATCGGTGTTTTCTTGGCGGTAAGTTTTGAAGGCAAACCACGTGGTCGCGAGGCCGAGGATAAGGAGGGTGACGAGAGCTCCCATGAAGTGGTTAAAATAAAACCCGGTAATGCCAGGTAGGTGACCTGCTTCACCGATGATTAAACTTTGCAGGATGGGTTGCGTCCGAAAAGCAATTGCTCCGACGGCGGTGGGAAGGGCGGCGGTTAAAAAAACGGATAAAGCAGAGATAATTTTAAACTCTCGGGGGTTCATGCGGGTTATCTTTGAACGACTTAGCCCAAGGTCAACGTGCTATTATCCCTCGCTATTTGAGGATTATTTGCTTATGCAGGATTCACATGGAACTTTGGCTTTGGCCCATCTTTATTGTCTTAAACGGCAGCGCCGCTGGCATTTCATTGGTCGGTGGGGTGGTGGCTGCCCTTTCACATGGTGAAGTCGAAGAATTGCGTCGCAAGGATGCCAAGGCCGCCGTGGCGTTGGATCGTGCCCGCGGTGATCAAGGTAACACTTTAGCAGCTTTTGAAGTTTTGACGGCTGCGTGCGTGGGGATGAGTGCTTTGTTAGGGGGCGTTTTAGTCGGCGAAAAAATCCTACCTCGTTTATCTGACGGTTGGCCCACGATTTTAGGCTTAGCGGCCTTTATTGTGATTATTTCTTTTATCATGGCGTGGCTGACGGTGATGTTGCCGCGCAAGTTAGGAATGCATTTCCGTCATTATTTAGCGGCCAAAGTGGCTCCCGCGCTTTCGCTCGTGCGTGGGGCGGCGTCTATCTTAAGAAGTTTTGGACGGTTACACGATGCGCTGGCACCGCCGCAAGAACCAGGGGTAGACCAAGCGGATGCGGACATTGGGAGTTTAGCCCAAGCCGCGGCGCGCGAAGGTAAAATCACGCAAGCCGAGAGTAACCTCGTCGCCAATGCCGTTCGTTTGGATGACATTCCTGTTTCTCAGGTGCTGACGCCGCGCCCGGTGGTAACGGCGGTCGATGCGAATCTAACCGTGGCCGATGTGTTACGCCTTTACCCCAACGTGCCGCATGGACGGATGCCGGTGTGGTCGGGGAATCCAGATCAGATTGTTGGGATTGTTCGGCGCCGTGATATTTTAAAAGCGGCGGGCGAAGATCGCCGAAATGTTAAAGTAAGCGAGCTCATGAACAAAGCCCATGTAGTGCCCGAGAATGCCACCTTGTCGGATGCCTTGCATGATTTGGTCCGTGCCCATCAACAGCTCGCGGTGGTGGTTGATGAGTTTGGAGCCTTTGCGGGCGTGATCACGATGGAAGATATTTTTGAATCCTTGTTGGGCGTCGAAATTTACGAAAAAGACGACCCGCATCCCGATATGCGTGAATTGGCACGTCAACGGGGGCACCGCTTGGGACGCAAGTCGAGCGAAGGTCCAGCTGCGAAGCCGCACCCATGATGCTAGCACTTTGGCATGAAGGGCATTGGGTGCATGACTTGGATCCGGTGGCATTGCATTTTCCGGCTTCGTGGGGTTTTCAAGGGGTGCATTGGTATGGCCTCGCTTATGCCACGGGTTTTATGGTTGCGGCGTATTTGTTGGGCCGCTGGCGTCGTCAGGGTTTAGGTCCGGTCAAGACGCACGTTGACGAATCAGCCTTAATTACTGCGGTGATGATGGGGGTGATTTTAGGTGGGCGCTTGGGCCATGTTTTGCTCTATGCCCGCGCCGAGTTCCTGCAGGACCCCTTGATGGTCTTTAGAGTTTGGAAGGGTGGCATGGCTAGTCACGGTGGTTTCTTAGGCGTGCTCTTGGCGGGACTCTGGTTTGCGCGCACGCGGCGCGTTAGCTTTTTAGCCGTCGGTGATCTCTTGGTGGCCTTGGCACCTGCGGGAATTCTTTTTGGCCGCTTGGCAAATTTTGTGAATGCGGAGTTAGTCGGCCGGCCGAGTCAGGTTGCGTGGGCGGTGATTTTTCCGCACGAAGGTTTATTGCCGCGGCACCCTTCGCAACTTTACGAAGCCTTCGGCGAAGGCCTGGTACCGTTGTGCTGGGTCTTATGGCGTTATCCGCAACGCCTGGCACCAGGTCGTTTAGCGGGAGAATTTTTATTAATTTACGCCGTGGCGCGGGTGACGTGTGAAGCCTTCCGCTTACCCGAAGATGGCTTCATCCTGGGTCTTACGGCCGGACAATTTTGGACGCTGCCCTTAGCCTTAGGAGGAATCTTTTTAATCCTAAATGCGAAGCGTGCTTCAAATGATGTTGCTCGTAAGGCGGAGTGAGGTGATGACATTGGCATCATGATTACTGTTCCGCTCTTAGACCTAGGACCTCAGAATCGCTCCTTAGAGTCGCAGTATGAAAAAGCTTTTAAGGAAGTGCTCCACTCCAACGCCTTTATCATGGGGCCACGTTTGGAGGCTTTTGAAAAGTCCTGTGCGGAGTTTTTGGGCGTTAAGCATGCCTTAGGCGTTTCCTCGGGGACCGATGCGTTGCTCTTAGCCTTAATGGCGTTGGGCATTAAGCAGGGCGACGAAGTATTGCTCCCAGCCTTTACTTTTTTTGCCACTGCTGGATCGGTCGTGCGTTTAGGCGCCGAACCAGTGTGGGTGGATGTGGATCCGCATACGTTCAATATCGATTTAGCAGATGCGGCTCGCAAGGTTGGTCCCAAAACTAAGGCGATGATGCCTGTGCACCTTTTCGGGCAATCCTGCGATTTGCAGGCTTTACGTACTTTTGCCGAAGCCCACCGCTTGTTTTTAATTGAGGATGCGGCCCAGTCGATGGGTGCTCGCTGGCAAGGCCAGTCGACGATGTCGGCCGGACATTTTGGGGCGACGAGTTTCTTCCCCTCGAAGAATTTGGGCGGTTTTGGAGACTCGGGATTAGTTACGGCGAATGACGATGCGTTGGCGGAGCAGGCGAAAATCTTGCGCGTCCACGGCATGCAGCCGAAGTATTATCACCGCTTTGTCGGCGCCAATTTCCGGATGGATCTTTTACAGGCCGCGCTCCTGCATTTGAAGCTCCCCCATTTGCCGACGTATAATTGTGCGCGGGCGGGGAATGCTAAATTCTACCACGAAACTTTATTAAACCAACCTGGTGTGGCGTTGAACCAGCCTGGGGCGGACGCTCAGGCAAAAATTTTATTACCGGTCGATTTCTCGAAGCAGGGCATTTGGAATCAATTCACCCTGCGCGTTTTGCATGGCCAGCGGGATGCGTTGAAGGCCTTCCTCACCCAACGCAAAATTGGCTGCGAAGTTTATTACCCCGTACCCTTGCACCGCCAAGAGTGCTTTAAAGGTGTCGGCCGTGGTAGCGAGCAAGCCAAGGTTGCAGAGCAACTTGCAGCGGAAGTCCTTAGCATCCCCATTTTCCCTGAACTCTCGGAAGCTCAGCGTCAATGGGTGGCGACTTCGCTGCAGGATTTTGCTGCGGGTCGTCCGGCCTAAGGTTCAGAAGAAGCGCAGCGGCTTCACCTTCATCTTCTCGTGCTCCGCATCGGTGCAGGGAGCGTTCGTCGGTACTTGTGGTACTTCGGAGTTAGGTTGCACGAGTTGATTGGCGAGCAGGTATTGTTCGACTTCCGCCCCAGAAATATCCGCTAGCATTTTACCATCGATTTCGACGCAGGGGGAGAGACGTTGGCCAGACTTGGCGACCATCTCGGCGTAGTTTTCGGGGACATTGATGATATCAATGTCTTCGTAAGCCAATTGGTACTTCTTCATAATGGCCCGCACGCCATTGCTCCAACCACAGCTCGGCTTTAAGTAACACTTAATTTTCATAGACTTCCTAAGTTGAAAGGAAGATTTAGAAAATCAAGTGCGGCGACGGGTTCGAGGATCGGGAAGATTGGTTTCGGGCTCAAACCAGTAGCCAATTCCGTGAATAGTGCGCAGGGCACTGAGGCCTTGACCAAATTTTCCAAAACTCTCGCGAATCTTCGCCATGTATTGATCGACCGAGCGACTCCGCACATTCGCGTGTTTACCCCACACCGCATGGATTAAGCTTTGTCGACTAATGATCACCCCTGGGTTGGTGTGAAGGTGGTAGATGATCCCCAATTCTTTGCGCCCCACCTTGATGCTTTTGTTGGGGCCGAAAACGATTTCGAGGCGTTCGGGATGCACCTCCGCACCGTTAAAGAGGAATACTTTCGTGTTTAAATCGGCATTTTTGGTTAACCGATGGTCGTAAGCCGTTTCGGTTCGGCGCAAAGTAGCCCGGAGCCGTGCGACGAGAATTTCTGGATTGTAGGGTTTAGGAATGAAGTCGTCGGCTCCGGCTTCGAGGGCCTGGACGATGTCATTCGCTTCGGCCCTTGTGGATAAGAAGATGACGCCCGTAGCTGGGTTGATTTTCCGGGCGCGCTCGAGGATTTCTAAGCCATCTTGATCGGGTAGAATGGGGTCTAAAATCACTAAGTGGACATGGTTTTCCTGGAGGAACTTGAGCGCAGTGGTTCCTTTATGGAATAAGTGTGCGTTAAACCCAGTTTGGGTGAGTTGGTCGGCGAGCACGGCTGAATGGCTGCGATCGTCATCAATAATCACCACTTGGGGTCTCTGCTTGGGGCTCATGCAGAAAGTGGAGAGGGGTAAGACTTTTAGGGGGCGGGGTAGATATGACGTAAAAAAGCCCTATAGGTTTGCCAAGCCGATTAATCTTTTTTGCAATATTTCCATGTTAGATGCTCCCAAACACCCCCAACCCACGCCTAAGTGGTTAATCATTATATTATTAGTAATCTTTATAGGTTCAGCAGCTTGGGGTGCTTATGTTATGGTCGTGAATGAGGAAAAATACGGAGCACCCAAACCTAAGGATCCACTCGAAGACCGGAGTCTTTTCGGGCGCTGAAAGGTAAAAATGAGCAATCGCAGATTAACCAAAATAGGGTGTTTACCCTATGGAACTTTTAAGGGTTCAGCGATTGACACTTATTTCGCATAATAAGATACCTAACGACTCAATTTAACCCCATTAGCACTCACACCATGCGGATTTCTAAGTCTCTGTTGGTGGCCGCTGCCCTGCTTACTTCTGCAGGCGCGTCCATGGCCCAACAAAATGTCACCACGGCGAACTGGCTGGGGGCGGACGGACAAGGCGGCACGGGTACCTGGGATATCTGGAAGGGGTCTACCCCTAATTTGTATTGGGGTATGCCTATCACGGCCACCGGTGGTGCGGCGGGGCAAAAAGTAGTTAACACCACGAACACCTCCGGCTTGGTACTGGGTCAGCAAATTACGGGCAATGGTATTCCTGCGGGGACGACGATTACGAACATCGCCGCCAATACGAGTGTAACCCTAAGCAACAATCTGACTTCTCTGGCCACGGGCCGGACCTTTAATGCATTGATTGCCGGATCAGCTGTTTCGGCTAATGCCACGTTGACCTTTGCGGGCCCTTCGGCGCCAGCGGGTTCGACGACGGATATTTTAGTGGATAGCGGTAATATTACTAGTGCGTCGCAGACGATAAATGTGACCTCCTCGGGCTACCGTTTCCTGCCCGGCGTTTTCTCTAATCGGATTACGCCCACGGGGGGCGCCAGTGGCCAAGCGGTGATTACGACGACGGACACCAGCTTACTTTCGGTTGGTGAATTAGTGAATGGCGTCGGTATTCCTAACGGCTCTTCCATCATTGCGATTAGCCCTAATGCCAGCTTCACGATTAGCAATAATCTGACGCAAGCGGTCAGCGGTACCATCATTGGTTCGCCCCAGCCCTCGGTTAATACTTTCTTTGATGTTACGCAGAATAACACGCCTGCTTTGCCTCCTTACACGGAATTGCCGAGTGGCACGTTACAGTTAGGAAGTTTTGTCTTCAATGTGGCCACGCCAGGAGTGGGTGCACCGACTCCTACGGTAACGTTGCGTAATCCAACGACCAGTGGTGGCACAGTCTTGCGCGTGACGAATGCGGGTACGCAGGTGGATATTGAAAGCACGACTTCCTCGACTTTGTTTGGGGTGCTCAAAGGTGATGGCAGTATGCTCAAAACGGGTGGTGGCGTCTTGCAGTACAATGGTTTTGCAGGTCAAGAATTTGCTTACCAGCAGGTGACGCCTTTTGCCTATCAAATAGTTTTAGGGGCTCCCATGCCGGTGGATAACCCTTCAAATACGAATCCTGTCATTCAAGGTATTGATGGACTCCGTCCGGTTGACTTGGCACCCAATGTTGCCGGTAACGCCGTGGGTAATCCTGATCGCATGGACGGTCTGCAGGGCACCATCACGGTCAATTCTGGTAAGTTGATTGTCAGTGGCTATGTCAACATGTGGCATGACTTTGGTCCGACGATGGACACTCAGTATTTTGCTCCTGCGGAGTTGCCTACGCAAATTGCGAACATTGCCAACACGGCTAATTCCAATCAGCGCACGGCGATTACTTATGCGTTAGCCAAGCGGATGACGGGTGCCGCTTCGGTGGTTTTAAATGGTTCGGCCGTTTTAGATTTCACGAATAGTGCGGTCAATGTGGGCTCCAGTCGCATTAACTTCGTGCATAATTTACAAGCTGGCACGAATAACGATCAGTATCAGACCACCCTGTATACAGGCCCAGACAGTTCGTACCATATCGGTATTCAAATCGACCAAGGTGTTACTGGTTCCGTTGGTATTTTGGCTGGTCCTGGTAATGTGTACAAAACCGGTGCGGGTACGTTGACGGTTTTGAATGATGCGAACATGACCGGGATGTTCGTGGCAGCGGGTGGTAACACCATTCTCGCTAGTTCGAGTTTAAACACGTTTGCGAACGTGGGTTCGTTTAATATCGCGGGTACGCAAGATCCCGGGGATGCCAATGGCTCGAACAACACGGAGAGCGTGTTGGGGTTATCGCGCCGTGGGGCCAACATTCGTTATTATGAAGTCCCGACGACTTATAATAATGTTCAGTACGTTTTCTACACGCCAAGTTTATTCCCCGACCCCGGAACCAGCATCATCAATACCAATGGCCAAGGGCAGTATACTAGTGTAAGTACGACGGGTGCGACCGTCACCTTAGCGTCAGATCAAACGGTGCATAATTTCCAATCCGACTTTGCGTTGAAGTCGGCCGGCACGAATTCGATTTCTGGCTCGGGTGCGACAGCGGTTTACACGGCCGCCGATGCGATCAACACCGCTGCCAATACTAATTATAAGGATAATCCGATTATTCCTGGAACGGGCTACGGCTCGTCGCTGTACTTAAACGGCAACACCTTAACCATTAACCAAGACTTGCATCGTGATGGTTTGTACACGGGCAGTATCTATGGTGGTAATACGGGCAATGGTGGCACGATTATCAAAACGGGTCCAGGTGCTTTGGTATTCTTGCTCGCGGGTGGTGCTTACGCCAATACGGTCATTCAACAAGGCAACTTCATCGCCAACTTAGCGGGCTTGGGTTACGCTCAAGTCACGATTGGTACGGGCGGCACTTTTGATATTCTGCAAAATAACACTGGCGCCTTGATTGCCAATATCGATGGGGCGGCAGGTTCCACGTTAGAGTTCCGCGCTTTTTATAATATCGATAACGGTAGCGGATCTTTGATTCAGGTTAATTCGTCGTCCAGCATTGGTACGGCGGATATCGTTTCGTCGCAGCCGAATTTCTTCGGTAACATTGTCGTGGCGGATGGCGTGGGTCTGACCTTCTCGGGCAGCTCGAATAACACCTTTATTAACGCCGCTTCGTTGACGTTAAATTCGACGCTCGAAGGCCAACCCGCTCGGGCGACGCTTTTCTCCTTCGGTGACACGAGCCAGATTGTGCGCAATTTGTCGGGCGACAGTTTAGCGGTCATTGATTTAGGTCGTGGCAATATCACGTTGGAACAAAACAATGCTACGTTGAGCTATTTAGGCTCTATTACGGGCGTTGGTAGTTTCATTAAGCAAGGCTCTGCGATCTTTACTTTAGTGGGCACGAATGCCACGACGGGTGCGGTTAACGACACCTACTATGGGGCGACGATTATTCGTCCAGGTGGTGCTTTGGTGGCGGGTTCGGCCAATGCGATTCCGAATTCTTCGGCCCTCGTTTTAGTCGGTGGCGCCAGCTTTAATCTAAATGGTCAAAACCAAGTCGTCGGCTCCTTGTTTGGTTCTGCGAGTTCGGTGATCAATCTCGGCTCTGGTAATTTGAGTGTGGGTTACACCACCGCTCGTGCTGCAACGATGGCGACCGCTTTAGCGGGTACAGCTCCTTTGTTAGCGGACTACTTAGGTACGACCACTTTAACGAGCCCGATTCTCAGCGCAGGTAATCCTACGACGTTGCAAGCTACCAGCGGTGCGGCTGGCCAAGCGGTGATTACTGTTTCCAGCTCCGCGGGTTTGGGCGTTGGCCAACTGGTCACGGGTACGGGTGTACCTGCGAATACTTATGTCGCGGCGGTGAACACGGGTAGTTTCACGTTAAGTCAAAACCTGACGCAAGCCGCAGGTGGCAATTACGTGATTCAAAATGTTAAGACGATTGACGTTTCAGCCCTCGGTTTGAGTGCTGCTCAATTGAATTCGCTCTACACGGGTTCTATGACGATGCCGCAGTTGACGGCAATGTTCCTGAACACGGTCGCGATTGGCACGAATATCGGTTCTTACGTCGTGCCTACGGCCGCGACGGATTTGAGCTTTGCGAGTACGCTGTCCTTTGATGGTACGATCACGGGCACGGGTACGTTGACGTTTACGGGTCCTGAAACCACGACTTTAAATGGCTCGAGTGCGCAGTACACGGGTCAGGTCAATATCACCGGCGGCACTTTAGCGATTCAGTGGAATAGTTTCCCGGTCGCTTCGGGTATCAACGTAGCCAGCACTGGCACGCTCTCCGTCGGTGTTAGCGATATCTACGATCCTACCTTAGACTCCACGAAGCGCGTGATGACGGCTCCAGTTACTGGTTTGGGTAATTTCATCAAAACGGGCGTCGGTTATTTGACGCTAACCTCTTCGCAAGCGGGCTATGCGGGGGCGACGACGGTGAGCAATGGCTGGTTAGAAATGCCGCTTACTTCTAGCACTGGTGGTGCTACTATTGCGGGCGTTAATTTCACGCCAACTTCCAGCACTTACTCTGCCGTTACGGCGACTGGCGGTGCGAGTGGTAGTAATTTAATTGCTACGACGAACACGAGTGGTCTCGTGGTGGGTCAAGCGATTGCTGGCCCTGGCATTCCTGCGGGTACGGTCATCACGGCTATCACGCCAGGTACGAGCATTACCTTGAGCAATAATTTAACGGCCGCAGCGGCGACCACGACGAATGCTTATGCCACCACGGCTTACACGTTTACCGCGGGTACGGGTGCCTCGGGGCAAAACGTTATCACCACTAGTTCGACGGCAGGCTTAGTAGTGGGCCAAGCCATCACCGGTCCTGGCATTGCGGCGGGCACGGTCATCACCGCCATCACGCCAGGTACCAGTGTCACCTTGAGCAATAGTTTAACGGCAGCCGTTTCTACGACAGCGAATGCTTACAGCAGCAGCATTGCCAATATCGCCACGGCTTCGGTCACCGGCTTAATGGTTGGTCAATCGGTAAGCGGTATTGGGATTGCGGACGGTTCTATTATCACCGCGATTAATCCTGCTACGAACGTCACCGCGACGGGTGGCGCGAGCGGTAGTAATATCATCACCACCGCGAGCACCGCGGGTTTAGTAGTAGGTCAAACCGTCACGGGTGCGGGCGTACCTGCTGGTACGACCATCATTGGGATTAATCCCAATGCCAGTATCGTCTTAAGCAATAACCTCACGGCGGCGGCTTCGACGTTGGCGAGTGCTTACGCGATTTCGGCTGAAGTTTCTTTGAGCCAGGCCTTGTCGGGTCAAACTCCGTCAACTTTGTTAGCACCTTCGCACTTAGTTTTCACGACACCCTCGAATGTCGTTTATTCCGGAGCCGTTTCGGGTGCTGGTCAGTTAGAAATTCGTGCCGCTTCGAGTAATCTCACGGCGACGGGTGGTGCGGTAGGGCAAAACGTGGTTACGACTACGAACACCGCAGGTCTCTCGGTCGGTGAATTTGTTTTCGGTCCAGGGATTCCACTTGGTTCGACGATTACCGCCATCACGGCGAATACGAATTTCACGGTGAGTAATAATCTCACCTCGGCCGCTAGTACCACAGCTAATGCTTACACGGCGGAAGCGGTGGTTTACGCAGGAGCTAACTCGGTCACGGCGACGGCAGGGGTCGTGGGTAAGCCAGTGATTAACACGTCGGCGACGGCCAATTTAATTGTCGGCCAAGCGGTCACAGGCCAAGGCGTTCAGCCCGGCAGCGTCATCACTTCTATTTTCAATAGTGGTTCCTTGACGGCCACGGGTGGTGCCGCGAGTCAGGCCGTTATTGCTTTAGCGAACACATCGGGCCTGGTGGTAGGTCAGCAAATTACCGGTCCGGGCATTCCCGCCGGCACGGTGATTTCCGCGATTAATCCTAATACGAGCATTACCTTGAGTGCTAATCTCACGGTCCCTGCCTCGACCACGGCTAATGCATATACGACCTCGAGTGGTTTTGTTTTAAGCCAAAATCTGACGCAGACGGCTTCGATTGTGAGCAATGGTTACACCGCTGGTGGAGCGTTGACGCAGACGGGTGGCACTTTGGTGCGCACGGGCGTGCTTTACGCTACGAACGGTTGGGCAGGGGCTCCCTCTGGCAATATCACGGTAGAAGCACAAGGTTCGGCGATCTTGAATATTACTTCAAACCTGACGGCTGCAGGGACGTTCTTTGGTTCGGGTAATATTGTGAAGACCGGTCCAGCGACGTTGTCGTTCTTGCAAGCGACGACGGCCTTCTCGGGAACTTACATTTCTTTCGCTGGCACGACCAATCTCGATGCCAATAATCTCTTCGGGGGTAATAATGTCACAGACGTTTATGCGGCCGTTGATTTAGAGGGTAACTCGATCTTGAACGTGATGAATGGTACTACGCAAACCCTGCGTAATTTACGCGGGTCGGCGACTTCCCAAATCCAACTCTCGGCTAACTCGACCTTAATCCTGCCTGTTGATGCAGGGGCGACGTATTCGTTCGCAGGTTTATTCGTGGACATGGGCGGCAACCTCTCTGGAACGCTTGTTAAGACAGGTGCGGGGACGCTTTCGTTAGCACCCACCGCCGGTAATAACGGCATTGGTGTCGTCGAAGTTCTGCAAGGTAACTTGATTGGGACGACGGCTGGTTACAATGGCGCCAATATTCTCGTGGCTAATGGGGCAACCGCGACCTTCTTCGCTGATGTAGGTCAGAATGTGACCTTTAATAACGTTGTGACGGATGCGACCTCGATCAACCCTGCCTTAGGCGGTGGGACGATTGCTAAGTCTGGCGCGGGCACGGCGACGCTGACTGCAGCTGGGTACAACCTCACCTTTGCGGTGAATGCAGGCACCTTAGTGCTTAATGATACACGTGCTGCGGGCTCGGCCTTATTAACGGGCAGTGTGGCTTCGGGTTCTACGTTCCAGATGAACCTCAGTTCCAACCGCACGCTGGGCAGTCAACTCACGGGTTTAGGTACGCTTGATTTAGAAGCGATTGGTGCAGCTACGCCCGTGGTTAGCCTCACGCAACAACCTCAAGTAGCCCTAACTAATATTGGTGCACAAGTGACGTTAGATGCCAGTGCGATCACGACCCTCACGGGCGTCAACGCTGCCTATGGCTCGTTCCTTAATATTGGTAATAATAATGCGGGACGGTCTTTGACCATCACGCAAAATGCCGCCGGAACTTTTGCGGGCCAATTTATTGGCAATGCTAACCTCAATTTTACGGGTACGGGCATGTTGCTTTATGCCCCGTCCGCAAATTTAACACCCACCACTCCGGCGGGTAATTTAGCGAGCTTTAGCGGCTCGGTTTCCATCTCGGGTGGTGGCCTAGGAGTTGACGTTAGTAACACCAAGGCGATTGCCATTGCCGTTGACGGCACGACCAGTGCGGCCGGTCGTTTAGGTGTCTATGTGGCGGGCGGCTTAACCTCGGCTTACAATGGTGTCATCACGGGTAGTACCGGCGCCGCCCAGTTGATTAAATTAGGTACGGGTACTTTAGACTTAACGGATACGGCGACGACGACTTTGCGCAGTTACACGTTTGGGTCGTATGTGGTTAATCAAGGGGTCTTGGCGGTCACCTTAAACAACCAAGGCACGATCTTGCCTGATAGCTCTGGCAATAGCCGTAGCATCACCTTGGCTGGCGGTACGTTGGCGGTTCAAGTTTCGGCGACGAGTGGCACCTTGGCTTCAAGCTTAGGCCAAAACACTTCGGGCAATTTGGCAATTACTACGGACCAGAATGCAACTTCGCCGGGCGTCTTGACCCTCACGGGTGCCGTTTCGGGCAACGTCTCGGTTGATGGGGGTGCTACTTTGAGTTTCGGCACGGAGTCGAATCGCAATGTTGCCGTCAGTGGTAATGTAACCGTGACCAATGGGTCGATCTTAGCAGGTACCGCGACGATTAGCGGCGCAACGGGTTTGACGATTTCGTCCGGCGCCTTTGTGGCTCCTGGCTATTCTCCTGGGGTCATCAACACGACGAACTTCATCCTCGCTGGTACGGCGGACATGCAAGTTTCGGCGACACCTACTGCGGTGGTTTCGGGCGGAGTGACGACGCAACTCTACAATGACCAAATTAATTTCAGCGGTACGGCTGATTTAAATAATGGCGGCACAGGCGTCTTGAATATTCAGCGCTACTTGACGGCCAACTCTTCGGAGTATGGTCATCGCTTCGTCTTATTTAATGGTACGACGAATCAGTCTACTTCGGCTCCAGTCTCGCAGTATTTCGTTAATGCTAACCCCAGCAGCGTGACGACGGATGACACTACGGGTCGTTATGTAGTTGTGGCTCCTGCGACGGTCACGGCGGGTGCGACTGCTTCGGGTTATGATGGTTTAGTGCACAACACGGATGGTTTCGTGCACTTGCCTTATCAGTACGCCGTTTACTCGGTACGTGCTCCTTCGGAGTACGCGGTAGCGGGGGTGGATGCTGCTTTGATTTCCTTTATTCAAAACAAGACGAACGTGGCCGCTGGCACCGTTTTAGTTCCAGGCGTCAATGGTAACGTGGATCCGCTTTCGGCCCGTCTGATGACGATGACGAATGCCCAGTTAACGCCTGCGATTCAGTCCTTACAGCCCGCCATTTTTGGAGCGGTTCCTAATACGGTGGTGCTCGGCGTTCGCAGCGATGTTTCTGCGATTGAAGATCGTTTGGAAATGCGTCGCTACGATCGCGTAGGCTTCAGCGTCAGCTCCAGCGAAGCCTTTGTTCAGGCGTCTTCTATGAACTTCACGGGTAGTAGTTCGTCGGGTGAGCCCCCCTATAATGCTACCCTCACGGGTGGTTTGGCGGGTATGACCTTCGACCTTAACTCGTGGTCGGTTTACGGCTTCTCGGTTGGTTATTCTCAAGTAAAAGCGAATACAATCGCGAATGCATCGTTCGGCACGTCGTCCAGTGCAACCCTCTCGGGGAATGAATACCGAGTGTCCGGCTTCTTCTCCACGATGTTGGGCGAAAAGAAGGATACTTACTTCCTCGATCTCGGCATTTCGCTCGGCTCGACCAGCGATAAGCTCTCGCGGATGACGTTCTTGGGAACCGAAAATTCCAGTCCTACTGCGATGTCCTATGGTGCCTTTGCGCGCTTGGGCACGGGCTTTGCCTCGAAGTCGGGTTTCAATATCACGCCATACGTGGGCTTAGATTATAATCACGTCTCGGGTAGTGCCTTTACGGAAACCGGAGATGCTACAGCCTTAAGTGCCCGTTCCATCTCGTATGATTCTGCCCGCGCCTCGCTTGGCACTGGCCTAACTTGGTTGAGTATCGTCGATGGTGAAACGATGAAGTTCAGTTTCGACCTCCAAGGATTTGGCGAAATCGCTGGTGGTAAGAATGCCACGGTGAACGTCGATTTCACGGATGGTGCAACGGGTGGCTTTAACTTCCAAGCTCCCGTGGGAACCTCCAGTGGCTTCCGGGTAGCTCCTTCGTTCACTTACGGTCCTAACCCTGATTCGGCTTATTACTTAACGCTCTCCTATGAAAAAGCCGGCTCGACCGGGTCGACGGGCGTTGAGTTGGGCTACCGCCGCCGCTTCTAATTCATCCTTTATAAAGTAACACGATATGAAATTACCTCGTCATTTACTCATCCTGGCTGCGACCGCCCTTGCGACGGCTCCGTATGCTTCTGCGGATGTTACGGTTAATTACACCTCGGGTAGTAATCCCGCCACGTTAACGTCGGTCAATGGTGGCGTGAATATCTACAATTTAGGGGCACCCGGGACGACTTATCCCCAGCCAGTGCAGATTCAAGATGCCCTGCACCAAGTTAAATCGCTCACGGTGGGAGACAGTACGGTTTTAACGATCAACCAGAGTATTGGCGCGACGACGAGTGCGATGTTTAAGTCGGCGACGGATTTTACGGTCGCCGCCTCGCAGAATAATTTCACCAACGCTCCCCTCATTGTACTCACGGGCGGTGGACAATTGGAATACGACGGTTTCCAAGGGAATAGTTATTATGCGAATAATACCTATATCTTAGAGTCCCATTCGATGCCCAACGATCTCTATGCCCAGAATGGGTTTTCAGGGATTATTGATGTCCAACAAGGCATCCTCCAAGTGGCTGGCCACTTGAATATGTGGACTAACTATGGGGTCGCTAATCCGAATGGCTTTACCGCCCACATGACAGGTGCGGGTGCGGTTTTAGTTCAGGGTTCTTCGACGCTCAGTTTTGCTAATACGCCTAAAAATGTCGTCAATGTGGGTCCATCCATCGGCGACAATATTTTAGGCAATCCCTCGTCACCGCTGACTTTCCGACTCAACTTTGTTCATAATCTTTACGCAGGTTCTTCGGCCAATTTCATTGCCGGCCTCGCTGGTACCGATGTTAACACCAACTTAAATGTAGGTACCGACTCTTCCTATCTTTTAGACATTCATATCGACCCCTCGATTCAAGGTTCAATCGGTGGACTTTCGGGTGCTGGTCGAGTTTACAAGACGGGCGCGGGTTCCTTAACGATTTTAAATAGTAGTAGTTTATCGGGGGACGTGTTCCTGGCTTCAGGAAATACGATTTTAGCCGACCCTAATGGCCTAGCACTCCGTTTAGCTTCGAGTGTCAATTTAATCGGCGGTGGTCTGGGTCAGAGCAATTTGACCTATGCCCAATCTGGAACAAATTCGGGTGGTACGACGGAATGGCGCCCCGCTTATTTACCAGCAAGTGCAGGTTCACCCACGCTGACGATTAGTGCCAGCCAAACGATTCGCAACTTGCAGGCCTTGTTTAACGAGCAGGCTATTAATATGTGGGATGCGGGTACCGGATCGGGCAGCACGATTTCGGTTTCTCCCGGCATGGCTTTGACGGTGGTGCAAGATACGAACTTGGACGGTTATTTCTCGGGTAGCATCAACGGGGCCCAAGGTAAGTTTATTAAATCTGGTACGGGCAACTTAGCCTTGATGGGCACATCTTCGACCATCGGCGAAATCGATGTCATTCAAGGCTCGCTGATTTCTAATGTCGAAAGTTTAGGTTACGGTTCCGTCGTCATCAGCGGTGGTGGCACGTTGCAATTAGTGCAAAATAATGCCGCGACCTTGCGGGCGCAAATTAGCGGGGCGGCTGGATCGGTGCTTACGGTCAGTCCTTCGGCTACGATTAACAACACCCTCAGCGGTGGCACGGTGACCGTTGGCAATACGCAATTAGGCGTCATCGACGTCTACAACCAACAGTTAAACTTCTACGGATCGTTGTTAGTGCAGAATGGCGTGACCTTAGCTTTCTCCTACGGTCAAAATAACACCTTCATTAATGCCTCTTCGATTACGTTGAGTTCGGGTCTCTCGGCTTCGAGCCCAGGTGTCTATACTTCCATCGTCTTTGATGATACCACGCAAACGGTTCACAACCTTTCGGGCGATGCGAACACGGGTATCAATCTCGGCCGCGGGTCGATTTCCTTGGTACAAAGTACCGCTACCAACTATGCTGGTTCCATTTCTGGTGCGGGCAACTTGCTCTTAAGCGGCGGCAATGCGATTACGCTCTCGGGTTCGAATACTTATTACGGGGCCACAGTGGTTAACTCCGGCAGTTTAACTGTCTCAGGTGCTAATGGGATTACGAATTCCTCGGGTTTAGTTTTACTTTCCGGAGCAACCTTTACGGCCACGACCAACCAAACGGTTGGTGCACTTTTTGGCCAAGCAGGTTCGACGATTAATTTGGCCGGCGGTTCTTTGACGATTGGGAAATCGCTGACCCAAGTTAACCAACTCAACACGGCCTTAACAAACTTCAGCGGTGTTTCCCCTGATCAATATCCTGCGTATTACCTGCAAAACACTCCCACGATTGCGACCTCAGTGGTCAGCGGTTTAGGCGGCGCTTATGTTTTGAACATTGGTTCCATTTCTGGGATTCGTGCGGGTGAATACATTTCTGCCTCAGGTCTTTCGCCTGTATCCATTGTCGGTGGTGTTTCGGGTGGCACGGTCTTGAATCTTGCCTCGGTGACGAACTTGCAAGTGGGGGAATCCGTTTCGGCGATTGCCTTAACCACCACGATGACGGGCGGTTCGTCGGGACAAAAGGTCATCAATCTTAGCAGTGTATCTAATTTAAGCGTGGGTGATGCGGTTTCGGGTAATGCTATTCCCGCCTCTTCGACCATCACCGCGGTTAACACGGGTACGACTTTGACGGTTACTAGTGGTACGGCTGGTACGTCCACGTTAAATCTCACCACGACGGGCTTGGGTCTCGTGGTGGGTCAAGCAATCAGTGGTCCTGGGATTCCTGCTGGCACCGTCATCATCGCTATCAATGCTAACAGCGTCACGTTGAGCAATAATTTGACCACGGCCGCTTCGACGACCGCCAATAATTATGCCACGTCGCCTGCCGCAACCATTAATAACAACTTAATCGCCACGGCGCTTGGTACGCTCACGGTAGCCACGGGCGTCGCGACGAATTCGATTATTACTAATATTATTAACGGGGCGAACTACAGCGCGGTTTCGGGTAATGCAGGTCAGAAGGTGATCAGGACAATCAATACTTCGGGCTTAGTCATTGGTCAGGCAATCAGTGGTCCCGGGATCCCCGCGGGAAGTTACATCACGGCGATTAATCCCAATGTCAGTTTCACGGTTAGCCAGAACTTGACCGCCGCTGTTTCAACGACCGCGGGTGCCTATTCCACCAGCTCCGCCGTGACGCTTAACAATAGCCTGACGGCTTTGGCGGCAGGTACGTTGGCCATTTCCACGGGCATTTCGGGGACCTCGATTATTGCTTCGGTCAACCCTGCGACCGTGACGGCAAATTATGGTCCCGCAGGTCAAAACGTCCTAAATTTAAATTCTGCTACGGGTTTAGTAGTGGGCCAAGGCTTAGTGGGTACCGGCGTTGCCACGGGAGCGGTTATCACTGCGGTTACGCCTGGTGCATCGATTACTGCCACGGGTGGTGCCGCTGGTCAGAATGTGATCACGACGGGCAGTACGGTGGGCCTGACGATTGGTCAGCAAGTCTTTGGTCCTGGCATTCCTGCGGGTACGGTGATCACGGCCATTGCGACTAATGTTAATTTCACGCTTAGTAATAGTCTCACGACGGCAGCTTCAACGGTCGCTGGTATCTATGTAAGTTCGGATGCCGTTACCTTGAGCCAACCGCTTGTGGCAGCAGCCTCTGGAACTTTATCCGTGGCCTATACGCCTGTGGGTGGTGCGGCGAGTCAGAATATTTTAAGCCTCACCTCGATTGCGGGTATTCAGGTTGGGCAGATTTTATCGGGTGCCGGTATTGCCACAGGTAGTTTGGTGACGGCAGTCACTGCTGGAGCCACTTATACCGCGACCGGCGGTGCGGTTGGACAAAAGGTCATTACCACGGCTAACACGGCGGGCTTAGTTGTCGGCCAAGTGATCACGGGCCCCGGTATTCCTGCTGGCACTGTCATCACGGCGATTGCACCTAACACGAGTTTCACGGTTAGCCAGAATCTCACCACAGCGGCCTCGACCGCAGCGAATGTTTACATTAGTTCGCCTGCGGTGGCGTTGAGCTCGGTTTTATCGTCCTCGGTCTCGGGCAGCATTTACGTGGCTCCTTCCGTGACGTTGAACCAAACTCTTAACGGCTTGGCCAACGGTAACTTATCGATTGTGCCGGTGAGTGGCATGTCGATGGCGAACACGCTCGGGTTCTTGCGCGGGGTATTAAATGAGCCTGCTACGGGCACTTCGCCTACGCCGGATGCCCAAATCTTGTCTTACCGCGGCGTTATCACCGGCACGGGTGGTATTAATATTACGGGCCAAGAAAATGTTACCTTGTCGGGGGTGAGCACCTACACCGGGATAACGCACATTGCTTCGGGCACCTTGCAGATTGAGTGGAATTCGATTTCTAACACCTCGGGGATCCAAGTCGATGTCGCAGGGACTTTAGTGGTCGACGTTCCTACCGGCGTCACGGGCACGTTTGTGCCTCCGATTACGGGCACCGGTACGTTTGATAAAGTCGGGGCGGGCACTTTGGTGATTAATTCCGCGAATGGCTGGGTCGCTGGCCCAGTTAATATTCTTGGTGGCACCTTACAGTTTAATTCGGGCGGCCTCCAAAACATCACCGGGGGCGTGGTGAACGTCTCGTCCGGAGCGTTCTTTAATATTAATAACACTACCAACGTTAGCTGGGCAGGTAGTATTTTGGGTTCGGGTACTATTACGAAGTCGGGTGCGGGAGCCTTGACGATCTCGGGCGCCTTGTCCTTCAGTGGCACGTTAGATGTCCAACAAGGCTCGGTTTTAGCACCCAGTTTACCTAATGCGGGTGGCGGCGTTTACGGGACAGTGATAGTCGAAGCGAATACTACCTTTACGGATACGGTAGCGGTTGGTACGACCGAAACCTTCGGTGGTGCCATCACGGGAGCGGGTAATTTTGTTAAAGCAGGCACCGGTGCCTTGAATTTAACGTCCGCCCAAAATATGTCGGGCAACTTTACGGTGTCGGCTGGTTCGGTGACGCTGGGAGTTAATAATGTATTGGCCAATGTTGCTGCCGTCACTTTGGCACCTAACACGATTTTATCCGTTGGGGCGACCGCGCAAGGTTTGAGCAATGTGTCGGGCGATGTGACGTCGCAAATTCAAGCCTCCGCGGGTTCGAATTTAACCTTCACGACTAGTGCTGGCTCGACGTTGACCTATTCGGGTCAAATCACTGGAGCGCCTTCTATTACGACTTCGGGGTCGGGTACGCTTAACCTCTTGCGTGATGTGGGTACGGGTCCTTACACCGCGAACGTCATCGGGACGATCAACGTTACCTCGGGTACCTTAATTGGGGACATCGATGGCTTTGGTGGCGCCGCGTTGTCTGTCTCCGCAGGTGCTAAGATTGGTTTTAATAATTCCACAGCGACTCCGATTTTATACAACGGCGCCATTAGTGGTAACGGCACGATTGTGAAGACCGGGACAGGCGTGATCGATTTGTCGAACGGTACCAACCAAGCCTCTTCGTATGAAGTCGACGCAGGTACTTTAATCGACACCGACAATCGCGTTGGTGCAGGCTTAGCTTTAGCCAACGCCACGGTAGCTTCGGGGGCGACTTTGCAACTGAACCTCGGAACTAATGCTCTTGCACGTACCCTGGGTACGCAAATCACCGGCCTCTCTCAAAACTCGGCGGGCACTTTGGATATTGAGTCGGTGGGCGGTGGTGCCACGCGCATCGTCACGCTGTCCGCGATTCCCTCATTAGCTTCGATTACGATTGGCGACAACGTCGCCTTGAGCACGAGTATGAGTGCGATTGTCGGGGTGACGGGTACCGCGAATTCGAGCCTTAATTTTGGCTCGGGTGGTAACATCACCGTGAATCAAGCAATCGATACCACGTTCCTCGGTAATGTGGTTTCTACGGGAGCGTTTAATCTCACCTTTGTCGGCCCAGGGCGTGCTTCGTTCCTCAATCCAGCTTTCTCCACGCAAGTCGCCGCTAATAATAGTACATTGACGGTGGGTACGGGCGTGGCCTCTGGTAACCTTGAAGTTCTTCAATCCTATGCTGGCTCAACGATTAACATCGTTAACGGCACGTTGGCCGTGCGGGTGAATAATGGCATGTTGCTTTCGCCCACGGTCTTCACGGCTCCTATTACCGGTTCTGCGGGTGCTGGGATTTTTGTGATGACGGGTTCAGGTGTCCTTAATGCGTCGGGTGTTAATAGCAGCGTGGCCTCGGCTGTCTTCTCGAGTTACCAAATTAATGGCGGCACGTTCATCGTCACGCCTAGCAACGGACAAATCTTGGGTGGTCGTACGATTGCCCTAAACGGCGGCGCACTCTCCATTCAACAAGACACTAACACGTCGAATTTAGCGGGTGCTAATCTTTCGGGTGCAAGCTCGACCAATCCCACGACGGTTAATGGCGTGAGCGGTGCGGGCGCCTTGGTGGTAAATAGCGGTATCGGCAGCCCCCTCATTCTTCAGAATAACGCGAACGTCCAATTAGGTACGGAATTGGCGCCTAATATCCCAGTTGGCGGATCTATCACCATTGATGCGACTTCCTACCTGCACGGTACGGGCGTGGTGGCTGGTAATTTAACCAATGCAGGTACCTTGGCTCCTGGTTACTCGCCTGGCGTGATGCAGGTGAATGGTAACTTTGTGAACTCGGGTTCGATGCAAATGGAAATCTCGGCTACCGCTCTTAACGGCAACTATAACGACAAGGTCGCGTTCACCGGTACGGCTGACTTGAATAACGGTGGCACGGGATCGATGACGCTGTTGCAGTATGGCGCGGCAACGCCTGCTTATGGTCAGCGTTTTGTCTTGTTCCAAAACGATGCGAATACGCCTGCGACCACGGTGGCGGGTAACTTTGTATCGGTTTTACCAGCCACTTCGATCTTCACCTCGGGTGCTAATCCCTTGCGCTACTTGTTGGCGATTCCTGTGGATGGTCCTAACGGCACCATTACGTCGACCGTTGCGGGCATGCCCGTCGTCGCGAGCCAGATTGCCGCTTACATTGTTCGTGCTCCTAATCAATACGCTCCCTTCCGCGGGCCGCGTGATTTGATTGCTAAAGTAGAAGCCATCACGGCGGTTAACCTCAACTTCGTTAACAACGGTGTTGATGGTGTTGCGGGGACTGCGGACGATGTTTATCAAGCAGCCCCTGCCTCGACCTTCACCTCTCTCGGTGCGACGTTGGCCTTGAAGAATGATGCGAATCTGCAGGCAGCTCTGGATAACCTGACGCCCTATGCAGGCGCCCAAGCGGCGATTGCCTCGCTTGGTATCTTCCGTTCCGACATCGGTTACCTCGAACAGCGCTTAGAAACGCGTCGCTTCGATCGCCTCGGGACGGGCATTGCTCCCTCGGAATGGTTTGTTGATGCGACCGGTGCTTCGTTGTCGGCAACCACGCCTGCCTTATTACAAAGTTCTGTAAACACCTACGGTCTCTTGGGCGGTTACGCCGCGGACGTGGGTGAATCGGCGACCCAAGGTTTCACCCTGGAAACACAACACATGTCGGGCACGAGTTCTTCCACCAGTGCTCGCACCTCGGGTAATGTTTACTCGGCCAACTACTTCTTTGGTACGACCTTGTTTAATGATAAGGTCGCCTTCGATGTGGGGGCTGGTCTGAGTTCGTTCTCTGGTAGTGCGACGCGTGCTTCGGTGGTGACTCCGGGTACTTCCTTGGTGTCTTCGCCTTCGGCCTTCACGGTCGGGGCTTGGGCACGCTTGGGTACGGTGTACGGTTCGAAGAGCTCGGGTAACTACGTGACGCCCTTCATCGGTGCGGAGTATTCCACGACGCATCTTTCGGGACTCAATGAATCCGGTGCCTCGGATGCTTTGTCGATTGCGAGTTCGTCGATTTCCCAAACGGCTTTCCGGGCGGGCTTTGGTTTACACCACTTGTGGGGTGAAGATGATGGCGGCTGGCGCTATCGCTTAGCTTCCGATTTTGGTTACCTCGCTCAAGGTTCGGGTAGCTCTGCCAACTTTACCTCCACGGGTACGGCGAGCAGCTTCCCCACTGGGTATTCGACCTCGCTGAATGTTCTTCCTGGATCTGGGTTCTACGTGGCTCCTTCGTTTAACTTTGGACCTAACGAGAACTCGACCTACTCCATTGGCCTTACCTATCAACAGGGTAACGGTAATGCGACTTCGTTGAACTTTAGCTACCGTCAGCGCTTCTAAACCAGCGTCCGAGGCTCAAAAACGAGGCGATAAACCCCAGGTTATCGCCTTTTTTACGGTTTAGTCCTAAAAACTTGACCCAATCGGTCTTCTGTCGCTACTTTCCGCCCTTCACCGACCGCCCCCTTCGTCTAGCCCGGTCCAGGACACCTCGTTTTCACTGAGGTAACTGGGGTTCGAATCCCCAAGGGGGCGCCAGGTGAAAGTTAAGAATCGAGACTCACCGCTCGGCCTTCGCGACGCGACTTTTCCGCGGCGAAAGCCATCAGGTGGCTTTGCAGTGAAGTGTCTAAGGATGTGTGCATGGCCTTGGGGTCCGCACAGGTTAGGTCGCGGTGTAAGGTTTGCATGAGGCCATAATCGCCGCCGCCGTGTCCCGCATAGCCGGCGGTGGGGGCTTTAACGGTGATCTTGCGTGGGGCCGCCTCATGGCCGTGTGGAGTCACCACTAAATCGCAATCAAGGTGCTTTTTAACAAAGGCCCCACCGCGCAAAATTCCGCGGGTACCAAAAATTTCTAACTGCCGACCTTCATCAAAGGCGGTCATGGTAAAGGTAGCCGTCACGTCGCCCGTAAACTTCAAAGCCACGACTTGGTGGTCGACGACATCGTTGTCACAGCGATAGGCACAACGCCCCCAGGGGCTGGTTTTTAACCAAGTAAAAATTTCGGCATCGTCGGCTATTTTCGCACGGTCATACACCATCGCTAACCAGCGGCGCCCTTCCGGAAGAGCGTAACGATGGGCATCGTATAAACAGTCTTTCGCGGCGGGACAACCATCAGTGCAGCGTGCGGGAGCTCCTGCAGGGGCTTTGGCTGCGGTGAATTGCGTGAGCGCACCGTAAGAAGACACCGATAAACAGGGACGATTAATTAACCACGCAAGTAAGTCTAAGTCGTGACAACTCTTGGCTAAGAGCATCGGGGAGGACTTGGCTTCGACGCTCCAGTGTCCGCGCACGAAAGAGTGGGCTTGGTGCCAAGGTTGCACCCCTTCGATGAAATTAGCCGAAACGATATCACCGATTTCACCTTGGCGGATGATTTCAGCTACTTGATTATAGAAGGGAGTGTAGCGCAAAACGTGACACACCACCACGCGACGGCCCAATTTTTGAGCGGCAGCTTGGACGGCCAAGGTGTCGTCTAGGCGATGGGCAATTGGTTTTTCTAAAAGTAAATCGCAGCCGAGTTCCATCGCGCGAATGGCATGCGCCCGGTGCTGGGCGTCTTGGGTGGCGATGACTACCACGTCGGCTAACTTGCCCGCGGCGAACATGGCTTCCGCGGAGTCGAACGACCGGAAATGCGCACAGGATTTTTCACCTAGCTTTCGTACCACGTCTAAACGATCGGTCACGGGGTCTGCGGCGGCCACGAGTTGATAGTGCTCCGGCATTTCGGCGGCGATGCTTGCGTAGGTGCGTGCCCGGGAGCCACAACCACAGAATGCCAAGGTCAGTCGACGCATGGGTTCAGGTAACGCATTTCCCCCTGGGCTGGCAAGGGAGGGGAGGGGCTCCGACCTTACCTTAGATTTAAGGAATAATACCGCTTGTCATGGTTCAAAAAATATTGAAACTTAGAACTCAGGCTTACCCCCTCCATGAAACTCCCCTCGGAAAAGGCTGCTTCGCGGCGCAAAAAAAGGGCCACTTTTGATCCGCTGTCACCGTATGAATTGGAGTTGGCAGACTTTTTTGTGAGAATGGCTGGTATTATCGGTGTATCTCCTTCGGTGGCAGAGATTTATGCATTACTCTATGCTTCGCCTAAGGCGCTCAGTTTTGATGAAATCCAGGGGCGCTTGGGAATTAGCAAAGGTTCTGTCAGTCAAGGACTTAAGTTCTTACGTGGGCATGAAATGATCTTGTCGACTAAGGACAAAGGGAGCCGCCGGGAGAAGTGGCAGCCTACGCCCTCGCTCGCGGCCTCGATTGTGACCTTGCTACGCAACCAGGTTGTACCAGCTCTCGAGTTCTCGGCCCCGTCTCTGGAACGGGTCTTGAACCAAGCCGAGACCGTACACGCCTCTCCTGAGGTGCTCGAACGCCTTCGGAAACTGAAGCACTGGAATAGCCGAGCACTGGAACTCTTCCCGCTGCTCTTTCCAAGCGCTCCGAAGGCTTAGTTTTTGGTCAGGGCAACCTGACTGACAGTCTATTACTCGCACGTGCCGGCGCCACCCGCCTCCACGTGCGGTAGCCTGCCCGAGTCTTGCCAAAAAGTAAGATTATATCGCACTCAACCTTCACCGAAATACTTTTTCCTCATGCGCATCGCCATCACGAGCGGCTACTTCGACCCGATTCACCGCGGTCATTTAGAATTACTCGAGCTCTCCCGAGCGCAGGGCCACGCCCTTTGGGTCATCGTTAATAATGACCAACAGGCAGCCCTTAAAAAAGGAAAAGCCTTTATCGACCAGCAAACGCGTCTCGCCGTGGTGCAAGCTTTGCGAGTGGTCGACCGGGCGGTCTTGGCGACTGATCAAGATGGTTCCGTGTGCGAAACCTTAGGCCAACTTATTCGCGAAGCCAAGGCTCATGGCCACGATGCGGTCTTCTGCAAAGGCGGCGACCGTAACTCGGGAAATATTCCTGAAATGGTCGTGCTGAAAAAAGAAGGAGCGATGCTAGTCGAAGGCCTTGGAGCCAAGATTGACAGCAGTTCGCGTATTATCGCCCAAGCTAAAACTTCTCCTACCAACTAATTTTACATGAAAAAGCGTGCCCTCATCACTGGTATCACCGGACAAGATGGCTCTTACCTCGCCGAGTTTCTGCTTGGGAAGGGTTATGAAGTCCATGGTGTCATGCGTCGTTCTTCGAGTTTTAACACCGAACGCATCGAGCATCTCTACATGGATGACCTCGTGCGTGATATTCGGATTAAGAAAATTAACCTGCACTACGGTGACTTAAGCGATAGCACGAACCTGATTCGGATTATCAGCGAAGTGCAGCCCGATGAGATTTATAATCTCGGGGCCATGTCGCACGTGAAGGTGTCCTTTGATGTGCCCGAGTACACTGCCGATACGGACGGGATTGGGACGCTGCGTTTATTAGAAGCGATTCGCTTGCTTAAAATGGAGAAGAAGGTGCGCATCTACCAAGCCTCGACGTCGGAGTTATTCGGCAAGGTAGTAGAAGTGCCCCAATCCGAGACGACACCCTTTTACCCACGTAGTCCCTATGGTGTCGCTAAAATCTACGCTTACTGGATTACGCGTAATTATCGCGAAGCCTACGGTATCTTTGCGAGTAACGGGATTTTATTTAATCACGAATCCGAACGCCGGGGCGAAACTTTTGTCACCCGTAAAATCAGCCTGGCCGTGGCCAACATCGTCCACGGTCGCCAAGATTGCCTTTTCTTGGGTAACCTCTCGGCCCAGCGCGACTGGGGTTATGCCCCAGATTTCGTGCAATGCATGTGGCTGATCCTGCAACACCATCAGCCTGATGATTTCGTCATCGCGACAGGGAAGATGTATAGCGTCCGTGAATTTTGCACCCATGCCTTTCGCCGGGCGGGGATTGAATTAACCTGGAAGGGCGAAGGGGTAGAGGAAAAGGGTATCGATCCGAAGACGGGCCGTACGCTCGTTGCGGTCGATCCTCGTTATTTCCGTCCAACGGAAGTCGAACAGTTGCTCGGCAACCCCGCCAAAGCCGTGCGTGAGTTAGGTTGGAATCCACAACAAACTTCGTTTGTGCAGTTGGTGGAAAAGATGGTCGACAGTGATTTGCGTAAAGTCGGCCAATCCCAGCGTTAAGCATGGAACGTCACGCAAAGATTTACGTCGCGGGTCATCGGGGCATGGTGGGTTCGGCTTTGCTGCGAGCTCTTCAGGCTGCGGGCTACCAAAATTTAATCACCCGCACCTCGCAGGAATTAAATTTATGCGACAGTGCTGCGGTCCAGGCGTTTTATCAGGCGACGCAGCCAGATTACGTTTTTATGGCCGCCGCCCGCGTGGGGGGGATTCGCCATAATGCGACCGCGCCCTACAATTTCCTGTACGAGAATTTGATGATGGCCGCCAATGTGATTGAGGGCGCTCGGCTCCAGGGCGTGAAGAAACTTTTGTTCCTAGGCTCAAGTTGCATTTACCCCAAATTCGCTCCGCAACCGATTGCTGAGTCCGCTTTGTTAACCGGTCCGTTGGAAGCCACGAATGAAGCTTATGCAGTGGCCAAGATTGCCGGGATTAAGCTCTGCACGTTTGCCCGCCAACAATACGGCTGCGATTTTATCAGTGCGATGCCCTGTAACCTTTACGGGTTGGGCGATAACTTTTCGCTTTTAAACTCCCACGTGCTGCCAGCCTTAATTCGCAAGATGCACGAAGCTAAATTGCGCGGCGATCCAGTGCTAGAACTTTGGGGCACTGGTAAGCCCTTGCGTGAGTTCTTGCACGCCGATGATGTGGCCCAAGCGTGTTTGATGCTAATGGATAAGTACTCGGCTCCAGAGCATATTAATATCGGCTCAGGTGAGGAAATCTCCATCGCAGACTTAGCTAAGCTGATTGCGCAAATCACGGGGTATCAGGGGGAGCTACGCTTTAATCCAGTAATGCCAGATGGCACGCCACGCAAACTGATGGATGTGAGCCGCATTCGCTCCCTGGGTTGGAAGCCAAGCCTCTCGCTCGCCGAAGGCATCCGCGGAGTTTACGCTTGGTATCTCACTCACGAAACCAGCCTTCGCCAATAAGTGAACGTTCTATGATCACGCTTTGTATTCCCGCTCGTTTAGGTTCCACTCGTTTACCTCGTAAAGTCCTTTTGGACTTAGGGGGCAAGCCCGTGATGCAGCATGTCTGGGAACGTGCCCGGCAAGTAAAACAGGCTAATCGCATCGTCATTCTCACCGATGCCGAAGAGGTCGCCCAAGTCGCCCGCAGTTTTGGAGCAGAGATTTTGATGACTTCTCCTGATTGCCCTTCGGGTACGGCCCGTATGGCGAGCGTGTTGCCGCAGCTTCCCGGAGAATTCTTTCTAAACATCCAAGGCGACGAACCGTTTATTGCCCCAAGTTTATTGGATGATCTAATTTCGCGATGGAAAGAAACGAAGTGCGCCTTGGTCACGGCGGTCTCGAAGATTAATTCAACGGAACGTCTCTTAGCCACGAGTGTGGTAAAAGTTGTGCGAGCGGAAAACGGCACGACGCTTTACTTTTCGCGTAGTCCGATTCCACACCTTCGTGGCGTGGATTATAGCGAGTGGGTCCAGAAGCACACTTATTGGTCTCACCTCGGAGTATATGGCTATGATCGTGCAACGTTAGCGGGTTATGCTAAGTTACAACCCACGGTTTTAGAAACCATCGAGTCCCTGGAGCAGTTGCGCTTTCTCGCCCACGGCCAAACTTTCCAAACGGTAGTTACGGATTATCATCCAGTGGCTATTGACACGCCGGCTGATTTAGAGGCGGCCCGAAAACTCCTTTAATTTCTTTTTATGAATACCCCTCTCGATTCCGCGCGACGCTTATTACAAGCCGAAGCGGCGGCGCTCACGGAACTTTCTCAACGACTTGACGAGAAGTTTTCGGCCGCGGTCGACTTGCTCGCACAACATCACGGCAAAGTCGTTTTGTGCGGCGTGGGGAAATCGGGTCTCATCGCCCAGAAAATCGCAGCTACGCTTTGCAGTACGGGTACGCCAGCAATTTTCTTACACGCAGGTGACGCCGTGCATGGCGACTTGGGTATTCTCCAGGCGAAAGACCCCGTGATTATGGTCAGCCGTTCGGGATCCACGGCCGAGTTAGTACGATTGATTCCCGTCTTACGTTCTTTTCAGGCTCCGTTAATCGCCATTGTCGGCAACACGCAGTCCACCCTCGCGATGCAGTCCGATGTGGTTTTGGATATCGGCACGCGACCCGAAGCCGATCCGTTGGCGTTGGTGCCTACGACCAGCACGTTGCTCACGCTCGCCCTCGGCGATGCCTTGGCGGCGGCCTTGATGACGAAGCGTGGTTTTCAAGCCACCGACTTTGCGCGTTATCACCCTGCGGGACAATTAGGGCGTAATCTTTTGCTTACGGTGGGCGAAGTGATGCAGCCCCTCGCTCGTTGTGCCTGCGTGGCTCCCCAAGATCTTTTACGCTCGACCGTGATTGCGATGACGCAACACCCCCATGGGGCCGCGTGTGTGCTTTCGCCTCAAGGTGATTTGGTCGGTTTAATTACGGATGGCGATTTGCGCCGGGCCTTGAGTCGCGGGGTTGATATCAACACTGCTAAAGCCGAAGATATTATGACCAAGCAGCCTTCTCGTGCCTGCAAGACGATGAATCTAGGTGAAGCCGCCCGCGTGATGGAAGATCGGCCCTCGCAAATTTCCGTACTGCCGGTCGTCGAAGAAAACTCTGCTAAGTGCTTAGGTCTATTACGCATTCACGATATCTATCAGGCAGGCTTGGTCTAATTTAGACCCTCCGTGAGTAGTCTCTCCCAAAACTCTCCGAGCGGAAACTCGGACTCCACTTCGCGTGAATCCGCGGTGGTGGCCTTGGCGTCCTTGCTTTTAATCGCGGTGCCGTGGTCGTGGGGGGGGGTCGTCTTTTGGACGGTAGCTGCCGCGTTCGGGGTTTCGCTCGTAGCGTTCCTCGCTGCCACCGCCAGTTATCGGGTGCAACAAGGAGCTTTGATGGTTTGGGCTGGGTGCTTGGTGGCGGCCTTGATTGCTGTCCCCCGCGAACAAATGTTTACCCGCGCGGGCTTAGATTACTTTGCGTTTCCGTTGGCGGCCTTCGTTGCCCAGTGGGTTCCGTTTATTTTATTAAAGAATGATTTGTTGGCCCGCCCCGCCCGCCAAGTTTGGGGCGATTTGGTCAAGCAGGTTCCCTTTTGGGCCGGTTTGGCGTTGTTTACTTATTTCACCCTCCAAGCCCTCAACCCTTGGGGTACGGTGGTCGAGCGGGATTTATTTTGGAAAATTTTCTTAGAGAAGCCCGTTGCCTGGTTGCCCTCCGGTTTAGCGGCCCCGCTTTTATCAGATGAAGATCCCGGCGGGATGAATGCTTGGCGGGTTATGCTCATACTCGGTGGACCGTGGTTACTACTCTGTGCTTTACGCGTTACCGTGACGCGACGCCGGACTTACGTTTTCTTAGGTTGGGTCGCACTGGCTTCGGCGAGTTGTATCGCGGTCTTTTGCCTGCTGAATCAACCCGCGAGCGGCGAGGTGTTGGGTTTCAAAATCCCGGTGGATATTCGGGTCTTCGGGGTGTTCATGAATCGCAACCACGGTGGCGTTTACCTTTATTTAAATGCCGCTATCGCCTTGAGCTTAACGTTTTGGCATTTGCGCCGCGCTGGTGGGAGTTCGGTCAAGGGTGGACCGTATTTGTTGGCGGGCTTTATCTTCTTACTGCTTTCGGTTTTTGCGCTTTTCTCCAATAGTGTTGGGTCTCTTTTAGTCGTAGGTTTACTTTTATTCCTGACGATTCCAGTCGCGGTGATTCGTGGTATGTTGTTTGCGAACGAGCGTACGCGTCGCCATGTGTTCATGACGTTAGCGGCTTTATTAGTGGCGGCAGTGCTGATTGGCTTCATAGCCGATTTCCAAGGCGTAGAGAAAAAAGTCGCCACCAAGGTGACGAATTTCAAAGCCTTAGGGCTCGATGATCGTGCTCCCTTACGTGCGGCTACTTGGGAAATGGCCACCGCGGGTGGCACCTCCGGTAAAGTTTGGACCGGCTGGGGTGCGGGTTCTTATCGCTGGGTCTCCCCGGTCTTTCAAGCGCGTCAGCCTGCACTTCAAGATGCCCATGGCCATCTCCAGATTCGCGCGGTCTATGCCCATTGTGATTGGTTACAGATGCTTGCAGAATGGGGTGTGATCGGCGTCTTGCCGGTCTTAGTCGGGCTTGGATGGTTAGCGACCTTGTTGGTGCGAGCGTTCCGTCCGGGCACCCCCGAAACGATTCCACTAGCCTGCGTGCTAGTATTCTTCGGGCTGCATGCAGCGTTTGATCTACTCTGCTGGTTTACGCCCTTACTCTTTACGCTCGCGGTGATTATCGCGGCTTTAGGCTGCTTCATTGAGAAATCTTCGTCGGCCCAACGTGGTCGTACGGTTTGATGTTTCTATGAGTGAATCCGCTACTCCTCTAAAACCCACGCAACCGCGTCTGCTATCGGTAGATGCTTATCGCGGTTTGGTGATGTTCCTGATGCTGGCCGAGGTCTTGTCGTTTGGGAAAATCTCCAAGGCTCTTCCGGACAGCGATTTTTGGGCCTTCCTCGCCCGTCAACAATCTCACGTGCCTTGGGCGGGGTGTTCGTTGCACGATTTAATTCAACCGTCCTTTTCTTTTCTCGTCGGGGTGGCGTTGGTTTTCTCGCTATCCGCCCGTCAAGCGGCGGGCGTACTTCCTAGTACTCTGCGGTGGCAAGCTTTACGGCGCGCTTTAATTTTGGTCTTACTCGGGATTTTTGTTCGTTCGATTAACCAACCGATGACCAATTTTTGGTTCACGGACACGTTGGCACAAATTGGTTTAGGCTACTTCTTTCTACACTTAGTGGCAGAACGTTCGGGGCGAGTCCAGTGGACGATTTTCGGCGGCTTACTCGTAGTTTATTGGTTGTTCTTTGCACTCTGGCCTTTGCCCGCCGCTGATTTTAATTATGCAGTCGTGGGGGTGTCGCCTAATTGGGAGTCAAACTTCACCGGCTTTGCTGCGCATTGGAATAAGAACACCAATCCTGCATATGCGTTTGATGTTTGGTTCTTAAACTTATTCCCCCGGGCAGAAGTTTTTGTTCGTGAGCCGGGTGGCTACACTACGCTAAGTTTCATCCCTACGCTCGCGACCATGATTTTAGGCCTTCGCGCTGGGGTCTGGCTCCGTGATGCTTCGTCACCTCGGGCAGTTCTTAAGCCACTCCTTTGGTTTGGCTTAGCCGGTTTAGTGCTTAGCTTGGGGCTGCACTTGGCGGGCATTTGTCCGATCGTGAAAAGGATTTGGACGCCTGCATGGGTGCTCTGGAGTGGTGGGTGTTGCTTCTGGCTCCTGGCGGCTTTTCAGGGTTTGACGGAAGTGCTGGGCTGGCGGCGCTGGGCATTCCCCTTGGTGGTCATTGGGGCAAATTCGATTGCGGCCTATTTCTTGGCCCATGCGACCAATCCTTTCTTCTATAGTACACTTAAAACGCACCTACGGCCTCAAGTGTTTACCTTCTTCGGGCCTGCTTATCAGCCACTGCTCATGGGCATAGGGGTTTTATCTCTTACTTGGTTAGTGCTTTATTGGATGTATCAGCGGAAACTCTTTTTGAAGGTATAATTTTTTGTGCGACAGCTGGTTCAATATTTAGATTCAGGCGACACGGTTTTGCTACCGGTGCCCGCTCCTTGTCCTCAACCTGGCCGGTTGTTGGTTAAGGCCACGCATTCCCTTATTTCTTTAGGGACTGAACGGATGTTGGTTGAGTTCGGTCGCGCTTCTTGGTGGCGCAAAATGCAGTTACAACCCGAGCGGACTCGTTTGCTTTGGCAAAAAGTTCAGGCCGAGGGCTGGTGGCATACCTGGCAAGCGGTGCGAAATAAATTAGCTGAGCCTTTACCGTTAGGGTATTGCCACGTTGGCCAAGTCATCGAAGCCGGCGGAGTGGCGGGTTATCAAGCCGGCGATCGCGTGGTTTCTAACTCCCCGCATGCCGAAATGGTTTTGGCGCACCCCGCAACCACGGCGCTCATTCCTGCGGGGGTGAGCGATGAGTTGGCTACTTTCACGCCCCTCGCCGCTATCGCTTTACAAGGAATTCGTTTAATGGGGGTTCAGGCTGGTGATCACGTGGTAGTGATGGGCTTGGGCTTAATTGGCCAACTCGCGGTCCAAGTCTTGCGTGCTCTCGGTTGTGAAGTTTTGGGCATGGATCCTGAGCCTACTAAGGTGGCTTTAGCCGAAAAGTTTGGGGCCAAGGGGATGGTGAATCATTCCTCGAACGGGATGGAAAGCCAGGTGTTGGCTTGGACGAAGGGTGTCGGTGTTGCCGGAGTTTTAATCACGGCGAGCACTGCTTCGGATGAACCTGTGAATTTAGCCGCACGGTGTTGTCGCCGCCAAGGTCGCGTGGTGTTGGTTGGGGTGACGGGGTTGAAATTAAATCGGGCCGATTACTATGCCCGTGAAGTGAGCCTACAGGTTTCAAACTCTTATGGTAGCCGCGAGCTGGGGGCCGCTTTCTCTGCCCAAGAGAATTTCCAAAAGGTGCTGACTTGGATGTCCGAAGGTAAAATTACCCCGCAGGAGTTAATCAGTGAACGATTTGATTTTTCCCAGGCTCCCTTGGCGTATCAGCGTATGGCTTCGCCTTCAACTTACGGACTATTGCTGGGTTATGATACCGCTAAGCTCGACCGCTCGCCGAAACTGGCGACGGCGGCGCATCACGCCTCCTCCGCAACGGGGGTCTCGCTCTTGGGAGCCGGACATTTTGCCTCCCGTACTTTATTGCCCGCCTTGGTGGCCCAAGCTGAACCTTTCGAGTTGCGTCACGTGGTATCGGCTCAGGGCTTACACGCTAAGTTATTAGCCGATCGCTACGCGGCGTTCATGGCCTCGACGGATTACGAATCTGCCCTCCAAGATGATAAAACCGCTGCGGTGTTTTTAACTACGCGTCATGCGCAACACGCTTCCTTGGCCTTAGCCGCTTTGCAGGCTGGGAAATCAGTTTGGGTTGAGAAGCCGTTGGCTTTGACGGAAGCTGATTTAGCGGAAGTGATTAAGGTCGCGGCCCACGCTCCTGGGAAATTGCTAGTTGGTTTTAACCGACGCTTCGCTCCCTTGGCTCGTATCGCCCAACAGCAACTCGCTGCTCAACCCGGACCTAAACATTATATTTATGATATTAATGCGGGCACGTTGCCCGTCGATCACTGGGCCTTAGACGTGCAGCAAGGGGGCGGGCGGATTGTAGGCGAAGGGTGTCATTTCATCGATTTGCTCCGTTTCTGGGTTGGTCATCCCTGTATTCACGCCGAGGCCTTGGAGCGTGGCCAAGATGGCCAAGACGCGGGCCGCTTTTTGCTTCGTTATGCGGATGGTTCTACCGCCCAAATTAATTACCTGACTCATCTGCCCGCATCGGTACCGAAAGAAAAAATTCAAATCGAGGCGGCGGGCTGGTCGTTGACGCTGGAGAATTGGCAGCGGCTGAGGACGTCTGACGGTTTTACCGCCCGTTCGGGTTGGTTTAAAGGTCCCGAGAAAGGTCACCGCGAAGCCCTAGCGCATTTTCTACGATTAGTTCGAGGCGAAGACCCGCTCGCAATGTCCTTAGAAGAAATGGCCGAAACGTCACGTTGGGCCATTCAACTCCAAGCTACTCGTTGATTTATGTCTGATACCATCTGTGTTTTAGGCTTAGGTTATATTGGCCTTCCCACTGCTTCCATCTTTGCGACTAAGGGTCGACAAGTTTGGGGCGTGGACGTCAACCCTACCGTTGTAGAAACGATTAATCATGGGCGGATTCATATTCATGAGCCTGACCTAGATGTGCTGGTCCGAGCAGCGGTGCAATCGGGCAATTTGAAAGCAACCCGTCAACCTGTACCCGCGGGGACTTACATTATTGCGGTGCCGACTCCCTTTAAGGTGACCCCACAGGGCGAGCGTTTGGCAGATTTATCCTTCGTCGAAGCCGCCGCACGTTCTTTGGCGGCCGTAGTCGCTCCCGGAAATTTAATTATTTTAGAATCCACTTCGCCCGTAGGCACGACGGAGAAGGTTCAGGGCTGGGTCGCCGATGAACTCCAAAAGCAAGGGCGGCCGCCGCTTGCATTGCTTTATGCTCATTGTCCCGAACGCATCCTCCCCGGGCAGATGTTGAAAGAGTTAGTGGCTAATGATCGGATTGTGGGTGGACTGACGCCAGCAGCTTCCGAAGCTGCCAAAAAACTTTATGCGACGTTTTGCTCAGCCGCTATCTTCGTAACGGATGCCCGGACGGCAGAATTAGCTAAATTAACCGAGAATGCTTTTCGCGATGTGAACATCGCCTTCGCCAATGAGCTATCGATGATTTGTGATAAGTTGCAGGTTAATGTTTGGGATTTGATTCGCTTAGCCAATCGCCACCCGCGCGTGAAAATTTTACAGCCTGGACCTGGGGTGGGTGGGCATTGTATCGCTGTCGATCCTTGGTTTATCATCGAAGCAGCACCTGCAGAAGCTCGCCTCTTGCGCATGGCACGTGAAGTGAATGATGCCAAACCCCAGCATATCCTAGCGCAAATTCGCCAGCGCTTCCCAGTCGGGACGACTTTGGCATGTTTAGGTTTAACGTTTAAAGCGAACGTGGATGATTTGCGTGAATCTCCCGCTCTGGCCATTGCCCTGCAATTAGCGAGCGAAGGGTATCGGGTTTTAGCTGTCGAACCACACGTCCGCACCTTGCCGCCCGCTTCTCAGGGCCACTTGCAGCTAGTTTCGATGCCAGAGGCCCTCGCTCAAGCCGCCGGATTTTTATTATTAGTAGATCACCGCGTGTTCGGAGAGCTGCGCTTGGCTGATTTCCAGGGCAAGCCACTGCTGGATACGCGTGGGTTGGTGAAATAATTTTAATGCTCATTCCTTTGCTCAGGCACCTTGGTCCTCGTTGGCTAGCCCAACGAGCCCGCTTTGCTTTAGCAAAAAAGTCAGGCTGGCTGGCGTCGCAAAGTCCCTGTTTGCCGTGGAGTAGTTTTGGCCCGCAGGGTGACAGGGCGGCGTTTGTGAAGACGTGGCAAGCACAGTCGCCCGTCTTACCTCATTATCATTTAAATCGCGTAACGATGCGGGCTTGGCTGGCACAGCATGCCTCCAAGCACGACTTCGCGGTGGTAGCCGAGGCTCAAGCTTTAGTTCGTGGTCAGTTAAAAATTTTCTCTGGTAAGGATGTAGCGGTAGGCAATCCGCCGCTTTGGTTTAAAAATGTTCTTACGGGAGAAGCTCATGAGGCTACCAGTCACTGGTCGAAAATTAATGATCGAGTTGGCGCCGATATTAAAGGTGTCTGGGAGCCGTCGCGCTTTAGTTGGGCTTTAACTTTGGCGCGGGCTTGGTTGCACACAGGCGAGGAAGTTTACGCCCAAACCTTTTGGGATTGGACGGAAGATTGGATGGCCAAAAATCCACCCAACGTTGGACCCAATTGGATGTGTGGCCAAGAGGCCTCGTTGCGGCTCATCGCTTTTACTTGGGCTCTACAAGTTTTCCGCGATCACCCTCAGGCGCGTTTAACTTTAGCTGCGCAGTTGGCCGACGCGACCGCCCAACGGGTTGAGTCGCACCTAGATTATGCGCTATCGCAGTCTAATAACCATGGGATCTCCGAGGCCATTGGGCTTTTGACCGTTGGCACGTTCTGGCCGAACTTACCTCGTGCTTCGCATTGGCGCCAACGAGGTTTGGAAACTTTGGCGCAACAGACGTCGACACTGATTGCTGAAGATGGGAGTTTTAGTCAGCATTCGTCGAACTACCACCGGCTCTTGGTGCAGTTATTGACCTGGGCTGAATTAACGCAGCAAGCTCGAGGCGAAACGTTGCCGCCAGAGATTAAAAAGTCGGCTCAAGCGGCGACCTTATTTTTAAATAATCTCGTGCTACAAGATGGTACCGTCCCCCGTTATGGCGGTGACGATGGTGCTAACTTGTTCCCCTTGGCGGACAGTCCCTATGCTGATTTTCGCCCCGCGCTCGCTCCCGCTCTTTACTTGTTTCACCAAACATGGCTTCCGGCGGGTGCGTGGTCGGAAGCTTGTTTCTTGCTTTTGGGTAAATCAGAAGAAGGCGTGCTTAAAGTGCCAGATGAATTTTCGGCAGGAGGGTGCACCCTTTATCGCTCAACCAATCAGGCTTTATTTTTCCGTCATCCCACCGAGTTCCGTCATCGCCCCGCTCACGCCGATCACTTACACGTAGCACTTCGCTATCAGGGGGCTTGGTTAACGGAAGATCTCGGAACTTATTCTTACAATGCGAAGCTCTCGCCTGGTCAGGGTTGGTCCGCTGCTCGCTTTCATAATGTAGTTACCATTAATGAGCGTGATCCCATGCGCCGGGTGGGACGCTTCTTGTGGTTACCGTGGACGGTTTGTCATCCCTACGCGGTGCCCGTAGCGACTGGTAAGACTGCCGCTTATTACGATGGTCTCGAAGGTGGACGGGTGGCCAGGGCCGTGATTAATTTGTCAGAGGGTTTTGTGATTGTGGATCGCGTCACGCACTCGACTCCAGTGTCCGCCACTTTGCGGTGGCACGGACGTGATCAAGCCCGCCTTCACACTTTGCAGGTTTTTTGTTCTACCGCCGCCCAAGAGAGTTGGCTCTCGGCTGATAAAAATTCAGATCTCGGTTGGTACTCGGAGTTTTATGGCACGCGTGAAGCGTCGTGGGTACATGCACTTAAAGCGGAAGGAAAAACCATTTTCTTTCTCACCATTGTGACGCCAGAGGCGGTCTCCGTTGATTGGCAGCGGGGGACTTTTAAAATTGGTTCAGCGGTCTATAACTTAAACGCCAACTCAGATTCTTCGCCCGTTTAATTTCAATGAAAACTTTAGCCCTTGTGGTTGGGACGCGACCGGAAGTCATCAAAATGGCTCCCGTCTATTTCGCATTAAAACAGTCGCCGCATTTCCAGCCTCTCCTTGTCGTCACGGGCCAGCATCGTGAAATGCTGGATCAAGCGTTGCAGGTGTTTGGTTTAAAACCCGATGTGGATCTAAACTTAATGCAGCCAGGCCAAACGTTAGAGTCTCTGACCAGTCGGGTGCTAGAGACCATGGGACGATGGTTGCGTGAAGTACGCCCTGATGCGGTCATAGTACAAGGTGATACCACCACGGTTTTGGCGACCGCCCTCGCCGCCTTTTATCAAGGCATTCCTGTCGGTCATGTGGAAGCTGGGTTACGCTCTGGTAATCCACGTTCGCCATTTCCAGAGGAGATGAACCGGCGGTTAACTTCGCCTTTAGTACGCTGGCATTTTTGCCCCACCTCTTTGAGCCAGCAGAATTTACTGCAAGAGGGCATTGCGCCTGCACAGTGTCTGGTCACCGGTAACACCGTCATTGACGCTCTGCTGTGGACGCAGGCCCAAAATCGGCAAAAGAATTATTCAGCCGAACAGCTAGCCGCCTCGCTTAAAATCCCCTTAACCTTTGCGACGACTTATTTCCAAAAGGATGCAGCACCTTGGATTTTAGTGACGGGACATCGCCGGGAATCTTTTGGCGAGGGTTTTGCACGGATTTGCGAGGCGATTCAACGCATCGTCGCCCAGCATCCGCACGTGGGAGTGCTTTATCCGGTGCACCTCAACCCCCAGGTGCAGGAACCGGTTTACCGTTTATTAGGAAAGCTTCCGCAAGTGGCCCTAATCCCGCCGGTAAATTACGAGGACTTTATCTGGCTCATGGAGCGCAGTCATTTGGTTTTAACGGATTCAGGAGGGGTACAAGAGGAGGCACCCTCACTGGGTAAACCTGTTTTAGTGATGCGCGATAACACGGAACGACCCGAAGGTGTCACGGCAGGAACCTCCGTGCTTGTCGGTACAGATCCACAACGCATCGTCACCGAGGTTAATCTTTTATTGCAAAACCGTGCGGAGTACCAACGGCGTGCGACGTTGCGCAATCCTTATGGCGACGGTTTAGCAGCTGCTAAGATTCGGCAGTGCTTAGAGCAGTCTCTTTGAGTTCATAGGTTTTTCCGTGAAGATTCTGTATTTCCATCAACACTTTACGACCCCTCAGGGGGCGGCGGGAACGCGTTCTTATGAGTTCGCCCAAGCCTTGAGTGCACGTGGTCATACGGTTACCGTGGTCTGTGGTGCCCATCGCCACAGCGGTCTTAAATTGCCTTTCGACCCTGTGGAAAATTGGTCGCGCGGTCGCGTGGGTGGTTTTGAAGTGATTTCTTTGCCACTCGATTATTCCAATCGGGATTCCTTACTGCAACGCGGTTGGACGTTTTTGAAATTTGCCGCCCGGTCTGTTAAGTTAGCTTTAACTGAAGAATACGACTTAGTGTTTGTCACTTCGACGCCGATTACTGCGGTCTTACCAGGTTTAGCTGGTAAATGGTTTCGCGGTAAGCCGATGGTTTTTGAAGTGCGTGATTTATGGCCTGAACTTCCTAAGGCCCTAGGTTTGAAAAACCCGTTTGTTCTGGGAGCTATGTCTACTTTAGAATGGTTAGGGTATCATTCTGCTAACGCTTGTATCGGACTGTCGCCGGGAATTGTGGAGGGAATTCAGTGCCGTGCCCCCGCCGGACAAAAGGTTTACTCGATTCCCAATGGGGCCGATCTGGAATTATTCCACCCGCGTAAACGTGCCCCACTGACCTTGCCCGGAATTGGGCCTCAGGATTTTGTGGCTGGGTTTACGGGTGCTCATGGACCTGCGAACGGACTCGATGCACTCTTAAATGTCGCCCGAGAACTCCAGCGACGCGGTAGGACTAATATTAAACTAGTTTTTATTGGTGATGGGAAAGACAAGGATCGCTTAGCTCAACAAGCCCAAGCGGAAGGTCTCCAGGCGTGTTTATTTTATGACGCTGTCCCTAAAGAGACCTTAGCGACCCTAACTGCGTCGTTCGATGTCGGTCTTATGGTGCTCAAGAACTTGCCCGCGTTTTATCAGGGCACTTCGCCTAATAAGTTTTTCGATTACGCTTCGGCGGGGATTCCTATTTTAAATAATTACCCGGGGTGGTTGGCCGAATGGTTGCAACGCTATGAAGCTGGTATCGTGGTGCCACCGGATGACCCCGTCGCTTTTACCGATACCTTAGAGTATTTAGCGGCCCATCCAGAGTGCGCGCGACGTCTGGGGGCCCAGGCCCGTCGCCTCGCTGAGGAGAATTTTAGTCGCCCGAGGCTCGCCGAGCAGTTCGCCCAGGTTTTAGAAAGTCAGCTCCCCTAATTTATGCTTAACCGTACCCAAGTTGCTGCTTTGGTCTTTCGTCGGCTCGCTTTAATCGGCCAGGAATTAGCCAAACCTGAACTCGTGCAGGCCGATGAGCAAACGCGTCTCTTTGGCCAAGCATCGCAGTTAGACAGTATTGGTTTGGTCACGTTGATTGCCGACCTGGAGCAGGATCTGCGTGAAGCCACAGGACAGTCTGTCCAACTTGTGAATGAGAAAGCGTTGAGCCGGTTGACCTCACCGTTTCGCCGTGTGGGGCTGCTAATTGATTACATCACCGAACTCTTAAATAAACCCGCCTAAGTTATGCCTTGTGCTATTATCACTGGGGCCTCTCGAGGCTTAGGCTTTGCCCTCGCTTCCCGTCTCTTGGCGGAAGGTTGGAAGGTTTACGGTTTTTCGCGTCAAGCCACAGGCCCAGAACACCCTGCCTTTGAGGCGGTGTCGGTCGATGTGGGTGACGCCGATGCCGTCCAACGGGCGGTGGATAGTTTAAGCCAGCGAGGCGAAAAAATTGATCTCCTCGTGAACAACGCCGGGGCCGCTTCGTTGAATGCTTGCTTACTAACTCCCAGTGCCGTGGTCGCCTCCATCATGCGCGTCAACTTTTTGGGTACTTTCCACATGTTACAAGCCGTGGGCAAAATGATGGTCCGCCAACGTCGTGGTGATATTATTAATATCTCGACGGTCGCCGTGCCGCTTTCCTTGCCTGGCGAGGCCGCCTATGTGGCGAGTAAAGCAGCGGTGGAAGGGCTAACCCAAGTCGCGGCGCAAGAATTGGCCTCTGCGGGCGTGCACGTGCAAGCGGTGGGTTTTGGCCCGATTGCGACGGACTTAACGCGGGCAGTGAGTGCTGAACAATTGCGGAGTCTGAACCAAAAAATTGGTCGCCCGCAGGGGACGACGTTAGCCGAGGCGGTGGAATTTATCTTAGAATGCTACGCCCAGCGTCGCCCTGGTCCTCATTACCTCGCCGCTCAATTACCGAAACCGTTTTAATGCCTGCTTGGTATTTACAGCGTTGGGAGAAGTTCGCGACCAAAGTCGCCTTTATCAGCGAGGAGGCCACGTGCACCTATGCTGACTTGGTCAATTTCTATCAGCAGGCGGCGGCGACCTTGGCGCAACTGCAACTCACCGAGCCGCAAGGTTTTGCTTTAATGGGCGACCACGGGCCCGTCTCCACGGCTTGGTTGTTCCTGCTTCAGGAGCAGGGGCATTGGGTGGTGCCGTTAAGTACGGCGGCTGGAGATCATGCCGAGAAACTTACTCAAGTGCCTGTCCATTGGGTCATCCAGACGACGGCGACTCAGGCTTCGGTGGTGCGTGCCGAGGTTGCGAAGCACGATGTTATCGCTACGGAATTGACGGCCTTGCGCCACGGGCTCGTGCTTTTTTCCAGTGGTACCAGTGGGCGACCCAAAATCATGGTGCAGGATTTGCCTAATTTATTGAGTCGCTACGAGAGTCGCCGCGAAAATCACCTGCGTATCTTAGTCTTATTGGGTTTTGACCACATCGGTGGGCTTAACACGTTATGGGGTGCTTTGGCGGCTGGGTCCACTTTGGTCGTCGTTGCACACCGTGCCCCCAGTACGGTCCTGACGGCTTTAGCCAAATATCAGGTGAATGTTTTGCCGGCTTCTCCGACTTTTTTAAACCTCCTGGTGGTTGCTGGCGAATGGTCGCAGTATGACTTATCTGCGCTGCGTTTAATCACTTATGGTACGGAGCCCATGCCTCCTAGTCTTTTGGAGCGTTTAAGAGCCTTGTTGCCGCACGTTCGCTTAGTACAGACTTTTGGCACGACCGAAACGGGGATTTTGCAAACCGAAAGTGTGAGTGCTGATTCGACGTTTCTGCGCTTGGTCGATCCAGCCGTGGAGTGGAAAGTCATCGACGGGGAGCTTTGGTTGAAAAGCCAGACGCAGATTAAGGGGTATTTTCGGCAAACTAGTAACGCTTTTACGGCGGATGGTTGGTTTCGCACGGGTGATCGCGTCGAACAGGCCGCTGATGGTTCTTTACGGATTTTAGGTCGCGAAGGGGAATCGATTAATGTGGGGGGCGAAAAGTTAATGCCCGTGGAAGTAGAAACCGTGCTTTTGGAAAACTCGCAAGTGGTCGATTGCCGCGTTTACGGGGTGCCTAATTTATTAACCGGCCAAACCGTCGTGGCTGATATTGTCACGTCAGCCACCGCTGCCCCTGAGCTGTTACGTGCGCAATTACGGCAACTTTGTCGTCAGCGTTTGCCCCGTTATAAAGTGCCTACCCAAATCAATTTCGTGAGCACCGTTAGTGGTGCTCGGCTCAAGAAAACTCGCTAATCATGCAGCCTTTTCCCGAAAATCCTCACGCCCCGGAAGCGTTTCCCCGCCTTGGCACCTACACGCAAAGGATGCTATTAATCGCTTTCGCGATTTTGATGCTGCCCTCGCAATGGATTCGCATGGTGCTGCCGTATTATGGCGACGCCGTGTTCGGGGCGTTCTTGCCCCTGATTGCGGTGCCGTATTTTTTCCGTCACTCCATCCTGCGTGGCCCCGGCAAATGGTTGATCGCCGCCATGGTCTACGGTTTGTTATTAACATACTTCACGCGGAATCTAGAGGGTGCGTGGGAAATGGGCTGGCGGGAATTAATCCTCGATGTGTTTGTCTTTATTGCTTTGGCCTTAGGTTTTAAGATGGGGGAAGTCAATCCGCAGGAGTTACGCCAATTCATCACCCGGCTTTCTTGGATGGCGGTGATAATCACGGTGATGAATGTCCTGTTGATTCGACTTAACTATATTCAAATCGATGCCGATGCGAGTAATCGAGTGGTGAGCGTGAGTTTATACTACTCCGCTGGCTTATTAATCTTTTTAGTGCCCCTCCAAATCGCGCTGCAGACGGGCATCTTTTTAAACATCGCTTCGATATTTATCGTGGGCTTGGTGTCTTACTTTACGGCCACGCGTTCGGTGGCAATCGCCTTCTTTTTATTACTTGGTCAGTTCCTGTTATTGCTGATGTTCCGGGCGACGAAGAATTTTACGAGCGCACTGATTTTCTGGTTATTTGTGTCGCTGCCGTTGCTGGGTGGCGGGGGCTATTACATGTTGGATGTGATTACAGAGTCCCGCGGCATTGCGGGGATTGGCGATAGTACGGGTCGGGATGCCGAGTTTGAACGCTTCTTAGAGCAAATGACATCACGGGGCTGGTTGCTAGGTAATGGCTTAGGCACCGGCTTCCAGAATGAAGGGTTTGATCCTGATACCGGAGCTTCGGTGAGTGTGATCGCGTCGGGCTTGCACTTTACCACGTTGACCCCCGTGCTGAAATTCGGCGTGGCACTGACGGTGATCTTTTGGTTGGGAATGGCGATTGCTTGTGTGCGGTTGCTGCGAAATCCCTTTCTCGATCCGCTCTATAAGGCGGCGGTGCTGCTGCCGATTAACTATTTAATTATCTATTCGATTTCGGGAGCTTGGGGTTCGTCGTCACACTTAATTCTGGGATTAGGCTTCGGGTTGATCTTTGCCCTCAACGCTCGGCCTTTCGCTCCGCCGTTTCCGCCGCCTCCGATGGCGATGCCGCTCCGATGAGCCAGCCGTTCTTTTCCATTGTTTTGGTCAACTATAACTACGGGCGTTTTCTGCCCGCGGCGCTGCAATCGATTTACGAACAATCGTTTCAAGATTTTGAAATCATCGTCGTGGATGGGGGGAGTACCGACGAGAGCGTGCCCTATTTACAGACTCAAGCCTCGCGACTTGCTTGGTGGGTGAGTGAGCCCGACCGCGGTCAGAGCGATGCCTTTAACAAGGGTTTTGCCCAAGCCAAAGGGAAGTATGGTTTATGGTTAAACACGGATGACCTCTTGCTTCCAGGTGCCTTGGCCGAAGCACATCAGGCTTTAACTCAGTCCCAAGCTCCCTGGGCTTCGAGTGACTATATCCGCGTGACCGAGGGGCTCCGCGTCATTTCTTGTCACCGGGGTTTCGTTACGCAACCGCCCGTGCTGCAACGCTGGGGCGCCCCCGTGAGCGTTTGTGGCCCCAGTAGTTTTTTTGCCTTAGACCTTTTGCGGTCTGTCGGAGGCTTTGATCCTCAATTGCGCTATGCCATGGATATCGACCTGTGGTTGAAGTTTATGCAGCGGGGTATTTATCCCTACCGCTATCACCACTACTCCTGGGCTTTCCGGATGCATGAAGCTTCGAAGACCGCGGACGAGTTTGCGGATCATTATGTTAATCCTCGGGCGCAAGCGATTCGGGATGAAGTGGCCCAACTTTCTCAAAGGCTCGGTTACCAGCTGAGTTTTACCCTGCGGGCGTTAGCAGGGTTTTATAAAATCCAAGACGGCAGTGCTTGGTCAGCTTGGAGGGATACCAAAAGCTTACGTGGGCAGCCCTGTACGTTTATCGGCCTATGATCTTAATCGATGCCACTTATATTAATTCTGGAGGCGGGCTGGTCTTGCTTAAGGAGTTATTAGTCCATCTCCGCGGCCGTGGTGATTTCGCCCTCTTGCGTGATATCAGAGTCAGCGATTTGGACACCTGTGGGTGGACGGTATTTGACCTGCCGCCGCGGGAGTCGGCTCGCCGAAATTTTTATCGCCGTTACGAAGCTCGCCTGACGAAAGTTTTTTGCCTTGGGAATGTGCCACCTCCCGTCCGATTAGCCGTGCCCGTGGTCACTTACTTTCATAATTTATTATTATGTCAGCCCTACCCAGGGGAGACTTGGGGATTACGTTTAGATTCTTGGATGAAGATGCGCTATATCCGCTACCGCCAAGGCCACACGGATGCCTTTTGGGTGCAGTCGACATTAGTCGCCCAAGCTTTGCGTGCCGCATTAGGTACAAGTATGCCTTTAGAAGTTAACCCCTTCTATCGTCCCACGAAGTTATTAACTTACTCCGACCCCAGCCGTTTTCAAAAATTTGGGTATGTGAGCGATGGCCACCCGCACAAAAATCACCTTCGTTTGTTAGCCGCTTGGCAGCAACTCGCCGAAAAGGGTTTATACCCCGAACTTCATTTGACGGTGGGATCGACCCATGCCTCGCTTCTCCAAGCGATTGCCCAAGCTCAAGCGAAGGGACTTAAAGTGATTAATCACGGCCACACCCGTGCAGAATTAATTTACCAAGCCTGCGGGTATCAAATTTTCCCTTCGGTCTTAGAGAGTTTGGGTTTGGGTTTAATTGAAGCTGCCGAAGCGGGTAGTGCGATTTTAGCACCTAACTTGCCCTATGTTAGTGCGGTCGTGCGTCCATGGCGGACTTTTGACCCCTACGAGGCAACTTCTATTGCAACCGTGGTGGCGGCTTGTGTGAATCAGCCTGCCCCTGCGTCTGAGGTTTTGATTTCCAATGAACGGAGTTTCATTTGCGATTGGTTGACAGGGGTCGCCTCGCCTCAACCCCAACCTTCTGTTTGAGATGTGTGGCATTGCTGGATATTTAGGTGATTACAGTGCGGAGCTCTTGCCCTTACTCGGACAGGCGCAGGCCCACCGCGGCCCGGATTATCAAGCTGTTTGGTCGGCGTCTCGCATCGGCTTAGCCCATCAACGCTTATCAATTCTTGATTTATCTCCGGCGGGCAATCAGCCGATGTGGGATGATGCGCAAAAGGTTATCTTAGTTTTTAATGGGGAGATTTATAATTACCGCGAACTGCGTCAGCGCTTAGAAGACGTCGGGGTAAAGTTCCGGGGTGAGAGTGATACGGAAGTTTTAGTAAATTTATTAAGTGTATTCGGGGCACCGAGTTTAGCGTGGCTCAACGGGATCTTCGCCCTGGCCGCGTGGTTCCCGGCCGAGCGGAAACTGTGGCTCGCCCGTGATGCTGCCGGGGTGAAGCCGCTTTATTGGGCTCAAGGTACTCAAGGGGTTTGCTTCGCTTCCGAACTGAAGTCGCTCCGTTTAATGCCTGGCTTGGATTGGTCGATTGATCCGACGGCGATTACGGCCTACCTTTCTTTATTATACGCTCCAGGAGATTTAACTCCCGCTCGGGGCATTCGGAAAGTTTTGCCAGGGACTTTACTCGAATGGCAAGAGGGCCAGCCGCTACGGAGTCAGCGTTTTGCTACCGAACTTTTTCGCCAAGAGATTGAAGATTTAAGTCTGAAGGATGCCGAGGTGGCCTGCCGTCATTACTTACAACAAGCCGTGCGCCGGCAGTTGGTTTCTGATGTGCCATTAGGCGGATTTCTTTCTGGCGGAGTTGATTCTACCGCCATTGCCCACTATGCAGTGCAAGCCTTGGGTGACGGTCGGCGTTATCCCTGCTTTACGATAGGTCACTCCGACGGAGCATTTGGTAAAGAGGGGTTTGTTGAAGACTACCCTTATGCACAATTGGCTAGTCGACGCTTGGGGGTGACTTTGCACGAAGCTTCGCCTGCTAATATTAAAGTCGATCAGATTGATCAGATGGTGCTGCAGCTTGATGAGCCGATTGCGGACTTGGCAGCGTTAACGACTTGGACGCTTTGCCAAAAGGCGCGTGAAGCTGGAATTAAAGTTTTATTATCAGGAGCGGGCGGGGATGATATCTTTACCGGCTATCGTCGCCATCAAGCCCTCGAGGCGGAAAAGTATTGGCGTTGGTGGCCTCTCGCTTGGCGCCGTCGACTACGTCAGTGGGCGACACAAACTGAACATCAGACGCCGCTGTCCCGGCGTTTCCGGAAACTTTTCCGCTATGCCGATGCTTCCGATACGGAGCGGTTGGCGGGTTATTTTATCTGGATGGAAGAAAATACTTTGGCGTCCGCTCTCAGTGCCGATTTCCGCCAAAGTGCTGGGCTACGTCAGCCCTTAGATTTAATGACGTCGTCGCTGCAGTCTTTGCCCGCCCAAGCGAGTCCGTTGCAACAAATGCTCTACCTCGACCGGAGCCATTTTTTGGCTGACCAGAATTTAGTTTATACCGACAAGATGGCGATGGCTTGTGGGGTGGAAGTGCGGGTGCCCTTTTTAGATTTAGACCTAATGAATTTTACCGAACGGCTGCCCGATGTTTATAAACAATCGGGTTCGCACGGTAAGTTTATCCTTAAGCGTGCGCTCCAAGGAGTGCTGCCAGATGAGATACTGCATCGACCTAAGTCGGGCTTTGGCCTGCCCCTACGCCAACTTTTACATACGGTTTATGCGCCTCGTTTACAGGAGTTAGCCCGGAGTGGACGTCTTGATGCCACGGGAGTCTTTTCGGGTGATGGCGTTTTACGTTTGTTAGCCGATGATGCTCAAGGTAAAGTTGACGCCGCTTACCCGTTATTAGGAGTCCTATGTGTGGAATCCTGGTTGCGCCAATTCACCCAACACTAACCCCATGCACCATTCTTTGAATCACGTTCGCTTGGCGGGGTTAGCCGTAACGGTGGGGTCTACGACCAAAGATTTTATCGCTGAGGGTTTAAAACTGGGTCGACCAGCGGCTCAACTTGAACGCGTGGCCCGCACGATTGGGTTGCAGCAACGTCAAGTGACAACTCCCGGTGTCACGGCTTTAGATTTATGTGAAAATGCCACGAGGCGTTTGTTGGCAGCGATGGACTTAGATCCCGCCTCGTTGGATGCGATTATTTTTGTCACGCAAACCCCTGATCATAGTCAGCCCAGCAATGCCACGATTTTGCATGGTCGTCTCGGGCTAAGTACCTCGGCTGCAGCCTTTGATATCTCCCTTGGCTGTTCGGGCTGGGTCTATGGCTTGCATCAAGCTGCACTCCTCTGTGCCCATGCAGGAAGGGTGTTGTTGTGTGCGGGTGATACCCTGAGTTGCTTAACGCATCCGGAAGATCACGCCGTCCACCCACTTTTTGGCGATGCAGGGTCAGCGACGATTTTAGAAAAGACCGGAACGCCTGCCCCGTGGCATTTCTGTTTAGGCACGGATGGCACGCGAGCCTCGGCGATTCAAGTTCCCGTGGGTGGAGCTCGGCAGCCCGCAGGGTCGGCTCCTTTGCCAGTTATTAAAGATGCGGATGGCAATAGTCGTCGTGCGGATCAGTTGTGCATGGATGGGGCAGAGGTTTTTAATTTCAGCCTCCGCGAAGTACCTCCTGCGGTGAAAGTGGTGATGCAAATGGCCCAGTGGACGCCACAAGACGCAGATGCCCTGATACTTCACCAAGCAAATCGCTTTCTGGTCACGAGTCTGGGGCAGAAGTGCGGTTTCCCAGCGGATAAGGTGCCCGCAGATTTAGTAGCCAAGTATGGCAATCAAAGCTCGGCTTCGGTGCCTGCGGCCTTGATTCAGGCTTATGGTCCAGCCCTCGCCGAACGGCGTCTCAAAATTGTAGGCTGTGGTTTTGGCGTGGGCCTGTCTTGGGGAGCGTTTGCCGCAGAACTTGGTCCATGTGTTACTGTGCCTATCGAACCTTACTCGCCATGACTCCTGAAGAAGAAAAAGCCTTCCTCTTATTGCGGTCCGATATTGATGTCCTCGCGTTCGTGGGGCTGAAGCCTGAAACGGTTTTGCAATCCTTACCGCAATGGGATTCCTTAACCATGCTCCTCGTGATGGAACATGCTGCGACGTATTATGGCCGGACGCTTTCCGGTGCTCAGTTAAGAAACTGTCGGACAGTCCGAGATCTCATCCAACTTCTTTTATCTCGATGAAAAAACTCTTTATCATCGGAGCTGGCGGCTTTGGTCGCGAACTCTACGCCTGGGCGGCGCAACATCCTGACCACGGTCATGCTTGGCAACTGGCGGGGTTCTTAGACGATAATGCCCAGGCCTTAACGGCCTTTGGAGCCTTTGCACCGATTTATCCTTTGGCCACTCACCGCGTCAGTGCCGACGAAGTTTTCCTCTGCGGTTTAGGTTTGCCCGCTGTAAAAGAAAAACTGCTCACACCTTTACTCCAACAAGGTGCCGCCTTTATTAATTTCATCCACCCTAAGGCAACTTTAGGCGCCCGCGTGAAATTAGGGCAGGGCGTCATCCTTTGTCCCGGAGCCGTGGTTTCGGTCGATGTCGATTTAGGCGACTTCGTGATGATTAATTTAAACTCTACCGTGGGCCATGATGCAAAGATTGGGGCATGGACGACGCTCAGTGCCCATTGTGACGTCACGGGCTTTGTTGAAGTGGGTCCGCGCGTTTTCATGGGGAGTCGCGTTTCGATTATTCCGACGAAGAAAATTGGCGAGGGGGCGACCTTAGGTGCAGGGTCGGTGATTATTCGCGATGTGCCTCCTCACGTGACGATGATCGGCAACCCAGCAAGAGTGCTCTAACGTGCGCGGCCTTATTCTCAAAATCGGGTTTGGTCTGGTATTCCTCCTGGTCGCCTTGGTGGTGAGTGTGGAGTTTTGGGCACAACACCCGCGACGCTTCACGGGGAAAATTGCCGAGAATTTGCCCCGCCATTTAGCGGGATGGACGCAGCGAGATATCCCAGTAGGAGAAACGGGGGCGGCGGCTGCTAATGTCCAAGGGATTCTTAATTTTAGCCAAGTTGGCCAAGTGCTTTACACCCATGGCGATTTACAAGTCTTGGTGTATGCGGCGTATTGGGAGCCTGGCAAAGTTTCGGTGGTCGATGCTGGGTCGCACAATCCTGATTCCTGTTGGGTTAATAATGGGTGTGTACGGACGGAGCGAAAGTATGCCGTCCCTTCGACGGTGGAGGGCCGGAAGTTGGTGCCTTATGAATATGGGACGTATTTACCTCCGAGTGGCTCGCTGCAACACGTGGCGTTTTGGCACTTAGTCAATGGGCAGCCTAATCGCTACGAGGCTCAAGAAGCAGGTTGGCGTGATGGTCTGCTCGGCCGCTTAGAACGTTTACCTTTATTGCTTAAAGATTTTCGCGAGTACGGGTTGAATCAAAAAAGTGAGCAAATCTTTTTACGCATCTCGTCGCCGCTGCCATTTGACGATTTATTATCGAAGCCAGAGTTCCGAGCCCTGCTCATTGAATTGCAAGGCTTAGGCATCTTCGCTGATCGCCCCTGGCGTTAACTTTATGTCTCGGATTTATCTTTCACCTCCTGATGTCGGTGCCGCCGAAATCGAATTTGTCTTGGAGGCCTTTGAGTCTAACTGGGTCGCCCCTGTTGGCCCCGCCCTCGATGCTTTTGAACAAGAGTTTGCTGAGATGGTCGGCTCGCCCCACGCCGTGGCACTGGCTTCTGGGACTGCGGCCTTACATTTGGCTTTACGTATCGCAGGGGTGGGGCCGGGAGATGAAGTGTTGTGTTCGAGTCTGACGTTTATTGCTTCCGCAGCCCCAATTACCTATCTAGGTGCGAAGCCCGTCTTCATTGATTCGGAAGTCCAAAGTTGGAACATGGATCCCGATATCGCTTGTGAAGTGATTAAACAGAAAGTCCGCCAAGGTCGGACGCCCAAAGCTTTAATCTTAGTCCACCTTTACGGTCAGTCGGCTAACATTGCTCCGATTAAAGCTTGTTGTGAACAATATGGGATTAAATTGATTGAAGACGCCGCCGAAGCTTTAGGGGCCACTTATGGTAAGGAGGTTCCCGGTTCGATGGGTTGGGCTGGGATTCACTCCTTCAATGGTAATAAAATTATTACTACTTCCGGGGGCGGCATGTTGGTCACCGCGGATGTAGAGTTGGCCAAGCAGGCGCGGTTTTTAGCCACGCAAGCCCGTGACCCCGCCCCGCACTACCAACATTCTCAAATCGGTTATAATTACCGTCTCAGCAATATTTCGGCGGCGATTGGGCGTGGGCAAATTTTACGTTTAGCCGCCAAGGTGACGCGTCGTCGCGGACATTACCGGGTCTATTCCCAAGCATTCCGTGATTTGCCTGGGGTGACGATGCAGCCTGAGGCAAGTTGGGGGCAATCGACGCATTGGTTGAGTTGCTTAACCTTAGATCCAGTGGTGACGGGTCGCACGCCCGAGCAAGTTCGCTTGGCTTTAGAAGCCGCGGATATCGAATCACGTCCCTTATGGAAGCCTTTGCACCAACAACCAGTTTTTGCTGGGGCCGAAGTATATCAACGCGGCGTCGCCGACCAACTTTTTGCGCAGGGTTTATGTTTGCCTTCAGGGTCGGGGTTGACGGAAGAAGATCGTCAGCGGGTCATCGAAATTTTAAAAACCGCGCTTAAGTAAGTCTCTGCTGTGGCCTTCGCCAAAATATTACGCTCCAGTGCTTTGATGGGCGGAGCCTCGGTCTTGGTTTTGGTCGCGGGGTTTTTCCGGACCAAAATCATCGCCGTCTTGGTGGGGCCTGCAGGAGTGGGATTGGCCGGCAGTTTAGTAAATTTTAATAATGTTTTGGCGATGTTAGTCGGCTGGGGGCTGTCGACGTCAGGCGTGCGAATGATTGCCAGCGCTCCGGTGGAGCAACGTCCGCAGAAAGTTTCAGCGGTATTACATTTTGGCTATCGGTTGATGGGCTATAGTTTATTGGTGGCATTATTATTAAGTGTCCCTGTGGCTTGGTACACGTTTGGAAGGATAGACGGACATACTTTGGAAATGATCTTAGCCAGTTTAGGGGTGCCGTGTTTGGTGGGTGCGGGAGTTTGGGGTGCGCTCTTGCAAGCAGAGGGTCATTTAAAGCCCTTGGCACGGACCCAGATTTTGTCGGCCTTTGCGGGGCTCTTGGTTGGGATTCCAGTTATTTATTTTTTCCAACAAGCGGGACTACCCTTAGTCGGGGTGGCTTTAGGCATCTTAATCGCAATGGGCGTGCCGGCTTGGTTAATGTACCGAGCTGCGCGCCCTTATTATCAAGGCACTCAAGACCTCCGCCCCGAAGCTGCCGACATCGAGGTGCTCGTGAAGCTCGGTGGCGCTTTGATGTTGGTTGGATTAATGTCGCAACTTTCGGCTTATATTTCACGCCTCGTGGTGATTCGTCAGTTAGGTCTCGAAGCCGCCGGTCATTATCAGGCTGCCTTAGCGATTGCGAGTAGCTTGCCGGGCTTTGTCTTTGCGGCAATGGCTACCGATTTTTTCCCGCGGGTCGCGGCGGCTCGCGATGAGAATGAGGCTCAACACTTAGTCGAAAAACAAATCCAAGCGGGGCTCCTACTTGCTTTACCGGTTTTAACTGCTTTGCTCACGATGGGACGAGTTTGCATTCACTGGTTATATGCTACCCAACATTTTGAACCAGCGATTCCCATTTTAGGTTTTATGGTATGGGGCGTGTTCTTACGCCTCGTTTCGTGGCCGATTGGGTTTTGGCTCCAAGCGCGTGGCTCCTCGCACCAGGTGGTCATCGTGGAATTAATTTCTAATATCATTATCGCGCTCTTACCCATTTTATTAGTGACTCCGTTTGGTCTCATGGGGGCGGCCTGGGCTTATGCGGGCGGATACTTAGCTTACGCTGTTTTAATGTACTTTGTGTTGCGCTGGCGCACTGGCCGATGGTTGGGAGCTACGACCTGTGGTTTTGTCCTCGGTAGTGGTCTCGTCTTAGCTCTAGCCCAGAGTAGCCCTGCCATGATTTGGGGCGATTTCTGGGGTCTCATTCCCAGTGGACTTATCACGCTGGTCAGTGCCGTGATTTACTATCTAACCATGAAACGTGAGGCAACTTCCTGACATGGCGAACGCAACCCCCCTCATTGCCTTTTCTTGGCAGGGCTTACCACAGTACGCGGCCCGTCAACTCGCCGTCGCCATTCAACGCTTAGGCCGTCGCTGTGTCGTTGTCGGTACCAAGCCTTATGTACCCATAGAGGGTATGGAGCAGTGTTTGGGGCAGCCCATTCATTGGTTGGAGCCTGCCGTCCCTCAGACTTGGCGGGATTTAGGTTCAGAGGTGCCGCAAATCTTTTTTCAGGCGGGTTGGTCGTGCCCTGCGATTAATGCTCTCGGCGATGAGGTGCGTGCCTGCGGCGGAAAGGTGTGCTTGTTGATGGATAATCAGTGGCGCGGGGATGCCCGTCAAATTTTGGGTGGGCTTTGGTTTCGGACTTTTCGGCGGCAGGCTTATCAGGCGGTTCTAGTTCCGGGCAAGTCGGGTACTCGATTGGCCCAGTGGTACGGTTTTAAACCGGCCGAAATCTTTCAGGGACTATACGGTGCCGATCCTCAATTATTTTATAACTCGCAACCCCTTAAGCAGCGTCCCCGCCGAATCCTTTTCGTGGGTCAATACATTGAGCGTAAAGGATGCCTGCCCCTCGCCCAAGCGTTTGCATCGGTTGCGGCTCAACTTCCTGATTGGGAACTGGTGATGTGCGGTAGCGGGCCCTTGCAGAACCAAATCCCCTCACATCCCCAGATTAAGGTCCAAGGGTTTGTTCAGCCTGAGTCCTTGGGGGCCCTTTATCGTGAGGCCCGCATCTTTGCTTTGCCCAGTTATCAGGAAGCCTGGGGCTTGGTGGTCCATGAAGCCGCCTTATCCGGGTGTCAGTTGTTGTTGTCGAATCAGATTGGTGCGGCCGATGATTTTGCCACGTCCGCTAACGCGGCCCGCTTTACGGCGGGTTCGATGTCTGAATTGGCTCAAGCAATTTTAAAGTTAGCCTTGGCCACAGAGGCTGAATTAGCGACCGCCCAAGCCACCTCGTTGCAACTGGCCCAAACGCATGGCCCAAGCATTTTTGCGGAACGAGTCGTTAACATCGTCCATCAATTTAACTAACATGCATTACCTCGTCACTGGCGCTGCCGGATTTTTAGGCGCAAACCTCGCCGAGCGTTTACTTAACTTGGGTCACCAAGTTACGGGTTTAGATAATTTTCATTCTGGATCACGGGAGAATGTTACACAGCTTCAACGGCAGTCACGGTTTCGATTTATCGAACACGATGTCGTGCGACCCTATGATGTGCCTTGTGACGTAGTTTGCAATTTGGCCTGCCCCGCTTCTCCGCCACATTATCAACGAGACCCGATTTATACCGCCAAGATTGCGTTTTTAGGGACGCTTCATGCTCTAGAAAATGCTGAACGTGCCAGGGCGCGTTTACTTCAAGCATCGACCTCAGAAATCTATGGCAATCCACTCGTGCACCCCCAGCCCGAGACTTATTTAGGTCACGTCAATTTAGTAGGCCCTCGAGCGTGCTACGATGAAGGCAAGCGTCTCGCCGAGACGTTGTGTGCAGACTACCAGCGTTTAGGTCGAGTCGATGCACGGATTGTCCGGATTTTTAACACTTATGGGTCTAAGATGCGCGAGGATGATGGGCGCGTCGTCACTAATTTTATCAAGCAAGCACTGTTGGGGAAACCTTTGACGGTTTATGGTCAAGGTCAGCAGACCCGCTCCTTCTGTTATGTAGATGATTTAGTGGAAGGTTTTCTTCTAGTTTTAAATCACCCTGATAACTTAGGACCGATTAACTTGGGAAATCCGCAAGAGGTTTCCATGTTAACCTTGGCTCAAGCAGTGCAAAAAATTATCGGCTCTAACTTGCCGTTACAACATCAGCCACTCCCTGTGGATGATCCGCAGCAACGTTGCCCGGATATTACGAAAGCCCGTACGCTTTTAAAATGGGAACCTCAAGTTCCACTGGAGCAGGGTTTAATGCAAACGGTTCAATACTTTAAAAAATCCGCCATCCGATGAGAAAATCTTCCCAAAAAATTGTCTGTATCGGGGCAGGGTATGTAGGCGGACCGACGATGGCTGTGATTGCCGACCGTTGCCCAGATTTACAAGTTACGGTTCTAGATGTTAATTTAGAACGGATTAAAGCATGGAATAGCGATGCTTTGCCGGTATTAGAACCTGGCTTAGATCAAGTGGTGGCTCGAGCAAGGCGTCGTAATTTACGGTTTATACCGCAAGCAGAAGGGGCTTCTTACCTAGCTGAGGCAGATTTGATTTTTATCTCGGTACAAACGCCGACGAAGACGACGGGCCGGGGTGCCGGTAAGGCATCGGATTTAAAGTATGTCGAGGCCGCCGCACGGTTAATTGCACAGTATGCCCAAGGAAATGTCGTGGTGGTCGAGAAGTCGACGATGCCCGTTCGGGCCGCTGATCGAATTAAGGAGATTTTAAAACAAAGTAAGTCTCGGGCAAAGTTTGATGTTTTATCAAATCCGGAGTTTTTGGCCGAAGGCACGGCCATTCAAGATTTGGAGCACCCCGATCGCGTCCTGATTGGAGGAGAAAATGCACGAGCCATCGATAAACTCGTCCAGGTTTATCGACGTTGGGTCTCGAAAGAGAAAATCATCACAACTAGCCTGTGGTCGGCAGAATTAGCTAAACTTGCCGCGAATGCCTTTTTAGCCCAGCGCGTATCGTCAATTAACGCGATGTCGGCGCTCTGCGAAAAAACCGAAGCGGATGTAGAAGAAGTTGCGCAAGTTATTGGTCTTGATTCGCGCATTGGCCCCAAATTTCTTAAAGCCTCAGTGGGTTTTGGCGGCTCCTGTTTCAAGAAGGATTTATTATCCTTAGTCTACTTGTGTGAGCACCACGGTTTACCCGAAGTTGCGGCTTACTGGGAGCAAGTTTACCATCTGAACGAATGGCAAAAGCAACGTTTCATGCAGGCAGTGGCACGCCATGCCCGGCGGGGTACTGTAGCGGTGCTAGGGTTGGCTTTTAAGAAAAATACCAATGATTTTCGTGAGTCGGCGGCACTCGATGTGTGTCGCGGACTTTTACAGTCAGGCTTTAAAGTTCAAGTCTATGACCCGGCGGTGGACTTTGAGCGTTTTGCCGATTTTTTGGGTCGGCCCGTTCGACTCGTTCATGCCTCCACGGTACCAGAGGCGTTGGTGGGAGCGAAGGCCGTAGCGGTGCTCACAGAGTGGGATGAATTTAAACAACTCCCCTGGGCAAAATGGCGTCGCCTCTTGGCTCGCACCGCCGTGATTTTTGATGGTCGCTCAATTCTAAATCAGCAGGCGTTAGCCAAGGTCGGACTAGAGGTGCGGACACTGGGACGCACGCGTCCACTTTAGGAGACGATGGAGAGTTGATTAAGGCCACCTAACGGTGGCCTTTTTTATTGGCGATGATTTGAGCACCAATAGGACTAACTTATGCTTAAAAGTTTAAGTCTCTTAGTCGCTTGTTTTCTGATGGGCTGCGTCAGCAGTTCTGATGCGTTCCAACAACAAGCCAGTTTAGGACGCGGAATTAATTTAGGAAATTCTTTAGAGGCGCCAGTTGAAGGGGCTTGGGGTCCTAAGATTACCGATGAAGATTTAGTACGACTTAAAAAGGCGGGCTTCAATTCGGTGCGGATTCCGACTCGTTGGTCAGCTCATGCCTTGAAGGTGGCGCCTTACACCATTGACCCTGCTTTTATGGCACGGGTGGATCACGTGGTGCAAGTGGCATTAGCCCAAGGTTTGGTGGTGGTTTTAAATGCCCATCATTATCAAGAAATCGATGAGGCTCCAGCTGAGCACCGGGAGCGTTTAGCCATGATGTGGCACCAAATTGCCACGCATTTCGCCGATTTCCCAGAGTCGCTTCAATTTGAAATCTATAATGAACCTAACACCCAGCATACCGCTGAGGCTTGGAATTTAACTTTGGCGGCAGCTTTGCAGGAGATTCGAAAAACAAATCCTACGCGTGCGGTGCATATCGGTGGGGTGGAGTGGAATAAAATTGGGACTCTAAAAGATTTAAAACTGCCGCCAGAAGATCGTCATATCATTGCCCAGATTCATTACTACGCACCGTTCCATTTTACGCACCAAAATGCTTCGTGGGTCAAAGGTTCTACTGCTTGGAATGGCACTAAGTGGGATGGCACTGAGGCCGACAAAGAGGCGGTGCGCCGAGATTTTAAGGCGGCAGCGGATTGGTCGCAAAAAGAGCAACGGCCTGTTTTCATGGGTGAGTTTGGCACTTCTGCAGGCGTGGCCGACATGGACGCTGGCTTACTAAATCCTTGGACTGCCTTTATCGCAAGTGAAGCTCCACGCTATCATTTAACTTGGGCTTACTGGGAGTATCAGGCCAATTTTGGAATTTGGGATCCCAAAGCCCAACAATGGCGTGAGCCTTTAAAGGCTACCTTGCTAGGTGATAATTGAGTCTAGGAATGGTGAAAAGCCTTCCTCTTTTTGATTCGCTAACTAGGTTGGGGATGTGAGGTGGCTTTGTTGTTTCTGCTTTTGGGGTGCAAGCGTGGCTTTGCACGCAGCGGCATTGTTTGAAAACGGCCAATGGCAGGTGAACCTGGTTCAGCCAGCGAACCCCGAACTCGATGAATGGTATGCCTCGCAGATGTTGGTGCAGTGGTGTGAAATTGTCACGGGCCAACGCCCCGTGGTTCTTTCAGAAGAAGAGGACACTTCGTCTCGGCCGGCTATCTATATTGGACAAACTGCTGCTTTTAGAAAGAGCCAGCATCAATGGAGTGTCACCGAGGGTGACGAGGCGGTTTGTTTCACGCAAGGGTCCCAGATTTTTCTAGTAGGGAATAATCCTGTCGCGACCCGCCAAGCTGTGGGTCGCTTTTGTGAGCGGACGCTTAAAGTCTTTTTTGCTTTTCCTGGTGTCGTCGGTGCCGATTGGGAACCGCAGGTTCGCATCGATTGGCCACAGCCTGATGTTTTTAAACCAGCGTTTGCGTGGCGAGAAGTGTCGGGGCTAGGGAACGAGCTTTCGCAAGAGTGGGCGTATGCGATTGGTTATGGTCGAGCCCCGGCTTTTTCCCACGGGCTCTACGCCGCCTTTGGCAAATTACCCGCGGCTGAAGCTAAAGTGTTTAGTCCGATGGTACGGGGTAAGCGCGTGCCTCTGCAAGGTTCGGCCTATGAGCCTAACCCTAATTTATTAGCACCCCAGGCTGCCGAGGTGGGAGCCAAGTACGCCCGTGATTGGTTTCATCACCATCCACAAGATTTCAGTGTGCCTTTGGGTGTGAACGATACCTTGAGTTATGACGACCGGGCGGAGAGCAGCGGTTGGTATCGTGACCGCCCCGTCCGGACGGATTACGTGATTAATTATTTAAATCAGGTCGCCAATTCCTTCTGGGAGCCCACGGGTGACCTGCAGGGACAGCATCACGCCTTGGGTACCTTGGCTTATTTGCAAACCCTACAAGCGCCCCAAGTAAAAGTGCACCCCGCGATCTTTCCCTGGGTATGTGCGGATCGTCTTGGCTATGCAGATGGAGCCTTTGCTCAGATGGAAGCCGCTAATTTAGCGGCTTGGGTGAAGTCTGGGGCTCGTCGCGTGGGGGCTTATGATTACTGGTATGGCGTCGATTTTTGCACGCCACGTATTCATTTCACGGCTCAAGCCCAAGCGATTCAACAAGCTGCTCAAGCGGGCGTGGTGGGTTGGTATGCGGAAGTCTCGCCGCTCTGGGCCTTTGATGCTCCCAAACTTTGGCTAGGTGCTAAATTATTAGAGAACCCTCATCAGTCCGCGGAAGCTTTGCTGCAGCAATGGTTTCACGCGGCCTACGGGGTAGCAGCTCTTCCGATGCAAGAAATCTACCGAACTTGTGAGCAGGCGTGGACGCGCGATGCTCATTTAGGAGGGACACAGCAATGGCTCCGACATTTTCGAGCCGAGCACAGTAGTGCGGTCTTTAACGCTAACGAACTAGCTTCGGTGACGCATCACTTAGTCGAAGCTGAAACCTTATTAAAAAATAATGCTGCCGAGAGCGGTGCCAGAAAAGAACGACAGTTGGAACGTCTCCGTCAGTGGCAAGAGGCTTGGGATTTGATTTTGAAAATGCGTGACGTCTATGAGACTCGTCAGGCCAAGCCGTCAACGCGGACGCAGGTGCGTGCTGCCTTGGAAAGACTCAGTCGCGCGGAGCAAACCTTGGCGTTGGCGGAACAGCGTTTTAATATCGCATGGGGTGCTTATGGCCGGCCGGTTAAGTGGGCGGAGATGGTTGCTCGTGATCCACGTCCTGAATGGTTTGAACGCGCGCAAACGACTCCTGGTGGTTTAACCTTTTTACGTGATTGGGCCAGTCGGGATGATGGTCTGGGTCTTTGGCTTTATAGGGCGAGTCAGGCTGAGTCGGTATCACAACCGTTAAAGTTTGAGGCACCAGTAGAGCTCAGCCCCTCGCGGTATAATCAAGTGACGGAGAGTCCGACGGTTCGACACTTGGTGGCACCCGCGGGCGTCTTGAGCATGGCGGTACCGCTGACGGTCCAGCCTGGTTCGCTTTGGCGGGCTCGTGTGAAACTTAGTCCCGTTGCTGAAGCAGAGGCTCAAGCGAAACTCGAAGTTTATAGTATCGGTGCCGTTAAACCCTTTTATCGGGCAGTAAAGGTCGATCCCGAAAGCGGGACCTTGTTAGTACAAATCCCCTCCGGGGTAACGCAGGTTATTTTCAAACTTAGTTTTGAAAAGGAAATCGCTTTCGAGTCTGCGACCCTTACTGAATATCAACTCTCGCGATAATGTTGAAGCGCACCTTTGATATTTTTTTCTCCTTAGGGTGGTTAATCTTTTTTTCCCCGTTGATGCTGGCAGTCTTTATTTTGGTGCGCTGGAAGTTGGGTCGTCCCGTTTTTTTCCGGCAGGAACGCCCCGGGTTAAAAGGGAAGCCCTTTTATATCTGGAAGTTTCGCTCGATGACGGATGAGCGAGATGCCGCCGGCCAATTATTGCCTGACGAAGTCCGCCTCACCCGCTTTGGAAAATTCCTTCGTGCAACTACCTTAGATGAATTTCCGCAGATGTGGAACGTCTTGATTGGCGACATGAGTGTCGTGGGGCCGCGCCCCTTGCTGATGCGCTACTTGCCACGGTATAATGCTTATCAGGCACGTCGTATGGAGGTGCGTCCTGGCGTCACTGGCTGGGCTCAAATCAAAGGTCGCAACGCTTTAACCTGGCAAGAGAAGTTCGACTTAGACGTTTGGTATGTCGATCACCAGAGCTTCTGGTTAGACCTCCAAATCATCTTTTGGAGCTTCTTTAAAGTCCTCGCACGTACCGGCATCAATGCGCCAGACGCGGCCACGACCGAAGAATTTAAAGGGAACGCAGATTAAGCGGGGAGGCTTTTCTTAACGCCCAACTTACGAAGTGCTGGGTCTTGGTGCAAAGGTAGCTCCACCGGTTTACCTTGATCTTGAGCTGAGGCGTAAAGCGCTAGGATGACCTCGACGGCTTTGCGTCCTTCGAGTCCGTCAATGGCCGGACTACGCTGTTCACGGAAAGCTTGGAAGGCCTGCTCCAAGTTGGCTTTGTGCCAAGCATGACCAATTGCTTTAGGGTCGTTAGCCCCCGCCCCGCCAAGGTCGTGGTTTGGGGCGACTTGTGCGGCATCGGACGGTTCAGCGTTTAAGAATTCAAAGACCTTTAATTTATCATCGCTTAAGATAGCTGACCCAGTCGTGCCGTGGAGCCGAATCTCGGCAGGGAAGCCTGTTGCTGACCAGCAAGCCGTGGATCCTCCGAGAATAGCTCGAGCCCCGTTTTGGAATTCAATCCAACCGGCAGCAACGTCCTCAATTTCCACTCCCTCGTGGGCGACTAAACCCATCGTACCTGAGACGCGTTTGACGGGTCCGAGGAACCACAACAATAGGTCGATCGTGTGGATGCCTTGATTCATGAGGGCACCACCGCCATCGAGTGGTAACGTTCCGCGCCAAGCGGCGGAGTCGTAATAGGCTTGGGTGCGCCACCAAGGGATGAGAGCGGTGGCGAGAGTTAGCTGTCCGAAGCGGCCGGCATCTAGGGCTTGTTTAAGGGCGAGGGCTCCAGTGCCAAAGCGTCGTGGCAAAATCCCTGCTACCAGTGTCTTCGATTTCCGACAGGCTTCAATCAGTTGATCGCAACGAGCCAGGGTGACTTCTAAAGGCTTTTCGACGATGATATATTTCCCGGCTTGGGCACAGGCGAGGGCAGGGGCGAGGTGATCTCCGCTGGGCGTGCATAAACAAACCGCATCGACGCCCGGAAAATTTAGAAGTTCGCTGGGAGTCGCGGCCCATGCGATGCCATGTTTTTGAGCAAAAGCCTGCCCTTTGGTCGCCGAGCGGTTATGGGCGACGAGTAGTTTCGCGCCCGGGATTTCCGCCAAGGCTTTGGCATGGAACTCAGCAATCATCCCTGTGCCCCAGAGTGCGATGCCCAAAGTGTTTTTTGCCATAAGTTAAGCCTTAAAGTCTCGGGTTAAGAAGGGAAGGAAGAACCTTGGGTAGTCTCTGAAAGGACTTTGGTGAATGCACCGTGACCGACATTAAAATAGAGTAAAGACCCTGGTTGTGAGGTAGATTTGGGTGTTTCAGGTTGAAGGAAAATAAGACTCAATTAGTGCTATCCTAATGCTTTTCGGAATCACAGGAGGTCGTGGGACCTTGGGCAAAATTTTGCAAGCAAAGCTCCAAGCCCGTGGTGCCGAAATGAGCCTGTTTGGCGGTGATATCTGCGAAGTCAGGGAAGTTAAACAGTGGTTGAATTCGGCGCAGCCGCAACGAGTGATTCATTTGGCCGCCTTAGTGCCGACGCAGGCGGTGCAACAGAATCCTGAAAAAGCCTTTCAAGTGAATGTCGGCGGCACGGAGAATTTAATGCAGGCTTCGGCTGAGGTCGGGCTTCGCCCTTGGTTGTTTTACGCCAGTAGTAGCCACGTTTATCAGCCCCAATCCGTCGCCCTCAAAGAAACCGATCCGTTGGCGCCTTTAACTGTTTATGGTCAGACAAAGCGCAGTGGCGAGCAGGTCGTCGAATTAAAGGCTCCGCCGGCCCAAGTTAAGTTCTGCATCGGACGTATTTTTAGTTTTTATCACCCAACGCAAAAGGGCTCGTTCTTATACCCAAGTTTGCAGCAACGCTTTGCGACCGAGGATTTGACGAAACCCTTTAAGCTAATGGGAGCAGATGATATCCGCGACCTTTCCAATGCGGAGCACATCGTAGATCAAATCCTGCAATTAGCAGACTGCCAAGCCGAGGGGGTTTATAATTTAGGTTCGGGAAAAGGGACGAAAATTCGTGACTTCGTCCAAACGATGGCCCCCCGCCCACTTCAAATTGAGAACGCCAGTCCTGGGCCAGCTTCATCCTTGGTTGCAGACCTCACCCGTTTGCGACAACGCTTAGCCCAATGACCCCTCAGGTCTCCATCGTCATCCCCACCTTTAACCGCTCGGCGATGTTAAAGCGCTGCATCGATGCAGCCTTAGCCCAGACCTTGCCTTGTGAGGTGATTGTTTGTGACCATGGAAGCACCGATGACACTCCGCAGGTTGCCCGTGCCTATGGTGAGCGCATTCGTTATTTACGCCGCGAGCACGATTCCGGGGTTCACTTTGCATGGTTAGATGGCGTGATTTCTGCGAAGGGAGAATTCGTTCATATTAACTTTGATGATGATTTTATTAGTCCAGAATTCGCTGCCCGTTGCTTAGCGTTGATGACTCTGGACGTGGGCTTCTGTTTTACCGTTACCGAAATTCGTGACGAAGTGACGCAACAGCCCATGTCTTACTTGTTTAAGGACTTTGGAGCTACGGGAGTTTATAAGTCGAGTCGCTTCATGCATTATCAAATCCGCGGCTTGGTCTCTCCAGGGGCGACGCTGATTCGTCGTCAGGACATTTTGAATCAACTCTTTGTCGGTAAAATTCCATTTACTAATTTTGAATATCGCGGCGTCGGACCAGATTGGCTTATGACCGCCATGACGACGTTAGATTATCCGAAATTTGCCTTTGTGGCCGAACCTTTGGCGGTCTTTTCCGCCCACGAAGGTTCCATTACCATTGATGCGCATCGTGATGAAGCCCGCAAAAAAGCTTTATATCGGGCTTATCAACAAGCTCGCCTTTATTACACCACGGTCCGTCTGGTGAAAACCTTCCGGCTGGATTTGCTAGCATGGGTTTGGCTTTTTCTCCTGCGCGTGAAAGCCCGGACGATTAACGCCCTGATGCGACCTTTTCGCCAAAAATAATTATGTGTGCTCGCACCGTCAAATTAGCCGATAACACGATTTCCCAGGAGGAAATTGCTTCGTTGGCGACATGGTTACAGCAAAATCAGCAACTGACTAAAGGACCGTTAACGCGCCAGTTTGAGGCGGAATTTGCTGCCTATTCGGGCACCAAGTACAGTATTATGGTCAATAGTGGTTCATCGGCTAATTTGTTGATGGCTTATAGTTTGGGTGAAGCCGGATACCTCCGAAATAAAAAGGTGATTGTGCCTGCAGTCTCTTGGATCACCACGCTTTCACCCTTTATTCAATTAGGCTTTGAATGTTTTCTGTGCGACTCCGACCCGCAAGATTTAGGTGTCGACTTAAATCATCTTGAGGAGCTTTTGAAAAAAGAACGCCCCGCGTTATTGATTCTAGTGCATATCTTGGGGCATCCAAATCAAATGGAGGCCATTCACCGTCTGTGTGCCCAATATGATTGCCGAGTCATTGAAGATGCCTGCGAGGCCTTAGGTTCGGAGTATCAAGGCAAGAAGACGGGGGCCCTTTCTTTGGCTGGGTCTTTCTCGTTTTATTACGGTCACCATATTTCGACGATTGAGGGTGGGGCTATCACGACGAGCGATGCTAAGCTCTATAGTGTGATGTTATCGATTCGCTCACACGGTTGGTCGCGCGACGTCCCTGACGCTGACCGGCAGGCTTGGCGTGAGGAATATAAAATCGATGAGTTTCGCGAATTTTACAGCTTCTACTACGCAGGTTATAATCTACGGTCTTCGGACTTGAATGCCTATTTAGGGAGTAATCAACTGAAACGCTTGGATGCGATTGCGAAGATTCGGGGCCGCAACTTTGAACTTTATCGTCAGGCATTGCCCGAGTTCTGGAGCCAAAGTAGTCAGCACAGTTTTGTTTCGAGCTTTGCCTATGGGACTTTTGTCAAAAATCGACTCGAAGTGGCCCGGCATCTTTTAGCCCAAGGGATTGAATGCCGTCCTTTGGTGTGTGGTAGCATGGGCCGCCAGCCTTTCTGGATTAAACGTTTTGGGGTCACCCGCCTTAAGGTCGCTGATCAAGTACATGATTTCGGGCTATATTTACCGAACCATGCGAACATCACTCCCGAAGATATTGCGTATGTGGCGCAGCATTTCCGGTCAGTAGCGGTTCCGCTTTAAATTAAAGGGGCCAGAACCTTTGTTTACAACGTTGGCGAGCTTTCCGACGCAGATGACGGGCCAACAGTTTGCTTAAGTAGTTCCGAGCCAGAGGATTTTCTCCTTGGCATTGATGGTGAATAATCCGGTGCCATTCAGCGAGACAGCGTGGCAATTTTTGATTAGAGAGTCCTCCTGGTTGGTAACAACAGATAACGCCAGGTTGATAAAGAATGCGCGCGCCTTGCTCCCGTAATTTTTCTAGCCAGTTAAAGTCAGCGGCGATGTGGTATGTTAAATCGTAGGGGTGCTTTTTAATTATATCCGTGCGAATGAGGGTGGCTTGGTGGCAGGGATGACGGGTGAGCCAAAAGCGGGCATTTCCTTTTAATAACTCTTCATGTAGGATGCGTACTTCCGTGGCTCGCCGAATTTTTTTATTAAAAATATGGTCGCCGTAGACTACGTCGGCGTGGCCTTTTTCTGCCGCTTGGATGAGCTGGGAGAAATGTTCGTGGATCAAGGTATCACCTGCATTTAGGAATAAAACATACTTACCTTGGGCCCGGGTCGCGCCTTGATTCATGGCGTCATAGGGGCCTCCATCGGGCTGTGAAGTCCAGTCTGTGGGCTTAAAGTTAGTTTCGAGGTAAGGCACCGTTTGATCGGTGGAAGCTCCATCGACGACGAGGTGTTCGTAAGTTATATTTTTTAGGGCTAAGACACTGGCACGAGTGGCTTGGAGACCCGCAAGATTATTGCGAGTTACCGTGATGATGGTAACAACTGGTGCAGTCATTATTGAATATTTTTCTATCATGAGGGCTTAAGATGGCAACTATCGTATCGCCTTTTTGGGAACGAGGCTTGTCAAGTTAGGGGAGCTCTTCAATGTCGGCGTTCATGCGCATCTTGCATCTGAATAAGATGGATTCAGGAGGTGGAGCCGCCGATGGCTTCATGCGCATTCATCGAGCCTTGTTACAAGCTGGTCATGATTCGATGGCATATGTTTTAAAGCCGCAAAATTCTGAGGGGATTACGTTTAACGTTAAAAAAATATTAAAATCCAGTTCTCACCTGCAGTGGGCGGTCGCTCGTGCTTATGCGAAGTTGCAGCGCTGGGGGCAAAAAGCTTCGGGCGTTTATGATTTTGATGTCGAAGCTAATTTTCCACCCGAGCCCCTGATTCAACACCTACAAAAACTTCCCCCGGTAGATTTTATTTTAGTTCATTGGGCCGCAGGATTTCTACGAGCTGAGTCTATTGAACAAATCAGCCGAGCGTTACAGGCTCCCGTGGGGCTTTGGCAAGTTGACATGGCCCATATGACGGGGGGTTGCCATTATGCTTTGGGGTGTGACCGTTATCAAAGCGGTTGTGGGGCCTGTCCCTTACTAAACTCGACCGATTCACAGGATATTTCGGCCCAACAGGCCAGTCAGCGGGCTGCCGTCTGGCAGCGTCTCCGGCCTTTACTGTTGTCGCCGAGTTCGTGGTCCGCGCAACAAGCTCAGGACAGTAAAATTCTTCGTGGGTTCCCCGAGGCAATTATTCCGATTCCACTCGACTTGAAGCGTTTTAATCCCGGTCGTGCCCAAGAAGCCCGCCAAGCGTTAAACCTTCCCCAAGATCGGCGGATCTTTTTGGTGCGAGGTACGCACCCGAGTATTACTTACAAAGGTTTTCAGGTTTTTCGCCAGGCCTTAGAACAGTTAGCTGAAGCGGCTGAAAGCCTGCCCTATAAGATTCATATTATTGTAGCCGGGACGGCAGGGTTATTGCCCGCCCAACTAGGATCCATCACGGTCACGGATTTGGGACCTTTGGTGGGAGATCAGGCTTTGGCCCAAGCCTATCAAGCATGTGATGTTTTTGTGAGCCCTTCAATTAATGATGCGGGTCCTATGATGGTGGGCGAGGCGATGCTTTGTGCCCGGCCAGTGGTGGCCTTCCCCGTGGGGATTGCCATTGATTTAGTAAAAACGAATCAGACGGGTACGTTAGTGCGTCCCATTGGAGATGCGACGGCTCTAGCGTCAGTGATGGCCCATTATGCGACATTGGAGCAGGCCGCTTTGGAGGCACAGCAACCCCAAGCGCGTCGCTTAGCCGAAACTCTTTTCTCCCCCGTCTATTTTGAACAGGCCTTTACGGCCGCGGTTCAGCAGTATTCTAAACAGCGATGATTTACGGTTCTCTACTTTACCGCGACTACGACAAGAATGCACTTTTCACCCCGGGTGCGGGCGAAAACAACGGAGAGTTCTATTTGCCGTATCGCTTGCTTAAAGAGCGTATGGCCCAAGAGGGTATTGAACTGAATACGCCAGATGTGAATCAAGGTCGCTCAGTCGCATTTGAATTACATATTAATGCGCGTCGCCAAGCTCCACAGAGTCGGGCTTACACGTACCTGTTTGAAAATCCTTTAATCCGACCGTTGAATCGCGATCTCGAAGCTTTAGGTCGCTATGCGAAGTGGTTCACCTGGGACGCTGAATTATTAGGCCAACCTAAGGCGATTGAATTGCCTTACCCTAATGATTTACGCCCTCGACCCGCGGTCGGCTTTAACCAACGACCCTATTTTTGCTCGCTAGTCGCTTCGAACAAGGCGTTAGCGATTAATGACCCGCGAGATCAGTACCAAGAACGTGTCAAAATTATCAATTGGTTCGAACGTCATGCCCCGGATGATTTCCATTTATTTGGTCGGGGCTGGGAGCGACCTGCCGCTCGTGCTGGTCGGTGGGGTCGGGTTTATAATCAGGTACAGAAGTTGTGGGGTCGGGTGCGACCGCTGAAGTCGCCCTACACTACTTGGCATGGGCCCGTGGATGATAAGTTGCAGGTAATGCAGCAGTCACGCTTCTGCTTGGCTCACGAGAATTGCCGCGATTTAGAAGGCTATATCACGGAGAAGATTTTTGATAGTTTTAGGGCTGGTTGTGTACCTGTCTATGTCGGGCCAGCTGATATTACCCGCTGGATTCCAGCAAACTGCTTTATTGATGGCCGCCAGTTTCCCAAGCCCGAGTCGCTTTATGCGGCGTTAAAACAAGTCGATGCGGCCGCCTTTGCGACTTACCAAACTCATATCCAAAACTTTTTGGCCTCACCTGCCGCGGCTCGTTTTTCGCAAGAGAACTTTGTAGAAGTTCTCACGACTAAGATACGCGACGACCTTAAGGCGGCGGGAGTTTAGTTCTTCGGCCCAAATTTACGGGGGGCAGGTGAACTGGGTGCGGTCGCTTCAATTTGCACGCCGACACAGGCAGGGTGCTTGGCGAATTCGCCATAGGAGGCTGGATCAAAACGCGTGGTCATGCCTCGAGCGGCTTCGGCGACTAAGACACGCCCGTCGGGTTGGATGAAACCAATTTGAACGGACGTATTGCCATCAACCCGTCGGGTGTGGGACACCAGTTTTTCCATAAAGGCACCAGCTTCTGGTCCAGGTTTCAGGGCGAATAAGATGCGTTTAATTAAACTAGGTGCCCGGGTTAGCGGCTGAATGGAATGGGCACTGATGGACCATTCATTCCGTTCCTCGCGCCAAGTGAGTCGGCAGTCGACCATTACGTGGGCACCGTCTCGCAACAGAGGGAGGTCGCCCTCTTTCAGGGTTAAGGCCGCTTCGTAGGCTTCAGAGAACATGCTCACTGGAATCGTAACTGATCGCGAAGCGACGGTAAAGAGAGCCCAAGGCCGATTGTCTTTCTTTGTAATCTTTTTCTCTAGTCCTCCGATAATACCGCAAACTCGCACTGTGTGGCGTTCTTCTTTGCTCAATTCAATCCGATCGGGAGTGGAAGCAAAAGTTGCTACCGCTTCATCAAGACCGTGGTAGTCGGCTAAGGGGTGACCGCTTAAATAGAAGCCGAGCAGTTGCTTCTCACTGTTCAACATGTCGAGCTTAGCCATCGGCTGGCTCTTGCGGAGAATCAGGTCATTAGGCCGGGCTGCCCCAGCATCATCGTTCCCCAACATATCAAACAGGCTCCCTTGTCCGCTGGCCCGTTCTTTACGTTCCGAGGAGAAATGGCGTCGCACGGATTCAATGGAATCCACGAGGTGCTGACGGTCTTCGCCGCTAAAATCAAAAGCCCCGGCCCGAGCCAAGCAGTCCAAAGTCCGGGCGTTGATATCATGATCGCTCAGGCGACCGACAAGATCGGCGAAGTCTTTGTAGGGGCCATTCTTTTCGCGCTCCGTGACAATGGCTTGGGCAGCTACTTCACCCACGCCTTTGATGGCTCCGAGTCCGAAGCGAATGGCGTTGTCTTTAATCACCGGCGTAAAGTCCGTATCTGAATGGTTCACGTCTGGCCCCAAAGCCTTGAGCCCTAAGGCTTCGACCTCGGCCATAAATTCGGCTAACTTGTCCGCATTACCTTGTTCGGAGGTGAGCACCGCCGACATGAACTCGATCGGGTAATTGGCTTTAAGGTAAGCGGTGCGATAAGACAGGATCGCATAGGCCGCGGAGTGTGATTTATTAAAACCGTATTCGGCGAATTTTTCGAGAATCGCGAAAATTTCTTCGGCCTTCTTTTTCTCGATATTATTGGTTCGCTTGGCGCCTTCGACGAAGATGTCGCGCTGCTTCTCCATCTCTTCTTTAATTTTCTTACCCATTGCCCGGCGGAGCAAATCGGCGCCGCCGAGGGTATAGCCACCAATCACACGCGCCGCTTCCATCACCTGTTCCTGGTAGACCAAGATGCCGTAGGTTTCGCTGGCCACTTTCTCCAAGAGCGGGTGGGCGTATTTAACGTAGTTGGGATCGTTTTTACCTTTAATATAATCGCCGATAAATTGCATCGGACCTGGGCGATAGAGGGCAATTAAGGCGACGATTTCGTCGATGACGGAAATATTAAATTGCCGGCACAGCGATTGCATCCCGCCCGATTCAAGTTGGAATACTCCGACCGTTTTAGCTTCGTTGAGGAGGGCAAAGGTAGCGGGATCTTCAAAGCCGACTTTTTCGATATTAAAATCGGGGAGCTTACGGTGTTTGCGGACTAACTTTTGGGCATCGTCGATGACTGTTAGGGTTTTTAGGCCTAAGAAGTCCATCTTGAGTAGGCCAAGTTTTTCCACTGGGTCTTTGGCGTACTGCGTCGTCAGGTCGCCTTCCTGCATCGTCACCGGAATGATGTCGGTGAGCGGACGGTCGGCGATAATCATCCCGCAGGCGTGCTTACCACTATTACGCACCATGCCTTCAATCACTCGCCCCGTTTCAATGATATCAGCCGCTTGGGGATTTACCTTAACCTCTTCTTGAAGCTCATTAGATTTTTTCAACGCTTCATCGAGTGAGATGTTGATGTCGTCGGGGACTAACTTTGCTAAACGATTAGATTCAATGAAGGGCAGGTCGCGAATCCGGGCCAAGTCGCGCACCACCATTTTGGCACCGAAGGTGCCGAAGGTGATGATGTTGGCGACGCGATCTGACCCATATTTTTTACGAACGTAATTAACGACCTCGTCGCGGCGGCGCATACAGAAGTCGATATCGAAGTCAGGAGCCGAAACGCGTTCGGGGTTTAAGAAACGTTCGAAGAGCAGGCCGAAACGAATCGGATCAATGTCAGTGATTTGGAGGCAGTAGGCGACAATCGAGCCTGCACCCGAACCGCGCCCTGGGCCGACAGGGATATCTTGGCGGCGGGCCCAATCGATGAAGTCCCAAACAATGAGGAAGTAGTCAACGAACCCCGTGCCAGCGATGACGCCCATTTCGTAGTCTACGCGCCGGCATAATTCAGCTGGGCTGGTTCGACCCGGGCCAGGAATCTTTTCGTCCTTTTGTTGCTTCGGGTCATCGTAGTCGACGCCGTACCGCTGGAGCAGGCCCTTCTTAACGATCTCTAAAAGGTAAGACCCATTGGCACGCATGGGTTGGCGTTTTTCTTCGTTGATGATGAAGTCGCCTTTTTTCCCCGCCGCGACGAGTAAGCCATTTTTTAATTTTTCATAACCATCGAGGATTTGGTCAATCTTGGGGTGGACTTTGGGCTTAACTCCTTCGCTGAAGACGTAGACCGGGTAATTATTTTGTCCGACGGGAAGTTGCACATCGCACATTTCGGCGATGGCTACCGTGTTTTTAATCGCATCGGGGACTTCGCCGAAAACCTGGAGCATTTCAGTTTGGCTCTTCAGGTAGAACTCTTGGGCTGCGTAGCGCATGCGCCGTTCATCCGCTAAGCGTGCCCCCGTTTGGATGCAAAGCATCGCGTCGTGAGCGGCGGCGTGGCCAGCATCAACGTAGTGCACGTCGTTGGTGGCTACGACGCGCAGGTTAAATTCTTGGGCGAGCTTTAATAAGTCGGCGATGATGCGCTTTTGTTCTTCGAGCCCATGGTCCATGAGTTCGATGACGAAGTTTTCGCGCCCAAAAATTTCGACGAAGCGTCCGCAAGCCTGACGTGCCCCTTCGTAATCTCCTGCTAAAAGCCGTTGCGGGATGACGCCTTGGAGACAGCCACTAAAAGCGATGAGCCCTTCGGAGTGGGCGGTGAGTTGGGTTAAGTCGGTACGCGGCTTGTAGTGTAAGCCTCGCACGTGCGCGTCGGAGACAAGTTTAGTGAGGTTCTGGTAACCTTTGAAATTTCGGGCCAGGACGCCCATATGGTAATACTTGTGCTCGCGACGATCGGGCTTGTCGGTCAGAGCGTGATCCCAGACCAAGTATAATTCGCAACCCAGGAGAGGTTTGAATTTAACATCTCCCTTGGAAAGTTGCTTAGCCTCGTTCCAGAAATCAAAGAGCCCGAATAAATTACCGTGGTCGGTGATGGCCACCGCGCGCATATTCATGTCGCATGCGCGCTTCATTAGGCGGTCGATGCGACTGCATCCATCGAGCATGCTGTAGTCGGTGTGCACATGGAGGTGCACGAAATCGCGACTGGATGAAGCTTCCGCCATACGGGTGGACGATAATAAGAGTGGCAAACCGCGAAGGGGAAGGGAAAAGGATTGGCAATCGCGTCCTTTTCTTTCCGCAGCGGAAATTCGCTTAGAGAACCTTAATAAAAGTCCGCTTCCCGGCTTGAATCACTAAAGGTTCCGTAGGTTGTGGAACGCGCAGGCTGGGGTCGCTGACTTTATCGTCGTTCAACTTAACCGCCCCGCCTTCGATGAGTCGGCGAATTTCCTTTTTGGAGGGGAAGAGGTTGGTGGCGGCGAGCAAGTCGACCACGCCGAACTCACTGGCCCCTTGGGTCAGGGTTGCCCAGGTGAATGAGGGCATGTCGCTGCGGGTGCCTCCCTTGGAGAAGACCGTTTCAAACTCGGTACGCTCCTTCTGGCCTGCGCCATCACCGTGGAATTTGTCCGTCATGCGGGCGGCCAATTGTTTCTTGGCTTCCATGGGGTGTAGGGCGCGTAGGGCCGTGAGTTCTTCTCCAGAAACTTCTAAAAGTAAATCATAGTAAACCCACATGGTGTCATCGGGTACGGACATGATTTTACCGAACATGTCTTTGGGGTTTTCGTTAAAGGCGATGTAATTGCCCAAACTCTTGGACATCTTTTTCACGCCATCGAGGCCGACGAGCAGGGGCATGCCGAGAACGGCTTGCGGGGCTTGGCCGGCATTTTGTTGCAAGTCGCGCCCGACCATCATGTTGAACAATTGGTCGCTGCCGCCGATTTCAAGGTCGGCTTGCAGCATTACCGAATCATAGCCTTGCAGCAGTGGGTACAGGAATTCGACAATCGAAATCGGCGTCCCTGCGGCGTGGCGTTTCGCGAAATCGTCGCGCACGAGCATCTGGGCTACCGTCATTTGCCGGCTCAGGTTGAGCGCATCGAGGAAAGACATTTTACCGAACCACTCACTATTGCGACGCACTTCGGTTTTTTGAGGGTCGAGAATGCGATAAGCCTGCTCGAGGTAGGTTTTCGCATTCGTTTCAATTTCCGCTTCGGTTAAAACCGGGCGCGTGTCGGAGCGCCCAGTGGGATCGCCGATGCGGGTGGTATAATCGCCGATGATTAAGACCGCTTGGTGGCCGAGGTCTTGAAATTGACGTAACTTATTTAAGACCACCATGTGGCCGAAGGTTAAGTCTGGACGCGTGGGGTCGACGCCGAGTTTAACGCGCAATTTTTTGCCAGCTTGGAGGCGCTCCAAAATTTCTTGGCCACCGAGTAATTTCTCGGTGCGGGCTTTCATTGCCTTGAGTTGGTCGGCCGGGGACATGGGGTTTAATGTCCCCGAAGGAGTCAAAGGGGTGAAGTAAAAAAACCGTAACTTCGGTGGGTGTGCCTTGCCCTAGGGACGGGAACCTGCCAAATATAGGCTTATGGACCTTGTCCGTGAGTTAATTGAATACGTTAAGCACCCCAGCGTCTCGACCGACCCTGCGTTTAAGGAGGGCATGGATGGGGCCCGGAACCATGTTTGTGGTTTACTAAAGGCTGCGGGGCTGGAGGTGGAAATCGTGCCCACCCCTTTACACCCGATTGTGTTAGCTCGCCGTCGCGGTCCAGAATCTTGGCCTCACGTGGTGCTTTATGGGCATTATGATGTGCAACCCGCTGACCCCTTAAATTTATGGACTACGCCGGCTTTTGCTCCGGAGATTCGCCAAGGGCGTGTCTGGGGTCGGGGTACGGCGGATAATAAGGGCCCACACCTCGTGGCCGTGGCCGCTTTGACGCGCCTGTTGCAACGTCGCCCTGACCTACCTTTGCGCATCACCTTCTTGATTGAGGGTGAAGAAGAAATCGGCTCCCCCAGTTTCCCAGAATTCTTACATAAGTATAAGAAAGAGCTCTCCGAAGCTGATTGCGTGATTTTATCGGACACCGCTTCTCCCTCGAGTGATCAAATCGTCATCACCACGGGTCTGCGCGGTATTATCGGGTTGGAAGTGAATCTCACCGGTCCGCGTTCGGATTTACACTCCGGGATACACGGCGGGGCGGTTTATAATCCGATTCAGGCCTTAACAGAAATCTGTGCTTCGCTTCATGATGCAGATAATGCCGTAACGATTGATGGTTTCTATGATGGCGTGCAGGCTCCCGAGCGTTGGGAGCGGGAACAGTTAGCAAAACTACCGCTCACTGAAGATGAGTACCGTCGATTCTTAGGCGTCGATGAATTGCATGCCGCCCCAGGGCTCAACGGCTTAGAAGCCACGCGGTTTGCGCCTACTTTAGAATTTAACGGTATCGGCGGTGGCTATCAGGGGCATGGCTCCAAGACGGTGATTCCGTCCAAGGTCTTTGCTAAAATCACCTGTCGCCTCGTGCCTGGCCAGGACCCTGTGTTCATTCACCGTCAGGTTGCCGATACCATTCGGGCCCGCGCACCCAAGGGTGTGCGAGTGGAAATTAAAGAGATGCAGGGTAATGCGGCCTATTATGTTTGCCCGCCCAATCGGCCGAATACCCCCAAAGATCAAAACCCTGTTTTGGCCCGAGCTTTCCATGAAGCCGAAAAGGCGATTGCCGAGGCCTTTGGCCGTCCGCCGTTATTTTTACGGGAAGGTGGCAGTGTGCCTATTATTGGAGACATCCGTCGGGAGACTGGCTTGGATTCGGTGATGATTGGCTTGTTTACGCCTGAGTCCAATTTGCACGCCCCCGACGAAAACTTTGAAATCAAAATGGCGGAGAAAGCGGTAGTCGCCTACGAGCTGCTCTTGGAGCGTGTGGCCGGAACTCCGCGCCATGCGGTGTAATATTTACCCTTAAAAACGAGTTTTTTAGGGGTTTAGGGGCTAATCGGGTGTGCTTTTCCCTTTCGCTAAGGGGAAGATTTCTTCAACCTAAGAGGCTTCACCATGGCTGTCTTCCGTAAACGCACTCACACGCCAACCCCGAACAAAAAGGATATCCCTGCGGGCTTATGGACGAAATGTCCCCAGTCGGGCGAGATGGTCTACACGAAAGACTTAGAGGCGAACTGGAACGTCTTCCCCTCGAGTGGTTGCCATGACCGTTTGCCAACGAAGCGTCGCATCGCTTTGCTGATTGATGAGGGCACGTGGAAGGAGACGGATACTAAGTTAAATTCCAAAGACCCCTTGAATTTCACGGCGGGCGGTTCCTACCCTGAACGCCTTGGCCAACACCAAAAGAAGTCTGGCCTCCGCGACTCGGTCGTTTGCGGCCATGGCTTGATGGATGGCTTGCCGGTTTCTTTGGCGATCATGGACTTCTCGTTCATGGGCGCTTCGATGGGTTCCGTGGCGGGCGAAAAAGTCACGCGGACGATTGAGCGTGCTATCAAAATGAAGTGCCCTTGTGTGGTCGTTTGCGCTTCGGGTGGGGCCCGCATGCAGGAAGGGATTTTATCTTTAATGCAAATGGCCAAGACCAGTGCGGCTTTGGCGAAATTGCGTGCCGCCGGCTTGCCCTATATTGCGGTGTTAACGAATCCTACCATGGCCGGCGTGATGGCTAGTTACGCTACTTTAGGCGACGTCATCGTGGCTGAGCCTGGCGCCTTGATTGGTTTTGCCGGAGCCCGCGTGATCAAGGAAACCACGAACCAAGATTTGCCCGATGGTTTCCAAACTTCGGAGTTCCTGTTAAAGCGTGGTCTGATTGATATGATTGTGCACCGTAAGGAGATGAAGGGTAAGCTAGTCAGTCTCCTCCGCGCTTTGGCTCACCGTAAAATTAAGTCTCCTAAAAATCACGCGGCCTAACGGTCGCTTGCGGCCATGTCTTCTGCCGCCACCTTACGCTGGTTGACTGGGTTGCGAAACCTTGGCTCCCGCTTGGGGATTGAGCGCATGGCCACTTTGAGCCATCGGCTTAAACATCCTGCGCAGCAAATTCCCTGCTTTCACTTGGCAGGCACGAATGGCAAAGGTTCCACCTCGGCCATGATTGAGGCTATTCAACGTGCTCATGGGCGTAAGACAGGTCTCTACACGAGCCCTCACTTGATTTCATTAGGGGAGCGGATTCAGGTAAATCGTCAGCCCATTTCGGATGAACGCGTGGTGCAGCTCGCTGAAGCGCTGCGCCCCCACTACGAGGAAATCTGGCATCACGACCAAGGTCTCTCGCCGACCTTTTTTGAACTTATGACCGCCGCGGCGTTTTTAGAGTTCGAAGCCCAAGCGGTGGACGTGATGATTTTAGAAACGGGGTTGGGCGGGCGCCTCGATGCGACGAATATTTGTCGTCCCGAAGTCGGGGTCATCACTTCCATTGGCTTTGATCATCAAGAGTATTTGGGCGAAACGTTGGCCAAGATTGCAGCGGAGAAGGCGGGGATTTTAAAGCCCGGGGTTCCCTGTGTGGTAGGCAACCTGTCTTCCGAAGCCGAAGCGGTCATCGTGGCTCGAGCCCAAGCCGTGGGGGCTCCCTTACACTTTGTACGTGACCGTTTTAGGGATGGCTTGCCGATGACGAATTTAATCGGTGAGCACCAGCGTGCGAATGCTGGGGCCGCTTGGCTAGCTTGTGAATTAGCTCATCGTTTGCCGATTCAGCCTGCAGTCGCTCAAGCAGCTTTGCTGCAGGTGACTTGGGCGGCTCGTTGGCAAACGTTACCGTTGGTGGATGGGCGCACCTTGATTATCGACGGCACGCATAATGAAGAAGGCGTGCGCGTGATTGTGCCGCTTCTGCAGAAGTTAGCCCAACCCACGGTGGTTGTCGGTGCGGTTGGTTTAACGCGTGCCAAGGCGTTGATGCAGGGCATTGCTCCCGTCGCTGGGAGTTTGATTTTGGTGCAACCGGATAATGAAAAAGCCTGCACCATTGCAGAGTTGAGAGCTCTGATTCCTCACGATTTTACTGGAAGTGTACGTCAGGCGACGGTCGCCGAAATTTTTAATGCGCCGCAAGCGTGCCAAGCCGATGGGTCGGTCGTGGTGGTACTAGGTTCACTTTATTTAGCGGGAGAGGTTTTAGCCCGTTATCACGGCCAGCCTTGGCATGGCTATCAGTGGCAGGATCGTCTGCCAGGAAGTCCATGAGTGATTACCATTTTGTGCCACCCGGAAAAACGGCTCCCAAGGTAAACCCGGAGGAGTTGCCGCAGTGGTTGTTAGAAGAAGATGACGACTTTTTAGTTTTCGATAAACCTGGCTGGTTAGTCTGTCACCCCTCGAAAGATGGACCTTGGTCCTCGCTGGTGGGGGCTGTCCGTGAATGGCGTCAGATGCCGGTGGCTTATTTAGTTAGCCGGCTAGACCGCGAGACTAGTGGCATTATTTTAATCGCGAAGAATTTTAACGCCGCTTCACTTTCGCAGACGGCGATGGAACGCCGCTGGGTTACGAAGACCTATTATACTTTGTTAAAAGGTGAGTTGGTCGCACCGGTCTTAGTGGATCAATCCTTAGGGCCGGATGAAACCAGTAGTATTGTGGCGAAAACGGCGGTACGCCAAGGCCCCGGCACTTTACCAGCGGCCACGTTTTTCGAACCGCTGCTTGTGGCTCAAGGTTACACCCTGGCTCGAGTGCAGCCGCATACGGGACGTAAGCATCAGATTCGCGCACATGCCTTGTGGTTAGGCTATCCCGTGGTCGGCGACAAAATGTACGGCGGGGATGATTCCCTTTTCTTGGAATTTATTGAACACGGTTGGACGGACCGTTTAGCGCGTCATTTAGCCATGGGTCGCCAAGCCTTGCATGCGTACCAACTGGATTTCCGTGCACCCAATTTCACCCGTATTTTTAAAGCACCCTTAGCGGCCGACATGACTGATTTTATTATTCATAAAATGGGCTGCAGTCCAGAGGCTTTGCAACAAGCCTGCACCCTTTAGCCGTGGGCTAGTGCCGCCGCATCCACTAAGGTCGCACCGCCTTGGCGGAGCACTTGGGCGCAAGCATGCAGGGTCGCTCCGGTGGTGAGTACATCGTCGATGACCACGTAGCGTTTGGTCGGGTGGATTTGAGCGGTGGGTTTTAAACTAAATGCTTTGAGTACATTACGACGGCGCGCTTGTCGACCTAAGCGGGTTTGCGAAACGGTCGGTTGAGATTTTTGGAGTAGCGGAGCCACCTCGGTGGCTGGCACGGCACGGTGCAGGGCGTGGGCTAGTCGCAGGGCTTGATTGTAACCCCGGTCGAGTTCACGACTCGGATGGAGGGGAACCGGGACTAAGGTGGCTCCGAGGAGGTGGCGGCGGAGGAGGGGGTCTTGGAGGGCGGCCGCTACGAGATCGTCGATGAGCCAAGGTTTTTGATAGTATTTTACTTGGTGGATGATGGCTCGGACCGCTCCGTGGGCTTGGAAAGGGCAGAGGGCACGGTGGAAGGCGGGGTGGAGTTCGAAGCAGTGCGGACAGGTGAGGTCGCCCTCGATGAGTCCTAGGAAAGGATGTCCGCAAGTATCACAACGGGGGTCGTGAATACGTTCTAGTCGCTCCGCCCCGTTAGGGGAAAGGTATCGCCCGACCCCGACTTCCATGGGTTCTTGGGTTACGACGCAGTCGCGGGGGTAGAAGCAGTCTTGGAGCCCGCGATCGATTTCAGTCCAAAACGGCATGCTCTTCAAGGAGCCAGCGACGTTTGCGGGCGAGTCCCCAAGCAAAGCCTCCGAGTCCCTGCGCATTGACCACCCGATGACAGGGGATGATTTGGGCTAAAGGGTTAGCGCCTAAGGCATGGCCGATGGCTTGAGCTGACCGGCAACCGAGGCGTTGGGCTAATTGTCCGTAAGTCACCGTTTGGCCGCGCCGAATTTTCCGACAGGCTTGCCAAACTTTAATTTGAAAAACTGTGCCATGCACTTTGGCACTTTTGACTTCGGGCAGTTGTCCGTGAGTGGGGCAGTACCCCAACTGGGTTAATTTTTTCTCACCTAGGGTCTTAGTCAGTGGGGCAAGTAGGACTAGTTTACCTTCGGCGGTCACCGCCTTAAACCACCCATAGGCTAATTCGACGTAGGCGAGTTCACCTCGAGCCTTTCGGTCATGGGCCCAATGGATTTTCATTCTAGATTAGAATGCGTTTGCCCGACGCCGAGTTCAATCCAAGGTTTTACTTAGCTATGGCATTCAATTTCGACAGTTGCCCAGAGCGTCGCGGCTCGGACAGCACTAAGTGGCATAAGTATGCTTCACAGGATATTATTCCCTGCTGGATTGCGGATATGGATTTTATGTCGCCACCCGAAGTGGTTGCGGCTGTACAGCAACGCGCCGCGCATGGCGTTTATGGTTATCCTGCCCAACGTGAAGCGGTCTTAACCGCCGTGGTGAATCACGTGCGAGCCCGACATGGTTGGGAAATTAAGCCTGAGTGGATCACGTTCATGTGTTCTTTGGTCCCTGGCATCCATGCAACGATTCGCTGTGCGAGTCAGCCTGGTGAGTCGGTGGTGACGACCACGCCCGTGTACCCGCCTTTTTTGACGGCCCCCGTGATTTCGGAACGCAACCCCATCAAGTTGTCGATGGTGTTTGTCGATGGACGCTGGACGTTTGATTGGGAAAAACTGGAAGCGGCTTGCGCTCAAGATCAGACGAAAGTGCTGTTGCTCTGCAGTCCGTATAATCCCTTGGCCCGCGTCTTTGATCGTGCCGAGTTGGAGCGTTTGGCGGCGTTAGTCTTAAAGTATAATCTCAAAGTTTGTTCGGACGAGATTCACTGCGATTTAATTTTAGACCCGAAGGTAAAACACACCGTCTTTGCTACGTTGAGTCCAGAGATTGCGTCGCAAACCGTGACGTTGATGGCCGCGAGCAAAACGTTTAACGTTGCGGGTTTAACCTGCGGGTTCGCGATCATTCCGGATGCCACTTTGCGCATGAAGTTCCGCCGGATTTTACAGGGGCTGTCCTTGGATCAAAATGTTTTTGGCTTAGTCGCGACGCAGGCCGCCCTAGAGCATGGCGAGCCTTGGCGTCAGGCTTGCATCGAATACTTACGGGGCAATTTAGACTTAATTGAAGCCGCCTTGAAGCGGATGCCTGGCGTGGTGTTAAGGCAGCGTCCCCAAGCTAGCTTCTTGGCTTGGCTGGATGTCTCCGCTTTAGGCTTTGAAAACCCGCATGCAGAATTCGAAAAAGGCGGGATTGGTTTTAGTAATGGCGATGACTTTGGCGGGACGGGCCATGTACGGCTGAATTTTGGTTGTCCGCGTGAGCGACTCCAAGAAATCCTTCGTCGCATGGAAGTCGTCGTTAATCGCGCGCCGCGACGTTAATACGATGCAAGCAGGGTCGCTTCCCTGGCGGTCGGCCCCTTGGTGGGCTTGGCTCTCGATGCTCTCTTTAGAGGGCGTCCTTTTTGTTTACCTTGCCTACATTTGTTTGCCGCGCGAGGTGCCCGTATCTCAAGGCTTACCCTTAGGTTGGGGCCTTTGGGGTTTGTGGTGTGGGTATGCGTTGGAGCGTTGGCTGGATGTGAGTTTTACTTCCGAAGGGGTCGTCACTTGGCGCCATCGCTTTCACCGTGCCTCTATGGGCGGCTTGCTTTTAGGGGCGGTCGTGTGGATTTTATTTTTAATAAAGGTTTCGCCAGAGTTACCTTTAGCCACCTGGAATCACGGGGCGACTTGGGCGTGGATGGCGTTGGGCGGCGTGGTGATTTTATTGCCGCAGTTTTACCGGAGTTTCGCGGTGTGGGCTTTGCGGGCGGTCTTAATGTCTGGCTTATTCGCCTTCATGGTAAATGGGTTTAATTTCAAGGGGCCTTGGGAAGTCTCGGTGTCGGTGGGTTGCTTGGCCTTCGCCAATTTAGCTTCCGTACGTCGGTCCGAACTTACTCGTCCCGGAAACGTTTTCTCCTGGACGGCTCCGTTGGCGATGACCGTGGGGCTGCTGACTGCTTATGCCGGAGCAGCTTCTTATCGCTGGCTCGCCTTCGCTACTGTGTGGGGCGGTTTTGGCTTATGGGTATTGGAACGCCAGTCAGCGGAAGAAGATTTAGAGCGCTATCGAGCGCGCGTGGATGGTATTACGCTCCTCGCCTTGGGATTGAGTGCAATCGCCGTCCGACTGGCTATTTAACGATGGAGCACGCGCTCCGTCAGGACATGCGTCGCCACGATACAAGCTAGGGCGGCGTTTTCGGCCCGGAGAACGGTCGGTCCTAAGGAGACAGGTAGAAATTGAGCCTGACGTGCGGCGTCGAGTTCTTCGGCCGAAAAATCGCCCTCTGGTCCAATCAACCAAGTAACTTGTTGGATCTTTTGAAAATCTATTTTCGCCACGGCGACGGCATCTTTTTCTAAGGAGCCGGTTAAACGTAATTCCGTTTCCGTCTTAGGCGGAAGTTGACGGAGCCAGTGCTTAAAGGTTTGTGGAGCGTGCACCTGAGTCCGCCAAGGATTGCCAGATTGTTTGCAGGCCTCGATGGTTTGTTGCTGCCAGCGTTTCAGCTTACTCTGGGCGCGTTCGGCATCGAGTTTTACTTCACCGTGGGCGGTTTCTAAAGGAAGGATGGCGCTCGCTCCCGTTTCGCAGGCCGTACGAATCAGATCATCCATGGTGCCCGCTTTGGTCATGGCTTGCACTAAGATGATTTTAACGGCGGGCGGCAGCGTTTGTTGGCGTTGCTTAATGGTGACGACTGCACGACTGGGGTCGATTTGAGTTAGCGTCCCATCAAGCACTAAGCCTTCGCCATTGAGGAGGGTGACCGCGTCGCCGAGACGGGCGCGAAGGCTACGAACTAAGTGAGCACTCTCGTCGGCAGGCAGCGTGACTTCGGGCTTCGCAAGCTGGGCGGTCTGCTCCGGATCAATCCAGACGCGAAGTGGGCTCATACCTGGAGAGGTTCGGGTTGGTCGTAGGAAGCATCCCAATCCTTCCAGACGGGTTCGTAATTCTTTTGACGCAACATCGCCGCAATGGCGTCCACCGGCCGATCATCTTCGATGGCAAATTGCTCGAGGGAGGCGTCTTTGCCTTCGGCGTAGCCACCCGGATTGGTGCGCGAACCAGCGCTCATCGAAGTGAAGCCGAGGGGGAAGGCGTGGTCGCGGAAGCGAGCGTTCTCGCGGGTGCTGAGAGTCAGTTCGATTTCGCCGTTTAGCAGGCGGAAGGCACTGGCCACTTGCACTAAATCGCGGTCGGTCATTTCGACCTTAGGCGCGAGGTCTCCTTCATGGGGACGAAGGCGAGGGAAAGAAATGCTGAAGCGACTCCGCCAGTGCTGGCGTTCTAGCCACTGCAGGTGCAGTGCCGTGAAGAAGCATTCCGTCCGCCAATCTTCGAGACCAAAGAGTGCTCCTAGGCCGATTTTGTGAACTCCCGCTTGGCCGATGCGATCGGGTGTATCTAGGCGATAAAGAAAATCCGACTTCCGGCCTTTCGGGTGATGCTGTTGATAGGTTTCGCGGTGGTAGGTTTCTTGATAAACTAAAACCGCATTCAAGCCATGTTGGCGCAGTTGCCGATACTCTTCCGTTTCCAACGGCTGGACCTCCATGGAAAGCGAAGAGAAGTGGGGTCGAAGTAATTTCAGGGCTTCGGTGAAGTAGTTGATTTCAATTTTATTAGACTCCCCGGTTAAGAGCAGTACATGGTCGAAACCTAATTTCTTTAGTGCCCCCGCTTCGCGTAAAATTTCACCAGGATTCAGGGTGCGGCGCGGGATTTTATTACCTGCGGAGAATCCGCAATAGTTGCAGACGTTTTGGCATTCGTTAGAAAGGTAGACGGGGGCAAATAATTGCATCGTCCGCCCGAAGCGTTGTACCGTGCGTTCGTGGCTGAGTTGAGCGATGGGTTCGAGAAAACGCCCCGCGGCCGGGGAAAGTAAGGCCTTAAAATCTTCTAACGCGAGCGGCTGGCCACTGCGGCTTTTTTGGAGCGCGATTTCGACGTCCGTTTCGGTCTTAGCGGCAATTGAAGCCATGACGGCATCCCAAGGATACTGAGCATGGATGGCAGCGAAGGACATTGTAGTCTAAATTAACAAAGTCCCATCGGAGCGCGATGGGTAGTTAGTGGAGCGCTCAAAGCAACGCCGCATACCCTGCTGCGTTGAGTAAGGAACTTACTTCGGCAGGGTTTTGCACGCGCACGCGAATCATCCAGGCACCTTGATAGGGCTCGCGGTTTACTAAGTCAGGCGTGTCATTCAAAGCGGCATTCGTTTCGATGACTTCACCGCTGATGGGGCTGTAGAGATCCGAAGCGGCCTTGACCGATTCAACGGTGCCGAACACATCGCCCGCGGCGAAAGTTTTACCCGTCTTAGGCAGGTCGACAAACGTCACATCTCCTAAGGCAGCTTGAGCGTGGTCGGTGATGCCAATCGTTGCCGTGCCATCGTTGGCGAGGCGGACCCATTCATGGTCCTTGGTGTAATGAAGTTCGGCGGGGACTTGGCTCATGCGATGTAGGAAGTTGGGCTTGGTAGATTTTTCAACCCTTCACTTCACGAAAGGTTCAACGGCAATCTGCAAGGGCAGACGGATACCGCGGATATCGACCGTAAGTTCGCTTGAGCCAGTGTAGCCTGCGGCGATGAGGGCGGTGCCGATGGGTTTGCCGAGGACGGGAGATTGCGTGCCAGAGAGTACTTCACCTACTGGCGTATCGCCGGCAAACACCTGAGCCCCTTGGCGGGCAATGCGGCGATCGTCCAAGGAAAACAGCACGACCGAGGAGGCCGGACCACCTTCCGCTTGGCGGCGAAGGGCTTCGCGGCCGACGAATTCGGGCTTACTGAATTTCACCGTCCAACCCAGACCAGCTTGGATGGGTGAAATCTTTTCCGAAATCTCGTGGCCGTAGAGCGGGTAGTTTGCTTCGAGGCGAAGAGAGTCGCGGGCACCGAGACCTGCGGGGATGAGACCATGAGGTTGACCTGCGGTTAGAATCGCCCGGGCAACTTTTTCAGCTGAGGCCGCTGGAAGGTAAATTTCAAAACCTGCCGAACCCGTGTACCCCGTGCGCGAGACTAGACAACCCGAGGCCCCACCGACTTCGCCGGTCAAAAAACCGAAGCGTTTGATAGACGCGAGGGGAAGTGAGGTTACGAGGCTGAGGATTTTCTCTGCAAGGGGACCCTGAATGGCGAGTTGGGCCCACGCGTTGCACTCGTCGATGACTTCGACTTTAAAGCGACCGACGAGCGACTTCATCCACGCCAAGTCTTTTTGGGCATTGGAGGCGTTGAGGCAGATGAGGAATTCGTTTTCGTTGAGACGGTAAACAATTAGGTCATCGACGCAGCCACCATCAGGTTGGCACATCACGGTGTAGCGAGCCATGCCAGGTTTGATGGACGACATCTCATTCGTCATGATGCGATCGAGGAAGGCGGCGGCGTCTTTGCCGCGTACGCGGGCTTCGCCCATGTGCGAGACGTCAAACAGGCCTGCAGTTTTGCGCACGGCCATGTGTTCTTCGATGATGCCACGGTATTGCACGGGCATTTCCCAGCCTGCGAACGGGACCATCCGGCCACCTAGTTCGACGTGGAGAGAATAAAGCGGTGTTCTGGAAAGCGTGTCCGACATGCCCCTTAGGGTGTTCGGCTTCTAGGTTACTTCCAATAAAAAAGCCCGACCATTTGGTCGGGCTTTTGCTTTAGATTTGAATCCGTCGATTAGAGACCGAGTTCCTTGCGGAGATCAGCCAACTGCTGCTTGAATTGGTCTTCTGTTAATTGCTTAGCACGGAGACGGTTTTCGAGCAGGGCGTAGCGGGTATTGAACTCGGAGTAGGTCAACTTGGCCACTTGAGCCTTGGCGTCGGAAGCGGCTTTGACGGCGTCAGCCAATTTAGCTTCGGCTTCGATGCGAGCATCGGCCAAGGCTTTTTCGGCGGCCTTATTAGCTTCGGTCAACTTGGTTTCGCTAGCTTCCTTGGCGTCAGCGAGCATCTTGGCGCTTTCTTCCTTAGCAGCAGCCAGGGTCTTGTCGGCTTGCTCTTTATTTTCAGCCACAGCCTTTTCGGAAGCAGCTAACTTTTCAGAGAGTTCCTTGAGCTTGTCGTTGGCGTTATCCAAAGCCTTTTGGGTGGCTTCGGCGACGGCCTTCATGTTTTCAGCCTTAGCGTCTTCGAGTTGCTTGGAGAGCTCGGCAATCTTGGTATCGGCCTTCTTGGCAGCATCGGCCGCCGCATCAGCGGCTTCAGCCTTAGCATTGGCGACAGCTTTCTCGTTCGCAGCTTTAGCGTCTTCGAGTTGCTTGGAGAGTTCGGCTAACTTGGCATCAGCTTTCTTGGCAGCGTCGGTGGCGGCATCGGCGGCTTCGGATTTAGCATTCGCCATGGCCTTGTCATTGGCAGCCTTAGTGTCTTCAATTTGTCTAGTCAGCTCGGCAATCTTAGCGTCAGCCTTCTTGGCAGCGTCGGTGGCGGCATCAGCGGCTTCGGATTTAGCATTCGCCACAGCCTTGTCATTAGCAGCCTTAGTGTCTTCAATTTGCTGGGTCAGCTCGGCAATCTTAGCGTCAGCCTTCTTGGCGGCATCAGAGGCCGCATCAGCGGCTTCTGACTTGGCGGTAGCGAGAGCTTTGTCACCGGCAGCCTTGGCTTCGTCGATTTGCTTCGTTAAGCTAACCTTCAAAGCTTCGCGTTCTTCGATGGCTTTGGTCGTTTGAGCCTTGGCTTCGTCGATGCCGTTATTGGCTAAGCGCTTCAGTTCTTCCGCCCGAGCTTCGAGCGACTTGACGAGGTTGTTAGCGTTTTCTTGTGCCGTTTCCAGAGACTTAACTTCAGTCTTATAAGCCTGTTCTAATTCTGCAACGCGCTCTGAAGGTGCCTTGCCACCGAAGAGAGCGGCGTGAGCCGCATGGGCTTTATCTAAAGCGGTCGTAGCGCTGGCAATCTTGGCATCGGCCAAGACGATGTTGCGGGCCACTTCATCACGAACTTTAGCAACTTGGTCGGCAACGTCTTGCGCGTTGGCCTTTTCGAGGCCTTTCTCAAGTGCGATGCGGCGATCTTCCAAGGATTGCAAGGTAGCTAAGCCAGTCGTACGGGCGGCATTTGCATCTGCAACGGCTTGTTGGAGGGCTAACTCCGCTTCCGTGATTTTAGCTTCTGCGGCAGCGTCCGAGGCTTGGGCGGCGGTTACTTTGGCTTCGCCTAGAGCTTGACCGATATCAGCCAATTTCTTCTTGCTGGCAGCTTCGCGGACTTGGAGAGCTTGTTTTACCTTAGCAATGGAGGCATCGACGTCTTGAATGTCTTGCTTCAAGCCAGCAGCGCTGGATTCAGGGCGGCCGTTAACTTTTTTGACGAGGGATTTGAATTCTGCTTCGTCACCTTCAGGGATTACCACGTCCTTGGCGCCAGGGATACTAGCCAAGGTGTATTCTAACTTGGGAGGGAAACCGAATTCCAAACCATTAGCCGTTGTGCGGAGTTGGGGTTTGAGCAATTCGCTCTCCGCCTGGTAGCCGCCTTTGCCAATTTGGATCTCGTAGTTGCTGTTGTGGTTCAGCGTCAGCTGTGTGGGCGTACGACCTACGGCCACCCCGTTGAGGCGCACCGCAGCGCTGGGCGGTACAGAGGTAATCGTCACCGTGTCCACTAGGGCGGGGTCGACACTGGTTGTGCAAGCGGTGATGCCGGCACAAAGAATAAGTAGGGATACGGGAATGCGCATAGGAATACTTAAGGGGTTAGTAGGGCATATTCCTCAGACGCACCTAGTAATTCAACCCCTAAAAACAGCCCTAACTCATTTTCTGGGAAATTTCTCATAGTTGACAGTTAGCCAGCCTAAACAAGTGTGCTTAGCGACCAAGATGCCAGCATAGCTCAGTTGGTAGAGCAGCCGCCTTGTAAGCGGCAGGTCGTCGGTTCAAGCCCGACTGCTGGCTCCATCTTGGATCTTAAGCCTTCCAAAGTGGGCCGCGCCTTAGGGCGTCGGCTACTTTGAGGTATTTAACTAAGGGGGTTACGTCGTGGACGCGCACCATGGAACACCCTTGAGCAACCCCCCAAATCGCCGTGGTAACATTCCCCTCATGGCGTGCTAAGGGGTCGTTTTGGTTTAACACTAATCCGAGGGTTGATTTACGGCTCGTGCCTAAAAGGACGGGATAGCCCAGGGCGGCGATTTTTTCCAAATTGCGTACGAGCATTAAGTTTTGAGCGGGGGTTTTACCGAAGCCAAAACCGGGGTCGGTCCAGAGCTGCGAAGGCGCCACTCCGGCTTCGAGTGCTTGGTTGATGGAACGGCGTAAATCAGCGAGGACTTCGGGCCAGAAGTTTTCGTAGTTAGGCTCGGGGCGACGGTGCATTAAAATCAATGGACATCGCAGTTTGGCGCATACTTTAGCCATGTCCGCATGCTCGGGGTGGGGCGAAAAATTCCCACCTTCGATGTCGTTGATGAGGTCGGCTCCAGCCTCAATTGCCGCCTCGGCGATGGCTGCCTTATAAGTGTCTACTGAAAGTGGTGTCTGCGGGAAATTTTTGCGGAGGGCCTTTAAGATGGGCAGTAAGCGAGATCGTTCCGTTGCTACATCAATCGGTTGGGCTTGCGGGCGCGTGGATTCGGCTCCGACGTCAATCACATCGGCTCCTTCTTGCAGGAGTTGGGCGACCTGTCGCACGGCTTGGTCGACGGTGTTGGCCTTGCCCCCGTCTGAGAATGAATCAGGGGTTACATTGAGAACGCCCATGATTAAAGTGCGCTCGCGCCAAGGGGGGAGGGGGGTTCCGTGGGGGCTAGACCAAGACATAGGTGGAGGGCTCAGAGGGTCGATAGAGGGTGGTAACTTTTCAAGCCCGGAGGGGTAGAAGGAGGGAAGATGGGTATGTATTAGCGTATTTGATGGAAGATATTTTATTGTAAATGATTGATTATAAGTAAGATATATAAATATCTAGGCTATCAACTGTGGCGATAAATGAGCGAAAGGAGGCGTTCGCCTAGGCGGGGCTTGCAAATGACACTCTTTTTACAAAGTTTCGACCGACTGTAACTCACACTTTATATGTTATCTCGTCTTTTCACCCGAGCTGCATGGTTAGTCGTCGCCCTGGTTTCGGCCTTTATGGTCGGCTGCTCCAAGGCTGACTTGCAGGTTCGTCAATCCACCCTCGATCCTAAGGGGCCAGTCGCCAAGTTGCAGTACGATGTGTTCATGGACACCGTTTGGTTGGTACTCGTGCTGTTCGTTTTAGTAGGTGGTCTTTTGGTTTACGCCGTGGTTCGCTTCCGGGCTCGCCCAGGCGACGATGTGAAAGTCGTCACGCAAGAAGGTCATGGCAACCCGCTGGTGGAAATTGGTTTAATTACCGCATCGATTGGTGCGCTAGTATTCATCGCGATTCCCACTTTAGGTGCAATTTGGATTGATGATGATGTTCCCGCTTCGGCCGTACCGACCTCGAAGTTGTCGGCTTGGTATCCACGTACTATCAGTGGTGTGGAGCAATATGCGGCTACGCTTGAAAACCAAGTTTTGGAAATCGACGTGGTGGGTAAGCAGTGGTGGTTCCGTTTTGAATACCCACAATTGGGTTTAACGAACGACGCCAAGCACTCCGTGCCCAATGAAATGGTGATTCCTAAGGGCGTCGCGATTCATATTAATTTGCGGGCCGAGGACGTGATTCACTCTTTCTGGATTCCCAAAATCGCTGGTAAGGTCGACTTAATCCCTGGTCGTAAGAATCACTTATGGATTCAGGCCGATGAAGTGGGTCACTACTATGGTCAGTGCGCTGAATTCTGTGGTGATTCTCACGCTTACATGTTGTTCCGTTGTGAAGTGCTCGAGCCTGCGGATTTCGTGAAGTGGGTGGCCAGCCAGAAGAAGGAAGCGGCTCCAGTTGCTGAGAATACCAAAGCAGCGAAAGGCAAAGAACTTTTCGCGGCGAAAACTTGCGTGATGTGTCACAACGTTTCGGGTCACTTCGGGGCCGGAAGCTTTGCTCCTGACTTAACGCACGTCGCTTCGCGCAAATCGCTCGCCGGTGCTTGGCTCGATAATCGTGATCCCAAGGCCCAAGTTGCGATTGAGCACACCAGCCCGCTTGGCACGGAAGCTTCGGTCGCCGTTGACCCCGCGGTTTTGAAAGCAAATTTAATTCGCTGGATCGGTTCTTCCGGTGTCGCTACGGGCGCTGATGGTAAGCCTACCAAGGACGTTAAGCCCGGTAACCGCATGCACTTCTACAAGATGTTCAACGTCGCGAGCTTGAACGAGACGCACCAAACCTTCACCGCTGAAGAATTGGACTGCCTCGCCGAGTACCTCATGACCCTCAAATAATCTTAATTTAAAAACAAACGCCCATGTCTCACGACTCTCATCACGCTCCGGTCGCTTCGAAGCTGGAATTAGCTCCCGAGCGTAGCGACCTTGGCCTCTACCGTCCTGACCGTGCTACAGGTTGGGTGGATTGGCTGACCACAGTAGACCATAAGAAAATCGGCATCTTGTATGGCGCCTTCGCCATGTTTTACTTCTTGGTAGGCGGCGTAGAGGCCTTGGCCATCCGGACGCAGTTAGCTCGTCCCGACAACACGCTCATCACCGCGCGAATGTACAATCAGTTGTTCACGATGCACGGCACGACCATGATTTTCTTGGGGGTGATGCCGCTCTCTGCTGGTTTCTTTAATTTCTTAGTGCCCTTGCAGATTGGTGCCCGTGACGTGGCTTTCCCTCGTCTGAACGCCTTCTCACTTTGGACCTTCGTTTTTGGGGCCTTTGTCTTGAACGCCAGTTGGCTCTTTGAGTTCGGTCACTTGGCGGGTTGGTTTAACCAATTCGAGTGGCATAAGAATTTAATCTATACGGACTTTGCCCCCGCCAACGGTTGGTTTAGTTACGCTCCTCTCTCGGGGACGATTGGCCAAGCTGACCAAGCTCTGCATTCCCCTCGCTTTACGGGGGTGGGAACCGATTTCTGGATTATCGGGATTCAAATCCTCGGCATTGCCTCCTTGGCCGCTTCCTTTAACTTCATCTGCACCATCGTGAACATGCGCGCTAAGGGGATGACGATGATGCGTCTGCCTGTGTTCACCTGGATGACTTTAGTGACGGCAATTCTCATTATCTTGGCCTTCCCAGCGATTACGGTCGCCTTGATTGAGCTGATGTTCGATCGCCAATTTGGGGCTAACTTCTTCAACCCCTCAGCCGGCGGTCAGCCCATCTTGTGGCAGCACCTCTTCTGGATTTTTGGTCACCCCGAAGTGTACATCCTCGTGTTGCCAGCGATGGGTATCGTTTCCGAAATCTTGCCTACCTTCACAGGTCGTCCGTTGTTTGGTTACCCTATTATTGTGTTCTCGGGTTGCGTGATTGGCTTCCTGGGCTTCGCCGTGTGGAGTCACCACATGTTTACGACTGGCTTGGGTCCAGTGCCCACTGCAGCGTTCTCGCTTTTAACGATGGCGATTGCCGTTCCGACGGGCGTGAAAATCTTCAACTGGATGGGGACGATTTGGGGAGGCCGCGTTCGTTTTACACCTCCGATGGTGTTGAGCTTAGGCTTTATCTGGATGTTTATGTGCGGCGGGTTCTCCGGCGTGATGCACTCCTCGGCTCCTGCTGATGCCCAACAACAAGACACTTACTTCGTCATCGCGCACTTCCACTACGTCTTGCTCGGTGGCGTGTTGCTCGGCCTGATGGCGGGTCTCTACTTCTGGTTCCCCAAGATCTTCGGTCGCATGCCGAATGAGAAGGTGGCTTACCTCGCTTCTGGTTTAGTCATCATTGGTTTCAATCTCGCGTTTGGTCCGATGCACTATCTCGGTCTTGCAGGTATGCCTCGCCGGACGCACACCTACCATGCTGGCAACGGCTGGGAAACGTGGAACTTAGTCGCGACGGTTGGCGCCTACATTCTCGGTATTGGAGTCGCTACGGCCTTCATCAACTTAGTCTGGACCGCTTTCAAGGGTCGCAAGGTCGAATCGGATCCTTGGGATGGGCGCACGCTCGAATGGTCATTACCCTCGCCAGTGCCTGAGTATAACTTCGCACAAAGCCCAGTGATTGGTGCCCGTGATGCTTTCTCAGAACACAAGTACGGCGACCTCCGTCTGATTTACGAAAAAGATGGTGGTCCCTCGGGCGTTCACATGCCGAGCCAATCTTGGATGCCACTCCTCGCTTCCGCCGGTTTCCTCTTCATTGGTTTCGGGATGCCGATGATGTCGATGGGCATTCCTTACGCTGGTTGGCTCGTGATCACGGGTCTCGTGGTGCTCATTGCGGGCATCTGGCTCTGGGCCTTGGAAGGTCCAGGTGGCTACATGCTGACGACTCCGACGAATACGGCCCCGGCGAATCAACCCTCGGCTTCGCTCTCCCGCTAACCCTTCTTTTCATCTTTAACTCCTCCTTTTATGTCAGAAGCCGCCGCGCACGACGCTCCCACTTCCACGGGCATCGAACACAAGAAGCTCATCATGTGGCTTTTCTTGGCGTCCGATTGCATGTTCTTCGGAACCCTAATTTCGACTCACTTACTCTACCGTAAGCTCTACCCCACGGGCTTCACGGATGCTGAAGGTCACCAGCGTTTCATCCAAAACCTCTTCAACATCGAACTAACGTCGTTCTCGACGTTCATCCTCTTGATGTCGTCGTTCTTGATGGCCCTCGCCGTTTCAGCGATGCACAAGGGGCAAATCAAGTCCTTCCGCCGTAATGTGCTGGGCGTGATTTTTTTCGGCTTAATCTTCTTAGGCTGTCAGGTTTTTGAGTTCACGCACTTCTATCACCAAGGTTTGACGATTCAGAATAGCGTCTTGGGTTCGACCTTTTACGTTCTCACGGGGACGCACGGGACGCACGTGGCTATCGGGGTGTTGTGGTTAATCTTATTATACTTCTACAGCTTTTCGGGTAAACTCCAAGGGCATGTGGCCGCCTTGGACGTCGAAGTGGCCGGTCTGTATTGGCACTTCGTTGATATCGTTTGGATTATCATCTTCACCGCGGTTTACCTCGTTGAATACCTGGGGCCGAACGGCTTTTGGGGTTCGGGTTTACCTCCTGTGATCAAATAATTTCGCACCATGTCTGACCTTACTCACGACCGCGCTTTCCTCGCTGAGGAAACTCGCCGCTATCACCACTTCATCACGCTGGCCCTCTGGCTAGCCGTCATCACGGGTGCCGAGATTGTTTTAATCTTCTTACCTGTGCCGATGGCCGTTGTCTTATCGGTGCTTATCTTGCTCTCCGTTGGCAAGTTCTTCGCCGTGACGCTGTGGTTCATGCATTTGATTTATGACAAGCGCCTGCTGTTTTGGATTTTCTTGTCGGCATTAGTCTTGGCCTTAGCCACCTTCACGGCGTTGATCGCACTCTTGAATCCCGCCGCCGTTGATACGAAGTGGTTTAGCTAAAGCCACGGCCATGGGCCGTGCTTGGATCTACGCACTCGGTTTAGTTTTGTTTTTAGGAGGCTGTCAGCCAGCCCCTAAGAACCGTATGGCCCCTTTAATTCATAGTGCGTATATTTGGCGTCAGGGCTGGAATGCGGAGGTCGCATCTGGACTCAAGGCGTCGGCCTTGCCTGCGGAAATTACCGAACTGAATGTAGTCGTAGCGGAATTAGGCTTAGGTTCAGTGGCTCGCAGGATTCATCCGCCTTGGACGGCCCTCCGCGAAAGTCAGCGTCAAATCAGCCTCTCGGTGCGTGTGGGGACGCAGGCGACTTTGGGTGGGCCCCAGGAGCCAGCTTTGGGAGAAGCATTTAAGTTGTTACGTGAGGGGTTGGGCGAAGCCCAGACGGCGGGCGTAACGGTGGTGGCGGTACAAATCGACTATGACTGTCCAGTGCGTTTGTTGGGGGCTTACGCCGAACGTATCGCAGAATTTAAAAAGCAGGGCGGTTTACCCAAGGTCTCGGTGACCGCTTTGCCGAGTTGGCTTTCGGCCCCAGGATGCCAACAACTCCTCCAGACGGCTGATACATGGACGCTGCAAGTTCACGGAACTGCCCGCCCCAACTTAGCGAAGCAAAATGCTTTGTTTAATGCCAAGGATGCGATGCATTGGGTATCTCAAGCGAGTGCTTGGCAGCGACCCTTTCGCTTGGCCTTGCCCACGTATAGCACTTTGGCCTGCTTTGCGAAATCAGGTGCCTATGTGGGCTTGAAGTCTGAAGGTTCTGAACTTCCGCGCGGTACCGCACAGTGTAAGCTGATGTCGGCGGACCCCGCTGAAATTGCAGTTTTCTTAAAATGGCTTAACACTCCAGACGGTGTCTATGTCACAGCGGTGGATTGGTTCCGTCTGCCCTTACCGGGAGATCGCCAGAATTGGACGATGTTAGGTTTAACAAAAGTTTTAAGAGGGGAAGTTGGGCTAGCTGAGTGTACGGTCGCGGTGAAGTCACAGGGCTCGCTTTATGATTTAGTGGTAACCAATCCCACCGAGTATCCCTTGCCCTTGCCATCTCTGGGGGTGCAGTGGGGCCAACCTGCGTTACAAGGGGCAGATGCGACCTTGGATTGGAAAACCGAACTCACGCCACAGGGGTTGAGTTTTTTACATGCCTCTCAGGCTGGCTTCTTGGCACCGCAAGAACAGCGCACCGTTGGGTGGTTGCGTCTCTCGGACGCGGCCGAGTTGAAAGTAAAATTTCTTCAGGAAGAATAACCACGCTTTTCGTTGCAGTCGCCGGAGTGTTATTTAAGTTAAGGAAACGACGGTTATGTTTAAATTGTCTCAGTATTTCTTGGCGACTTTGGTCGGTTTAGGACTGTTGCTGGCTTGTACGGGGCCGTGGCTAGAAATGAGCGTCTTAGAGGTGGGCGATAATGCTTTATCACGTCCGTTGGAGACTAATTTTAATGCTGATTTTGAAACCTCTTTTGGGTTGCCGCCCTCTGCCGTGGTTTATTTTGCATCGGAAGTGGATGTGGCGGAAAAAGTGATGGAACGGCTGAATCAAACTTTAGCCGCTCGCCATCAGTCTAATCGCTCAGAATTACTCAAGGCGGCCGCCCATCTCCTAGGTTCGAAGGTGGTGCCAGAAGGCGGTTTTATGCAACGGAGTGATGGCAGGTTTATTTTTCTAAATCCTGCGACGGATCTTCGCCGTGCCACCTTAGTGAAGCCCTTAGACGAAAAAGCCACCACGGCCTTGATTCGCCAACTGCCGAATGAATTTAGGTTCTATTTTCGTTCCTTATATTCTGATTGGTCGGATGCCGCGCGGTTGTGCGAGGAGATTTTAGCCCTGCCACCCGAGGAACGTTCGAACCTCACCGTGTTAGCTGCTTATCGCTTAGCCCGCCTAAATTTACTCCAGGTTAAATGGGGCAAGCTAAGCGATGCCGAAGCCAAAAAGCAATTGGCCGAAGTGCGCCATGGGTTTGAAGAGGTGAAGCGATTCGTGGAAGAGGGGAATCTGGACTTAGCACACTTCGACTTAGCCGCTGAGGGCTGGCTGGCTCACACTTACAGCGTAGTCTTTGATTCCGCACGGTTGCAGGCTCTCGGTGAAGCTGATTTCGCGCGTGCGGCGGACACCTATTTAAAATTTTATAAAGCGGGCGAGGGCACGGCGAAAGACTCTTTGCGTTTATTAGGACAGCGTTTGGGTCGGCCCGAGTTTTATCAAGCCACGGTGCACAATCCAACCTTGCGTCGTTTAACCACGATTAGTTTGTCGGCGGGGAATGACCCCCTATCTCTTGAAAATCAGGATTCCTCGAGTTTGGAAAATCCTGCAGCGCTACAAGCCAAGCAAGAGTTACTCAGGCCTTGGTTTTTGGCTTTGCGCCGGGAGCCGAGTGCAGAGGCCTTTGATTATATTCGGGTTGCAATGTTACAATACCGCCGGGGTTATTGGGATGATTGTGCGGCCACGTTAAAACTCTGCCCAGCTGATGATCTGATGGTTCGGCTACTCCAGTCACGTCTGTGTCTCCGTGAGGGGAAGCTCACTCAAGCACGTGAAATATTAAAGCCGGCGCTTGAACCTTCATCTCAGGTGGTAGTTAAGCAGTATCATTATTTTGCTAATCGCGACTTAGATCAAGAGGAGCAGTTAGCCCCGTATTGGTTTGATGGTCCTTTAACCGCTGAGGTTTTGTTGCCAAAGCTGCGAGCCGAGTATGCGAACTTGGCTCTCTCGCAAGGGCATTACGACGAAGCGTTAAACCTGTTCTTGCGGACGGGGCTAAGTCGGGATGCCTATTACCTCGGGGAGTGCGTGCTTTCGCTGGAGGAATTGAAGACGCTGGTGGATCGCGATTGGCCTGAGCCGCCGGAACTAAAGTCGAAACCAAACCAGCATGAACTTGAAGCCTGCATCGAATGGGAGCCCGTGAAGGAGATTCGTAGTCTTTTAGCACGCCGACTTTTCCGTGCGGGCCGTTGGCAAGAAGCCCGTCCTTATTTCGTCGCCGAATTACGACCAGAAGTTGATCAGTATATTAGTTTTATCCAGCGTGCCCAAGATTCTAAGTTGAACCCAAGTCAGCGTGCTGATGCTTATTGGCGGGCTAGTTTGGTGATGCTCCGTGAAGGCGAAAATTTATTATTTTGCAATTTTGGACCCAGTTGGAGCTCTGCCTCGACCGCAGAGAATGACCAAATGCTTTGGTATGACACCCCTGGTTTACCTCGAGTACGGATTCAACCCATTGAAGAGGAGCCGGAATCACTCTTAGCACCTCCCAGTCCGGATGAAGTGAAGCGGGTGCAGTCTTGGATTACGCTTAATTTAGATAATCCTAATCGGGCTCATCGCGATGCGCGGTATGAAGTCGCTCGTTTAGCTTTAGAGGCGGCGAAGTTATTACCTGAGCAAGACGAAGCTGGGGCGAAGATTTTGCAGTTTGCAGGTAACTTACTTAAGTATCGTGAGCCTAAAGCCGCTCAACCGCTTTACCGCTTATTAGCGACTAAGTATAAAAAGACCGAGTGGGGAGAACGGGCTCGTAAACTACACTGGTTTGCCCCCTTGTTTTTAGATCCCAATCCTGATTGGATTCAAAAAGGCTCATGAAGATTCCTCTACACTGGCACACGGAGCCTCTCCTTTTACTTTTAGTCGTCGGGGCCGGCTGGCTGTATGCTTTATGCGTGGGCCCATGGCGTACGCGCTGGGCCCCCACTTTAACGACCGTGCCATGGGGGGACGTCCGTCGTTTTTACGCCGGTATTTTGGTTGGGTATTTAGCCGTGGGCTCCCCCCTTGATCAACTCGGCGAAGGCTTTCTGCTGTCGGCCCACATGCTCCAGCACATGTTATTAATTTATATTACGGCTCCTTTGATCATCACCGGAATCCCCGTAGAATTACTGGATTATTTTCTCCGCACGCACCCCCGTTTTACCGCGGTGTTGCGTTGGTTAGTGAGCCCCGTCGTCGGTGGGATTTCCTTTTCGCTCATTTTTACCATTTGGCATTTCCCTGAACTTTACGAAGCGGCTTTGCGGCAGCGTACGGTACACATTTTAGAGCACTGGATGATGTTTGTGCCCGCCATTTTTATGACGTGGCCGATTTTGTCGCGTTCGAAAGTACTCCCGCGGATGAGTTACGGGGCTATCATGCTCTACGCCTTTGCGTTGATGATTGCCGACTTGCCGCTCTGGTTGGCCCTGATTTTCGGCGATGATCCAGTTTATGTTACTTATCAGTTAGCACCCCGCATCTGCTGGTTGAGCGCCGCGGATGATATGGTGCTTGGGGCGACGGTGATGAAGGGCTTTAACGAAGTCTTCGCCCTCATCAGTATGGGCTGGGCTTTCTTCTCCTGGTATCAGAAAGAAAATACTCCCTCAAAAACGGGACACCCGGCGTAGGAGCATTACGGCAATCGCCACCACGATTAAGTTGGGTAACCAAATCAATAAGTCGGGACGATAGACAGGGTTTTTGACCCACGCCGCCGCGGAACTCATGAGGTAGTAGCTCAGGGCTACGGCGAGGGCAATCGATGCATTCACAAAGGTCTCAGAGCGACCTACGCGGACGGCTAAAGGCACGGCTAACAGGGCGAGCGAGAAGACGGAAAAAGCCGATGCTAAGTGAGACATCAGTTGCGTACGGGCCATCATCTTGCGCTGGGCAATCTCAGACTCAGAGGCATTAGGTGGCACCTGCCAGCCTTTATCCATCGCTTCCAAAAGTTCACTTGTGGTTAGCCACCGCAATTTTCGCCGATCGACTGCTTCGTCGCGAAAAACTTTGGTGGCCGGAAATTCCAAGGTCGTCGCTTGCGCCATGGAGTAAGAAATGGCTGGGGGGAGTTTTTCGCCTTCGGGAGGACGGGTTTCCATTTTCGCATCGTTGAGTGCAATATGGAGCACCGATTGCCCGCCTTCTTTGTCGATACGACTTACCCGGGCCTCGCGGGCATGGATGGATTGGAGAAAGTGGCCCTGACTATCCAGTCGCCAGAACCAAAAATCTTTAAGCAGGTCTCCTTCGCGTTGGCTGGCGCGCATGGTCACCCCTTCGAACATGCGATTATTTTCACCGGGAATAAAAATACTCGCCGGGTTTTCCCGGGCAGAGCCGCTGAGCACTTTGCGAAAACGGGCATTAGCGGATGAGGCTAACTCGAGGTTAATCCATGCCGATAAAGCGGCTAAAAGGGCTGCGAGGATTAAGGTGGGACGAGCAATCCGAATTAAACTACGCCCGCTGGCTTTCATGGCAGTCAACTCGTGTTGCGAGCTTAGGCGACCAAATGCCAAGAGGACGCCCGTCAGGAGCCCCATGGGTAAAGCGTAGGGAATCACGCCAGGGAAGAGCAGGGCAATCAGTTCAATACCTTCCGCGGTATTCACGCGGCCACTCGCTACCGCTTCCGAGACTTGTTGGAGAATGTTGCCGACGACTAAGACGAAAACAAACGCTCCCGTCGCAGCGCCACTGGCGATTGCGGTTTCAAGGAAGACGTAGCGATCTAAAATTCGCACTACGTGATTGAAAGCCGTTCCGCGTTCTAGTCCAAGGCGAAAGCCTTAAGGAGCGGAAGTAGCGTCGGAATAGGTACCTGGTAGGCCGGCACCCCAGATAGGCTCAATCTCGTCGGCACGCACCCATCCCGCTTTTCCTTCGGCGGTGATGACGCGGACATGGCCATTAAATTTGCGGTCTGTACGCACAACGTCGCCTTCGGAAGTGGCCTGAATAGGTTCGCCGAGTTTGGTGGGGGTTAAGCGTAAGGAAATCTCCCCTTGCTTAATCACGGCTCGCTGGGCGTTGGTGTGTGCTCCCCAGAGTCCTGGAATAGTGAGAACGAGTAAGGTGATCGAAAGCAGCAGAATTCGCTCGTTGAGGTCGGTGGAGGGTTGACGTTTGAGGCGGGGAACAACGATGCAGTAGACGGCGACCCAGAAAGAGAGCGTGCCTAGGAGCAGCCAAGTGTCTGCGGTCATGAAACTAGCGTAGGTTTCCGTCCAAGTAGGCAAGGGACGGTCAGTGCCCCCAACGCCTTGCGCATGGTGCAAGCCAGCCAACGCCACGGGGTCGCGGGGGTTTAATAAGAGGGCCCGTTCCCAGCAGAGAATGGCCCGGCCTTTGCGACCTAATTTCCATTCCGCATTACCGAGGGCCGATAATAAATCGGCATGAACGCCTTCTTGTTGAGCTTGCGACTGCCAGAGTTCAACGGCTTGGGCGTAGTCGCCACGTTGATAGGCGGCGGCACCGTCATCAGCCCAGCTGAAAAGCGGGGCGAGGCTTAACCAAAAAACGGAGAGAAAAGTTTTCATAGTTGAGCCTTAACTTTTTGGAGGAGCTCGAGTGCCTTAGGGGCATCTGTCAAAAGTTGGTTAGTAACGCGACCGCCGAACTTTTCGCCATCGGCTTCACGGAAAATACGGTCAAGCAGAACAGGATCCGCTTCGGGAAGTATGCGTAGGATGTCACCTTGGGTCAGGGCTTGTGGTTCGGCACGCAGGAGTGCTCCCACCCCCGCACGCAATCCGGAGACAATCGCGGTCGCAAACGCTTGGCTGGCACCTTTTTGTTGAGCTGCTTGTGCCTGACGTTGGGCTTGTTGAACGTGACGGCGGGCACGGTAGAACAGGATGATTTCGGGGTGAAGCAGCAAGTAGCCACTCAGCAATGAAAGGCAAAGTAGAATCGTGGTGCTGATGATTAATACTGCATTCGTGGCCCAGAATTTAGGAGACGCAGCGAGGGGCAGGATGACTTTAACGCCGGCTTGTTGGTGCACTTGCGGCGGCATTAAGTCGGGCAGTTTGGCCTTGGTTTCCTGATTCGCTGGGGCGGCGGGGTCGATACTGACAAGGTCGACTTTCGCAGGCGCTGTCCCCGTCACGGTGACAGATTGCACCGGGAATTCGAGTCGGGTGAATTTCTTCGTTGAGGGATCAAACGTCGAAAACTTGATGGCTGGGGTGGTTTGTTTGCCAGGGAGTCGTGGGATGATGGAGTAAACAAACATCCGTTCTTCTTCGGCTCGCCGACGTCGCTCGGAAGCCGGTAATACTTCCCACACATCGCCACCAACAATCTCGGGCGGGAGGATGCGCTCTAAGTTGCCTATTCCTGTCAGCACCGCGGTTAACTTAATCGGCTCACCCACCTCAGGTTTGGCATTGGAGACGTGAACCGATTCGGCGGTGAATTTACCAATCCCGCCTGTCCAATCGGCGGGTCGGCCCTCTTCGGGGACGTGTTCTACCCGGAAACGTTGTCGGAAGGTGTAAGGCCGATCGCGTCCAGTCGTGAGGAAGGAGTTCTCGCTTTGAAGGAACATTGAACCATTGAAGATGATTTCGCCATTGCCAGTGCGCGTGGGCGTTAACTCAAACAATAAATCCATCCCTTGATCGGTGTTTTTGGGCGGGCCGTTGAAGTAATAACTAAAACCCTCCGCTTCACACTCTAGACCGACTGAACCGGTCACCGTTTCTTGCTCACTACTCAGGAGGTGAATGACCCCTGGGATGCGTTCGCCAACATAATAGGTGCGCTCCGGTAAGGAGAGTTCGGCACGTGCTTGGCTACTTTTACGAAAGCCCGTGGTGGAACTAACATGCAAAGTAATCTCGGGAATTTTGACGACTTTAGCGGTGAAGCGGATGTTGAAGCTGGGGATAACAAAGGTGCCTTCTTCTTCGGGGGCGACGCCGGAAAAGTTAAGCGTAGCTTCGGTGGTGTTCGAGCGGTAAAGCTGGCCTGAAAAACGCAACGCCATCCCGCGGGGTGGTTTGAGTTCTTTGACGACCCGCTCGGCCGCACCTAGGACGACATCTGATTCAATATGGACCTGTAAGCGAAAGGGTTGCCCTGGTCCCGCAATGGCGGGCGTCGTATTCCAACTGACTTGATCTTCGGCCGCCAGTGGGAGGATCGCGGTTAGTGCGACGAGGATAAGCAGACAGTATTTCATCTTAGTAATCCTTACCTTTCTTTTCATTGCCCTTGCCGTTGCCCATCGCACTGCCGCCACCGGGTTGGCCTGCTGGCATCTTGCGACCAAATTCATTCTTCAAGCCTTCGAGGGTCCCGCGGGCCTCTTGCTCGGTCATCTTCTTGTCGTCGCCTTCTTTACCCTTGGGTTGAGATTGGCCACTCCCGCCCTTGTTTTCTTTACGACGGTTTTCGGGGAGGAAATTTTCGTCTTCCTCACCTTCGCCTTGAGCATTTTGGGGCAGTTGGTCGTCAGGGATACGCTTAATGAGTTCTTTAATCACTTCCTTGAGCTCCTCCTGTTTGCGTTTCTGAGCCTCAATCGTTTCCGCGAGCGCTTGGGTTTCGCGTTGTAAGTTGCGGAGTAGTTCTTCGATGGTCTCTGCATTGGCTAGGGACTCGCGATCTTGGGGCTCGAGTTCATGGGCGCTCCGGAAGTCGCCGACCGACCGGGTCCAGACTGCGATAATATTATTTCGCTTGGCGACCATCGCTTCTTCTTTGGGGATGGTTTTTTTAACGCTCCGGTAGGTATCGATACCTTGTCCGAGGGCCGCGACCGCGGGGACGTAGTCGGGCTCCTGCCCGGCGGCTTTGGCCTGATCGATAATCTGAATCTGATCCTTCATATCAGAAATATCAGCATCGGCGGCTTCGAGTAAGGATTTGGCGATGGAAAGTTCGGTGAGGTCGCCGTTGGTTTTACCATTTAAGGCGGAGACCCCGCGATTAAAGCGCACGTGACCGAGGTTGTGCAGGGCGGGGGTGCGCAGGTCGTCTTCGTCTTGGCTTAAAGAGGCCTTCAGGGCTTCTTCAGCCCCGGCTAAGTCGCCACTTTTTAAACGTTCCGTCCCGCGATTATGCAGTTCGCGCGCATCCAGACCGGCCAGTTCATCATGGGTTTTAGGTTCGGCGGCCATGAGCCCGACACTGAGGCTGAGTATGAAGTAGTATTTTTTCATAAAGTCAGCGGACGGCGAGTGGTGATGAGTGATTCGGCGATCACAAAGATAAGCCCCACCACAAGGAACCATTCCTCGCGGGGAATGCCGCGGTGGGAAGTGCTGGCGGAATCGGTGCCCGATTGAATGGCAAGGCGGAGGCTTTCCATACCCTCGCCGCTTTGGCCCAAGCGTACGTAACGACCGCCCGTGGCACCTGCGATGTCGCTCAAAGTTTTTTCGTCGAGGCGGCTGGTCACTTCTTCGCCTTTTTCATCCTTGAGGGTTTCGACGCTCCCGGTGGCGGAGATAATACTAATATGACCACCCGAAGCGGTTCCGACGCCCACGGTGTGGACCACGAGTCCTTTACGACCGAGTTGCTTGGCTGATTCAATGCCGCCTTCTTCAAGGTCTTCGCCGTCGGTGATTAAGATGACTAACTTACGGTTGCGGTTCGCAGCAAACGCTAGGGTGGCTTCTTCCAGCGCGCGACCAATGTCAGTTCCCGGGACTTGGATACTATTCGTGTCCGTCTCGTCTAAGGTCCGGAAGAACGCATCGTAGTCGCGCGTGAGCGGGCATTGTAAGAAAGCTTGCCCGGCGAAAGCGACGAGGCCGACGTTGCCTGATCCTTTATGTTTAATGAAATTGGCAATCGAGGCTTTGGCACGTGCTAAGCGCGTCGGACGCATGTCCGAGACCAGCATCGACTTGGAGACATCGAGCACAAAGACGACATCTTCGGTCGCCGTTTTTTGTTGGGTGACTTCGACGCCCCAGCGAGGATCCGAGAAGGCGGCGATGAGGCAGAAAATACCCCCTGCGAGTAAGAGGTCCTTAATCAGGCGGCGGGTGGACGAGTAATTCGCAATGAGCTGACCTAATAAATTGCTGGCCGCGAATTGTCCGAGACCTTCGAGCCGTCGCCGTTCCGTCCAGCGCAATCCCCCGACGACGAGGAGGCTTGCCACGGCGGCGAGGAGCAGGACCCAAGGGCTTTCGAAATGGAAGTCGGTAAAGTCCATGTCGTGATTAAGGGGCCCGGGGGCGTAGCAACGCCCAAGCGATTTCGAGGAGGAGAGTGAGGAGTGCCGCCCCAATCCAGAATTGGCGATGGCTTTCGTAGGTGACCGTTTCGCGGATTTTCACTTCGGTGCGCTCTTGGCGGTCGATTTCTTTATAAATCCGAATAAGTTCTTCGTGGTCGAGCGCGCGGTAGAATTTTCCGCCAGTGAGCTTCGCCATCTTTTCCAGCATCTCATAGTTGGCGGGATTGATGGTCGTCATCGGAATGGTTTTACCGAATACATCGCGCACAAATTCGCCGGTGCTACGATTGAATTGCGGTAGAATCGTCGGCTGATTTTTGCCGAGTCCGATGCAATACATCTTAATTCCAAAGGCCGCTGCGAGTTCGGCCGAGGGCACGGGTAAGACTGCTTTGCTCATATTGTCATCCCCGTCCGTGAGTAGAATGATGACGCGCGAATTCTTGCCTTTTAAATTCTTCATCCGATCAACCGCCATGGCCACGCCATCCCCAATGGCTGTCCCCGTTTCATTGATAATACCAATGTGCATGCGCTCGACCCCCTTGAGCACCCATTGCTTATTGATGGTCATGGGGCTGAGTAGGTAGGGCTTGCCTGAAAAGACGACGGCCCCAATGCGGTCATCGGGGCGTTTAGAAAGGAAGTCTTTAATCACCCCTTGGCTAGCTTGCCAGCGGGTAGTTTCCTTGCTGGGGCTGCCCATGTCGAGAGCCATCATCGACCACGACAAGTCAATCACGAGCATGATGTCGATGCCTTCGCTGTCGCGTTCGATTTCTTTGTTGGCAGTCCGTGGGCCCGCGATGGCGATGATGATTAAGCTGACGACAATCATGCGCCAGAAGAGTCGAAGTGCTCCGATCCCTTCGCGTACGGGTTTTGAAATCTTAGTTAAAAGTTGAGCATCGGGGAAGAGCAGGGCCGAACTCTTACCAATCCGTCCCTTGAGCCAGGCGTATAACGGAAGGAGGGCCAGCGAGAGCAGTACCCAGGGGTATTCGAATTCAAAGCCAAAGTTCATGAGGATTTTTTACCTCCCGCAAAAAGTTTTTGGGATAATTCGATGCGGTGAGCCGCTTCCCGCACGCCCGCGATAATGAGCAGGAGATCCGTTTGGGCGGCGGCAAATTTCACTTCATCAGCGGCGTGCAAGGCCGCAAGTAAGGGTGCCCGTGCCGGCAGGAAGATGGGCTTTTGCGAAAGTTTGCCCGCGAGCTCTTCCGTCGACAGAGCGACACTTAATTCCGCATCCACCGCCGCTAGGTAAGCTCGTACCGCCCGAGATACTTTAGCCACGTCGGTGGATTGTTGCAAAGCGGCTTCCAATTGGCGCAGGGGTGGAGTGTGACGTTGACCGCGCGTGCGCCAGCGGATGATTAAAAGGAGGATTAAGTATCCAGCCACTACGCCAGCCACGACCAAACCCCAGTGGTCCGCCCACCAACTTGGGGGGATGAGTGGCCTAGGTCCTTGCAGGACTACGACGCTATCGTCTTGGGCGGCGAACATTAGCGGCGGCGGCGGCGTTTCTCAAAGAAACGTCCCAAGGTGGGGGCGATGTTAGCGTGGGCTTCCAGACGTACGACGTCCACGCCCGCACGGGTTAAAGTGGTACCAATCGACAACAAGCGTTGTTCGCTTAGTTTTTGGAAACGCTCCCGAATGAAAGCAGAAGTCGTGTCGACTTCGCGGATTTCGCCTGTCTCGGCATCTTCAAGTGCCACGATGCCAATGTTAGGGAGCGTCTTTTCGCGTTCGTCGATGAGCTGGACGCAAGCGGTGTCATGACGAGCGTTGAGTTCTCCGAGTGCCGTGGCCATGGCGTCATCGCCTTCAGGACCTGCTAAGAAATCGGAGACCACAAAGACCATCGCGCGGCGTTTTAGGGCGCGTGCGAGTCGGCGCATGGGTTTGGCGAAGGAAGTGCGGCGTGAGCGCGGGCGAAATTCTAAGGCCTCGCGAATCAAGCGGAGGACATGGCGTCGGCCCTTGCGCGGTGGTAACCAAAGTTCTTCTTGGTCGGAAAAAAGTAGCAGCCCAACTTTATCACCGGCTTTGAGGGCGGAGATGGCGAGGCACGCGGCGACTTCGGTGGCACGTTCGCGCATCGTCGTGCGGCCCGATCCAAATTCGGCCGAACCCGAAATATCTACGGCAATCACCATCGTTAGTTCTCGTTCTTCGCGATGCAGTCGAATGAACGGTTTGCCCATGCGGGCGGTGACGTTCCAGTCTAGTGAACGCACGTCATCGCCCGGAACGTATTCACGTAATTCTTCAAAATCCGTTCCCCGGCCCTTGAAGCGCGACAAGTACGCCCCCATCATCGCATCATTCACCATCCGCGCGGCAACGATTTCAATACGTTGGGCTCGACGGAGAACGTCTTGCGGGTGGGTCGAACTGACAGAAGCCACGGGGAAGTCAGGCGCGGTTTATTTAAGGAACTAACACCGCATCGAGCACGCGCCGCACGATAGCGTCGGCATCAATCCCCTCAGCGTCGGCTTCGTACGTTAAAATTAAGCGGTGGCGCAGGACGTCGGGTGCGATATCTTTAATATCTTGTGGCACCACATGGTTGCGGCCTTGCAGGAAAGCCCAAGCTTTGGCGGCCAAGGTGAGGTTGATGGTCGCACGCGGCGAAGCGCCAAACTGGACTAAATTCTTTAAGTCGGGGCCACCGGGGTGATGTCCGCGGGTGGCGAGAACGAGCGAGACGATATAATCCCGGACGGCGTCGGCGACTAAGACTGCATCGACGGCTTTGCGGGCTTCCAAGATATCGTCTTTAGAAATGACTGCTTCGACATCGAGCTTAGGCGAGGTCGTCGCCATGGCGTCTAAGATTTTACGTTCCTCTTCGCGCGTGGGGTAGCCGATGTTCAATTTGAGCATGAAGCGATCGACTTGGGCTTCAGGCAGCGGGTAGGTCCCCTCTTGGTCGATGGGATTTTGCGTGGCGAGCACGAGGAAGGGCGCGGGCAGGCGGTGCGTTTCGCCGCCGAGCGTGACTTGCTTTTCTTGCATCGCTTCGAGCAAGGCCGACTGCACTTTGGCCGGTGCCCGGTTGATTTCGTCGGCGAGCAGGAAGTTCGCGAAAATCGGACCACGCTTAACATTATACTCTCCAGACTTAGGGTCGTAGATGAGCGTCCCCACGATGTCGGCGGGCAAAAGATCTGGGGTGAATTGAATGCGCGAGAAGTCGGCTTGGACCGTTTGAGCCAAGGTGCGGACCGAAAGGGTTTTGGCTAAGCCGGGGACACCTTCCAAGAGCACGTGTCCATTTCCCAGGAGGCCGATGAGCAAACGGTCGACTAAGTATTGTTGACCGACGACGACCCGGGCGACTTGTTCGCGCAGGCGTGGCACCCAGGTGCCAGAGGCGTTGATGGTGTTGGACATTGGGGTAGGAAAGGGGTAAAAGTGCGGAAAATATTTTTCCACTTCGACTAAAGAGCGTCCGCTGGGGCGGAATTGGTCTATGAACTAACAGGACTGCTGAGACTTCTCAACCGCTGCTTTCACAAAAGCAGCAAAAAGTGGGTGGGGGTGGTTGGGCTTTGATTTGAACTCGGGGTGGTATTGGACCCCCACCATGAAGGGGTGGTCCTTAACCTCAACGATTTCGACCAAACCACTCTGGGGGTTGACCCCACCGACTCGCAAGCCGGCTGCCTCGAGGCGCTGGCGGTACTGATCGTTGTACTCAAAACGGTGCCGGTGACGCTCTTGGATTAAGTCTTTCCCGTAAGCAGCCTGGGAGCGACTCCCTGGGGTAAGTCTGCAGTCGTAAGAGCCGAGACGCATGGTGCCACCCTTCGTAGAGACACTCTTTTGCGACTCCATCAGGTGAATCACTGGATCCGGGGTCTTTTGGTTGAACTCCGTCGAGTGGGCTTGCTTTAGGCCTAAGACATGTCGGGCAAATTCAATGACGGTAATCTGCATGCCGAGGCAAAGTCCGTAGTAGGGAATCTTGTGTTCGCGTGCGAACTGGGCGGCGAGGATTTTGCCCTCGATGCCGCGGTTACCAAAACCACCAGGCACGAGAATGCCATCAAGTCCTTGGAGTTGAGCCGTGCCTTGGGTTTCTAAATCTTCGGCATCGATACGGACAATCGTGACGCCCGCTTCGTTGGCGATGCCACCGTGTACAATCGATTCGTAAACCGATTTGTAGGCATCTTGCAGTTCGATGTATTTGCCGACGACGCCGATGCGAATTTGCACCTTAGGTTGTAAGAGTCGGCGCACAATTTCGCGCCACGACCCGATGTTAATCGGCTGGCATTGCAGGCCTAAACGACGCACGACGACGTCATCAATGCGCTGTTCAGCGAGCATTAAGGGCAGCTCGTAAATGGAGTGTTCTACGTCGCGGCACTCGAAGACGGAGTCGAGTCCGACGTTGCAGTAGAGCGAAAGTTTTTGGCGATTATCTTCACCAATCGGGCGATCCGTGCGGCAAACTAAGAGGTCAGGTTGAATCCCGATTTCACGTAGTTTAGCTACGGATTGTTGCGACGGCTTCGTTTTGAGTTCGGCGGCGGCTTTAATGAAAGGCACCAAGGTGCAGTGTAAGAAAGCCACGTTCTCGCGGCCGACATCATGCTGGAATTGACGCAAGGCTTCTAAGAAAGGCAGCCCTTCGATGTCGCCCGTCGTACCACCAATTTCGGTGATGAGTACATCTACCCCTTCACCCCCTTTGAGGATGCGCTCTTTGATTTCATTCGTGACGTGCGGAATGACTTGGACCGTTTTGCCTAGGTAGTCGCCGCGGCGCTCTTTCTGAATCACCGTTTCATAAATTTGTCCCGAGCTTAAGCTATTGAGGCGCGAGAGGACTCCGGATGTGAAGCGCTCGTAGTGACCGAGGTCGAGGTCGGTTTCGGCTCCGTCATCGAGCACGTAGACTTCGCCGTGCTGGTAGGGGCTCATGGTGCCGGGATCGACGTTAAGGTAAGGATCGAACTTCTGGATGCGCACTTTGAGTCCTCGGCATTCTAAGAGTGCTCCGAGTGCGGCGGCAGTGAGGCCCTTGCCTAAAGAGGAAATCACGCCACCGGTGACAAAAATATACTTCATGGTTGGGCGGTGAGGATGGGTAAAAAAGATAAGACCGGCTGGTCCGTGTTGCGGGAAGCCGGTCTGGACTTCAGGATTTCACGTTCCAGAAAACAAGTGGCAAGAGGTTTTTGGGGTTTTTTGAAAGAATGCCTTGCGGGTGATGGTCGGATTATGAGGTTTTTTCACCGACACCGTGTTTTAGTCTAATACCTCCAATTAAGGACGCCTCCGTGGTGGTGAGGTGTCATTTAGTCTATTTGATAACGGTGCACTTATCAGTGTCACCTCGCCCTTATTTTATGTCTGAAAGCCCTTGCTGTTCATGCTGTTCCCCGTCGTCGATTGGGAAAAAAATCGTTATGGCCTTAACGGGAGTTGTTCTAGTGGGTTTCGTTTTAGGTCATTTAACGGGAAACCTGCTCTTCTTCCGCGGCCCGGCGGCGATTAATGACTACGCCGAGTGGCTCCATAGTCACGCGATGTTGATTTGGGGTGCCCGGGTGGTGCTCATTATCAGCGTTTTTCTGCATATTTGGACGGGCATTCAGCTGACTTTAGAAAACCGTGCCTCGCGCCAAGGGGGTCCGCAAGTCGAGGCCACTCGCCGCGCCAGCGTGGGTTCTCGCACGATGCCTTACTCGGGTGTCGTCATCTTGGCCTTTATCGTTTTCCACCTCCTGCACTTCACGTTCCGCCAAGTAGCCCTCGGAGGCCGTGACTTCCAAGGTGATGTTCATGCGATGATCCGCTACGGGTTTTCGCAACCGGCCGTGGCGGTCTTCTACATCGTCGGGATGCTGCTCCTCTGCCTCCACCTCGGTCATGGGATTGCGAGCATTTTCCAGACTCTAGGCCTGCGCAATGAGCGTTGGAGGGGTCGATTAGAGGCCGCCTCGACGGTTTTTGCCTGGGTGATTGCCCTTGGGTTTATTTCCATCCCCCTGGCCGTACTGACCGGTCTTATCAAATAACCCTAACTCACTGTTAACCATGAAGTTAGAATCTAAAACCCCTGTTGGTCCTCTGGCCGATAAGTGGAATAACCATAAGGCTAAACTACGCCTTGTGAACCCCGCTAACCGCCGTAAATACCACATCATCGTGGTGGGCTCCGGTTTGGCTGGGTCGGCAGCGGCGGCTTCCTTTGCCGAAATGGGGTATCAGGTATCCTGTTTTTGCTACCAAGATAGCCCTCGCCGGGCGCACTCGATCGCCGCTCAGGGTGGCATCAATGCGGCCAAGAATTACCAGAACGACGGTGATAGCGCCCGACGACTGTTTTTAGATACGATTAAGGGCGGTGATTACCGTGCTCGTGAAGCCAATGTTTATCGTCTGGCCCAGACGTCGGCGAATATCATCGACCAATGCGTCGCTCAAGGCGTCCCCTTTGCTCGTGAGTATGGTGGTTTATTGGCCAATCGCTCCTTCGGCGGTGCCCAAGTTTCCCGTACTTTCTACGCCCGTGGTCAAACGGGTCAGCAACTTCTCTTAGGGGCTTATTCCGCGCTCTCCCGTCAAATCGGCCTGGGTACGGTTAAGATGTATACCCGCCATGAGATGTTGGATCTAGTATTAGTGAACGGCCACGCGAAGGGGATCATCACGCGTCACTTGGTGACGGGTGAGATTCAAGCTTGGTCGTCGGACGTCGTGGTGCTCTGCACTGGCGGCTACGGAAATGTTTTCTACCTCTCCACGAACGCTCAAGGTTGCAACGTTACCGCGACCTACCGCGCCCACCGTCGTGGGGCCGGCTTTGCTAATCCTTGCTACACGCAAATTCACCCGACCTGCATTCCTGTTCACGGCGAAGACCAGTCGAAGCTGACGTTGATGTCCGAGTCGTTGCGGAATGATGGCCGTGTTTGGGTGCCGAAAGATGCGGCTGACTGCGGTAAATTGGCTTCGGAAATCCCCGAAGAGCGTCGCGATTATTTCCTCGAGCGCAAGTACCCCAGTTATGGTAATTTAGCCCCTCGCGATATCGCCTCGCGCGCCGCCAAGGAAGTTTGTGATGAGGGTCGCGGCGTCGGTCAAATGGTCGAAGGTAAGCGCCTCGGGGTTTATCTCGATTTCTCGGCCGCAATTCAGCGTTTGGGCGAAGCCACGATTCGCGAACGTTATGGCAACTTGTTCGACATGTATGAGAATATCACCGGCGAGAATGCCTACCGCCAGCCGATGCGCATTTTCCCAGCGGTGCACTACACGATGGGTGGTCTGTGGGTGGATTACAATTTGCAGTCGAATATCCCTGGATTGTTCGTTGGCGGCGAAGCCAACTTCTCCGATCACGGCGCCAATCGCTTAGGGGCTTCGGCGCTGATGCAAGGCTTAGCGGATGGTTACTTCGTCTTGCCTTACACGGTGACCGATTACCTCGCTGGCGTTGGCCTGACGGGTCGTCCTTCCACGGATGCTCCCGAGTATAAAGCGGCGCTTAAGGAAGTGAATGACCGCACGGCTCGGTTGCTTTCTATTAACGGTCAGCGTTCCCCTCGCAGCTACCACAAAGCGCTCGGTAAGATTGTTTGGGAATACTGTGGGATGGCCCGCACGAAAGCTGGCTTGGAAAAAGCGATTCAAGAAATCCGTGCCTTGCGCGATGATTTCTGGAAGAACGTTAAGGTCACGGGCTCGGGCGATACGTTGGCTCCAGAGTTGGAACGTGCCGGCCGTGTCGCCGACTTCTTGGAGTTCGGTGAGCTGATGTGCCTCGACGCCCTCGTGCGCGAGGAGTCTTGCGGCGGTCACTTCCGTACGGAGTACCAACAAGAAGGCGAGGCGAAGCGCGATGATGATAAATTCGCCCACGTTGCCGTATGGGAATGGCAAGGTGAAGGCGCTCAACCTGTTCGCCACATCGAGTCCCTGGTTTACGAAGAAGTTCAATTCACCACCCGCTCTTACAAATAATCTTATGGTCACGGCATCTGGACAAAATAGTCACGGTCATGAAGTGACCCTCGCGTTGAAGCTCCGCGTTTGGCGCCAACGTAAAGGTCAAGCAGGCCATTTTGAAGAACATGCATTAGCCGCCGTTCCGACGTCGGCTTCTTTCCTCGAGATGATGGACATGCTCAATGAGCAACTCATCAAGGAAGGGAAGGAGACTTTTGCGTTCGACCACGATTGCCGTGAAGGCATTTGCGGTATGTGCTCGATGACGATCAACGGCATGCCTCACGGCCCTCTGCCTGGCGTCACGACTTGCCAATTGCATATGCGCAACTTCCGCGATGGCGAAACCATCACGGTGGAGCCTTGGCGCGCCCGGGCGTTCCCGGTCCTGAAGGACTTGGTCGTAGATCGCAGCGGTTTTGATAAAGTGATTCAAGCCGGTGGTTTTATCACCGTGCGCACTGGTTCAGCTCCTGAGGCCAACAACATTCCCGTGCCTAAGGGCGTGGCGGATGAGGCGATGGACGCCGCCGAGTGTATCGGCTGCGGAGCTTGCGTGGCTTCTTGTAAGAATGGTTCGGCGATGCTCTTCGTCGGTGCCAAAATTAATCACCTGAACATCCTGCCTCAAGGTCAGGCCGAACGCGATCGTCGTACCTTAGCCATGGTGAAGACGATGGACGAAGCGGGTTTTGGTAATTGCACCAATTACGGTGAGTGCCAAGCCCACTGCCCTAAGAGCATCACGTTGGACGTGATTGCGAAGTTGAACCGCGACTACTTACGGGCCCGCGTGAAGGAGTTTTTCTCCTCGACCGGCAAGCCCAGTAAGGGTGGCGACTAAAAGCAAAAGGCCCGCTTAAAGCGGGCCTTTTTGTTAGCTGAGGGATTGGTTTACTCGCTCACCTGTACCGATTGCTCGGTGATCTTGGTGAGCAGGATGCGGTTGTTGCCGTTGGCTAATTGCAACCCTTCGACGAATTCATTGAGGGTGGCGGGATCCTTGAGGGTTACTTCGTAGAGCAGTTCGGTCATCATACCTGCTTGGACGGTTTCGACGGAAGCGAGTTCATGATTTAATAAGAACTTTTCAAAAACCGGGGCAAACCCCGTGGTGTAGTTGATGTCATTATTAATCCGAATCCGCAAGAGGTGCGAGTCGCGCTGGGTTAAGAAGAGGTCGCGGAACGACATCGCCCAGATGATGAGGCACACTAAGGGTACCGTGATGAGGGCGAGGAGGTATTGTTGGGCACCGATGGCCAGGCCCGTGGCCATGGCGAGGAAGATGAAACCAATGTCGCGGGCTTGGTTGACGGTCCGGCGGAAACGGATGATTGAGAAGGCGGCGAACATCCCGAAGGCCATGTTGCGATCGCCGTGGACGACCATAATTACCATCGTCACTACCGTCCCTAAGATGAGCAATGAATGTACGTAGTCTTGGGAGTATTTATTGCCGCGGTAGGTAAGTTTATAAACCCAGGCAATGAGGCTATTCAGGGCAAAGCTGAAGAGGATAGCGAAGATGATTTCGAGGACGGAAGGGTGCACCGTTGGAGCGTTTTCAACGGCAAAGAGTTTATCAATGAGCGTCGGGGCGGGTTGAATGGGGGGCAGGGGGTCGAAAGTTTTAGCGAGGTGATGTAGCATAAGAGAGCGGGGGGGTGGGTTGGGGTTGAAGTTTAGTCTGACCTAAGCGAATCCCCGCGAGGTATTTACTGAACTGTCGTGGGGCTAACTTGAGTTGCGTCAGTGTGCGGGTGAAGTTTAAGGGGACCGGCTCAGAGCCTTTTAGTTCCATAATGCAGTGACCTTCGGGCAAAATGTAGTCCGCGAAATTGCGGTCGTCCGTTTCGGGGGTAAAGTCATCGAAACGAGCGGCGATATTATCATCGAAGGTGACTCGCAGGCGTTTGCTGGGCTCTATCTCAGGGCTATGCAAGAAATACGCATAGCGGTTGTAACGCATTAAAATGCTGGGACGGAAGCCCTCGATCTCTACAAGGTTTTTGACTTCCGCTAAGGTGGTTCGCTCGGTGTGCGTAAAATCACCCTCGACGGTTTCGCCTCGCGCTAATGCTAAGGCTTTTTCCAAACTCATTTGGACGCGGCGTTTCACGCCTCGGCCATAGGCCTTATGTTTGATTTCGATAAAACTGGTCGGTGCGATGATCCCATCTTTCGAGCCATAGACGCGCACGCGCATTTTGCGCCGCGAAGCGATATTACGCCAGTTCTCCCAGAAGCATTTTAAATCAGGGGTGTCGTAGTATAAACTGACAATCGGGTACCAGCCTTCCGAGCCGCCGTGGGTGTCGGGCAGGAGTTCATGAGCCAGGGATTCTAAGAGGGCCGAACGCTGTTCCTGGTTAAGCAGGAATTTGTATTCGTAGCGTTCGGGGGTTTCCATGCGCTTAGGGGAGTCGGGTTAGAAAGAGACTATTGCGATCAACCCAAAGTTCCCCAGCAGAACCACGAATTTCAATAATGAGGGTAGGGTCGGAGTCCGTGACTACGAAATCCGTGACAATCGGCGTCCACGGCGTATCGCCCAGTAGTCCGAGATTCTTCGGGTTAACTCCTTCGCCCGAAATCCGGAAGCGAGCGCCTTTGGCGTTTTCGGCGTTACCGCTTTTGATGCCGTGCGTTTCCATTAAGCCGCCGAACTGGTAGTGGCCAGGGTCGAGCGAAAGCTGGAGTCGGAAATCGGCTCCGCCGTCAGCTCCGACTTTAAGGTAGAAACAGTCCTTCTTGGAGTGATGTTTTTCTTGGGCATCGCCCTTATCGTTAGAAGGTTGCCAGGCGTATTTATTCAAGAGGACCTTGGTGCCCGTGGGTTCGCTTAATTGATAAGCGTCTTCGAGTTGGCGCCGCACATTGTCTAAACGATCGCGAATTTCCCGGGCAGCGTCGGCCCCGCGTTGGTCAAAGCGTTTCGACTCTTCGAGGTCGATGGGGCGGATTTTCTCTTTTAAATCGGCGGCAACTTGGATGGCCCGATTGGGCCAGTCGTATTTCCGCAGGGCTTGGTCGTAGACTTCAAAGGCCTGCCGGCGAAAACGGGCGCGAATATCTTTATTTCCCCAAATTGCATTAGGCACCATGGCTCCCGGTTGGCGGAAGACATACCAGCGAGGGTCGCCAAACATTTGGTCCATGCCATGGAGGATGAAGTAGAATTTGCCGATGGTTGGTTCTTCGTAGATTCGATAGTTATTACGATTAAACGAATAACCGTCCCAGTGGCAGAGAACTTCTTCGAGGAAAACGTAGCGTAGGTAGGCATCGATATCGACGATGCGATTGATGCGCTGGAGGCGACGGTCGGCTTGGGATTCTTGGCAGGCGGCGATTAGTTCGAGGAGGCGAGTTTTTTCGTTCGGATTGCCCTTGTCGCACTCTAGGTTGGGATTGATTTCATTACAGAAACCGCCGTCGTAAATATGACCGTGGGTATCATCGAAGAAGTATTGGAGGAACTCCCCGTTAAAACCCTCTTTGAGCACATACGTCCCAAGAACTTTATTATTCAGGGTTAGGTAAGCATGGGTGCAGCGTGATGCTGGAACGCCGGCGACGCGGGCCATTTCCCCCGCCATTTGTTCATGGAGCATCGTGCCGTCTTGCGCACAGTTATTAAACATGAACTTCGTGATGCCGTGAAAGTCTTGTTCTTTCACTTTGGCAATCCGCATGGAGAACCCGGGACGTTCGTCGTTGATTTGCCGAAAACTTCCCGCGGACCCTTTGAGTTTTACTAAACAGTTTTCTAAAGTCGGCCCGTTTTTTTCGCGAAGGCTACACTCGACTAAGTTCCGCGGTTCGCGGGCCAGTTTATTTAGATTTTCAGGACTGATGACTAGTTGGACAATCGGCACCATGCCGCCAAACAAGGCGTCATCGTTGAGATCACCGCGGCTGGGTTTTGTCAGTGGAACGATGGCCGGTGCTGCAGGTTTAGCGTTTTGGGCTAAGATGTTACCCAAACTTAACAAACAGCATGCACCGAGAGTAAGTACTCTTTGCCACCGATAGGGCACCAGCCATGAGGGGACTAATCGCAAAGCAGTAAGAAGTGAAAGGGTGTGACCGCCAAAAATCGTGTCAACTCCCTAGCACATTAACAGAAAATTTTTAGGCCGTAATCAGTGTCCCGCCCAGAGCCTTTGCAGACTTTCGGATAAACCACCGGGCCGGGCACGCGTGAGCCAACTTTTCTGGAAGCGTTCCGATAAGGCTTGTTGGTCGACGACAGCGAGCGTGTGCCCTTGTGCCCGGCGCAGCCCTGCCGTGGCTAAATCGACTCCCACCATTAATTCATCCCGGACTGTCTGATCTTGAATGCGTTCTACGAGAGGACGCGCACGGTTTAAATAATCGAGAGCCGTCTTTAATTCTATGGGGCTCGTTTGTTGCACCAGCGTTGACAGCTGTGTGGGCGAGCTAGTCAAGAAATCCCAAGTTAGGCTGCGATTTCTTTGTTTAAAATTAATCTGCTCTTCGAGTTGTCCGAGATAAGTCAGGGCTTCGTAAGTCGCTTCGGCGTCCGCAGTTGAGAGTTGCCCTAAAAGTACGCAACCCGCCGTAAAATCGGGTCGATAGTTGGCAGGGTAGCACCATGCCTGAGTGAGCCCCGCAATCATCGGCAACCAAGTCGTTGGCCAAGGTTGGTGGTAGCCTTGGTCGCCCCATGTGGTGACCAGTAAGCCTTGGGCTTGGTGTTCTTGGGCGGCGTGAATGGCTTCTTGTTGATTGGCGAGTGCGTTCTGGAGCCGTCCCGTAAAGCTTTGCCACGTGCTCGTGCCGGAAGCGATTAGGTAGGTGCGTTGTAGCGAGGCCAGCCTTCCGCATTGGGCGTTAAAAGGGTGACCGGCATCATAGCCCCACACGACGGGGATCGTCCCCGCGGGGGCTTGGTGGGCCAAGGTGAGGTCTTCTAAAAGAATATCGCCCCAGAATTGGGCCGTGTGGCCGCGGGCTTGGACGAGGTCGCAGATTTTTTGGAGGTGTTCTAAATAGACGTGATGTTTTCCGCGTTGGGCGACCGCTTCGCGACTGAACCCTTGGCCTAACTCCCAAGGTTCATCCCCGCCGATGTTCACTTGGCGACTTTGGAAGTGGGGTAAGTAGTCGTCGAGTAAGCCCGCCACGAAATCAAGCGAGGCCTGCTGGGGACGTAACGTGCTGGGGATGGGCTTGAATTGCTGAGTGAGTGGGTGGGTCCAGCCGTTCGGGCATTCCGCTAGTTGACGGTAAGGCTCGTGTTCAAGCCAGCGTTCAAGGTGTCCAAAGGTGTTGAGGTTCGGGACGAGTTCGATGCCACGCTCCCGACAGGCTTGATCCAAGGTGTGAATTTCCTCGGCAGTGAGCGGGGAGGCGTGTTGCCAGACGATTTCATGCCCAGGCCAAGCAAACGTGTGTTCGATGTATAATTGGAATTGGTTTACTCGCAGTTGGTGGAGGGCATCGATGAATTGGAGTAATTCAGCGAGTAAGGGCACCCGACCGCGCGAAATGTCCAACATCACCCCCCGAACTTTTAAATCGGGCCCATCCGTGAGGTCTAAAAGCGGAAGGCCTTCGGGGTTTTGCGCATAAATTTGGCGTAAAGTTTGGCAGGCGTAGAGGGCTCCGGTGGCTTCGCTGACTTCGATGTGAATGCCGCTGGGTTCAATGGCCAGGTGGTAGCCTTCTGCGGGTAGACGAAGGTCTCGAATGATTCGGCAAGGGTCGTGCCGATTTTGTTGCAGTAGCTTTTCAGCCTCGGCAACCGTGCGTGGTAAATTGGCTAAAAAAGAAGTAAGGACGTCGGCGTGGGTCGAAACGGTTAAGAAACCGCCTCTTAAGGTGAGTTCTCTGGGTCGGGGGAAGATTTTGGGAGCCACTGAACGCATTAAATCGATGGTTAACGCCTTAAATCAGGTCGGCAACCGCTATCCTGTCCGAAACGCTTTCCGGCTTGGAACAAAATCCCAAAGCCCTACATCATATACCTTCATACCCAAACCCTACACTATGGCTCGATTAACCATCAGTGCTCTCTTGCTGACTGTCATCGCTCAGGCAGTCCCCGAGGGCTTTACGATTAAAGACTACGTGACGACGGCTCAAGAGCCTGAACTCTACCCGACGGCTCTTTCCGCCGATCCTTCGGGAGGTATTTACATCTCCTCCGATAAAAACGGCTCGCTCGGTCACATCAAAGGTATGGGCCGCATCTTAGTTGCCCGCGACACCAAGGGTGACGGCAAGGTGGACTCGATGACGGAGTTCGTGAAAGTCGAATCTCCCCGCGGTGGTCACTTCGTCGGTGGCGTTTTCTATTTAATTCACCCGCCTTTCCTCACGGCTTACCGCGACACGAAGGGCACGGGTCATGCGGATGAAGAAATTACGTTGGTGGAAGGTTTAGGCGGTGGGATTGAGCACCCCCGCGGCGCCGACCACACGACGAATTCTTGTCGTATGGGTATCGACGGTTGGTTGTACATCTGCGTCGGTGACTTTGGTGCGGGGATTGAAAAAGACCATGATGGTGCCAAGGGCCGCGATGGTAAGCGCGTCACGCTTTACGGCGGAGGCGTCCTCCGCATTCGCCCCGATGGTTCGGAATTAGAAACGTATACCGAGATGACGCGTAACATTGTGGACATTGGTATCACGCCTACCTTGGACATGTTCTCCCGGGATAACACCAACGATGGTAAGGGCTGGAACACGCGCTTCCTGCACTACACCTCGCTCTCGAATCCTGGCTACCCTCGTCTCTATAAGAACTTCGAAGACGAATTGGCCCCTCCTTTGGCCGACTACGGTGGTGGGGCTGGCACGGGGATTCTTTACCTCAGCGAACCTGGCTTCCCGAAGGATTACGGCGAAACCTTGTTCTCGTGCGACTGGACCACTGGCTCACTCTACCGTCACACGTTGAAGCCTTTCGAGGCCACCTACACGATCACTCAAGAAGTTTTCCAAAAGGTGCCTCATGCTATCGACTTAGATGTCGACGGTAATTCGCGCCTCTACCTCGCTGACTGGCGTGGGGGTGGTTTCAGTTACGCTGGTAAGGGCAAGCAAGTGGGTTTGATTCAATTGATTGAGCCCGTGGGCACGAAGCGTGCTCAGTACGTCGACGTTAATAAAGTCGCTGATGCTGACCTCGTGAAGCTCTTGGCTTCCGATAGTACGGTTCAGCGTTTAGAAGCCTCGCGTTGCATCATCGACGGCAAGAAGAAGGACTTGGCTCCTGCTGTCTTGGCCTTGGCTCAAGATACCAATCAACACCTCTACCACCGCGTGGCTGCCGTTTTCACTTACAAGCAATTGCTTGGCAAGGAGTCGACCCCCGGCTTGGTGGATTTGGTGAAGTCGGAAGGCGTGCGCGAGTTTGCCCTGCGTGCCCTCGCCGATCGTTTGTCTGAACTCCAAGGCGTGCCTACGCAGCCTTTCGTGGATGCGTTATCGGATCCCAATCCTCGCGTGCGCTTGCAAGGCCTCGTGGGCCTTTCGCGCTTAGGGGCTAAAGATGCCGCCGCTAAAATTATCGAAGTCGCCGCCACTTGGCCTACCGATGAATCGAAGTTGAAGCAAGGTGAGCACTACCGCCTTACCCACACCGCCGTGAATGCATTAATTCGCATCGGCAATGTGCAAGCGGCCTTAGATGCCCTCGCTTCCCCCGAGAAGCGTTACATCGCAACGCGCGTGTTGCAGGCTTGGCATACGCCCGAGACCGTCAATGGCTTGATTGCCTTGAGCTCGAAGGGCGACGAAGGTCAGCGGGCTGCTTGTATTAAAGCCTTGGCTCGTCTGTATAACGTTGAGAAGCCTTGGAACTACAAGGATTGGTGGAGCACCCGTCCGGATGACCGTGGGCCTTATTTCAACCCCGTGGAGTGGGAAATGACGCCTGTCATTAAGAAGGCGATTGAAGCGGCTTACCCCACCTTGTCGGCTTCGTTGCGTCTCTCGATGTTGGAATTATTGGCGAAGAACCGGATTCCTGTCACTGATCTGAAGCTCGAAGGCATCGATGCGATTCGCTTAGCGATTGCTTCGACTAACTTACGTCCTGCCGACATCGCCTTGTTGAAAGACGCGGCCCTGTCTGCAAATCGTCCCTGGAAGGATCGTTTTGATTCTTACAAGGCTTTGGAAAAAGCCGAAAACGAAGCTGGCCTCGAAGCCCGCGTGAACGTGCTTGCTGGTTGGCTTAAGGACAAGTCCTTGCCTGTTGCTGCAACGCAAGCGGTTAACGACTTCGTGAACGATGGTCAGCGTGGCTCTGAAGTCGGCAAGCTCCGCAAGTTGGCGAACCGTGCCGAAGACTCCGCTGCCCGGATTATTTGGCGTTCGTTGCTGACCGTGCTCATCAGCCCGCTCAGCAAGGAAGCGAATAAGAAACTCGTCCAAGCGGAAATCGACAAGAATCCGCGCGACATTGGTTTCTTCGAAGCGATTACGGACATGGAGTTGCCTGGTTTTGATAAGGCGATCGATACCGCGATTGCTGGTGACAACACCATCCTCATCAATGCGGCTAAGGCCGCTCGTGCCGCAGGTCAGCAAGCCGCTGCTCGCGCTGGCAAGAAGATTGGGGCGCTCTCCTTGGCAGATGCCACGGCCGCTGGTATGAAGTCGGTGGGTAATGCTAAACTCGGCCAGAAGCTCTTCACCCGCCAAGGTTGCGTGGCTTGCCACAGCATCGACCTCAGTGCGGAACAAAAAGGTCCTTACCTCGGTTCGGCGGGTGCTAAGTTCCCTCGCGAATACTTGGTCGAGTCGGTCTTGCTTCCTAGCAAGGTTGTGGCTCAAGGCTTCCAAACGGTAGTCTTCGAGATGAACGACGATTCGCAACAAATGGGCTTCGTGACCGGTGAAGCGGATGGGATTATTTCCCTGCGCAACATTGCGGGTCAGACCTCGAAGTTGAAGCGTGCCGAAGTTCGTCACGAGAAGCACCTGCCTCAGTCCATGATGCCCGAAGGTTTGGCCGCGGGTCTGACGGTCGAAGAATTCTCGGCCTTGATCGACTACTTGATGTCGCTCAAAGCCATCGGTGGCTAAGGCTTAGTTACAGCTTTTTATCAAAAGGGCGCCTTCGGGTGCCCTTTTTTGTGCCTAAGTGGGTCTTATGACGCATCTTCCTATTGGGATAAGTTGATGGATACTTGCGTAATAAGGGAAAACGATTTTGGTTTACGCTCCTATGGCAAGTTCCGTCCCCTATACCTTTTCCTCCGAGTCGGTGGGCGAAGGTCACCCTGACAAAGTCGCCGATGGTATCTCCGACTCCATCCTCGATGCCTGCTTAGCCCAGGACCCGAAGTCTCGCGTGGCTTGTGAGACGTTGGTGAAAAGCGACCACGTGGTCATCGCGGGTGAATTGACGACCAAGGCGAAGCTGAATTTCGAAGAAATCATTCGCGGGGCGATTCGCGAAATTGGTTATGTGAACGACGACGATGTGTTTCACGCCGACAAGGTATTTATTACGAATCTTTTGACGAAGCAGTCTCCCGATATTGCTCAAGGGGTCGATGAGCGTAAGGCCGAAGGGAAGAAGCACGCCAAGATGGGTGCGGGTGACCAAGGAATCATGTTTGGTTTTGCGACTAAAGAAACGCCCGAGCTGATGCCTGCTCCCGTGATGTTTGCCCACCGCTTAAACCGTAAACTCGCCGCTTTGCGAAAATCCGGAGCGCGTGGCACGGAGTGGATTCGTCCTGATTGTAAGTCACAAGTGGCAGTGCGTTACAACGCCCAGCATCAATTAGAAGCGATTGATAATGTCGTGATTTCCACGCAACACACGGCTGATGTTAGCCACCGAGAGATTTCCCGTTTCTGTATCGAAAATGTGATCAAGGAAGTCCTCCCAGCTAAATACCTGCATGCGAAGACGGAGTTTCTCATCAATCCTACGGGACGTTTCGTTGTAGGTGGTCCACAAGGAGATTGTGGTTTAACCGGCCGGAAAATTATCGTCGATTCTTACGGCGGGATGGGTCGTCACGGGGGTGGTGCCTTCTCGGGTAAGGATCCGACCAAGGTCGATCGTTCGGCTGCTTACATGGCACGCTGGGTCGCCAAGCACATCGTGGCTTCGGGCGTTGCTGAGCGCTGTGAATTACAAGTGGCTTATGCTATCGGCCACCCCGAGCCGACGAGTTTACACTTAAATACTTTTGGCACCGCCGTGCTGACCGAAGCGCAGATTCTGGCCGCGGTCCAAAAAGTCTTCCGCTTTAACCCGGCAGAAATCATTCAACAACTCGACCTGCGTCGCCCGATTTACCGTCAAAGCACGCATTATGGTCACTTTGGTAAGCAAGGTTTGCCCTGGGAAGTTACCAGTCGCCTCGCCGCCTTCAAAAAAGCCCTCCAAAAATAATTTTATGTCCAAGAAGAAATCACTGCGTCGTACGGGTAAAGCCCAAGACTTCAAAGTTGCTGATATCAGCTTAGCCGCCTGGGGTCGCAAAGAACTCCAAGTCGCAGAGCATGAAATGCCCGGCTTGATGGCCTTGCGCGAGAAGTATGGCAAGAAGCAGCCCTTGAAGGGCGTGCGTATTGCTGGCTCGTTGCACATGACGATTCAAACCGCCGTGCTGATTGAAACGTTAGCCGCCCTTGGTGCTGATGTGCGCTGGGCCTCGTGCAATATTTTCTCCACGCAAAATCACGCTGCCGCGGCGATTGCCGAGGCAGGCGTGCCAGTGTTCGCTTGGAAGGGCGAAACGTTAGAAGAGTATTGGGAATGCACGATGCGAGCCTTGACCTGGCCTAACGGCGCCGGTCCGGAACTCATCGTTGATGATGGTGGCGATGCCACGTTGCTGATTCATAAAGGCTACGAACTGGAGAACGGCTCGAAGTGGGTCCATACGAAGTCGGACTCGGAAGAAGAACAGATTATTAAGAACCTTTTGAAGAAGGTCGCCAAAGAGCGTCCTGGCCATTGGCACCGCGTCGTTGCCGATTGGAAGGGTGTTTCGGAAGAAACGACCACGGGCGTTAAGCGTCTCTACCGCATGTTGGAAGAAGGCGCACTTTTAGTGCCCGCGGTGAATGTCAACGACACAGCGACGAAGTCGAAGTTTGATAACCTCTACGGCTGCCGCGAATCGTTGGTCGATGGTATTAAGCGTGCCACCGACGTCATGGTGGCGGGTAAAGTCGCCTTGGTGGTGGGTTATGGTGACGTGGGTAAGGGCTCGGCCCAATCGCTCCGTGGTTTAGGCGCGACGGTGCAGATTGCCGAAATTGATCCGATCTGTGCCCTCCAAGCGGTGATGGAAGGCTATCGCGTGGTGACGGTAGAAGAAACTTTAGGGAAGACGGACATTTACGTCACTGCCACCGGCAACCGCGATATCATCACGCTAGAGCATCTGTGTAAGATGAAGGACCAAGCGATTGTTTGTAACATCGGGCACTTTGATAACGAAATCCAAGTGACACGCTTGAATGCGTATAAGGGTGTGAAGAAAGATACCATTAAGCCACAGGTTGATCGTTACACCTTTAAGGACGGTCGCCAGTTATACCTCCTCGCTGAAGGGCGTTTAGTGAACTTGGGTTGTGCCACGGGCCACCCAAGTTTTGTGATGTCGACTTCGTTTACGAATCAAGTTTTAGCGCAAATCATGCTTTGGGAAAATCGGGCGCAGGCCAAGCCCAGTGTCTCCTTGTTGCCCAAACACTTGGACGAAGAGGTCGCCCGCCTGCACCTCGGCAAGATTGGCGCAAAGCTTACCAAATTAACGAAGGAGCAAGCCGCTTATATCGGTGTGTCTCCGAATGGTCCGTTCAAAACGGATAATTATCGTTACTAAGGTTCGGCTTACTTCCGATTCTGTAACCACTGGAGGGCGGCAATTTCGCCCTCCTTTTTCATGATGCCAAAGTACTGCGCCAGCGTAGCGTCGTCGGCTTCCATGAGCTGGTTGCTCACTGGAATCAGCTCCTTGATGGTTTGTTGCTTATTTTTAATAAGCTCTAGGCGCTCGGCAACCGTGGCGTTATTTGGGCCGACCACGGTTAAGGGGTCGAGTTGGTCTAAAAAGGTTTTTTCCACGCTAATCCCGACTAACTGATTAATAATCGTCGTGTTGCTGGAGTCTTGAATGCGTTGTCCTAAGGTGATGCCAATGACGACGGCAGGTTCTGCGGAATCATAGTCGGCTTGATTGATGAAACCATCCTCCACGGTCTTGAGGTTGCGCGAAACGTCCGTGAATACTGTCAATTCAGGGATGACTAATAAGCCCAGAGCCAAGGCGGGAGCCATGCCAGGGGTGTAGCCGGCGTCGCTTAAGGCGTCTTCACTACTTTGGAGGATTTGGGCATTATAATTTAATAAGAGCGGGTTCTCTAAGGATTGGGCCAGGGCATCGCCCGCAGCGGCTAAATCACCTTTGCTAAAGGCATTTTGGGCTGCGAGGTAGTTGCCGATCGAATTATCGGGGGCGAACTGCTGAAAGTTTTGAATCGCTTGGCTCTTTTCTTCCGGCGTGTTGCTCCGCAGTGCCAACTCCAGTTGCAGGCTGGGGTCTTGAGGGAATTCTTTAATGGCTTCGCGGATGAGGTTGACGTCGTGCGAAAGTCGCGAGGCGGCAATGAGGTTAATCGGGGTTCGACCTTTTTCTTTTAAAAAGCGATCCAGTTCCGCACGGCTTAAGGGGGTGAAAGAATCGCCCTCACTCCAGGCTTTCATGAGATCGCTCGCCTTAAATTGTTCATGTGCCAGGCGGTTGCGACTTAAGTCATCTAGGGGCGCCGAGGTGCGGGGCGTAATCTTTTGATTACTAGCCACGAGGGGTGTGGGCGTGGGTACGGCTTTCGCCTGCTTGAACAGTCGGTAGGTTTGGTAGGTAATGGCTCCGAGAAGCAGGATTAACAAGACGACGGCGGGCTTGGACTTCACGTCGTAAAATTAGATCGCGACCCTAAAACTGACCAGCCCAAATCAAGGGTGCGCAACCCTGATTTGGGTGCTTATTTTATTAAATTTGCTCCAGCGACCAAGGCTTGCGCAGTTCGCGCGAGAGCATCCCCGTGGCAGTATCATCGTCCACGAATTTTTCAGCGGCGGAATCAAATTTCAGTTTCCGACCCGTGAAGATGGCGGCATTACCGAAGTGACCGATGGCTGTGGCGTGGTGGGCGGCTTGGGCGGCGGCGATGGGCTTGCGGCGCGACTGGCAGCAATCCACGAACTCTTGATAGTGATCAGTCGTGCCGGGGCAGCGCCAAGCATCAGGCCCGAGGTCCTTTTCCCATAGGCCCTTGATGCTGCATTCTTGACCGCCGCGACGCACGAAGAGCGTGCCTTTTTCGCCCGTGAACTTTACCCCTTCGAATTTGCTATTCACATTGAGCTGCGTGCCGTCGGCGTAAGTGAGCGTGTAGTTGTAAGTGCGGTGCGTGTTCCAAGGGGCTTCGCGGAGTTCACCAGTGCCTTCAACGCTGACCGCGAATTCATTGTCTTTGCCGATCGCCCAAGCGGCGATGTCGCCATGGTGACAAACCCAATCGAGCACCATGCCACCCCCGAAATTCGTGTGCCAGCGCCAGTTGAAGTGGAAGACGCGAGGATCGTATTCCATCCAAGCCGAAGGACCAACCCAGAGGTCGTAATCAACTTCGACTGGAGGCTTTTCGCCCGGTTTGGGTGCAGCTGGGATGGCGTGGTTGTTCGTCGTCGTGCCCGCTTCGACGTGCAGGATTTTTCCCAGTTCGCCGTTGCGGACGATTTCGACCGCTTTGCGGAAGTTGCCGGTGGAACGTTGCCACATGCCCGTTTGCCAAACTCGACCGTTGGCTTTGACTGCGTTGACGATGGCTTTGCCTTCACGGAAAGTTTTGGCCAAGGGCTTTTCGCCGTAGACATCAATCCCAGCACGCAGCATCGCACAACTCAACACGCCGTGCCAGTGATCGGGCAGGCCCATGACGGCCGCATCGGGTTTTTCTTTGGCCAGTAATTGACGGAAATCTTGGTAGGTGCGAGGGGCGGCTTGGCCGGCCCGCACGACAGAGTCTGAAGCGGTCTTTAAAACGCGGGTGTCGATGTCGCACACCGCAATCACCTGCACGCCCTTTTTCTTGAGCAGGTTATTCATGTCGCCACCGCCTTGGCTCTTTAAGCCCACCCCGACGAGTTGGAGTCGGTTGGAGGGAGCCACGGTGTCGTCTTTACCGAGAGCCGAAGCGGGGATGATGGTGGGGAAGCCTAAGGCGACGCCAGCCAAGGAGGTTTGCTTTAAAAAGGAGCGACGATTCATGGGGTTGGAGGGGTAGGATTTAGACAGCGTAACCGGGGGTGGGTTCGCGGCTTTAATAGGGTGGCAACTTTCAGGAAAAAGCGATGTCTTAAGTGGACCCCCATGCGATACTTATTAAGTTTCTTATTAGCCGTTGGCTTGTTGGCGGCCGAACCTAATCGGGCTTTGGTCTTTTCGAAGACGGCGGCCTTCCGTCACGGCGATTCCATTCCGCTGGGAAATAAGCTTTTGGAAGCCCAATTTAAGTCCTTGGGACTTGAGGTGGATATTTCTGAGGACGCGGCGGTCTTTACGCCTGAGAACTTGGCTCGCTACCGCGTGGTGGCGTTTATGAGCACGACGGGGGACATCATGGCTAACCCCGTCGCTAAAGGCGCGGTGCTAACTCCGGAAGAAAAGGCAGCTAATCTTAAGATTGCCGAGGCTCGTCGGACTGCTTTCCAGAATTGGCTCGAAGGGGGCGGGGCCTTTGTGGGCGTGCATGCTGCTTCGGACTGTGGTGGGGATATTCTAACTCGCTGGCCTTGGTATGCGAAGATGATTGGGGGGCTGTTTGCCGGTCACCCCGCCCAGCAAGTGGCGGTGCTTCACCCCGTGGATAAAGACAGTTTAGCCACGGCTCATTTGGCCGCTGATTGGAAGCGTAAGGATGAGTGGTATAATTTTAAGAATCTGCAGGCCGATAACCATGTGCTCTTGGCCATCGATGAAACGACTTACAAAGGTGGCAATACTAAGCCGGGCGAAACGCATCCCATGTCTTGGCAAAAAGAAGTCGGCAAAGGTCGCATGTTCTACACCGCTTTAGGCCACACCAAGGAGTCTTATGCCGAGCCTGAGTTCATCAAGCACGTCCTGGGTGGCATCCTCTGGACTTTACGCCGTACCGAGTTTCCTAAGTAAGCACAGGCTTACTTAACGTCTTTTTCGGCGTTGCGCGCTTTTTCGAGCTTATCGCTCAGGCGTTGCAACGCCGCTTTCGTTGAAGCGTTGTCCGTGTGCGTGATGGCTTGGTGGATGGCTGCAAGGTCATTCACTTGGCCTAATTTTAAGATACCCTTTTGGGCTTCGAGACGCAGTGCGTCTTCGGCAATCACGTCGCAGAGCGTGGCGGTGATTTTTTGATTATTCCGGACCACGGCTGCTTTGATGAGGGCGATGCGACCTGGAGTGGGGAGGGTCTGGTCCTTGATATTTTTAATGAAAGCATCGGTCACACCTGGACCTGAAATTTTACTGAGCGCGGTGACGGTGTCGTCGAGATCGCCTTCTTTGGCTTGCGAGGCGAGGATGGGGACGGCTTTGGGACCGCCGATTTCAGCTAAGGTCAAAGCGGCGTCGTGGTAGAGGGGGGATTGGGCATTGGTGGCGAGCGTGGTGATTTCTGGGGTGGCTCGCATTGCTTTGGCTTCCGCGAGGGCGGCGAGCAAAAGTTTGGCAGTGGCTAAGTCGGTTTGGGTTAAGAGGCTGGCAACATCATGAGCCAAAGGGCTGTCGGGTTCATCCACGAGGCGTTCGCGTAAGTCGTCCACCGCCGCGCGCTTCGTTTCCAAGGTCGCCTCAGGCTTTTTCAGGCTCTCGAGTGATGAACTCTTACCGCTGCGAAAGGCTTTTAGGGCCTCCGTGTACTGGGCATGGTTTAACGGCGTGCTTTGCCCCCAAGCAATCCAGGGGGCAACGAGCATTACCAGAGCCAGTGAGGAGAGTTGCGAGAAGGTCATAGGGGTATGAAGGGGCACACTAAGTCTTCCGCGACAGCCTGCACGATTTAATTCTACTTTAGAAAATATCAGAAGAGGTGGGGTCGGGCGAAAAGACCGTAGGGAAAAGGTCAGTACTCCCATCCATAATTCAGAGTTGTTCTCGAACCTGAGGTGGGCACGATAGCCTTTTATGTCAGAGACCCTGCAAACTATCCGCGAAAGCAAGGCGGCCCCCATGGGGAGTCGCTGGTTGGCGATTTGTGCTTTAGGTGAAATCTCCACCAAGACCGCCAAGACGGGCGCGAGTTATTATGAAACGACCATCGCGGATGCGAGTGATGACATTAAGATCCGGGTCTTCGGTGATTCGTCGATTAAGCCTGTCATCGCCGCCTTGAGAGCGGGGAGCGTGGTGCGCGTGGGTGGTACGGTAGGCGATTTTAACGGCCGCCCAGATTTGAAAGTCGATACGATGGCTCCTTTGAGCGATGAAGAGCGCAGTGATCCTGCCTTGATGGGGCGCTTGACGCCAGTCTCCCAACAGGACCCGGTAAAGATGTTAAAAACCTTGCACGAAATCATTGAGCGTATTCCCCACGCCCAACTTCGCGCCACGGTGCAGTCGATTCTAAAAGAACAAGGCGAACGGTTTTACGAAGCGGTCGCTGCCATGGGCATGCACCACGCCTATCGCCATGGGTTGTTGGAACACACCTTGCGGATGGCTCAATGTGCCGAGGCCTTATTGCCCTTATACCCGAAGGTCGATCGCTCGTTGGCTTTGGCCGGAACGATTTTACACGACATCGGTAAGGTGCAGGAATACACGCGTCTCGAGCCTGGCATGGCCAAGGCTAACTTTACGCGGGCCGGCAATCTTCATGGCCACTTAGTTCTCGGGACTTTTTTAGTGCGCGAGCATGCTACCTTGGTGGGCTTAGAAATTTCGCTGCGTGAGCGTTTAGAGCACATTTTGCTTAGTCACCACACCATGCGTGAGTATGGGGCGTGTCAGACCCCTTCGACGCCTGAGGCCGTGTTTGTTGCTCGTATTGATGATTTAGACGCCAAGCTTTCCGCAATTGAGGAAGAGCTGCACAAGGCTCCTCCGGGTGTCGAATTCACGCAACTGCGGGCGATTGATGGTCAGTTGTTAATCACGCCTCCTAAGACGGGTCAGTGAGTATGGATGTGCGGGAGTTAGACTTTGACTTACCTCCCGAGCGCATTGCCGCGGAACCTGCGGCTCGTCGCGATGATTCGCGTTTATTAGTCGTTCATCGCCGCACCCGCACGATTGAGCACCGTTTTTTCCGGGATTTCCCGAAATTAATCCCTCCGCAAACCATTCTCATTCGAAATACCGTTAAGGTTTTGAAAGCCCGCCTCGCGGGAGTTCGCCCAACGGGAGGTAAAGTGGAGTGTTTGCTGTTAAAACCAACGAGCGAGCCGAGTCTTTGGTGGTGTCTCTTGCGCCCGGGTAAACGGGCGGCGGATGCCGCTGGATTCGTGATTGGCGATACGTCCGCGGTGGTAACGGAAGTTAAAAACGGTGAATACTTAGTGCGCTTTAAATTAGCTCCCGGCCAATCGGTTTATGATTTGGCAGAGCGAGGGGGGGTACTGCCTTTGCCGCCTTATATCGTCGAAGCCCGCAAGGAGCGTGGCGTCAGCGGCGTAGATGACGCCGAGCGTTATCAAACGGTTTACGCTAGTCCGCAAAACGCCCGGGCGGCGGCAGCGCCAACCGCTGGATTACATTTTACAGCAGAGTTATTAAAGCAATTAGCCCAAGCTGGGCATGAGGCCTTTGATTTGGTACTCGATGTGGGGTTGGGCACGTTTCAGCCGATCATGACCGATGATTTGGCGACGCACCGCATGCACGCCGAGGCGTATCGCATTCCGTTGGCCACCTGCTTGGCCTTGCGTAATCGTCGCCCGCGCTTGGCGATTGGAACGACTTCCGTGCGGGCGAGTGAAGATGCTTGGCGTAAGTCCCAAGGCTTTGCCCAGCTTCCTACCGAAGACTGGTCCAGTGAGGCTTCACTTTATATTCAGCCTGGTGACACGGTGCAGTGCTGCGAACACTTACTTACTAATTTTCACCTGCCGCGTTCCACGTTACTTTGTTTAGTGGCCGCCTTTTTAACACCCGGGTCACGGGAAGGCTTACCGTGGTTGAAAGCGATTTACGCCGAAGCGATTCAACGCGAGTACCGCTTTTTCAGTTACGGGGATGCGATGTTAATCCTTTAGGTGACCGGCGTAGTTTTTGCCTAGCATCTGAACTTCAGGCTCTGAAGTTTGTTTTTCAATCGGTCCATTGCAGCGTCTCTTCATGCGTTGGCTACTTGCGATTGTTTTCTTTTTAGAGAGTCCCTATTTAACGGCGGCCGTTGACCGCATGGACCCCAATCCGAATCGCCTAGAGTGGATGGATACGGATGGTGATGGAGTTCCAGATCAAGTGGAGTTGATGTGGGGACTTAATCCATATGAGCCTAAGGATGGCTTGAGCGACGAAGATGAAGATGGCCTGACTTGGGCGGAGGAGTGGGTGCAGGGGACCCAAGTTAAAAAGTCAGATACCGATAGCGATGGGGTAAGCGACGGCGACGAAGTGAAGGTTTGGGGGACGAACCCTTTAATCCGAAATGCCAAAACAGATTTTACTCCCAAAATGAGTTTTGGGGTAGCGGGCCCACCGAGAGCTCAGTTGTCCGCGGCTTCGGGAAGAACCTTTACGCCTAGTTGGGTGTCTGGTGATTGGAATGGCAGTAACCTGGTTCCCGTAGGTGATTGGACCTTAGAGCGGGGTAAAATGAAAGACTATGCGGGCTGGATGCCCAAGCATGGCCGTTACTTAAAAATTTGGCGTGAGGGGCAACGCGAAGTGGTGGAGTTAGATGCACGTGGAGGCGATTCGTTTGGGATGATGCGTGCTTATCCAAATCCAAGAGCGGGGAGCTATATTTTGCTTTGGGAGGATAGTGTGCGTGCGGGAGTTTCTGCCCAGAGTGCTCGCTATCAAGTCCGCGTGATGGGTGATGCTTCTAATGTTTTAGGACAATGGAAGTGTGACCCCCCGGCGGGGAATTGGCGAAGTCAGCATCTCGTTTTTAATATTCCCGCTTCACTCGTTCCGAATCAGTTGTGGATTCATTTTGAGACGGAAGACAACGATGGTCAGGGGGCCTTTATCCAAGAAGTGCGCTTAATGAAATTAGGGGTCGAGTTAGATGTGAATCGTGATGGCACTATCGCTCAAGAGGAACGGCCTCAAGAGAGTGCGTGGGAGTTTTGGGTGAACGATGATTACGATCGGGCTCACACGGTAGATGGTAATGATCAGGATGAGGAAGACTTGGGTATGCTGGACGCGGTGAAACTCTTGCCTGATTGGAAGTCAGACAAAATTAATTCGCTGCGGGACTTAGAGGATTTTTTCCGTTGTCAGTTCTCCCTCGAGGGTGACGTAGAGTCCTTTGCCGCTGGAGACTTATTTTTAGGACTTAGGTTTCAGCCATATACAGCGAATCAGCCATGGCCTGCTATGAAACTCTTTCGAATGACGAACCCAGATTCAGGTGCTTACCTGCAACAAGAAGCCGAAGCTGAGGTACAGGTTAAGGAGGGAAGGGTCGTTCCTGATTTAAATCCTGCGGTGCAAGGCACTTCATTGGTCGATGCTACCCACGTCATGGTTCTCCCTCGCGACGTTTGGGTGCGGGGTAAACGTACGGCGACTTTTTTAGCCGAAGCTTGTGCCGAGGGTGGGGGTCGGCTCACGCTGAGCGTCTTGCGCCGTCGCGGCGTGCAGTTTGAGGTTCTCGCAGAAATCCCCACAGTTAGTTTTAATTTTTATAATATTAAGCAGCGTTACGAACACTGGTCGGCCGGGAATGAGAATGGGGGGATGCCTTTGAGTCAGCCGGTGCGTTTAACCGCGACGCTTTACAAAAACGCTAATGGCGGGCGGGTGATGAACGACCGTCCTTGTTTAGTGTTTGTGCATGGGTGGAACATGGAGGTGTGGGAAAAGGAACGTTACGCCGAAACCGCCTTTAAGCGTTTATGGTGGTCGGGCTATAACGGTAACTTCGTCCTCTTTTCTTGGCCCTGTACGAATGGTTTTAGTTCGAATCTAGATGCGGTCACGAGTCCAACGAATTACGATCGAGGTGAATTTGCTGCGTGGCGTTCGGCGGAATGTTTGCGGCAATTTTTGGAAGACTGTAGTGTGCGTTACGGTGGGCGTTTATACCTCCTGGCTCATAGTATGGGCAATATTGTGACCAGTGAGGCCTTGCGCTTGCAGTGGCTTAAGCACGGGCCAGCCCTTGCTAAGGTTTACGTAGCGAGTCAGGCCGCCGTCTCGGCGCACTGCTATGATGGTAGTTTGAGTGATCGTGTGGGTTCAAGGTATGCATTGCCATGGTATTCCACCCTCCCGAAGTTTGCGTGGGTGGGTAAGGTTGGCTTTGGTCCCGATACTCCCAATGTATATCGCGATTGGTTTGCGGACCTGCTCAGTAGCCAAGGTCGCTCGGCTCCGGTGGTCGGGAGGTTGATTAATTTCTATAATCAAAATGATTGTGCCTTATCCGATACGATCTGGTGTTATAATCAGTTAAGTAAGCCTGATTGGGCCGATCGTCCTTATCAGCCTTGGAATTACGATTTCGAAAAACCGCTCCCACGTCTACCGACGGAGCCCTTTGCACAGGCATTTGTCCGTTCACAGGGAAGGCATATTGAATCCTTGCGATGGGGGCCTCCGACAGAGTTGAAGGATAATTATGAAATCATGGCCTTTGCGGCGGAGTCTTATGTTCGCCCGCTTGGAGCGTGTGAACTGACGAAGGGAGTCACAGCCTCGGTAGATCTCGAAAAACTTTGGCCAGTAGATGCTAAACAGCACAGCACGCATAAGTGGCATAGCGCTCAATTCAGATCCTGCTTGATGAGGCAAAAAGGGTATTGGATGTGTTTGGCTCAAATCCTAGCTGATAAATAATACTGCCATGCGTCGATTTTTACTCTGTCTTCTGGCGGTCTTATCTACTTGCTGGCTTGAGGTTCGCGGAGCCGATGAACCCTCTCAGGATTTTAAAACCAATCGTCTCCAAGTATTGTCAGCGATTAATCAGGCGCCGGTGAATTTTTATGGTCAGTTGCAGGATCAACACGGCGAAGCCCTGCCGTCGTTCGTGGTACCTGCCGAGTTAGAATATTGGGATGCAAAAGGGCAGCATTATCAAAAGCTGACGACCACGGCAGATACTCGAGGTCGTTTTGCTTTTACAGGATTAAGGGGCGCCCGGCTCTTTCTAATGTTGGTGGATGTGGCCCCAGGCTACTTCTACAGTCCTTACGAGCAGGGGGCGTATCAATTTTCCCCATTAGCGCCCTTAGATAGTCTGCATCACCCTAATACTGCTAAACCAGAAGTTATTCAGTTTTGGAAAAAGGCCGGCCCAGTTTCGTTAGTTGAATATGATACGCGCGTACTGCGCGTGGAACACCAAGAGGCACATGGTATGATGGTGGATCTTGCAGAGTTTCAGAAAGACCTAGCCGGCGACTTGAGAGTACAGGTGACCTACGGCCCTGAAGTGTCGGTGCAGTCGGGTGAATATTCTTGGCGGGTAAAGTTCTCGGTGGACTCTGGCGGTCTCGTGCGGGTGGGGCGCTTACGCTATCCCTTTTTGGCTCCAGAGTCAGGCTATGAGAGTAGTTTTGAATATGAACAGAAAGTTCGTGGGAGTGATGCTTCCTCTGGCCGCTGGTCGGAAGATTTTGAGGACTATTTTTATGTTAAAAGTCGGGAGGGTAAGCTTTACGGCTATGTGAAGTTAGCAGTCGCCGTGAATAAGGAGTTTACTCAAGACGGCTCGTCGCATGCCTATGCTACCTTTCAAATGAGTGGAGTAATCAATGAAAACGGGTCGCGGTGTTTGAAAAACCTTTCCCCCTCTTTAATTCAACCCCCGCGGCGTTTACGTTCTCGCTAACAAGTTTTAATCTGAGGGGAGTAATTTAATCTTTTCAAAAGTCGTGCTGATTAATTCGCCCTTTTCATCGAACTTCAGTTTTAACACGTGATTAAAATTATCATCCGGCCAACGTTCGTCGGCCCAGAAGTGTTTAGGTTTGCCGCCGAGACTTTCGAGCAAGTGGGCAATTTGACCGTGGTGCCATACTATGAGTACTTTGCTACCGTAACGATGCCGACGGAGTTCTAAAGCTAACTCGGCAGTGTCTTTGGAGCGGAAGCGTTGATCGACTTTTAGGCCGAGTGCTAGCGCGGTAGGTTCAATAGTGAGCCTTGGACGTTCGCTTTGCGGGCTATCGCTGCTGGCAAAGATATAGTGGATGCGAGGTTTGCCAGCTTGCTGATTTGCGGCGGTGAAGTAGGCTGCGTAGGCTTGGGCCCGGGCGACACCTTGTTCGCTTAGTTTAGGACCATCATCTGGTTTCTCGGCGTGCCGCAGGATTAAAACCGTCGTATTGACTAAGCCAGGATTCGTTGCGGGCGGGGATGATTTCCACGAAGCCCGAACTACTAAGATGAAAACTAAGAGGACTAGCGTGCCCAGAATGATTTTTTTATCCCAGGCCATGGCGGCGATTTAAATTTCCCAGTCCGCACTATTTTCGGCCGGAGCTAATTGGGCTAAAGTAAAACCGTAGAGCGATTTATCAAAACGCTTGGAAATTTCGCGCCAAAGACTCGCCACTTGGGGTCCAGAAGCTCCTTTGAGGGTGATTTTCGTTTCCACCAAATCGGGTTCTACGACCGCAAGAACTTGCTTGAGCGTGATATCTTCAGGGTCTTTGGCTAAACGATAGCCACCTGTCTTGCCACGTTTCGAAGCTACGAGACCACCTTCGCGCAACTCATTCAAAAGTTGCACCAGATAATTTTGGGGAATCGCTTCCAGTTTGGCCAATTCTTCAATCCGGGTAACCGCGCCCCCTTTATTGCGTCGCACTAATTGCGAGAGCACGCGCAGCGAGTATTCAAGTTTCAATGAGGCCTTCATACGGGAGGATTGGTCGAAGCGGTCGGGGTTTTGGCGGAGTCTACGAGGATGAAGGTCCGTTCCGCAACCTCATCTGGTAGAATGGGGGCTTTGGGTCGGGCAAAGTAAGAGGTGCCTAAGAAGCAGATGCCGGTGTTTTGGACGACTTGAATCGCCCGGTCGTCCCAAAGTTCAATCATCCCAAAGTCTTTCCGGTCCGTGACCTCTAGGGCGGGTAAGCCTTGTGCTTGGAGCCAGGCTTGGGTCGCCGCAATGCCTTCAGGGCTGCCAGCTCGGGCGGTCACAATTTTGACCTGAATGCCTTTTTTAACCCACGTTTGGACCCGGCGCAGCATGAGTGGGACGGGCGGTCCGATATGGGTGATTCCTTGCCAGACGGTTGCTTCGGCTAAGGTGCCATCGAGATCGACCCCAATCCACGGTTTAAATTGATCGGGACGATGACGTGGTTGCCGTTCCGTGGGCACGGGTTCCTCGGGCGCGTCGGCAAGGTTGGGACCTTGAGTCGGGGGCGAGGGTGTCAGGAGTCGACGGAGCCAAGCGAACATGGTTCGGATAGTGGTAACGAGCGGGTCAAAGACAAGAGGGTAGATGCTCTTGATGGGTGCAAATCCCAGCCGTGACCTGGCCTCTCCCCGCGTCTTGGCGATGTGCTACCATGGCTGGAGTGAGTGGCTGACTCTTGAAGAAACTCGCTATTCCAGATTTCACTGGTGGCGGGGGCGGCTTGGGAAAAGGCAATCTTGTCATGGGATTAGTCTCTATTAGAACTCCTTTATGACACCCCGTCTTTCCGCATTTCGCCGTTGGCTGACTGTAATGGTATTAGGCGTTTTAGTGCTTTTACCTCTGGGGTCGCTGGCTGCACCAACTCCAGAGGAGGCGAAGAAAATTCAGAACCTCAAACTATTGGCCGAGCAAGGGAATGCGAATGCTCAGTATGCTTTGGGGTATGGCCTCCTCATGGGGCAAGGTTTAGCCAAAGATCAAGTCGAAGCGGTCAAGTGGTTTCGTAAGGCTGCCGATCAAGATAATGTCCCCGCCCAAGTTTATCTCGGCCTGTGCTATTCGAATGGGGCCGGCGTGGCGAAAGATGAAGTGGCGGCAGTGAAATGGTTTCGCAAGGCCGCAGACCAAGGCAATGCCGATGCACAAGCTGCGCTGGGAGTTTGTTATAATAAAGGGGAAGGGGTGAACCAAGATGATGCCGAAGCGATTAAGTGGCATCAGAAGGCGGCGGACCAAGGTAATGCGAAGGCACAGTATAATCTCGGGCTGCAATATTTTTTAGGCCATGGAGTGCCCAAGAATCTAGTCGAGGCTTATGCGTACATCAATTTAGCCGGAATTAGTAATGAGGAGTATCGTAAGCAACTTGGAGTCCTGGAAAAATACCTCACTCCTGAAGATCGGTTAAAAGGCCAGCAGCGTGCCAAGGTTCTCCAGAAAGAAATCGAAGCCAAGATTGTAGCGGCAAAGGCAGGGAAGTAAGTTTTAGGACAAGTTCAACTTGCACCGCCTCCAGCCTAATAATTCTAACCCGTTTCTCCTGAGTGGAGGCAGGATTCTGATTCATGTAAATGAAAAGGACTGTTCTTCGGTGTAAACGAGCGATTCTAATCCAATGTGGAATGTCGGTAGGGATTTATCCGATAACTTAGCAAATTTCTTGGTCTGTTCTTGGCTGCCTAATTTAGGTCAGGCTTGTCAGCGACTTTGGCTTCTATTAGAAATTCACTATGGCTATTTTAAACATTCCTTCGCTGCGACGTTTAGCCAAGGCGGTCTCATGTATCTTAGTCTTAGTGCCGGCATTTTTAAGTGCAGGCATGAGTCCTGCGGAGATTAAGCAGTTTCAGGAAACGAAGGTTCTCGCCGATCAAGGAAATCCCGCCGCCCAAGTTTGGCTGGGAACTTGCTACGCTTACGGTATCGGCGTTGCCAAAGATGGCGTGGCGGCGGTTCGGTTGTTTCGTAAGGTTGCCGAGCAGGGTGATGCCAGTGCCCAATATAATTTAGGGGTGTGCTACGACGTAGGTTTGGGGGTTGCGCAAGATGCCCCGGAGGCTGTGAAGTGGTATCGCAAGGCGGCAGACCAGAGGTATGCGGGTGGACTGTACTGTCTGGCGACTTGCTATCAGAATGGAACAGGCGTCAGTAAAGATGAGATCGAGGCAGATGCCTATCTGCACCTTGCGGGCATGAAATCTATGAGGCAACCGATGGACACGCGCCAGGAACTTGCTCGTCTTGAAGCAACCATGTCGCTTGAAGCTCGGTTAAAAGGCCAGCAGCGCGCGATCGAGCTCCAGAAAGAAATCGAAGCCAAGATTGTCGCGGCAAAGGTTGGGAAGTAGGCTGAATTTTAAGGGTAAGATATTTTAAGTCGCTTCAAAACGACTAAAGGCTTTCCTTCTATCATGTCCTTTTTGAGACAATCACGATTTTGGGAAGCAGTAGTATTAGTAATTGTAGGAGTCATCCTCTTCATGGTAACGACCTCGAAGCCGTCAAAATTTTTTCAAGAAACTAAGATTTTAGCGGAGAAGGGAGATTTAACCGCTCAATACAATCTGGGCGTTTTATACGATGAAGGTGAAGGTGTTGCTAAGGATGAGATTGAGGCATACGCATACTTTAATCTCGCTGGAAGCCGTAATGAGGATGCCCGAAAGGAGCTTGCTCGTCTTGAAGCAAAACTGACCCCCGAAGCCCGACTAAAAGGGCAGCAGCGCGCCAAAGAATTGCAGAAAGAGATGGAGGCGAGAAACGCCTCCAAGAAGGACTAGAAGTAGCCAAAAACTTAATTAGACACGACGTAAGGATGTAATGCAAAAGACCCATAAAACTAAGAGTGCTCGGGGCGGGGGTCGAACCCGCACACCTTGCGGCGCCAGAACCTAAATCTGGTGTGTCTGCCATTCCACCACCCGAGCAACAGGGCAGAAGCACATAGGAGTGGCGAGGCCTTGGCAAGCGCTTAGGCGAGTCGGCCTAACGGAGTGCCAATTTTAGCGTAAACTTCGGTAGCGGTTTCGCCGGCGGTGACGAGGTCGGGCTCGAGCACGATTTTGCCAGGCTCGAAGAGGGTGACGAGGAAAGAGCCGCCAAAACGGAAGTAGCCTTTTTCATCTCCCTTCTGCACTGCGGTGTCGTTCTTGTAGGTTTCAATAATCGTCCCGACGTTGGTGGCTCCAATGGCAACGATGGTGACGAGTCCGAAGGGGCCGGCATCGATGCTCATGCGCTGACGTTTATTTTCCCAGAGGTAGCTGACGCGGCGGCGCAGAGCGATGGGGTTGACGGAGAAGAGCGGGCCAGGCGTGAGAACGGGTGCTCGGGCGATGCCCGCGACGGGGAAGTGGAAACGGTGATAATCCACGGGGCAGAGCCGCGAGCACACGACAGTGCCTTGAGCGTAGCGTTCACCTAGGGCGCGGTCGGCGACCAGCGTGGGGATGTCGAAGGTTTGGCCCTTGGCAAAAATACTTAAAGCCTTGCTGGCGTTTTGAAAACCGAGGTGCCGACCATCGGCAGGCAAGATGGCGACATCGGACCGAGGGTCGATGGGGCGTGCACTGGTTTTTAGTTTGCGGTAAAAGAATTCATTAAACGTTTGGTAGGCGCTAACTGGCTCGGCGAATTCATCTGGGTTAAGACCGTATTCTTTTATAAAAGGCAAAATGCGGGCGGCACTGCTGGGTCGATCCATCGCTTGGCCGTAGAGTTTGGAGAAAATTGCCCGTTTTACTAAGGTGTGTAGGGTCAACTTCCCCAACGGGTTGCCGTAGAGTCGACGTAGCCATGCTTCGCCGTAAACCTGCTCGACTTCTCGAGCGCCCGTTTGGCGGTTGTGGAGGTAGATGGGGGCAGAAAGGTCCATGTGAGTAGATTTACAAAAAAATGACTTCAAGGAAGCCATTTATCTGTCAAAACAGGACTTACCCCTATGTTGCGTCAGGCTTTGTTATTTTTCTCTCTGGTTGTAGTCCTTTCTGCCCAGCAAGGTCCCATTCGTAAAAGCCCTGAGACCATCGAAGCCGAGGTGCAGGCGGAATTAATTCGTGCCAAACTGGATTTGGCCGCTTCCCAACGTCGCTTGGAGGAATTGGTGACGACTTTAGAAATCCGTAAATTGGAGTCGGAGGCTGGTTTGCGGATGGCTCGAGCCGAGGCTTTGAGTGCGAAGGGGGAGGCGGAACGCGCTCGTTTAAATTTGGAGTCCTCGCTGGCCGCTTGGCGAGCGGTGGCAGCTTCGAGTGATAAAGATCGGGCGCGGGCGGAACTTGAAGCCGAAGCTCATTTAGCAGCTGCCCGGGCGGCCGTTGATTACGCCAAAGTCGGTAGTGTGGCGACGATTGCACGTCTCCAACAAAAAGCCGCAGACATTGCAGCGAGTGCCAAAATCGAACATCCCCTTGATCCTTTAGTAGATGGCGTTTTGCACATCAGCGAGCGCCGTATCGCTTTCAATGGCATCGTGAACGACAATCTGGCTAAACACGTCAGTGATCAGATTGCTTTCTTTAACGCCCAAGACCCGACGTCCCCCATCTTTATCGTCATTGATCGCTCGCCGGGCGGCTCGGTCATGTCGGGTTATTTAATTTTGCAGGCTATGGAAACTTCGAAGGCCCCCGTGTATGTGGTGGTCAAAGGTTACTGTGCTTCGATGGCCGCAATTATCACTACTTTAGCGAAGCGCTCTTTCGTTTATCCGCAGACGATTGTTTTACACCACCAAGCCTCGACGGGGTTGAGCGGTAATATGACGCAACTCCAGGAGCAGTTAAAGTGGTCTAAGATTTGGTGTGAACGGATTTTTATTAAAGTGGCGCAACGCATTGGTGTCCCTCTCGATGATTTTGTCGCTAATATGTATAAAGCCACGTCGACGGGTGACTGGCGGGTTACGGGTGATGATGCTGGACGTATGAAATGGGTCACTGACGTTGTGGAACGCATGACCGAAGACAGTTTCACGGCTGGTTCGAACGCCCCTGCGCCTGCTCCTTTGCCGCTGACAGGTTTTGGTGATACGGAAAGCAAGGCGGGTAATGCCTTGATTAAAGAAGAACTCCAACCGCTCGGTCCTTGCGACCTGTGGTGGATTTATGACCCCCGCATCCAATACATCCTTCGCTAATTTTATATCATGAAACTATCGCTTGTTTTACGCACGTTGGCTCTAGCCAGTTTGGTGGCGCTGCCCTTGGCGGCCCAGCAAACCACGCATCGTGCTGCGCCTGCTCCTGACGGGGCTAATACTGCGGGCAATGCTTTGCCCGCCTCGCCGGGCATGCCCACCGCTCCCGCTCAGCCCACGACGTTGCCTCCTGGCCCAGGCATCAATCGTGAGGAATTAACGCCGGAGCAAAAGGCTCTGATGAAAGAAGTGGATCGCATGCGTGCCGAGAAAGCACGTCTCGATGCGCAAGTCGCGTTGGCGGAGGCCAAACGGGTCGAAGAATTAGCTCCCGTCAATGCTGAGACGCAAAAGTTAGCGGCCGAACGTGCGTTGCGTTTAGCTAAAGCGGCTTCGGAGGCTGCCGCGTTGGAAGATGAGCGAGCCAAGTTGGAGCGCCAAACGGCGCTCGAGTCTGCTCGGTCCGCCGCCCGCTTGTCGGAACGGAATAACAAAATTCGCGAACTCGAAGCCGAAGCTAAGCAATTGCAATTAGAGTCCGCTAATACCGTCGCCCGTTTGAGCAATGAAATCGCCCGTTATCAGAAGGAGGAAGAAGCACGTAAGGTGGCCATTAAGGCGAAGCCGAAGTATCTCAAGGATCCGCTGGTTGATGGCACACTCTACATCAGCGATCGTCGCATTGCTTTTAATGGGGCCGTGACGGAGCAGTTAGCTGATTACGTCAGCCAACGGATTAATTTTTATAACAATCAATCATCGGAGTACCCCATCTTCATCGTAGTGGATAATAGCCCAGGAGGTTCCGTTGCCGCTGGTTATCAAATTCAGAAAGCGATGGCTGGCTCGAAGGCCCCCGTTTATGTTGTGGTTAAAGGCTTTGCCGCTTCGATGACGGCAGTGATTGCGACCTTGGCGGAGCGCTCTTATTGCTACCCCAACACCATCATCCTTCATCACCAAGTCTCGAATACCTTACGCGGTAACATGACGGTGCTGAAGGAACAGATTGATTTCACGAATCGCTGGTTTGAGCGTTTTGGTACTCCCGTGGCTAAGAAGATGGGCCTCACGCTCCCCGAATTTGTGAAGCAAATGTATGCGAATGACTCCACCGGTGATTGGCAGGCGTTTGGCGAAAAAGCCCATGAGTTGAAGTGGATTGATCAGGTGGTTGAGCGGATTGAAGAAACCGCCATTTTAGACCTCTTGCCGCCCGTATCGAATAATACCCCCGCCATCCACCCGCCAATGTCGGAGATTTCAGGGGTAGCGACTAAAACGGACGAAAAAGGGCGGATTTATTTCGAGCTTCCGCCCTTATCGAATCCTTTTGACGCATGGTGGCTTTACGATCCCCAGGGTTTATTCCGCGCCCGCTAAGCGATTCTTACAGTTTTTTTAATAAAGTGGCGGAAAACCGCCACTTTTCATTTGCTCGGAACCGCTCCCTCGACTTCCTGTCCATACCTTTATGCGACTCCCCACGCTTTCGGGCTTAATCCTTTCTGCAGCTTGCCTCGCGGCCGCTGAAGATGGTGCTCAAATCTATAATACGCTCTGTATTGCTTGTCACGGTCCTGACGGCAAGGGAGCCAACGGCTTGCCTCCTTTAGTAGGCAGCGAATGGCCCAAGGGTCAGCCCGAACGGGCGATCAAAATCGTCATCAATGGCCTCACGGGTCCCGTGGAAGTTGCCGGTAAAGCCTACAACATTGAAATGCCCCCTCAGGGTGCGGTGCTCAATGACGAGAAGATTGCCGCTGCCTTGACCTACGTTCGCAAAACTTTTGTGCGCGGCGAGAGCGCGGTTACGGTTGACCAAGTTAAAGCCGTTCGTGCTGCGGTGGCGGATCGTACCAAGCCTTGGACGGCGGATGAATTATTAAAGGCCCATCCATTCCCCCCCGCTAAGACGGCCCTGAAGAATTTGGTCGGTTCGGTTTATAAAGGCGAGTGGACGGTGATGCCTGATTTTGCGACGTTGAAGCCGGCCCAAATTGAGGATGAGAACGCCGGTATCGTGAGCCCGAATCAGTCGGGTCTGAAGAAGAATTACGCTATGGTCTGGGAAGGGCAGTTCCACGCCCCTGTTGATGGCAAGTATACCTTCACTTTTGATTGCGATGACTTTGGTGCGCTCTACCTCGGTGGTAAGAAAATCGCTGAGATTAAAGGCATTGGTCCCATCGGAAGTCGTGCGAAGCAAGCCACAGTAGAATTGAAGCAAGGCGACAACGCCTTCCGTTTAGAATACGTGCAAGCCGCCGGCGAACAGGTGATTGTGTTGGGCTGGAAAGGCCCCAAGGACCGCGATGTCAAATGGCTGTCCGATACGAAGTCAGGCAAGGCTGCTGGTCCAAAGTGGCCCTCGATTGCCATTCAGCCTCATGACGGTTACACCGCCGTCTACCGTAACTTCATTCAAGGCACCACGCCGCGTGGCATCGGTTTTGGTTTCCCTAATGGCATGAACCTCGCTTTCAGCGCCGATAACCTCGCCGTGGAACTCATGTGGAGCGGTCGCTTCATGGATGGCGGTCACCATTGGACCGATCGCGGTCAAGGCTTTGAGCCACCAGCGGGTGAAGGTGTCATCAAGCTCTCGGGTACGAGCGGCATTCTGAGCTCGGTCGAGGCAACAGATTTAATCGGCAAGTATCGTGGTTATGAATTAGACCGCCAAGGAAACCCCACGTTTAAAGTCGTGGCGGGCGGCGACACGCTGACCGATGCTTGGTTGCCTGGGGAGCACAACTTGTCTCGCACCTTGACGCTACAAGGCGACAAGCCTTTGGTCGTGCTCTTGGAGCGTAATTTGGAAGCCGTGGCTAAAGAAGATGGCAAAGTTTTAGAAATTGGTGGCCGCCTCTTATTAACCCCTTCACTCCCGCAAGCCCTCAAGGTTCAAGGCACGGCGGTATACCTCACCCTCAACCCCGGCGAAAGCATCACGTTGGGTTACTCCTTCCGCTAAACCCTAGCTTAAATTTTAAATATGAAAAAATTCCTCTCTGGTTTTCTCGGAGCCGTTTTGACGGTCAGTGTCAGTGCGGCCCCTTCGGTGAAGGGTCCCTTCGATCCCGTCTTGCAAGACAAGTATTATGAACGGGTGCAAATCCCCACCCCTGCAGGTGAAGTTTGCGAAGTGGTCTCGATTGCCTTGTTGCCTGACAAGAAAGTCGCCATCGGTACCCGTCGCGGTGATGTCTGGGTGGCCGAAGGTGCTTACGAGAACGACCTTTCCAAGATCAAGTGGACCAAGTTTGCCACCGGCTTGCATGAGCCTTTGGGCATGTTCTGGAAAGACGGTTCCATTTACGCAACCCATCGTCCTGAACTCACGCGCATGACGGATCGTCATGGCGTGGGTCATGCCGACAGCTACGAGTCCATTTGCTCCGATTGGGGGATTAATGGCGATTACCACGAATTCGCATGGGGCTCAGAGCCTGACCGCGAAGGCAATGTGTGGGTCGTCCTTTGCCTCAGCGGTTCGTTCTACGCGAACTCCGATTGGCGCGGCTGGTGTGTGCGCGTTACCCCCGAAGGTAAGATGATTCCTACGTGTCCGGGGATTCGCTCGCCTGGCGGGATTGGGGCGAATGAAAAGGGCGATATGTTCTACACCGATAATCAAGGCGTGTGGAATGGCGCTTCGTCAATCAAGTGGCTGCGCCCAGGTTCATTCCAAGGCAACCCCACGGGAAATAAGTTTTATAAGTTAGCCAAAGATTTCCCCGCTCCTCCCGAGCCGCAAAGCGGTTCGCGCATCCTGAAGGAGCGCCTCAAGTTCCCCGACTTCGTGCCTCCTGCGGTGATCTTACCGCACGGTACGGTGGGTAATTCGCCTTCGGGTATTGCGTGTGATATGAGCAAGGGCAAATGGGGTCCCTGGGCTAACCAAATGTTCTTGGGCGAACAAACGGCTTCGCAAGTGCAACGCGTGAGCTTGGAGTTCGTGAACGGCCTTTATCAAGGGGCCTGCTTCCACTTCTTAGAAGGCTTTGAAGCCGGATTAGTGCCAGTGCGTATGGACCAAACTGATGGCACGCTTTTCGTGGGCGGTACCAATCGTGGTTGGGGTTCGCGCGGTCATTATCCCTTCACGTTTGAGCGCGTGCGCTGGCGCGGCAAGGTGCCCTTCGAGATGCATGATATCTCGGCGCGCCCTGATGGCTTTGAATTAACCTTCACGCATCCGGTCGATGCCAAGACGGCGGGGAATGTCGCTAGCTACGATATGGACGCTTTCACTTATATCTACCAATCCGCTTACGGTAGCCCCGAGGTTGATCAAGCGAAGCCTATCGTGAAGTCGGCGACGGTTGCGGAAGACGGCTTACATGTTCGCTTAGTCGTTGAAGGCCTGATTCGCGGTCACATTCACCACATTGCAGCGGTGGGCGTGCGCGACCGTGCAGGTGAAAGTTTGTGGCACAATGAAGGCTGGTACACGTTGAACGAAATCCCTTCTAAATAAGCGAAATCAGCCATTCCCCGCGAGGGAAGACGGTTGCCAAGAGGGGCGGTTTTTGGGAGACCAATACCGCCCCTTATTATTTTATGAATATCACTCTGATTGATTGGATCATCATCGCGGCCTCGATCCTCATCTGCTTTGTGCCTGCGCTTTTTTTAGCGAAGCGTTCTAGCTCGAGCACCTCGGAGTTTTTTGCCTCAGGTCGTTCCGTGCCCTGGTGGTTGGCCGGCCTGTCGATGGTGGCGACGACGTTTTCTTCGGACACGCCTAATTGGGTAACGGAGCAAGTGCGCAAGTATGGCGTGGCAGGTAATTGGCAGTGGTGGGCGTTCGTCTTAACTGGCGTAGCCACGGTCTTTTTCTTTGCTCGTTTATGGCGCCGCTTGGGCGTGATGACCGACTTAGAGTTCTACGAACGTCGTTACTCTGGGAAATCGGCTTCGGTGGTGCGTGGCTTTCGGGCAGTTTATTTAGGGCTCTTCTTTAATTGCTTCATCATGGGCATGGTGACCCTCGCGGCCTGTAAGATTGCAAATATTCTCTTCGGGATGCCTGCGTGGCAGACGATTCTGATTTGTGGGGTGCTCAATGTTGTCTTTGCAGCCCACTCGGGCCTTTGGGGGGTGCTGGTAATCGATATGGTGCAGTTCTTTATTAAGATGACGGCGGTTTTCGCCGCGGCTTGGTTCTCGCTGAAAGAAGTCGGTCTCCGCTTAGCGGGCCAAGCCGATGCTTGGGTTGGCTTAAAAGCGCTGATTGAAAAACTTTCGAAACAGCAAGTCGTGTTACCAGCGAACGGACAGCCCGTGATGTCGGCCGTGAATGGCACGGGTCAGCCCATCCTCGATGTGTTACCTAATTTTTCGATGTCGGAGTTAGCACTCATGATTTTCATTTTACCCATCGCGATTTCCTGGTGGGCCAATTGGTATCCTGGTGCCGAACCCGGCGGTGGTTCTTACATTGCCCAACGGATGTTGGCTTCGAAATCTGAGAAGGATTCTTTGGGCGGGACGTTATTCTTTAATATCGCCCACTACGTTTTGCGCCCTTGGCCCTGGATCATCACCGCTCTTTGCTCGATTATCATCTACCCCGATCTTGCGTCGATTAAGCAGGCTTTCCCAGCTGCGGATGCGAGTTTGATTGGTCACGACTCGGCCTTCCCGGCGATGCTCAAGTTCCTGCCCGTAGGTTTTGTGGGATTGATGATCGGTGGGTTAATTGCCGCCAACTCTTCGACGATTTTAACGCACCTCAATTGGGGTTCCTCTTACTTGGTACACGATTTCTACCGCCGGTTTATTAATAAAGAAGGCTCGGAAGGCCATTATGTGAACGTCGGACGTATCTCGACAGTCATCTTATACATTGTCGCAGCCTTGCTGAGTTTAACCATGAGCTCCGCGCAACAAGCGTTCCAAATTTTGCTCTCTATTGGGGCGGGCACGGGCTTGCTTTATATTGCTCGCTGGTTCTGGTGGCGGGTTTCGGCTTGGTGTGAAATTGTCGCGATGGTGATGTCACTCATCACCTCGGTGGCCGTGCCTTTCTTCATGAAAGATGCGGGCTTCGCGACGGTGACTATCGTTCAAGTGGGATTGACCACCTTGGCTTGGCTCCTCACCGCCTATGTGGGGCCAGAGACTGATCGCGCCACGTTGATTGAGTTTTATAAGAAAGTTAAGCCAGCGGGCCCAGGTTGGGCGACGATTCGCCGAGAAGCGGGCGTTTCGGATGAAGCCGTGGCGCAAGAGAATCGCATTGGGGCAGCTTGCCTCGGCTGGGTTTCAGGCTGCGTGGTGATTTGGTCTTCGCTCTTTGCGATTGGTAATTTCCTCTATTCGGTCGGCGATCCTTCGCGTTTAAAGACGGCGTGGATTTTGACCGGCGTCTTGGTCGTCAGCGGCTACATCCTGTTAAGAGTCACGCAGCAGCTTTGGGCTGATAGCACGGCCTCGCAGGCTCGTGAAGACGCTGCGGCGAGTGCCGGGAAGTGAGTTAAGCGTTCTTTAGTCCAAACCGATACACCATCGTCATGCTGTACTTCTCTTGGGGTCGAAGGACTCCAGAGGGGTAGCCCGCACGTTGGAAGTTCGGTTGATTAGGCGAGTCTGGAAAGAGTCCAGGTTCTAAGCAAAAGCCTTGGCGAAAACCGAATGGCTTGGCCCAGCGGCCTTGTACGGTGCCATCGAGGAAGTTGCCCGAATAAAATTGGAGGCCGGGGGCATCCGTGAGTACTTCGAGCGAACGACCGAGGGTGGGTTCGGTGACGCGGGCCGCGAGGCGTAGCGTGGGTTCAGATGAAGCGGGTAGGCCAAGGTCGTAGCAGTGATCGTAGCCGCGGGCACGTTGCAGTTGGGCGTCGTGCTGGCTGATGCGCTCGCCAATTCGTTTAGGTTGGCGGAAGTCAAAGGGCGTGCCCTCGACTGGCTGACGTTCCCCTGAGGGAATTAATTTTTCGGAAATCGGAATAAAGCGGTCGGCAAAAATTTGGACGCGGTGGTCGAGGATGCTGCCTTGGCCTGCTAAGTTAAAGAAGGCGTGGTTGGTGAGGTTGCACAAGGTGGCCGCATCGGTCTGTCCTTGGAATTGAATGTAGACGGCATTTTGGTCGTCCGGCAGGGTGAAGGTAACCGATAGGTCGAGGTTGCCGGGGTATTGTTCTTCGCCTGCGGGGCTGCGGTAGGTTAAGTGGAGGGCTCCAGCGTTTTCACGGCGCAGGTAGGTTGCCTTCCAAAGTTTGCGATCGAGCCCTTCGATGCCGCCATGGAGGTGTTGGCCGTTATTATTTTGGGCTACTTGATGGGCTACGCCATCGATGCTGAATTTGCCGTCCGCAATGCGATTGGCGTAACGCCCGACCGTGCTACCTAAAAATGGATTTTGTTTTAAATAGCCCTCAAAGTGGTGGTGGCCGAGGGTGACTTCCGAAATCTCGCCAGACTTTTCGGGAACTTGCACGGATGTTAAAGTCGCGCCGAATTCGCAGACCTCAATCGACATCCCCAGTTTATTGGTCAACCGCCAGGTATTAACTTCTTGTTGGTCGAGTTTGCCAAAAATGCGGCGACGAAAAGAACTCGTGCCATGGTTTTGACGTAGCGACAGGAATACTCCGATGGCAATGCTGAGCAGAATAATTGCGGCAGGAGAAGAGAGCCAGTCCATGAAAGAACCCTGCCATCTTGCAGGGTTTCGCCAAGAAAAACTTATGATGAGGGACACAAAAAACCCGCTCAATGCTGAGCGGGTTTGGGGTCATTGGCCTTAGCGCGATTTCGGGTCTGCGGGCGCTGGCTGGGAGGAGGCCAGAGGCTTCTTGCTCAATTCTGCAGTCCAGTCGGCGGCGATGCGGACGGCCTCTTGGAGTTGGATGTCATACTCGGGCCAGTCATCGTCTTCCAGGGGCTCGGTGATGCGACCCGTGCGACGGGCCTTGGCGGTCGACTCAGGGCCGTCTTTCTTCTCCTGCTCCAAGACGGCGTTGAGTTTCACATCCTTGGCTTTGAAGGCGTTCTTCGAGTAGGCGAGCAGTTCTTTCTTTACCTGTTCGCGGAAGGTGAGGTCGTCCTGACGCTCTTGTTTACGTTGATCGAGGGAGAGGGGGATTTCCTTTCGATTCTGACGCATCTTGGTCCATTCGATGTTATGATTCAGCGTCGTGAACTCAGGCAGCTCGGCCTGACGGCGGGTGCTGTTTTTGGTCAAGGTGGCAATCAGTTCATCGGAGAGCTTGGCTTTTAACCAATCGCCCTCGTCGGGCTTGGTCAGCGTAGGCGTTACGGAGTCCCAGGGCAGGGGACGATCTAAATCGGCCTCGGCGACAGGCAGGACGGAGAAAACAGAAGGGACAATGATATCAGCCGGGACGCCCTTGAGTTGGATGGAAGAACCGCTGGGTGCGTACCACTTTTGAATCGTGACCTTAACGGCGGACTTGAGTTGCTTGTCGAAGCGGGCGAGTTCGATAATGTTCTGCACTGAACCTTTGCCGTGGGTAGTTGCGTCGCCCACGATGATGGCACGGCGGTGGTCATGCATCGCTCCGGTGAAGATTTCGGAGGCAGAAGCCGATAACTTAGATGTTAAGACAATCAGCGGGCCATCCCAGGCCACTTTTTCATCTTCATCGCGGTAGTCTTCAGAGCGGCCTTGGCCATCGCGTACTTGGACGATGGACCCTTTGGGAATGAAGAGGCCCGAGATATCGACGGCTTCATTGAGTAAACCGCCGCCGTTTTTGCGAAGGTCCATGATGAGGGCCTTCATGCCGAGGGCTTTTAATTTCTCGATGAGCTCTTCGATGTCTTTGGTGGGGCTGGAGCCACTACCATCAGGATTCTTGCCGTAGAAAGCGGGCAGGTCGATGACCCCGAGCATCACGGTATTATTGCCATTAGGGACTTCGAAGCAGCGAGCCGAGGCCAATTGGCCGACGAGTTTAATTTGGTCGCGTTTGAGGAGGACCGTTTTGCGTCCGCCGCCCGACCCCGATTCGATTAGGAGTTTAACAAAGGTATTTTGCTTCCCGCGAATCCGGCCGATGGCTTTGGTTAGGCGCATGCCGATGATCTCTTCCATTTCGCCATCGGAACCTTGACCAACGGAGATGATTTTATCGCCAGCTTTTACTTGGCGGGAGAGGTCGAGGGGGCCGCCGGGCAAGATTTCCTTAATTGTGCAGTAGCCATCCTCATCTTGCAGGGTTGCGCCGATACCCACGAGGGAGTTGCGCATCGCGATTTCAAATTCTTCTAACGATTGTTGCGAGAAGAAGGTTGAGTGGGGGTCGTACTGATTCGTGTAGGCATTCAGGAACAGCTCTTCCACTTCGTATTGATCGTATTGCAGGTAAGTGCGGGACTTGTCGTAACGCTTCTTTAAGCGAGCGATGGATTCTTTGATTTTCTCTGGGGTGATGGTGGGGATGCCCGTCTCTTTGTGGCTGGATTTGGGCTCATTGGTCCGGTCTTCGCCGAGCAGTTCCGAAAGCATATCCATGCGGATGCGTTTTTGCCAGAGGTCGGCGACATCGTCTTCAGTGGCGGGCCAAGGGGCTTTGCGACGGTCGATAGGGAAGACACCAGGTTGGTTTAATTCAATCGGTTGATCTAAGGCCGCCAAAGCAGACTCCGTCCGCGTTTGCACCTTCTTGTGGAATTGCTGGTAGATTTCAAAGGCGGGCGTCAAGTTGCCGCGTTGTAAGTAGAGGTCGAGCGTCTTGCCGTAACGGTTGACGAAGTCATCGACTTCCTTGGCGTTGAAATAGATTTTATTGGGGTCGAGCTTTTCGCAGAACGTGCGCAGCACACTATCCATATCGACGTTCGACATCTCCTTTTTACTGATGTGCAGTTTTTCCAATAAAATAGCCGTGGCCCGGGTTTCTTTCTGCATGGCCTCGGTCGTGGTGAACGTCGGGGCTTCGGGCGTGGCGGCAGAGACTAGCAGGGTTAAGCCAGCTAGGAGCGTCGTGGGGATTAATCGCATGAGTGGGGTTTAGCGCAGGCGTGCACTAAGTTCCTCGAGTCTACGTTTCTCGTCTGGGGTGAGCGAGCCGAAACCTGAGGCCGAAATCTTGTCCAAAAGGATGTCCAATTCAGCTTTCGCTTGGTTTTTCCTAAGGTTAGTGGCCGCATCGGTCGTGGGATGGCTGGAGGTTGGCGATGCGGGCGTGTAAGGCGCTGTCGTATAGGGGGCGCCGCTGACGCTTAGGTTTGTCTGTTGCAGGCGACGAAAAGCGAGCCAGCCGAAAATTAAGCCCCCGAGGTGAGCCGAGTGGGCGATGTTGGAATCCCAGGCCATATGCCAACCGCTCCAGTGGTGGCGACTGGGGAGTTCGGAGAAGATGTAACTAACCAGAGAGAAAATAGCTGTTAAAATGATTAACCACCGGACGCGTAAGTTGACGGGTAGGAAGAAGAAGAGGAGCAGGGTGATGGAGTGGTCGGGTTTATCCATCAAGGCGACTATCATCAAGGCGTAGACCCCGGCCGAGATGCCCATGAGCCCTGATTGCTGGGTGCCACCGAGTCCTGTTAGCCACCAGAGCAGGGCCCCCGCGAGCGAACCACCGATGAGGGTGAGGAAATAAACTTTTTTGCCGTAATCGTATTCTACTAAACGACCCGTCCACCAGAGCACTAGACCATTGCCGAGTAAGTGCCAGAAGCCGTCATGGATCAAGAGGTGCGAGAACGGCTGCCAAGGGCGGAGGTTGCTTTCGTCCAGCGGCGCCCAATCCAAGAAGTGCTGCCCAGCAGATTCTTGGATGAGCCCGAGGACGAAGACGAAAACCAAGACCCCGAGCGTCCAAGCGGTGGCCGACCAAGGCTCCCGCTCGGAGTTTTGACTGCGCATGTAGGTTCGATCGCCAATCCCCATGCCGGCACCCTCTTTAGAGTTTCTTGACGATGGCGTCCGCCAAACCGTATTCAATCGCCTCTTCAGCCGTCATGTAGAAATCGCGATCGGTGTCTTTAATCACTTTATCGAGTTTCTGCTTGGAGGCTTTAGCGAGGATATCGTTGAGCTCGGTACGAAGGCGTTCCATTTCTTGGGCCTGAATGTGGATGTCCACCGCCGGGGCTTGAATACGGCCCATAATCAGGGGTTGGTGAATCATCACGCGGGCGTGGGGGAAGAGCAAGCGCCCGCCCTTTTCCTTAGGGGCTTGGAGTAGGATGGACCCCATTGAGGCAGCCATACCCGTGACCACGACTTTAACAGGCGAACTAATTAGACGGATCGTGTCATAGACAGCCATCCCTGCGGTGATAGAGCCACCTGGGGTGTTGATATAGAACGTGATTTCTTTGCCGGGCTCGGCGGCGTCTAAGTAGAGAAGCTTTTCGACAATGTCCTTGGCAGAAGCATCGTCGACGCCACCCCAGAGGAAAATTTTCCGTTGTTCCAAAAATTTCTTTTGGATGAGCATGGCAGAGGGAGGAGACTCCTTGGCGACCTCGGGGGTCTTTTCGTCCTCGTCTTCGTCTTCTTTTGGCATGGGACGTGAAGTATTGCCCGAAACCCTGCTTCTGGCAAGCGTGGCGATGAATTCGTTGGCAAATATTCAGGGGGTTTTAGGTGGAGAGACCTTGCACCCCTTTGCGACCTTGGCTTAGGTTGCCCCTCGTGTCTTCCCTTCGGCTCCAAGGTGTTTCTCGTCGGTTTGGCGCCACTGAGGTGCTGAGCGGGGTGGATTTACAAGTTTCCTCTGGTCGGCTCACCTGTTTACTGGGTCCCTCGGGCAGCGGGAAAACCACGTTACTAAAAATTCTGGCTGGGCAGTTGGCGGCCGATGCGGGGCGCGTTTTATTGAACGATCGAGAATTTACTTTTTGGCCCGTCGCCGAACGAGGTATCGCGTTGTTACATCAAAACTACGCCTTGTTTCCTCATCTGACGGTGCGCGAAAACGCGGCCCTAGGGTTGGAATCCCTCGGACTTTCGGCCTCAGATATTAAAGTCCGAACGCAAGCCGCCTTGCAGCAAGTGGGTGCTGAAGCCTGGGCCGACCGCCGCCCCGCAGAGCTCTCTGGCGGACAACAACAGCGCGTTGCCTTGGCTCGGGTGATTGCCCTCAAACCGAAGATTCTTTTATTAGATGAGCCGTTGAGTCATTTAGACGCCGCATCGCGTTTGGAACTCCGCACCACGATTCGCCGCTTGGTTCGTAATTCGGGTTTAACGGTGTTGTGCGTCCTTCATGATCAAAAAGATGCTTTAGCGATGGCAGATGATTTGGCCATCATGCGTGCCGGTCGGGTGGTGCAAACTGGGGCACCGCTCGATGTGTACCGTCGCCCCGTTGATAGTTGGACGGCTACTTTTTTGGGGGCCGCGAATTTAATCCCGGGAAAAATTCTACACCTCGGGGCGGGAGAGTTTGTGGCTGAGACGGCGTTAGGTGAAATTCATGGGGCGTTGGCAAATTCAGCTCAGTCCCTGAACGTTGGGGCAGCTCTGACGATTTGTATCCGTCCGGAGTGCTTAAAGTTAGATACGATGGCTCCAGAGGAAAATGCGTTTGCGGGCCAAGTGACGGACAGTCTTTTTCAAGGCGACTTCGCGTTGCATGATTTCCAAACCCCTTCGGGGATAGTCCTGCGTTTAGCCGAAGCCAATCCGCGGCATCGCTTAGGGTCCAAGATGGCTTACTATGCCTGGGTAGAGCCTGAAGACGTCGTAGGATTTGGCACTTAAAGCGGGTTTTTTATTATAAAATCAGTAGAAAACCGTTGAGCGGTTTGGCGGAGCGTTTAATTTGGGGTCGTGGCTTCTTACCCCGAGAAACCTCCTGCACCGCGTTCCGGATTTTCCTTGGTCGTGGTCTTATTGGTCACGTCGATGATTCTCATGGCCGTCGTACTGGTGGCGGCCTTTATCAAGGTGGAAGCCCAAGCAACCTCGACGCATCTGATGCGGATGCGGGCCAAGTTGAATGCGCTGACCTCGATGCGTTTGGCCTTAGGTGCGATTCAACAAAAGTTAGGACCCGATGCACGGGTCACCGCAGTTTCTTCAATTTACGACACGCCTTCGGTTGTGGAGACGAACATTCCTTATCCGGTTTTAGGCGTGTGGCGTGGCTGGGAAGGTTTTGATCACGATACCGGGGGTCGCTACGCGGGTCGGCCGTATCAGCCTAATTATAATTTAAAATCAACGAACAATAGTCCGGCGATGGTCAGTGGGCGTTTCTTGGGATGGTTAACGTCGTCGTCCTATGGTTATTACGTTGCCCCGGTCATTCCCCCTACGCCGCCGCCACCTCCGGTGGTTATTGTGGCGAAGCCTCCCACGACAATCGCGACAACTCCAGTGCCGCCGCCACCCCCGCCTCCTCCAGCGCCGCCGCCCGTGGTACCTACCACACCTCCGGTGAAACCGAAGCCAACTTCACCGCCCAGTGTGAAGCCCGCTTTTTGGTTGCCTGAGGGGTTGGGCGGGCACGGGCGTTTGGCTTCGAGTTTATTTTTAGGCGGTGGCACCGTGGGTTATATTGCCCCATTGGTAGGTCAGTCTTCGGCTCCCGTTGCCGTGGAGCGGATTTATTTAACGCCGAATCCATTTCCCGATAGCGAGGGTTCGTTTGCGTGGTGGGCGAGTGGAGAAAATCAAAAAGCGCTTATCCAAATTAATCCGCCGAAGACGACGAACCTGACTGACTTGGATTACATCCAGCGTCTCAAAACTTATTTAAATCCGGATTTCACTCCCTTTGGTTTAGTCGAACCGAATACGGCCTTAAACTTACCTTCACGCAGTAGCGAGGGGTTCTTACCCGTCAATGGTCCGAACCAAGGCAGCTTTCATGATTACACGACTTACGCCTTGGGCTTATTGACGAATTCTTCGACGGGAGGGTGGCGTAAAGACCTCTCTCTTTTAACGGAGACTTGGGATGCGATGGAAGATGCGGATCCACAGCAAGCGGTCGCAATGCCATTCTTCCGCGTGCGGCCCGCCTTGATTGCGGCGCAGGTGGCGAGTGCGGACCTGAGTTTTTATCGGCCCAAAGGGCTCGCGGTGGAGAGCACCACCACCGGTAATCGCGGTCGTCACACGTTGATGTATTGGTGGGCGGATTACGGCTCCCATGGCGGTTCACCGAATTATAACGGCGGACCGATGGGAGCTTTGACGACGGTGCCACCGATTAAAAGTTGGCGCACCTTGGTCGATTACGCGCAGCATTATCGTAAGTATGTAGTGAGTCGGGTGACGGACGGGGTGGTCGAGATGGCTCCGCCTAATCAGGGGAGTACCCCGTTGTACAATTTCCATGAGACCGTATTGCGCCATCCCGTCGTGGCTCGGGTGCAGTTTGTCTTTGCCAACGCTGCGACCGTTACGACGGGCGGTCAAGGGCGTCGGAGTATTTTGGTGCAGCCGGTGATTACCATTTGGAATCCTTACAACGTGCGACTGCGCGTCCCGGATTTTAAGTTCACGATGAAGGCGTCGACCTTGCCGGTGTGCTTTAATGAAACGACGAATAACGCTCCCCTGGGCTCATGGTTTAATGGCGACGATGATGCCCTCACGATGCAGTTGAGCTCACCTAATGGCTTGGTGGACTTAATGCCGGGGCAGACCTGTGTTTACGCCGAGCAAACTCATAAAATTAATTTACTTCGTTCCGCCCCTGGTCGTGCGGAGTTAACGCTCTCCCCGGGCTTTATCGCCGGACTACCCACGGGAATTTATTTAGGTTATGATGAATCGGACGTAGCGGTGAGTGCGGTGCAGTTCCGAATGTTAAAACTCAACACCGGAGCCCAAGCCATTGCCGCCAACTTAGTCATTCCCAACTGGCCGGTGGGAAGTGCGTGGCGGATGAGTTTCGATAACAACGACCCCTTGGCTGCTTATTATATTTTTAATACGGTGTATGGACCTGACGATCCGTTAGTCCCAGCGGTGGCTTTGGCCGATGCCGCGGCTGCGCCCCGACCTTTTGGCACATTTTGTTTCGGGCTGCGCTTGGCTAATGATGGTGTTGTGCGGGATAAGCGCGGCGTCGTTTCGCGCGGGTTAATTCAATCGAGTCCCTTGGCCTCGTTCACCGCGTTAGGGACGATGTCACAACAAGTGCTCACGGATTTTCCGCCCACCGGCCCAGTTTCTCCGCTCGGCCATGGTGTGCAGTATTTAGGAGCAATGCATCCGGTGAATGCACCTTTTGATTTATATTATTTACCGCTGTCGGGCTGGATGGATAGCTACGCCCCGCAAGCGACGCCTGCGAACCAAGGTTACATTGTTTCGGGCCTAGATGCTTCCACGGGTTTAAATGCAGCGGTGGTGGCCGAATTGCCCACGACCCCGCTGCAATCGCTGGCGGACTTACAAGGTTGGGATGCCCGCGGGTATAACCCAGTACCTCCTTTTCAGTATGGTCTCATTGGCAACTCCGATGTCGCCCCGATTATTCCCGCGGATGATGTGGTGGGGCGTTGGTTTGATAACACTGGGGCGTTTCAATTGCGGACGCAAGTGGCGACGAATTTTTTACAACATGATGATGCCTTCTGCCTTAACCACGTGTTGTTTGACGATTGGTTTGTCTCGTCGCTCGCGCCGGGCCCTGCGACCTGGGATAATTTAAAGAATGCGCCGAGTGCGGCGGTGGTCGCGGAATTGCGGACGACGTACCAGAAATTACTTCAAGGTACGCCGTTGCCCAATGGCTGTTATGTCCCGAATGCCAATGCGGCACTATTTGATCCGGGCTCGGTGAATGCCAAAAACTTCCCGAATGGTTACCAAAAAATGGCCTCGAACCTGTGGGTGCCTGGACAGTTTAATGTTAACAGTGTTTCCATTCCCGCCTGGCGGGCGGTGTTAGGGCAGTTGCGTGACCAGCAAGTCCCGGTGTTAAAGCCCGGAGCCACGAATCTTACTTTAGAAGCCGCGCAGCATCCTTTGGCACACCACATCCCGGCCGCTGAGAGTAATACGAGTACGGGCACTACGAGTGCGGCACTTACAGGTTATGCGGCCTTGACCAACGCTCAGCTTGATCAGTTGGCGATCGAGATTGTTAAACAGGTGAAAAGTCGCGGACCCTTTTTATCGCTCGCCGAATTTACCAACCGTTATTTACGACGGTTCGATGGCACGGATACTGATTTAGCGTTGAATGGTGCTTTGCAGGCCGCGTTGAAAGCCTTGGAGACTAATGCCAGTTTGCACCCTGCACCTCGGGCGGCGGCTTTAGGTAAGCCTACTACCGCTCCGAATGACCCTCGCCTGATTCCTTCCGGATATCCTTCCGATTATATTAACCCGCGGGCCTCGGTTGGGGTTTCGACGCAGGGTTTGCCAGGTTGGCCGCGGCAGGCGGATTTATTACGCGGGTTGGCACCGATTATGTCGGTGCGTGATGAGACTTACTTGGTACGCTGCTTAGGTGAGGTGCCAGATGGTAACGGCACCGTGCGTGCGTGGTGTGAAGTCGTTTTTCAACGTAACCCCGAGTATATTAACCCGCAGGTGCCAGCGTGGCAGGATCCGATGGGCGAATTGACTTCGACGATGCCTCCCATGGCCGCTTCGCCGACTTACGTCATCAACGCCGTGTTGGGACGTCGTTTTAAAGTCGTTTCGTTCCGCTGGTTACGACTGGATGAGCTATAAATCTCGGAGGTTAAATTAGGCTGTGTAAGTTAAACTCGCCTTGCCGGTGAAATCGCTACCTTCTGCAATCGTGACCACCGGTTCTACGATACGCTCTGAAATGGGCCCGACAATTCGGTTGGCGGTTCCGATTATGCTCGGAATGTTGGGCTACGGGTTGATGTTTATCATCGATGTCGCCATGGCTGGCCAATTGGGCGAAACGGCTTTGGCCGCCTCTTCGTTGGCATCGAACTTAAATTACATTCCTTACGTCTTCGGAATTGGCTTAGTGGGGGCGATTCCGGTTTACCAATCTCAAGAAAATGGTGCGGGGGTAGAAGAATCAGCTCCTGCTATTTTGCGCCACGGCATGTGCCTGGCGGTCGGTTACAGCATCGTAGCCGCGGTGGTGACGCACTTGCTCACGCCTCTCTTGCCTTACTTGGGTTCGACGTCCGCGGTGACTCAGGAGGCGCACGACTTTTATATCATCATGGCGTGGGCGATGGTGCCGGGCTTGGCGTTTCACGCTCTCCGGGGTCATCGGGATTCGCAGCATCAGCCGTGGATTTCGTTGGCGTGGCTCAGTGCGGGGATTGTCGCTAATATTATTCTTAATTGGCTATGGATGTACGGCCACTGGGGCTTTCCGGCCTTAGGTTTGGCCGGTGCCGGATGGGCGACCTTGGCTTCGCGTTTCTTGATGCTGATTGGGTTATGGTTCACGCCGGGACGGGGTGAGGTGCGTTGGCACGAGGGGTTACAACGTTCGGTGATTGCTCGGTTATTAAAGACCGCTTTGCCCGCGGGCTTTCACAGCTTGAGCGAAGTGGGTATCTTTGCGATTGTGCCCGTGTTGGCTGGCTGGATTTCACCTGCCGCCCAAGCCGCCCACCAAGTAGCCATCAGCTTAGCCTCTGCGGGCTTCATGTTGCCTTTGGGACTTGGCATCGCCTCAGGCATTCGCACGGGAGAAGCGTTTGGAGCGAAGGATGCTACTCGGGTGCGCGCGGTTGGTTATGGCGCTTTAATTTTGGGAGCCCTGATTATGTCCTGCTATGGACTCATCATCTTCTTTGGCCGTCCGCTCTTTTTGACCCTCTTCGGGGTTAGTGGCACCGATACTGGCACCTTAGCGGCGACGCTTATTATTTTTGCCACGGCGTGGGCCCCCTTTGATGGCGTTCAAGTCATTGCCGCCTACCTCTTGCGCTCGGTGAATTGTGCGGCCTGGGCTTCATGGGCCGTCTTCTTGATCTATTGGTTCTTTAGTTTACCGATGGCCTTAGTCGGGGCGTTTGTTTTTCACTGGGGTGCCATCGGGATCTGGGTTGGGCTAATCTCAGGGTTGATTTTAGTCGCCTTGGCCCTCAGTTGGAAATTCTGGCAAGCCGCCCGGCACGTCCCTGAGCCCGTTGCCTAGGCACAAAAAAACCGACCTTGGTAGGTCGGTTTCAAAGTTCTCTTAAGGTTAAACCTTAGAGGCTGCAGGCCGAAGAGCTCGTAGGAACGACTTCGACTTTGCGGTGCTCAGAATCCCACTTCACGATGCCATCGGCTTTAGCGAAGAGGGTGTGGTCGCGACCCATGCCTACATTGCGACCCGCGCGCATTTGGGTGCCGCGCTGACGGATGAGGATGGAACCAGCGGTAGCGAACTCGCCGCTGTAGAGTTTAACGCCGAGGCGCTTGGAGTTGGAGTCGCGGCCGTTGGAAGAAGTCCCGCCGCCTTTCTTAGTTGCCATAGTAGTGAATCGTTAAGGGTTAGCCAGAAATGGAGTCGACCTTGATCACCGCTAATTCTTGGCGGTGGCCGCGACGACGGTAGTAACCTTTGCGACGGCGGTGCTTGAAGATACGAATCTTTTCGCCACGCTTGTTTTCCAAGATCGTAGCGGTGACTTTAGCACCAGGGACGGTGGGCGTGCCAACTTTGGCAGAGGCGCCATCGCCAACGAGGAGGACTTGGTCGAAAGTCAGTACATCGCCTTCGTTCTTACCAGGGTACTGGTTAACGATGAGGATGTCGCCTTGTTTCACGGTGAATTGGCGACCGGAGGTAATAAATGTGGCCTTCATGGCTGTCGGAAGGTCGGAGCAAATGAACGTCGGGGTGATTGGCAAGGGGAATTTGGGTTTTTGGCGGAAAAGAGCCTTAATATTTAGGGCCGAGCCTCCAAGATTAGGTAAAAACGCCTAAAAGTGCCCCTAAACTGACATAATAGCCTCTTTGGGGTGGTTCAGTCTTTTCCTGCTAGGACGCCTAGGGTAGTCCTTAGGGGTGAATCAATTTCAGCCAAGCGATGACGATAAGTCGGCCGACGAGGCTTTGTCTCGAGAATTAACCCGCAACCTGCTCCATGGTCCCAAGGTGCATGCGACGGCCTATGTTCATGCGCGAGCGGTGGTGATGGGGGCCGTGCAACTGGGTCCGCGTGCCAGCGTGTGGCCTTGCGCCGTGTTGCGTGGGGACATTGCCCCCATCCAAGTAGGGGAGGGGTCGAATATTCAAGATGGAGCGGTGGTCCACGTGGCGGATGGTTTGCCCGCGGTGATTGGGGCCCGCGTGACGGTGGGGCATTTAGCGATCATTCACGCCTGCACGATTGAGGATGAATGTTTAATCGGAATGCACGCTACCATCTTGGACGGAGCGGTCATCGGGAAACGTTCCATCATCGGAGCTAATGCTTTGGTAACCAAAGGTACCGTTGTGCCCCCTGGTTCGTTGGTGATGGGCTCGCCCGCACGTGTGGTGCGGACGCTTTCCGCGGAGGAGCAAGCGAGTTTGCCTGGTTGGGCGGAGAAATATGTTAAGGTCGCCGCCCACCATCGTCGACTTGAGTGATATGCTTTCAGAGTCGTCCCAGGAAGTTTGGAACCGAGAGGTTTGGTGGGACGCCAAACTGAAGCATGAAGCCTGTGCCGATGAATTATTGGCGGGTCGGCGAGCTCGGGCAGCCCGAGGTGAAGTCGATCCGGTTGAAGACTTTCTTTTTACTTACTATCCGTTTCGCTTTTCGGCTCTAAGACAATGGTCGCCCGGTGCGGGGGTGAGGTTGGAAGCGGCGACAGAATTCTTTTTCGATCGGCGCTTTAGAGTGCATGCTGACAGCACGGTTAGTTTGGCTCCCCCCACTGAAGAAATCCGCCAGCGCTTGACCTTTCATTTAACTCTCTGTCGGGCCGTGGCCCAGCGCCCGGCCTTCTTGGGCTGCTTTGGTTTACATGAATGGGCGATGGTTTTTGAGAACGCAGAGGAGCGCCGCCATTCGCGTTGGCCCTTGCGTCTAGGCTCGGCTGGTACCGATGCCGTGGTGCGTAGCCAAGCCTTACGCTGCACGCATTATGACGCTTACCGTTTCTTCACGCCCACCGCTCGCCCCTTGAATCGTCAGGTCCCTACCTTGCCGCAGCGCGTAGAAAACGAGCAACCCGGTTGCGTGCATGTGACGATGGATCTTTACAAGTGGACGATGAAGTCGGCGCCTTGGGTGCCCGCGACTTTAGCGACGGACACTTTTGTTTTAGCGCGGGAAGCGCGCGAGATTGATATGCGTGCGAGTCCGTATGATTTTTCGGCGTTAGGCTTAAAGCCTATCTGCATTGAGACGGCAGAAGGTCGCGTGGAGTATGAAGCTGCCCAGCGAGCACTCACAAAAAAAGCGGCCCCTTTGAGGGACCGCTTAATTGCTGCCTTAGAGCGAGCTTTAAAACCTTAGGGCAGACGTTCGACGACGAGGTCTTTGTAGTCCGCGCGGCACGTTGGATCGTGGGCTTGGAGGGCAAAAGTACCGCTCCCAATCTTGCGACCAGCCATGCCTTTGGGAGGCGTCCAGTTGTCAGGCTGCGTCCAATCTACGGTTTGCTTTTTGTCGACCCAAAGTTGGACGTGGTTGCCTTCAACGCGGATGCGGTATTCGAACCACACATCATCGGGAGCGGCGGGGGTATCCATCACGTCGGACACGTTGTAGAGACCGCCCGTTTTCTTTTTGTCGCCATGGGTCGCGTTGACTTGGCATTCGAAACCGAGCGAAGGCCAGCCCGCGTCTTGATAGGCGGTGTGGAAGTAAATGCCCGAGTTCGCGCCTTTGTAAGTTTTTACCATCGCTTTAAAGTCAAAATTTTTGAACTCCGCTTTGCCGTCGGTGCCGACGTAGTAGAGGTGACCTTGGCCGCCGCGGATTTGCAGGATGCCATCGACGACCTTATAGCAATCGGCCGGCGAGTTCTTCGAAGGCTTCCAGCCCGCGAGGGATTTGCCGTCGAAGAGGCTAATGGTTTCACCAGCGAGACTAAAAGCGGCACTGAGGTAGAGTGCCGCCGCGGTCCACAACGCATGGCGTAGGGGGGTGGAGGGAGTAAGCATACTCCGCTACCCAAACCCCTTCCTGGCACCTTGCAAAGATTAAGTGAAGACTTTGATGCCGGCCTCGCGCATTTCGCTCAAGCGTTTCTTAAGCGTCGAACGGTTAATCCCCAAAATCATCGCAGAGCGCAGTTGGTTGCCACGAGTTTCTTCCATGGCCCGGCGGATCATCTCGAATTCAATAGTATTTAAAATATTTTTACTATCCCCGGTGCGACAGTGTTGGTAGAGCGAATCGTAGAGCGACAGGATAGAGGGGGTGAGGGCTTTTGCGGCTACGGCCGTGCTGATCGGCTCGCTGGGAATGACAATCGGTACTTCCGAGGAAGCCGCTTTCCGAGGGACGAGGACATCTTGTGGTAAGTCTTTAGCCAAGATGGTGTCCCCTTTGGCCAAGACGCCCGCCCGTTGGACGACGTTTTCTAATTCACGCACATTGCCTGGCCAATCATAAACCAACAACGCATCGAGGGCTTCGTTCGAGAGCCGCTTGGGGCGTTGCTTCTTCGCGGCTGCTTGGCGTTGCAACATGTAATCGACGAGCAAGGGCAGGTCGGATTTGCGATGACGCAGGGCTGGCAGGCGAATGCGGAAGACGTTTAAGCGGTAGTATAAGTCTTCGCGGAAGAGTCGGGCCGACACCATCGCTTCGAGGTCTTTATTGGTCGCGGCGACGAGACGGACGCTCACTTTGAGCGTGGTGGTGCCGCCGACGCGTTGAATTTCACCTTCTTGAATCGCCCGAAGTACTTTCGTTTGGGTGGGCAGCGACATATCGCCGATTTCATCGAGGAAAATCGTGCCCCCATCGCAGAGCTCAAACTTACCAGGCTTCATGTTCGCTGCTCCAGTGAAAGCGCCTTTTTCGTGTCCGAAGAGTTCAGACTCGATAAGGTTTTCAGGAATGGCAGCGCAGTTCACGGCTACGAATGGACCCTTGGAGCGCAAAGAGTGTTGGTGAATACAACGGGCAACTAATTCTTTACCCGTACCACTTTCGCCCGTGATCAGTACCGTGGCTTCGCTCGCGGCGACTTGACCGATGGACTTCAACACCTCTTGCATCGGTTCGGAACTGCCCACGATACCTTCTTTGTAGTCGGCAGGATTCACGAGTGCGCGCGAAGCTTTGCCAGCACTCGCTAAGTCGCGTCGGGCAGCGAGGGCTTTATCGATCAGCGCGATAAGTTTCGCTTGGTCGAAGGGCTTCATCACGTAGTCGTACGCCCCAAACTTCATCGCTTCGATAGCGGTTTGGGTCGTGCCGAAAGCCGTCATCAAAATGATCATTGCTTGGGGCTGTGAGCCGCGAAGCATTTGCAACGTTTCAATCCCTGTCATGCCACCCATGCGGTTATCCAGTAGGATCACGTCAGGCTGTTCGCGCTTAGCCGAAACCACTCCGGATTCTCCGCTATCGGCCTCAATGACGTGATGGCCTAAGCCAGAGAGGGCCCGACGGAGCGAATACCGCAGGTCTTTGTCATCATCGATGACAAGGATTTTGGCCGCTGGACCTGGGGGATTGGAACTCATAATGAGTAAAAGTAGGCAGATTCCGTGCCAGACCGCATTTTGTAGAAAATATGGCTAAGAACGGCTTTAAGCAAACGGTTTGTGTTTAAATTTAGGCATATGCAGGTGGACTGCCCCCTTGCCTCTGCTGGGGTTCTGACAAATCTAAGTGGGATGCTGAAAGCCTTTTTCCGCGGGCTGAAGATAACCTTACTGGCTTTGTTGGGCGGCTTGGCTTTGGCGAATTTGTGGATTTGGTCGGCGGGCTGGGGTCGGATGGCGGCACGCCCAGAGGAAGTTCCTGCGGAGGCGGTGGTGGTGCTCTTAGGGACCAATGAGTTCGTCGGTAAAACCAAAGAGCCCACGGGAACTTACCGTCCGCGCCTCGCAGCGGTGGTGCAATTATGCCAGCAGCAAAAAATTAGTTTAGTCGTGGCTTCCGGCACGCCCGAGCAAGCCAAAGTCATGTCGCAACAATTACGTGCGGCAGGTGTGACCGTTCCAATTGAACAAGATCCCTATGGTTGGCGGACGTTGGATTCGGTGGTGCGAGCCCAAGCCCAACACGCCGATCGCCCGATTGTTTTTGTTTCACAAGGTTGGCATTGCGTACGTGCGCTTTGGATTGCGGACCACCTCGGTTTAAAAGCTTCTGCTTACCCTAGTGGTTTTGGGGTCGGGTTTCGCCCCTGGATAGGTTTTCTGCGTGATTGTTTCGCCAAGCCGAAGGCGATTTACGACTGGTGTGCGGGGAATCGTTTAGCGACGTCGATGTCGCCTGAAGCAGGAAACACATTGGTACGCTAGGCTTGCTCGTGTCGCCCATCCGGCCGTCGACAGAGTCGTCCGCGGATTTCTAAAAGGGTGATGATGGTCGCGGCTTCTACGGTGGTGCATGCCGCGGCGATGGCGAGGGAATCGGCGTCGTGGGGTGTGCCCCCAGAGAAAAACTTTAACCAGGGAGCAAACTCGGGATTGGGGTCGGTGGGTTGCAGCGGCAAGGTCGTTTGGCTCGTGGGCTCACCTAGCTCCTCCAAGACTTCTTCGGCGCTGCTGACTAAAGTTGCGCCATCGCGAATCAGCGCATGGCAACCGCGACTCGCTGGGCTGTCGATGCGTCCGGGCACCGCACAAATCGTTTTGCCGAGTTCACCCGCAAAGCGAGCCGTGATCATGCTACCTCCATCCACATCGGTTTCGATGACCACGACTGCCCGTGCGAGGCTGGCGACGAGGCGATTGCGCTGTGGAAACGACTGACGGTCCGCGGTTCGTCCCAAGGGGAATTCGCTGAGTACACATCCTTGTTGTGCCATTTTTTTTCGCAGGGAGTAGGCTTCGGGTGGGTAAGTTAAATCCAATCCATGTCCTAGCACCGCGGCGGTCTTGCCGCCCGCTTCGATGGCACCTTGATGGGCCCAGGTATCAATCCCACGCGCCAGTCCGCTAATAATCCACCACCCTTGGCTGGCTAAAACCTGAGCCATCTTTTTGGCCAGTTGGGCTCCATACGGTGTGCAGTGTCGCGAACCGATGATGGCAATGGCTCGTTGGTCTGGCACGGCTTGGCCGTCGACGTAGAGTACGAGCGGTGGATCCCAGAGGGGTGCGAGGGCGAGGGGCCACGTGGCACTCGTGGTTGTGATGATTTGAAAGCCATGCTGGTCCGTTTGACGGATTTCTTTTTCCCAATCGAAATCCCGTGCCACGATGGAGGCAGCTGCTTTAGCCGAAACGCCTTTAATTTTTTCGAGCGTCTTTAAATTGGCACTCAACGCCTTAAAGAGGTTGCCCTCAAAAGCTTCCAGCAGACGTCGTACGGTGACTGGGCCGACTTGCTCTAGCCCATTGAGCAAAACTCGTTGGCTGAGTTCATCCTGGGGGATTGCGTGCATCCCGAAGTTACACACGTCTCCGCCGTTTTTCCAAAACGGAGATTACCTCAGGCCAGCACTGAATCAGTTAGCCTAGATGGTTTCGCGAACTAGCACCACGAAGGCTTGGGCTAAGTCGTCGGTGTGCGTGAGGGAGAGTAGTACTTTAGTCGCTCCTTTGCGCTGTATGCTTGCTTGCGCTTTGGCGTCTAACACCGGCACCGGTTCACCCGTTTCAAGGCTATGCACGGACAAACTTGTGAGCATAAAATCTTCGCCAATTCCCGTCCCGAGGGCTTTGCTCATGGCTTCTTTCGCGGCGAAGCGTGCGGCTAACGAGGGGTAGGGATTGGCTTTGGCGAGGCAGTAAGCCTGCTCCGTGGGGGTGAAAATCTTATCTAAGAAAGCGGCCCCGTGTTTTTGGTGGGCGGAACGAATGCGGGCAATCTCGACGAGGTCGATTCCCACCGCGATGACTTGTCCACCGTCGATTTTCATGCTCGAATTTGTAAGTGCTGCTTCATCTCCCGAACGGCACTTTGCACGCCGACGAAGAGTGCTCGGCTGACAATCGAATGTCCGATGTTCAATTCGTGCAGATGGGGGAGCGTCATGATCCCGCGGATATTATCGTAATTAATGCCGTGGCCCGCGTTGACGATGAGACCGAGTTGGTGGGCGAGTTCGGCTCCTTGGTGTAGTTCGTTACGGGCGACCTTTTCGTGTGCAGTGCCCCAAGCGTGAGCAAAGGCCCCCGTATGCAATTCCACGACTGGTGCCGAGGTGGCCTGGCTGGCTTTAATTTGTTCGGCTTCGGCGTTGATGAAGAGGGAAACCTCAATCTTGGCGCAACCCAGCGCTTGTACGATGGGCTGGACGCGTTGGAAGTGACCGACGACATCGAGTCCACCTTCGGTAGTTACTTCTTCGCGTGATTCGGGTACTAGGCAAACCGCCGCTGGTTTGAGTTGTAGTGCAAACTCGAGCATGGCAGGCGTGCAAGCCATCTCAAGGTTGAGACGGACGTTAGGCAGTTGGGCGATGGCTAAGATATCTTCTGCTTGAATGTGCCGCCGATCCTCGCGCAAGTGTACCGTGATGCCGTCGGTACCAGCGAGCAGGGCTTGGCGGGTAAACTCGAGTGGGCTTGGCTCAGCGAGGTGGCTCGTGTGTTGCCCACGATACCGTGCTTGGCGGAGCGTGGCGGCGTGGTCGATGTTTACCCCGAGGAGGACGGGACGATGGGTCATTGTTTTTTCAACTTATCCAATTCTTTCTGAATCTTATCGGCTTCCTTTTGCAAGCGTTTGCCGCGCTCGACATCGTTACACTTCTCAAAATAACCTTCCATGACATTCAGTAGGTCGAGGACCGTCTTCATGCGGAAGACGTCACCCGTTCCGTCGAGTCGACGTTTAAACACACGTTCCATCTCGGATAAGAACAAGCGTTCGTTATCGGGATTACCTTTGACCGATTGATAGTAGCCTTCGAGCAGGGTGCGGAAGCTGGGCAAGTGGGAGGCTAATTCTTCTAAGGACTCGCGATAGAGGGAAGCGAGTTGGACTCCCGCTTTTTGGGGGTTTGCTTTAAGGACCCGAGTTTCACGTTCGACGGCCTTAACAATTAGGTCGTAGCGGGTTTGATCGTAACCCCCGTGGCGATTTTTCTTTTCGCTGATGAGTTTATGGTAGGCCGTGCGGCAGCTCATGTAGCGTTCTTCCTCGGTCATCGAGGGGAAGAGGTGCTTTTCTTCGAGTTCGTCGGCGTAGGCTCGTAAGTCAGGGTACTCGGCAAACGCCCGACGTAAGTCGGCGACGACGGTTTTCCATTCGGCGACTTTGATTTTTTCTCCGAAGAACTCTAAGCACTCGGCATAAGCTCGCCAGGCTTCGAGGCAGTGGTTGGCACTTTCACAGGCGAGTTGTAACGCTTCGCGTTGGCCGTCTGCATCGGTATTTCCTTTATAAATCTCCGCGGCCATCATCAAGCGACGGCATTTATCATAGCGCGTGGTTTTACGTTGGGGGTCGCCGAGGAGTTCGACTTCGAATTCGCCAATCGTCTTGCCGGTTTGGGGGTCGCTGGTGTGACCACAGGCGTAGCCATCGTTGTAGCGACCGGTGTTCATATTCCAGTCGTGTTCCTTGGAGAGGTAGGCAAACCAGGCGTGACCTCCGCGATTACCTTCGCCAGTCACGTAAGCGGCCGGAATGCCAAAAGCGTGAGCGGTGTTGGACGCAAAGTGGGCTTGGTGCATACAGATGCCGCCGATTTCCAAAATCTCGGCCAGCGTACCTTCCTTGGGCATCGGCAATTTCGTTTTCTCGCCCGTGACGAAGTCCATGCGGTATTTAATCATCCCATAACTCGGGCTCCAGTTGTGATCATTCAAGGAGCGCAGCTTGGTTTGCTCTAAGGCCCAATTCATTTCTTCGATGGTCACGTGCCCACCCACGACCCAAACTAATTCGAAGGGACGGAGCTTCGTGATGTCATCCGCCAAGACATGTCGCTCGGCGTTATTACGGTAATATTGGTAACGGGCGAGCGGGTTGGCCGTGAACGGTTCTTCGCTCGCCCAGCGCGTCCATTGGAGTTTGTGGTCAAACACTAACGCGCAGGCAATTTGCAGGTTTACGTATTTCCCCTTTAATTCTTTGGGGTCATCGGCAACGAGGTCGGCCCAAACTTGCAGGGCTTTCTCGGCATCGTCTTCATCTTTAATATTAACGACAAAACGTTCCAACGATTCTGGGTTGGCTAAGAGCTCGCCGAGGAACGCCGCAACTTTGGGGTCGCTGCACGCATTACGTAGTCCCTTAGGGGTGACGCGTTTGACGAAGTTTGCTTGGGTCATGCCCACCGCAAAGTAATGACTCTCCCATAGGCGATCATAGCGCAGTACGCCGTCGCTCTTGAGTGTGGCTGTGAGCGCAGGGTAGAGGCCGTATTTCAGACGATCATAGTGGCTCTCCCATTTCCCATCTTTGATGCGACTTTTGGTGTCGGCGCGTAAGGTCGCTAAGCATTGAGGGTCGCGGAGGTCGGGAGCGTTGAACGGGTAAGGGGCGAGGGTGATTTCCGGACCGGTCTCGGCGACGATTTCAGGTTTAGGTTTTTCGACTACGACGGGTTTTTCGGGGACTTCGTTAACCACCACTGGTTCTGGTTGCTTATCTTTTTGCACTACGACTTCCGGCGTTGTGGTTGTGGACTGAGGGCGGAAAAGGTCGGCAACGTTATCCATGACGCCGCGTTCATTGGCCGGACGTGGAGGTTGATGGGCGCGTTGATAAATATCCCAAGAGAACCAAGCCAAACCGATGAGTGCGGGCAGTAGTAAGGCAATCGAGACCTTGTCGGACGTGCTAAAACCCTCGGGCGGAGTTTGAAAGGAAGGTCGCTTGGGCCTCGGGGTACTCATGGGATTGAACTTTGAGCATAAGTAGAATGGGTCTACGGTCAAAGCCCAACCCGACCTCTTTTTCGATGGAAAACCTTTATTTAGAGGCTAAACCACGCTGCAAAGTTAGGGCTAAGGCGGAGGCGGTGGGCGAGTTTTTGTGAGCCGCTAAAGACTCCGGAGTGCCTTCATGCACAAGGCGTCCGCCGCCCTGACCGCCATCGGGCCCGATTTCAATGCACCAGTCGGCTTCGGCCAGAATGTCGGGATGGTGTTCGATGACGACCACAGTGTGGCCTTGATCGACTAAGGCGTGCAGTAACTCGATGAGCCGTTGGCAGTCGGCTTGGTGGAGTCCGATGGTGGGTTCTTCCAAAAAATATAAGTTGGGTCGAATGACGCCACGGGCGCGTTCTCGGAACGTTGGCAAGCCCTGGGCTAATTCACTGACTAACTTAACGCGTTGCGCTTCCCCGCCAGAGAGCGTGGGACTGCTTTGGCCTAAGGTTAAATAGCCCAGGCCAGTTTTGACCATCAGGTTGCACAGGTCTTGGAGTTTAACGTCGAACGAGAAAAAGGCCGCCGCTTCTTCAAACGACATCGCCAACAAATCGGCGACGGATTTGCCATTCCACCGGATCGCTTTGGCGGCGGCACCATAGCGCGTGCCTTGGCATTCTTCGCACGGGACGTAAGTGTCCGGCAAGAAATTCATTTCCAGTTTCACACGCCCTGCTCCTGAGCAGGCTTCGCACCGGCCACCGCTGGTGTTGAAGGAGAAGAACCCTGGGCCGTAGCCCCGAATGTTGGCTTCGGGGAGCGAGGCCAAGCGTTCGCGAATTAAATCCCAAATGCCCACATACGTCGAAGGGGTCGAGCGGGGGGTTTTGCCAATGGGTTCTTGGTCGACGATGACAAGTTGACGGAAATTTTTTAAGCCCGTGATTTGTTGGAAGGCGGCTGCCCCGTCTTGTTGTACCACGCTGAGAGCGTCTTTTCCAGCAAGGGAGTCTTTCTTCTTGGCTAAAGCGAGTTGAATCGCGGGAGCGAGGAGGTCGGTGACGAGCGTGCTTTTACCCGCTCCCGAAACCCCGCACACGACGGTTAGGCGACCTGCGGGAATGGAAACGTCAAAGCCTTGTAAGTTGCGCAGGTGGGCTTTTTTCAGATGCACCCAATCCTTCGGGGCTTCGGGGCCTTTGACGGCCCGGCGTTTCCCGCGTAACGGGTGCGGAATGGCGGTGCGGAGGAATTTGCCCGTCACCGAAGCGGGATTTTTTTCGAGTACCTTAGCCGTACCTTGGGCCACAATGCTGCCACCGTGAATCCCGGCTCCCGGCCCCATGTCGATGATGAGGTCGGCGGCGCGCATGGTGTCCTCGTCGTGTTCCACCACTAAGACTGTGTTGCCTCGATTGCGCAGTGATTCGAGGGAGGCGATGAGGCGATCGTTGTCGCGTGGGTGAAGGCCGATGCTGGGTTCATCGAGTACGTAAAGTGCGCCCGAGAGCGTTGAACCTAATTGGGCTGCGAGCCGAATGCGTTGTGCTTCGCCACCCGAGAGTGTGTCCGCTCCTCGATCTAGTGCTAGGTAGCCCAGACCGACTGAAGTGAGGAATTTAAGCCGGGCGGTGACTTCTGGTAATAAGGCTCCGACGATGGCGGCTTCGCGGGTATTTAATTTTAAATCACTTAAAAACTCCCGGGCCTGTTCGGGTTGTAATTTTAATAGTCCGGGAAGCGAGATTTGCTTGCCTTGACGATGTGTGAGGCGGACGGAACGACCGATGGGACCAAGTCGCTCGCCTTGGCAAGCGGGGCAGACTTGGGTACCGACGCGATCGGCAATGGCGTTTTCATTGAGTGATTCTTCTTCGTCAGCCGCAAAGGTATCGACTTCAAGCCCGTGACCACGGCAGTCGGGACACCACCCGCGCGGAGAATTCCAAGAGAGGTGCTTGGGGTCAACCACAGGGTAGGCTTCTCCGGTGGCGGGATCGCTGCGCGCCGTGGATAAGAAGGCGAGTTGTTCGCCTTTAGGGGAGAGGAGTAAGCAGGAGCCTTTGCCGAGGTTGAGGGCTTCTTTGACTAAAGCTCTTAAAGCTTTTTCGCCGTCGCTCGTGGAGTCGTCAGGGCGGATAATCGTGCCGTCGGGTTGTACCTTGGCGAGGATGGCATCGACGTCGTGTTCGCGGTAACGATCCAGGCCTTCAAAGCCTTTCACTTCATAAAGTTTTCCGTCGGCCCGGAGTTGTTGGAGTCCGTGATTTTCAGCCCATTCGGCTAAGGGTCGGTGGTGGCCTTTGCGGGAGCGCACTAAGGGAGCGGCTAAAAGCAGGTGCCCTTTCTTCTGCGCTTTAACTTTTTTACTCACCAAGCGGACAATCGCGTCTTCCGTCATCTCTTCTAACGGTTCACCGGTGATGGGGCTGTGCAACACGCCCGCTCGCGCAAAGAGTACTCGTAAGTATTGAGCCACTTCGGTGACGGTGGCTACGGTGGACTTAGTGGAACCGCGCGTGATGCGCTGTTCAATCGCCACCGTGGGAGGCAGGCCTTCTAAGTTGTCGATGTCAGGCTTGGGAAGTTGTTCGACGAATTGCCGGGCGTAAGCCGAGACGCATTCTAGGAAACGACGTTGCCCTTCAGCGAAGAGGATGTCGAAAGCGAGTGACGATTTACCTGAGCCCGAGACGCCAGTCATCACGGTTAAGGAGCCGTGCGGGATGGAAAGGGAAACGTCTTTCAGGTTATGTTCGCGTGCACCTTGCAGGGTAATCGCCGTGGGTCGTTCGCGCGTTACACTAGGTGGCTTGGTGTTAAACGCCATTTCCCCTTGAGCTAAAAATCTTCCCGTGATGGTGTTGCCTTTGGCTAAGTCCGCGGGAGTTCCCGCTGCGATGAGTTGTCCACCGCCTGGGCCCGCTTCGGGACCGAGTTCCACTAACCAATCGCAGGCCTTGAGGACGTCGAGTTGGTGTTCGACGACGATGAGCGAGTGACCGGCATTGGTCAGGCGTTGTAAGAGCGTGAGGAGGCGAGACACGTCATCACGATGCAGGCCAGTCGTTGGTTCATCTAAGAGCAATAAGGCCCCAGGCTTCTTGGGGTCGAGTTTCCCAAGGTAGCGAACGAGTTTTAGGCGTTGAGCTTCGCCCCCCGAAAGCGTCGTGAGTGGTTGGCCCAATGACAGGTAGCCTAAGCCCACTTCTTCTAAGCAGGCCAGTTGTTGGGTCGCGGGTGTGCGGGCCGCAAAAAATTCACGGGCTTCGGAAACCGACATCGCCAAAAGGTCGGCGACAGATTTACCGTGGAATTGGAAAGCTAAGACTTCATCACGGAAGCGCTTGCCTTGGCACGATGGACAAGGCAAGGCGACGTCGGAGACGAACTGCATTTCGACCGTTTCCCAGCCAGCTCCGCCGCAACGTTCACAGCGACCATCGCCCGCATTGAAGGAAAAGTGGCTTGGAGTTAAGCCCGCAACTTTGGCCTCTTCTGAATTACCTAAGAGGTTGCGAATCGCCTCCCAAGCTCCGACGTAAAGGGCGGGATTGGAGCGTGGTGTCCGCGTGGCGGGAGATTGATCGATGAGGGCGATTTCAGAAGGCTCTTGGTCGAATTCTAACCATTTAACTTCTAGTTTAGTGTCATCCGATTCCGCATCTTTGCGGGCTAGGACTTGGTGCAGTAAGGTGGATTTGCCCGAACCCGATACGCCGCATAAGCCTACCAGTCGGCCGAGCGGTAAGTTGCAGGAGAAGTCTTTAAGATTATTAACTTGGGCGTTTTTGATCCGGAGTTGCGGCGTTTTGCTCGTGACGGGTCGGGCAGGATTCGCGGCAACTTGGCGCCGGCCGCTGAGCCATTCACCCGTTGCCGAATTCTTAATTTTAAGAATGCCAGCGGGCTTGCCTGCATAAAGTAGATGTCCGCCTTCCGCTCCAGGTTTCGGTCCGATTTCAACTAACCAGTCCGCGGCGCGCATTACGGTTTCGTCATGTTCAACGACTACTACGGTGTTACCTTGGGCTACGAGTTGGCGCAAAATCCCAATCATGCGTGAGAGGTCGCGGGCGTGCATACCGACGCTGGGTTCATCGAGCACGAAAACGGTGTCTGCTAAACACGCCCCGAGGCATGACGTTAAATTAACGCGTTGGACTTCACCGCCCGAGAGGGTGCGCGAAAGGCGATCGAGGGTTAAGTAGCCCAAGCCCACCGCTTCGAGGTAACTTAAGCGTGCAAGGATCGCTTCCAGTGCGTGGTCTGCGGGGTGACGGGAGTCTTGCGGCTTTAGAGGAGCCAGTTTTTGACGTAAGTCGGCAACGCTTAAGCTGTATAAATCTGGCAAGGTGAGCCTCTGCCACTTCCACCACAGCGTTTCTTCGCGAAAGCGTTTTCCTTGGCACTTGGGGCACTCTTCGTAGCTCCGCCAGCGCGATAAGAACACGCGTACATGCATTTTATACGTGTTGGACTCTAACCAGCGGAAGAAACCGCGAATGCCGTACCATTTACTTTCCCATTGGCCTTCTTGGTAGGTAGGGTCGCCGTTCTCGAGGTAGCGCCGATGTGCGGCAGAAAGTTTTTTCCACGGTACATCCAGAGGGATATGTTGCTTGCGACACGCGCGGAGGAGGTCATTTTGGCTCTCTCCATAGACATTTCCTTGAAACGGAGCGATGACCCCTTCAGCCAAAGTGAGTTCGGGGTTGGGAATAATTTTTTTCCAATCCAACCCGATCACGCGTCCGAAGCCGCGGCATTCAGGGCAGGCTCCTACGGGGGAGTTGAAGGAGAAAAGTGCTGGGGTGGCCGGGCGAAACTTTCGCCCGTCGACGGGAGATTCTAAAATCTCACTGTAACGCGCCACCTCTTGACCATTTTCATTTAGCAGGCGCATCCGCCCGCCACCGAGGCGAAACGCCCCGAGGGCCGCTTCATGAAAGCGGGCTGCGTCTGCCGTCGTCACCGTCAGGCGATCTTGCACGATTAAAATTTCGGACGCCTCATCTGGAATCGGGTCTTCGCCTAAACGGAGGCGTTGGTTGTTGACGAAGGCCCGCGTGAAACCGGCTTTCGTGAATTCCTGTGTCAGGGCGGCCCACTTAATCTCTTGTGGTTTGTGGAGGGCAAAAGTGACCACCAGCGTTTGACCAGAAAATTTTTCTAACGCTTCTTTCCAAGCGGCCTCGGGACCACGTGGGGCGATGGGCTGACTTGAAGCGGGGTCGATGAGTTCAGAGCGATGGGCGAACCAAACTTTAAACCAATCACACAACTCCGTCATCGTGCCTACCGTGGAGCGCGAGGTTTTGACTGCATTGCCTTGTTTGATAGCAATGGAGGGTCGAATGTTTTCCGCTGACTCTAGGTTAGGGGCGGGCAGGAGTTCGAGGAATTGGCGAACGTAAGGGCTGAACGTTTCTACGTAACGACGTTGGCCTTCGGCGTGTAAGGTATCGAAGACTAATGAGGATTTGCCAGCGCCGCTGAGGCCCGTGACCACAATCAGTTGCCCGATGGGCAATTCTAAGTCGAAACCTTTGAGGTTATTTTGGCGAATGCCACGTAAGCGAATAACGTCAGGACGGGCGGCGGGCATAATCTCGATTAACGGATTAGAAAGTGGGAGATTAGCAAACGACTTAGTAGGCCGGGAAGACCGTGATGCCTTGAGGTGTTACGACCGCGTGAATTTTGGCATCGTGAGGTTCGGTTGGGAGCAAAGGCAGAAGTTGAAAGGCATGGGCGTGACCTAAGCGCCAAGTCGTGGCGGGTAAGTTGGCAAGGAGCCGATCGTAGAAGCCGCCCCCTTGTCCCAGGCGGTGTCCTTGCTGGTCGAACGCCAGGCCAGGAATGAGGAGGATGTCTAAGCTGGCCGGCAAGACCGTAGGAGCATTCGCCCGTGGTTCTAAAATTCCTTTAGTAGAAGCCTCGAGCTGGTCGAGTTGGCTAACGTGATGTAAGCTTAGGGTCTGCGTGTCGCTGACGCGTGGGAGGACTAAGGTTTTACCAGCGTCGAGGACGGCCTGACATAAGACTTGGGTTGCGGGCTCGCCTCGTAGGGCCATGTAAGCTCCAATGGTGCGAGCCTCTTGCCATCGCGGATGGTTTTGTAAGACCTGTAAAATCTCGTGCCCGGCACTTTCAATAGCTGCGGACGTGAGTGCCTGTCGTTGGGTGCGGAGTTGCTGACGCCATTCGGTTTTCGCAGCAGGCTGCTCCATGGTTTTTAGAAAAGACGGTTCAACGTCAGAGTCAATAAGACCAAGGGAAGGTATAAAATCGAAGCGAGGAACAACGGTTTAGCCACTTGGGCACGACGTTGCGGGAAGGTGAATTCGAGGGTCAGTTTGAAGAACCAAATCCCCGCAATTAATGAAATCCACAAGAACGGGCTCGCGAAGCCGCGGTAGGTCCCTTCGGCCTGCGGGCCAAAGAACATGAGGATTATTTGGCTGACGACAAAGAGCATCGGTAGGATGAAGACCATGGCCCAAATGGAGGCCGTGCGACCGGAGGGGTCGGTGACGGTGGCGACTTTTAGTCCGCCGCGGGCATAGTCGTCGCGCCACATCACGGCCAGTGCCATGAAGTGGGGGATTTGCCAGCAGAAGAGCAGGGCGAAAAGTAACCAACCCATCCTATCGATATAACCTAACTTGGCGGCGGTGCCGATGATGGGCGGGATGGCCCCCGGAAGTGAGCCCACCAGCGTGCACCAGGTGGTTAAGGATTTGAGCGGCGTGTAAAGTAGCAGGTAGGAGAAGGCCGTGGCCGCTGTGAGGATGCCGGCGAGTGGGTTAGCACCGATGCTCACGAGGGAAATGCCCAGTACGACGAGAATGCATCCAAAGACTAAGGCTTGGGAGGGTTCGATGATTCCAGCGGGCAGGGGGCGGTTTTTCGTCCGCTCCATCTTGGCGTCATTATCCCGTTCCCACCACATGTTGATGGCTCCGCAGCCACCCGCTGCGAGTGCTGTCCCTACGGCTAAGGAAAAAATCACGCGCCCCTCAACGGGGGTTTGGGGGGCACTACAGAAATAGCCTGTGAGGGCCGTGAGTACCGAAAGGAATGACAGCCGGGGCTTGGTGAGCTCCAGGTAAGCGGCGGGTAAAGATCCGGCGCGTTCAGTCATGCACTTGTCGTGGCCACTTTCGGGTCAGGGTTAAAGGCAAAACCGCTGGATTATAAATTTTGGAAGCATTCAGTACGCCGGTGTGCCAAGGCTACTTGCGCACATAGGGTCGAGAAAAGGGCAGCGCCTACGACTAAGTGAACCGTGCGTACGTGCGGGTTGAGTGGCAGTTGGATACTCAGAACGCCCAGACCGATTTGCAGTCCAAGGAGCAGGCCGAGGGGTAACCAGCGTCGGACGGGCGTGTTGCCACTGGTGGCAAACCCGATGACGGCGAGGGCGGCGACGAGGGCGCCGCTGCGATGGGCCAAATTAATCCACCAGCCTAGACCTACGCCCGCGGGGATGAATAAATCGCTAACTGCACCTTGATTTACCCACGAAGTGAAATGGTTTTGGCGCATGACCGCTCCCATGAGAATCACGCTGAAAACTGCGAGCAGGGCGAAGCGACCGAGCGTGCGCGTAGGCGAGGGGGCGGAAGCGGTTTCGTTTCGCCAAGTTTTAGAATGTAATAAAGCCAGCAGGGCTAAGACTGCAATGGTCAGCTGAGCGTTGAGGGCGTGAGCAATCGCAAAGGAAACCGCTTTAAGGTTCCCTTCGCCGCCAATATTAAGCCGATCGAGGAGCACGCGTAGCCCGCCGAGGCCACCTTGTAAGATCACAAGTCCGAGGAGGACGTAGGCTAATTTACGCACCGTGGGACGCGTTTCGCAACGCCAGTGCCAAAGTGTGATTGCGATGCAAAAAAGGCCTAGTCCCGAGGCGGCGAGGCGGTGAGAGTGTTCGGCAAATTTATCGATTTCCGTGAGCCAGCCTGGCGGATTCACCGAACCATTGGAGAGTGGCCAATCCAAGAAGGCCATGCCCGCGTGGATACTGGTCGTGAAGCCACCCGCTTGTAAAACGAGCACCGCCCAACCGAGGGTGAGGCAACAGAGGATAAACAAGCCGCGGAGGCGAGGTGGAGTGCTCTCTGGTGACACAGTCATGCTGTGATAGAAAGTAGATTTTCTGAAGTCGCAAAATCAATCCCGTTGATTTTGCAGTATAAGATAAATTATCAGACTCAGGAAGCCGTTGCCGTCCGGCCAAAACCTCTGATTTTATTGACGAGATTCGCTAGGCCGTTGCGCCGGTTAGGCGACAAGTGTTGGGTGATGCCCACTTGAGAGAGGAAGTCGGAGTCGGTCGTAGCGACTTCTTCGGGGGTGGCATCGTTATATAAATCACACACCAGCGTGGCGATGCCTTTGGTAATCAAAGAGTCGGCGTCGCAGCGAAAAAAACATTTTCCGTTTTCAACTTTGGGCACCAGCCAGAGGTTGGACGTGCAACCCTCGATCAAAAAAATATCTAACTTTAAATCTGCAGGCAGAGCCGGACTGGTTTTAGCCCGATCAATGATGTACTGAAACCGTTCGTGGTGATCCGCAAACGGTTCTAACTCTGCCAGCAAGGCTGCCTTTCGTTCCGCCAGACTCATGGTAGGTTTAGCGACCTTCGAGTGCTTCCGGGTCCAAGTTATTACGAACCAGCGGCGTGATGTTGGCTTCTAACTGACGAGCTTTTTCAACGGTGATTTTGGCTTCCGTGTGGAGCCAGGAAATTACTTCAGGCCAAATCGCAGGGGAAGGGCGGCGCATTTGCAGTAAGCCATCAATTTCATCAGCCAAAGGTTTGCGGGTGCCGTAACCTTCCGTCTGACCTGCGAGGATGCGGGCACTAATATAATCGGCCCGTAATTGCGAGTGGTGGGGGAAGGCTTGCACGCCCGTTTCTAAAATACGCATGGCCGGATCGCCGGCGCGGATTTTCTTGAGCAAGCGCCCGACCGAGCGATAAGCTTCTGGACCGAGGTCTTTTGTTTTGAGGAATTCCGCAAGGTAGCGGTCGCCGATGTCGCGGTCGCGTTTGGTCCCGATGGGGTCTTTTTTATCGCGAGCATAGTAAGCGATGCCGAGGAGGGCTTGGACCACGCCTTTATTGGATTCGAAGAAAGCCCGATCCACTGAAGTTACCTGTTGATATTGAATGATGACTTGATCGGGTTGGTGATTATTTAAGAGTGCTTCAAGGTGCAGGGCGGCGAAGGTGGCTCGTTCAAAGCCATGGCTCGTGGCAATGTTCGCGACGGCGAGACTTAAACCATCGTAGCCTTTTTCGGCGGCGAAATTCGCCAACGCAATCATTGCTCCATAATTGCCACCTAGATTATCGAAGCAGTAGCGCAGGTCTTTTTCGTAGTCATCTTTCATGCCCAACTTATCGAGCAGTTGCAGGCGTTGGATGCGAGGGCTCGCGGCCTTTTCGTCCAGAGCGACGCGTTCTTGGATGACGGAGAGGGCGATACGGGTTTGGCCGAGCAGGATATGGAAGCGGGCTTGTTGGGATAGGATGGCGTCTTTGGCCGGTCCTTTAAATACGGACGACTTGGATTCCAAGAGGGAGATTGCCTCCTGGGTTTTGCCCCCATCAAACAGGGCCCGAGCCTTTAGCAAAAGCCCTTCAGGGTATTTATCTAAACTATTGGCCGACACTAGGTTAACTGCATCGGGGTATTTGCCCACCCAGTAGAGGGAGGTGGCGGCGGCGAGCGCTAAGGTTTCGCGAGTAGACTGGGGGATGACCTTAGACGACTGGAGTAATTTGAGGCTTTGATCGATGACCTCTTGGTCGCGCTCCCGGAGTTGGAGTAAGCGGAAGTAGAAATCCAAGTATTGGCGACCATTGGCGTCATCAATGTTGATGAATTCCATGCCATAGCGCAGGGACTGGATGGCATCATCGGTGCGACCAAGATTTCTATGTAAAACATTGGCGTAAAACAATTTAGCGTCAGAATTGGCGGGGTTGCAACGCACCGCAATTTGGGCCATCTGAATCATGTCGCCCACGCGCTTATCTTTTTGGGCTTCTTGGGCCTGTTTGAGAAAGTAGTCCGCTAACTTGTTAAGATGTTCTTGGCGGAGTTCGGCAGCCTTCTCGGGTTGATCCTCGATTTTAGCTAAGGCCATTTTAACCATCTCCCGCAGCAAGGAATCTTTGACCAATCCGGCTTTGATGTAGGTTTGGCGGACGTAACTTAAGGTGGCGTCTTTCCCTTTGGTCAAGGGGAGCCCAATCATGAAGACGATGTCGGCGTCCGTATCGATTTCAGCCTTATTATTCAAGGTTTTTTCATCGCTCGCTTTGCCGGCAGTAGTGTTGATATCGCCCGTCGAGGCTGAGGCCGCCGGGGGATTGGCTGGCGCTTGAGCCCAGGCCTGAAGGGAGAGTAAACTGACGAGCAGGGTACTAAACGGACGCAGTCGAGGCATGGGAGCGGGATGCTGATGATTTCTGGGGTCGTTGTCTCTCTTAAAAACGAGGCATAATTCGCTAAAGTCGCCTCTCAAGTAACGAAACCAACAAATCTAGCACTTTCCGCTTGCATGGGGTGCCTCCAGTCATATGCCACAACCCTCTTTTCCCTATTTAGGTCCATGCCTACCATCAATCAGCTCGTCCGCAAACCGCGCATTCAACCCAAGGCCAAGTCCAAATCTCCGGCCTTGAACAACTCCCCGTTCCGTCGCGGTGTGTGCGTGCAAGTCATGATCCGCACGCCGAAGAAACCGAACTCGGCGCAACGCAAGGTTGCCAAGGTGCGTCTGACGAATGGGCAGGAAGTGATTACTTACATTCCTGACGAAGGTCATAAACTCCAAGAGCACTCGGTGGTGCTCGTGCGTGGCGGGCGCGTGAAGGACCTTCCTGGTGTGCGCTATCACATCGTCCGCGGTCCCCTCGACTGTTCTGGCGTTGAAAAGCGTCGTCGCTCTCGCTCCAAGTACGGCGTCAAGCGTCCTAAGGAAAAGAAAGCCTAATTTTTAAACTCTTCTTAACATGTCACGTCGTCGTAAAGCAGCTAAGCGCACTCACCTCCCGGACGCTCGTTATGGCAGTCCCTTGGTGAGCCAACTCATCAATGTAGTGATGAAGTCCGGCAAGAAGTCTATTGCTCAGGCCATCGTCTACGGTGCGATCGAAAAGGTCAGCGAAAAGTTGATGAAGGGTAACCCCGTAGAGCTCCTCTTGGGGGCTCTTGAAAATTGCCGTCCGAAGTTGGAAGTGAAGAGCCGCCGCGTGGGTGGTGCTACTTACCAAGTTCCTGTGGAAGTCAGCCACGAGCGCCAAAACAGCATCGCCCTTCGCTGGGTCGTCGCTGCCGCCGCAGGCCGCAAGGGTACTTCGATGGCCGAAGCTTTAGCCGCTGAAGTGGTCGACGCTTACAACAACACCGGCAACGTGGTGAAGAAGCGCGAAGAAACTCACAAGATGGCACAAGCTAACCGTGCCTTCGCTCACCTCCGCTGGTAATTTTTGTCTTAAACTTTAGGGCTCCTCCTGGTTCCGACCATGTCCAAATCTCTCTCCAGTCTCAATTCTCCTAATCGCAAGTTCCCTCTGGAACACACGCGTAATATTGGTATCGCCGCGCACATCGACGCTGGTAAGACGACCACCACGGAGCGTATTCTCTTCTACACCGGCGTGGTGCACAAGATGGGTGAAGTGCACGACGGTACGGCGACGACCGACTGGATGGAGCAGGAGCGCGAGCGTGGTATCACAATCACCGCCGCCGCCATTTCCGCTGGTTGGAAAACCAAGGAAGGTCACTTTGCTAACATCGATCACCGTATCAATATCATCGATACGCCTGGTCACGTAGACTTTACCGCTGAAGTGGAGCGCTCCTTGCGCGTGCTCGACGGCGCGGTTGCCGTGTTCTGCGCGGTGGCCGGGGTTCAACCTCAGTCCGAAACCGTTTGGCGCCAGATGAACAAGTACGGCGTACCTCGCGTGGCGTTCGTCAATAAGATGGACCGCACGGGTGCTGACTTCTTCGGTGCCGTGGATGACATTCGCCAAAAGTTGAAGGGCAATGCTCACCCCCTCTTTATTCCCGTTGGTCAAGGCGAACACTTCAAAGGCCTCATCGATTTAATCAAGAACGTCGCGTACGTTTACGACGAAACCGACCCGAAGGGCATGAAGTACAACACGGTCGACATTCCTGCCGACCAAAAGGACGAAGCTAAGAAGTGGCGCGATGGTTTGATTGAAGCCCTCGCTGACTTTGATGACGTCCTCGCCTCGAAGTACCTCGACGGCCAAGAAGTTTCAATCGACGAAATTCGTTCGGGTATCCGTAAGGCCACGCTCTCGATGAACTTCATCGGCGTGATTCCTGGTTCGGCCTTCAAAAACAAGGGCGTGCAAATGCTCTTGGATTGCGTCGTCGACTTCTTGCCTTCCCCCGTCGACATGCGCGGCCAACGTGCGTTCACTGACGACGGCGAAAAAGAAATCGCAATCGGTCCTGATGACAGCGCTAAGGTCACCGGCCTTTGCTTCAAACTTTGGTCTGACCCCTTCGTGGGCCAGTTAGTGTTCTTCCGCGTTTACCGTGGTCAGTTGAAGAAGGGTGAAGCCCTCTACAACCCTCGTACGCGTAAGACCGAGCGTATCTCTCGCCTCGTGCTCCTCCGCGCGATGGATCGCGAAGAAATCGACGTCGCCTACTCGGGCGATATCTGTGCGATGATTGGTCCTAAGGATATCGTCACGGGCGATACCTTGACCCTCGAAGACGACTTAGTCTTAGAGCCTCCTACCTTCGCAGATCCTGTGATCTCGATGTCCATTGAGCCTAACTCCAAGGCTGACCAAGAGCGCTTGAGCATTGGTTTGCAGCGCTTGGCTCAAGAAGATCCTACCTTCCGTCTTTCTTCTAACCAAGAAACCGGCCAAACGATTATTTCGGGCATGGGCGAGTTGCACCTCGAAATCATCGTCGACCGTCTGAAGCGCGAATTCAAAGTCGAAGCTAAGTCGGGCAAGCCTCAAATCTCTTATCGCGAAACCATTAACATCGCCGCTGAAGGCGTTGGTAAATTCATCCGTCAGTCGGGTGGTCGCGGTCAATACGGTCACGTCGAAATCAAATTAGAACCCAATCCTGGCAAAGGTCAGGAAGTCGTGAACGAAATCGTCGGTGGCGTGATTCCTAAGGAATACATCAAGCCTTCGACCGAAGGTATTTTAGAAGCTGCGAACAACGGTACCGTCGCCGGCTACCCTGTAATCGACTTCAAAGCACGCATCGTCTTTGGTTCGTTTCACGAAGTGGACTCGAATGAAATGGCTTTTAAGATGGCTGGTATCTTCGCCTTCAAGGAAGCGATGAAAGACGCCAAGCCGATCTTGCTGGAGCCTATCATGAAGGTCGAAGTCGTGACCCCTGAAGAATATCAAGGTGATATCATGGGCGACTTGAACCGCCGCCGTGGTCAAATCCAAGGCATGGAAACCAAGAACGGTCTCTGCAACATCAACGCTTTGGTGCCTCTCGCTGAAATGTTTGGTTACGCCACGGACGTGCGTTCGCTCTCGAAGGGCCGCGCCTCGTACACCATGGAACCAAGCAACTTCCAACAAGTTCCTGCCCAAATCCTCAAGCAAGTCGTCGAGTCCTCCTCTCGCGCACCTGCCCGCACCTAACCCTCTATCCAATCCTCTCCGATGGCTCGTACTAAAATTCGCATTAAGCTCAAAGGCTTTGACTACCGCATGGTAGATCAATCGGCCAATGAGATTGTTGATACCGCCAAGCGCACCGGCGCCCGCGTTTCTGGTCCGGTACCTCTCCCTACCGACATTGAACGCCTTACGGTGAACCGTTCGCCGCACGTGGACAAGAAGTCCATGGATCAGTTCGAAATCCGCACCCACAAGCGCTTAATCGAGATTCTCGAGCCAAACTCGCAGACCGTAGATGAGCTAAAGAAGCTTAATTTACCTTCTGGTGTTGACATTAACATCGTAGTCTAACTCCTCAACCCTTCCACCTTTCACCTCCAACCAACGCAGGCTGCGCCAGCGCCCCTCTTCAGGACCAAGATTCCGCAAGGACATCCTAAGCCTAATGCAGGTCAGCAATGACCAAACGACCTTTACCGGTCACCTGCCTCTTAGAAAATGAAACACCAACTACTCGGTAAAAAAATCGGAATGACCCAGGTATACGACGCGGAGAATAACCTCGTCCCTGTTACGGTCGTCCAAGCTGGCCCTTGTCCTGTTACCCAGGTCAAGACGGTCGATAAGGATGGTTACAATGCCGTCCAAATTGCTTTTGGTGCCCAAAAGGAAAGCCGCCTCTCGTCGGCTGAAGTCGGTCACCTTCGCAAAGCCGGCGTGGCTCCTCACAGCCACCTTCACGAAATCCGCGTTAGCGCCGCTTCGGACGCTAAGGTTGGCGACGTGATCACGGTTGAAAAGTTTTCGGCCGGTCAATTGGTCGACGTCATTGGCACTGTCAAGGGCCGTGGCTTCCAAGGCGTAATGAAGCGCCACAACATGGCTGGTCAGCCTGACTCTCACGGTCACATGATGCACCGCCGAAGCGGTTCGATCGGTATGCGTCAAACTCCTGGTCACGTCTTTAAAGGTAAGCGCATGCCTGGTCACATGGGTGCCGTGCAACGTACCGTCCAAAACCTTCGCGTCGTGCAAGTGCTCGCCGAGAAGAATCTCCTCCTCATCAAGGGCAGTTTCCCTGGTGCTAACGGCGAAGTCGTCGTGGTGCGTCCAGCTAAGAAAGCCTAGTTCTCACTTAAAAAATAGCACGCGATATGAAGCTCAAAGTTTACAAGCCTGACGGTTCGACTTTCACGGAGAAGGAATTTGATATTCCTTCTTTCGAAGGCGACAAGGGCGTGGCCTTGCTCAAGCAAGTCATCGTTTCCTATCAAGCCAACAAGCGCCAAGGTACTTCCAAGACGAAGGACTACGGCGAAGTTGCTGGTTCTGGTAAAAAGATTCTCCCTCAAAAGGGTTCCGGCGGTTCCCGTCACGGCGACAAGCGCGCCCCTCAATTATTCAAGGGTGGTATCGTCTTCGGTCCTCGCCCTCGCGATTGGTCCAAGACCATCACGGCTCAAGCCAAGAAGATCGCTTTGCAACGCGCCTTGTTCGAACTCGCTTCCGATGGTGGCCTGTCTGTGATCGAGCGCTTTGAAGTCGCGCAACCTAAGACCAAGCTCTTTGCCAAGGTGCTGACGAATGTGAGCCCTGAAGGTAAGCGCCTCCTCGTGGTGGATAGCACCTGGTCCGAGCCCGTGCTCCGTGCGAGCCGCAACCTCGACCGCGCCGTCTTCTCGAATTCCTCTAACCTCAATGCGTTTGATTTGGTGCGTACGCCTCGCGTGCTCATCACTGAAGCGGGCCTAAAGAAGGTCCTCGAGCGCACCAAGAACTAATCCCGATTCCATGAAGCCAGCTTCCGCAATTATCAGCCGTCCCGTCCTGACCGAAAAGGCCTCAGGTTTGGCTGAAGCTAACAAGTACGTCTTTGAAGTTCTTCCGGGCGCCGACCGCGCTCAGATCAAAGCTGCCATCGAGGCCTCTTTCAAGGTCGCCGTGGTTAAGATCAACATCCTTATCCGCAAGGGTAAGGTGCGCCGCAGCCGTCTCGGTGGCGGTTCTATCTACCAAGAAACTCCTTCGCGTCGTGCGATTGTGACCCTCAAGAAGGGTGACGTCATCGCTCTCGCCTAATCCTCTGCGTTCGTCCGTATCATGCCTCTCGAAACTCACCATCCTATCACTCCCGGTCAGCGCTTCTTAGTGCGCGTTAAGACCGAAGGCCTGCACCGTGGCCGCTCGGAGCGCAGCTTGACCGAAAGCAACCACCGCGCCCGCGGTCGTAATTGCTATGGTCGCATCACTTCCCGCCGTCGTGGGGGAGGTCATAAAAAGCTTTACCGCAAAATCGACTTCCGTCGCGATCGTATCGACCAACCCGCCACGGTCTTGCGCATGGAGTATGATCCTAACCGCACGTCGCACCTCGCTTTAATCGAGTATGCCGACAAGACCCACAGCTACATCTTGGCGCCCGATGGTTTGAAAGTCGGCGACAAGGTGGTCAGCACCAACACGGCTCAAGAGCAATTGACCCCTGGTCTCTCGTTGCCTCTCCGCCTGATTCCTCCTGCTACTTTCATTCACTGCATCGAAATCGACCCAGGCAAGGGTGGTCAGCTCGCTCGTTCGGCTGGCGGCTTTGCTCAGTTGCTCGGTTTAGAAGATAGCCGTGCGATTCTCCGCATGCCCTCGGGCGAACAGCGTTACTTGAACGCTGATTGTCGCGCCACCGTCGGCATCGTCGGCAACATCGATCACCATAACGCCAGCCTTGGTAAGGCCGGTCGTAATCGTTGGAAGGGTCGTCGTCCTCGCGTTCGTGGTATGTCCATGAATCCTGTGGATCACCCCAACGGTGGTGGTGGTGGTAAGTCCAAGGGTGGTGGTGGTCGCCAACACTTGAAGTCTCCTTGGGGTCAACTCGCGAAGGGCTTCCCAACGCGTACTAAGGCTAAGCCTTCGAACAACCAAATCATCGTTCGCCGTAATGGTCGAAAGGTAAAACAAGTATAATCTTCCCGCTTTAATTCTTCACCATGGCACGCTCACGCAAAAAGGGTTTCTTCGTCGACCCACACTTGGTCGACAAGATCACGACGGCTCAAAAGGCCAACAGTCGTAAGCCCATTAAGACTTGGTCTCGTCGCTCTACGGTCACCCCTGAGTTCATCGGTTTAAACATCGAAGTTCACAATGGTAAGGCTTTCGTACCTGTTTACGTCACCGAAAACATGGTAGGCCATAAGCTCGGAGAGTTCGCTCCTACGCGTACCTTCCGTCAGCACACCCAACCCTCTCGCAAGGAAGCCCAGTAATCCTTTTCATGCGCTCCGCTCTCGCCCTTCTTGTCGCCTCCTTCGTCTCCGCTTCTGCGGTAGCCGCTGGGTCGTCGTTGGGTATGGCGGAAGCCGATGGCAAGGCCACGGTTACCACGATCCAATCGGCTCGTGCCACTGACTTGGTCATTCTCTCTGCTGGCTACGATCACGGTTTTCGTCCCGGTGCGGTTTGTACGGTGAGTCATGATGGCAAGCCTTTTGGCTCTGTCGTCATCGCCGAAGCTAATCGTTCTCGTGCCGTTGCCTTGATTCTGAATTTGGACCCTCAAAGCCAAATCCGCCCAGGAGATCTTGTCTCGCCCCGCGCTAACCCCCGCATCTAATACCCTTTATATCGTCATGGAAGTTCACGCCACCACCCGTTTTGCTCGTATGTCGCCTCAGAAGGTTCGCGAAGTCGCGCGCCAGATTCAAGGCCTACCCGCTGAAGAAGCCATCCAACTTTTGCGCTTCATCCCTCGTAAGTCGGCTCGCCTCTTGGGCAAGACCCTCGCGAGCGCGATCGCTAACGCGGAAAACAATCACAACCTTTCCAGCTCTGACCTCGTCGTGGTTTCTGCCACGGTGAATCAAGGGCCGGTGATCAAGCGCTCGATGCCCGCTGCTCGCGGTTCGGCGCACCCTATCCACAAGTCTATGAGCCACATTCGCGTGGCCTTAGCTTCCCCCACCAAATAATCCACTTCGCACTCCATGGGCCAGAAAGTAAATCCAACCGGCTTCCGTTTAGCCGTCCGTCGCAACTGGGAATCTCGCTGGTATGCTACCAAGCGTACGTTCCCTGCTAACATCTTAGAAGATTACCGTATCCGCGCGTGTCTCAAAGAGAAGCTCCGTCAAGCGGCGGTGCCCCGTATTTTCATTGAGCGCGCTGGCCAGAAGGTCCGTGTGCGCATCTGGACCGCTCGTCCTGGTGTCGTTATCGGCCGTAAGGGAGAAGAACTCGGCAAGTTGCGCCAAGAGATCCAAAAGGTCGCTGGCAAGGCTCGCCTCGATGACGTCATCCTCGAAGTCAACGAAGTGAAGCACCCTGACTTGGTGGCTCAACTCGTCGCCGAGAACGTTGCTTTACAATTAGAGCGTCGCATTTCGTTCCGTCGTGCGATGAAGAAAGCCGTACAAACGACCATGACCAATGGTGCCGATGGCATCCGCTTGCGTCTGGCCGGTCGTTTAGGCGGTGCTGAAATCGCTCGCGTCGAGTCCGCTCGCGTGGGTCGCGTTCCGCTCCACACTTTGCGCGAAAACATCGACTATGGTTTCGCCGAAGCTCGCACCGTTTATGGTAAACTCGGCATCAAGTGCTGGATTTGCACTAAGGAAAGCGAATTCTAAACCAACCCTTAACGACTAAATTTTAAGCTCTCATGGCCAACCTTCAACCAGCCCGCACTAAGTGGCGCAAACACCGCAAAGGTAAAATTCGCGGCAAAGCGACGGCGTGCAACACTCTCAGTTTTGGCGACTTTGGTATTCAATCCTTGGATCGGGCTCGTTTGCCCGCCAACCAGATTGAAGCTGCCCGTATTGCCATCTCCCGTTCGCTGAAGCGTAAGGGCAAGATGTGGATGCGCATCTTCCCTCACACTCCCGTCACGCGTAAGCCTGCCGAAGTCCGAATGGGCTCTGGTAAAGGTAGCGTCGAGTACTACGTTTCCGTCGTGAAGCCTGGTACCATGCTCTTCGAAGTTGCCGGCGTGCCTATCAGCACCGCTCGCGAAGCGATGCGCTTGGCCGACACCAAATTGCAAGTTCGCTGCCGCTTCGTGGCTCGCGAAGAACTCGAAAAATTCTAATCTCAACTGATCTATTTCTATGGCAACTTTCCGCAAAGATAAACCCTCCGCTGCTTCGGCTCTGCGTCCTTTGGCGACGGCTGAGTTAGAGAAGCGTGTTCGCGAAGCTCGCGAAGAACTCCTCCAATTGCGCCTCCGTAAGGCCACCGGTGCCGTCGAGAACTCGGCGCGCTTTCGTGCTTTGCGTCGCGACATTGCTCGCTGCCTGACCGTTCTTGCGGCCCAAGCTAAACAGAAATAATCTTAACCCTTCATTCCTTTTCCAATGTCCGAGTCTCGCTCCAATCGTAAAACCCTTATCGGCCTCGTCGCTTCGCGCTCGGGGGATAAGTCTATCAAGGTCAACTTCCAGTACACGGTACCACACCCTGTGTATGGTAAAGAAGTTAAACGTCGTACCGTCTTGCACGCTCACGATGAAAAGAATGAGTGCAAAGTCGGCGACAAAGTCGAAATCATGGAGACCCGCCCTCTTTCCCGCTTGAAGCGCTGGCGCGTGATTCGCGTGGTCGAAGCCGCTAAAATCGCCGCTCAAACCATCGACGACTAAGTCCCGTCGTTCCTCCTCCAACCCTTACTCTCTTTTTTATGATTCAAATGCTTTCTCGGCTCGATGTAGCCGACAACACCGGCGCCCGCAAGGTCCGCATGATCCGCCGCCTTGGTCAGTTGACTGACACGGCCGGCATTGGTGACGTCATCATTTGTTCGGTGAAGGATTCCACGCCTGACGCCCAGGTGAAAAAGGGTTCGGTTTGCCGCGCCGTCATCGTGCGTACCGTGGCTCCTATCCGCCGTGCGGATGGCAGCTACCTGCGCTTTGACAGCAATGCCGTCGTGATCCTCGACGACAATGGTAACCCCAAAGGTACGCGCATCTTCGGGCCTGTGGCTCGCGAATTGCGCGGTAAGAATTTCATGAAAATCATCTCCCTCGCTCCCGAGGTGCTCTAATTACCATGTCTAAGACTGACATCAAAAAAGGTGACGAAATCGTCGTCATCGCCGGCTCCGAAAAAGGTAAGCGCGGTAAAGTTCTTTCCTACAGCCGTGCTGAAGAGCGCCTGACCGTTGAAGGACTCAACTTGGTCAAGCGTCACCTCAAGCGCACGCAAGACGGTCAAGGTGGCATCACCGAACGTGAAGCCCCATTGCATCGTTCGAACGTGATGTTGGCCTCCATTTGGGATGCCCGTCGTACCAAAAAGCCTGCCAAGGCTGCCAAATAATTCCGACGAAACCACCCGAGATTTAAACGTCCATGTCCACGAAGCCCTATCTTAAACAGTTCTACCTCGAGAAGGTCGTCCCCGAGCTCATTAAGAGCCGCGGTTACAAGAACGTTCACCAGGTTCCTAACCTCAAGAAAATCGTTCTGAACTCTGCTTTCAAGTCCGACGCCGACAAAGGTCACATGGCCGAAGTGGTCAAGGAATTGACCAAGCTCTCCGGCCAAAAGCCCGTGATCACGAAGGCCGCGAAGTCGGTCGCTAACTTCAAAGTTCGTCAAGGCATGCCCTTAGGTTGCATGGTCACCTTGCGTGGAGCCCGCATGTGGGAATTCTTCCTACGCTTAACCGTCGTCGCTCTGCCGATGATTCGCGACTTCCGCGGTACCTCGAACCGTCTCGACGGTCGTGGTAACTACTCGCTCGGTATTACCGACCACACCATCTTCCCTGAAACCCAAGCCGACGGCTCGCAACGGGCGAACATCGGTATGGATGTCGTCATCGTCACCTCGGCGACGAACGACGAAGAAGGTCGCGAATTACTCCGCCTCCTCGGCATGCCCTTCCGTCGCTCTTCGGCTGCGGATGCTGCCGCCGCTGCCGCGAACGCTGCCACCAAAGCCTAACCTCTAATTATTTTATACTAGCATGGCCAAGAAGTCTGTTATCCAACGCGCCCTTAAGCGCGAACGCCTTGTCAAGAAGTACGCGGCTAAGCGTACCGAGTTGAAGAAGGTCCTCGCTGATCCTAATGTCAGCGAAGATGCGTTCTACGCAGCGCAACGCGCTTTGACGAAGTTGCCTCGGAATTCTTCCCTCGTCCGGAAGAAGAACCGTTGTTCCATCTCGGGTCGTCCGCGTGCTTACATCCGTAAGTTCGGCTTGTCCCGTATCACCTTCCGCGAACTAGCCCTCAACGGCCAAATTCCTGGCGTCACCAAAGCTTCTTGGTAATCACCCCCGCACTTTATTTATATGTCCGCTTCAACTGATACTATCGGGGATTTTCTGACCGCGATTCGGAATGCCTCGCAGGCCAATAAGGCCACTGTGATTGTGCAATGGTCGCGTCTGCGCGAAGGCGTGGCTCGTATTTTAACCGAAGCTGGTTACCTGTCCGGTTCTCGCAAGGGCGAGCGCGACGGTTTGCCCGTTTTAGAAATTAACCTTAAGTACGTCGCTGGTGTCCCCGCCATCACGAGCATTGAGCGCGTCTCGACCCCTGGTCGTCGCGTTTATGCAGGTTACACGGCCGTGCCGAGCGTCATCGGCGGTATGGGCGTTTCGATCCTCACCACCTCTCGTGGCGTCATGACCGACGCCGAAGCACGTCGCCAAAAAGTTGGCGGCGAACTCCTCGCCAAAGTCTGGTAAAACCCTGATTCACTTAAAACCCGTAACGTTATGAGCCGCATCGGCAAACAACCCGTCAATATTCCCGCTGGAGTCAAAGTCGCCGTCGCTGGCAACGTTGTCTCCGTCGAAGGACCTAAGGGTAAACTTTCGAAACCATTCCCTAAAGAAATCGGTGTCACCGTTGATAAGAACGTGGTCACCGTCTCCGACCTCACGGCGAAGAAGGGTAAAGATGGTAAAGATGTTGGTACCGCTGGCGCCTTACACGGCACCATCCGCGCCATCATTCGTAATATGGTAGAGGGTGTGACCACGGGTTACACCAAGACCCTTCTCATCGAAGGCGTCGGTTTCAAAGCCATCTTGAAGGGCAATTTGCTCGACTTGGCTTTGGGCTACTCGCACCCCATCCAATACAAGATTCCTGCGGGCGTAAACGTGGTCGTCACCGACGGCACGAAGCTCGTGATCTCCGGCGCTGATCGCCACATGGTCGGTCAAGTCGCTTCCTCCATCAAACTCTATAAGCCTGTCGAGCCTTACAAAGGTAAGGGTGTTCGCGTTGAAGGTGAATACGTCCGCCGTAAGGAAGGCAAGAAGACGGCTTAAGCCTCTTAACTTTTTAATATGAAACTGCAGAAGAAGAATCTCTTGGCGCAAAAGCGTCGCTGGCGTATCCGCAAGACTGTGCGTGGTACGGCTGCTCGTCCTCGCTTGGCTCTGAAGATGACCCACTTGCACCTTTACGCTCAAGCGATTGATGACGATAAGGGCGCAACCTTAGCCTCGTTGTCGACCACTTCGAAAGATCTCCGTGGTCAAAAGCTCCGTCCGAACGTCGCTGGTGCGACGACTTTTGGCGAAGCCTTTGGTGCTAAAGCCAAAGCCGCTGGTTTAACCACGGTGGTTTTCGATCGTGCGGGTCGTCGTTACCATGGCACGGTGAAGGCCTTTGCCGAAGCAGCTCGTAAGGGAGGCTTAATTTTCTAATTTCATGAGCGAAGAAAACAAAAGTCCTGCAGCCGCGCCTGCAGTAGGTGGTCCAAGCCGCTCCGGCGGTGATCGTCGTGGCCCCGGTGGTCAAGGCGGCAACAATCGTCGTGGTGGTCAAGGCGGTCCCGGCCAAGGTGGTCGTGGTCCTCGTCGCGACAATCGCAACGATGCTCCAGCTTCTGAATACAACGATAAGGTCGTGCACATCAACCGCTGCTCGAAGGTCGTTAAGGGTGGTCGTCGCTTTAACTTTGCTGCGTTGGTCGTTGCCGGTGACGGCAAGGGTCGCGTGGGTGTTGGCTACGGCAAGGCGAAGGAAGTGCCTGATGCGATTCGCAAAGGTACCGACCGTGCTCACCGTGCTTTAGTCCACGTCAACTTGCGTGGTAACACGATTCCTCACGAAGTCATCGGTCATGCCGATGGTGGCGTGGTGATGCTCCGCCCAGCTGCGCCTGGTACGGGTCTCATCGCCGGTGGTGGCGTGCGTGCCGTGCTCGAAGTGGCTGGCTATAAAGACGTGCTTTCGAAGTCGATGGGCTCGAACAATCCTCAAGCGATTGTGAAGGCGACCCTCGATGGTCTTTCCAAACTCCGTACGCTTGAACAAATCAAGTCTCTCCGCGCTTAAGCGTATCTCTATACTATGAAACTCCATTCTTTGCCCGAAATTAAGGGCTCCACTCACCGTCACAAGGTACTCGGTCGCGGACGCGGCACGGGCCATGGTAAAACTTCCGGTCGCGGCCACAAGGGTATGAAAGCCCGTTCTGGCGGCGGTCACCGCCCTGGTTTCGAAGGTGGTCAGATGCCTCTCTACCGTCGTTTACCTCACCGTGGTTTCAACAACATCAACCGGGTGGATTATGCGGTGGTGAACTTGGCTGAATTACAAGAACTCGAAGGTAAGTCTTTTGGTATCGAAGAGCTCAAGGCCGCGGGTCTCGTGCGTTCGAAAGAAAAGCTCCTCAAGATTCTCGCTGCTGGCAACCTCACCCGTGCTATCACGGTGAAAGCGCATCGCTTCTCCACGACGGCTCGTGCTAAGATCGAAGCCGCGGGTGGTAAAGTGGTACTCATCGAGTCCGCCAAAGCAGTTCAAGCTGCTGAATAAGACCTTTATATCCTTCCGCGATGTTCTCGGCCTTCGCCAACTGCTGGAGGATTCCTGAACTCAGGTCTCGGCTACTTGCTACCCTAGCGTTGCTCTTCGTGGCCCGCATTGGTAGCAATATTCCGTTACCTGGTATCGATCCTAAGGATATTATTGAGTACTACCATTCGATGGCCGACAAGGCTTCGGGTGGGGTAGTGGCGATGTACAATATGTTTACTGGGGGGGCGTTGCTCAAGGGCGCGATCTTCTCGTTGGGCATCATGCCGTACATCAGCGCCTCGATTATCATGCAGTTAGCATCGGCGGTCGTGCCGTCGATTGCTCGTTTGCAACAAGAGGGTGATGTGGGTCGCCAAAAGGTCGCGCAGTACTCGCGCTACCTGACGATTGTCATCGCCGTGGTGCAGGCGTCTTTGTTGTTAGGTGCCTTCTGTAAGCCTAACCAAGTTGGCCAAGCTTTAGGCTTGGGGAACTTCACGGGCCAAATCGTGGTGATGGAAAGCAAGACGCTCTTCATCTTCCTCGGGGTGTTCCTATTAACTTCTGGTGCGATTGTGATGCTCTGGTTGGGTGAACAAATCACGCAACGCGGCATTGGTAATGGCACCTCGATGCTGATCACGGTGGGTATCTTAGCGGATATCCCCGGGGCGTTGACCTCCTTCGTTGACTTAACCTTTGGTGGTAAAGTCGGTTCGGCCGCGGCCGTGAGCCATGGTTGGGAAAAAGCCGGCGGGATGATTTTACTCTTCGTGGCCGTGACGGCCGCGATGGTGGCGATTAATCAAGCGGTACGTAAAATTCCGATTCAGTATGCGCAGCGTATGGTGGGTCGTAAGATGTACGGTGCCCAAACGAATTACCTGCCTCTCAAAGTTAATTACGCTGGCGTGATGCCGGTGATTTTTGCCGGCGCCATTTTAAGTTTCCCTTACTTCTTGTTCCGCGGCTTGAGCACGCTCTCCAAGCAACTCGAGTTCCTCGGTTCCTGGGGTGACATCTTCCAGCGTAACAATGCTTGGTACTACGGCATGTACGCGGCCCTCATCTTCGGTTTCAGTTACTTCTGGATTTCCATCATGTTCCGTCCGGTGCAAATCGCCGACGACTTAAAGAAGAACAATGGTTACATCTTGGGTGTGCGCCCCGGAGCTCATACGGCGGAGTTCTTAGACTTCGTCATGACGCGGCTGACGTTGGCTGGGTCAGTCTTCCTTTTGATCATCGCTTTGTTGCCTGATCTCTTCATCTCGCAATTTGGTTTCCCGCCTCGCTTAGCGACCTTCTTGGGCGGCACGGGTGGCTTGATCACCGTTGGCGTGATGTTGGATACCATGCGCCAAATTGAGACCTTCCTTTTACAACGTAACTACGAAGGCTTCTTGAAGAAGGGCCGGATTGGTGGCGTCGCGGTCCCTGCTTCGGGTCTCCGTCCAGAGTTTGAAAATTCGGCCCTCGGTTCTTTAGAGAAAACCTGTTTGGTGCTTTTTGTCCTCGGTTTGATTGCGTGGGGACTTAATCACTGGGGTTCCTTCGCTCGCTAATATTTAGCATGATTGATTTAAGGTCGGCTGATGAAGTGAATCGTATGCGGGCGGCATGTGCGGCCGCCGCACGCGTGTTAAACGACCTTGCCTCTTTAGTGGTACCCGGAATTTCCACAGCCGGACTAGATGCGGCTGCCCGCGGCCTGATGTTACGTCATGGCTGTGAGAGTGCTTGCTATGGTTATGTTGTCGGCCGCTTAACTTATCCTGGCTACGTTTGCATTTCTTTGAACGATGAAGTCGTCCATGGTATTGGCGCCTCCGATCGCATCGTCGCGGAGGGTGATTTAGTTTCGTTGGACGTCGTGGTACGCCGCGATGGTTTCATCGGTGACAACGCCCGGACGATTCAAGTCGGCCAAGTTTCGCCTGACGCGCGTCGCCTCTGCCAAGACACCGAACGGGCGCTGCTGGCTGGCATTGCCGCCGTGAAGCCTGGAAATCGGGTAGGGGACATCTCGGCCGCCATTCAGGCCTCCCTCACCCCTGGGGGGTACGGCATCGTCCGTGACTTCGTGGGGCATGGCGTCGGGCGTAAAATGCACGAAGAGCCTCAGATCCCTAACTTTGGAAAAGCGGGAACTGGACCTAAGTTATTGCCTGGTATGGCTTTAGCCATTGAACCGATGGTGAATTTAGGCACCCATAAGATTGTTATGGCCGCCGACGGTTGGACCGCTCGGACCCAAGATGGCAAGCCTTCTGCCCACTTTGAACACACCGTTTTGGTGACCGAAAACGGTGCCGAAATACTTACCTTAGCTTGACCTGCATTTTTTGCTTTCAAATCCCCGCAAAAGTCTCAAGTTCCGACCTCTTTCCCATCTTCTAAACAGCCCGGACACCATGCCTCGAATCCTCGGAGTAGACATTCCTAACAACAAAAAAGTGGAGGTATCCCTTCGCTACATCTATGGTATCGGACCTCGCCGTGCCACAGAGATTTGTGAAGCCCTCGGCTTCGATCCCTCGATGCGCGCTCAGAATTTATCTGAGGAGCAACTCAACAAGATCGTTGAGTACATCGTGCGCATGGGCTACAAGTGCGAAGGTGATTTGCGCCGCGACATCGCACAGAACTTAAAGCGTCTGCAGGCGATTAAGTGCTACCGCGGTCTCCGCCACTTCCGTGGTCTGCCCGTTCGCGGTCAGCGCACGCGCACCAACGCTCGTACGCGTAAGGGTAAGCGTAAGACTGTCGGCGTCGCCACGGCTCCTGCTAAATAATTTTCTAATATAACTTTATACGATGAGCGAAGAAGCCCCCAAGACTCCTAAAGTGCGCAAGCCAAAGGCCCCCGCTGCTGAAGCGGCGGCGGCCCCAGTTGAAGCTGCGGCTCCTGCTGCAGCCCCTGCTGATTTAGCTTCCACGGAGCGCAAAGAAATTACCGCCAAGGAATTGCTTGGCGAAGAAGTCGGTGAAATCAAAGTCCGTCGTGCGAAAGGTTCGAAGAACATCACCGCCGGTGTTTGCCATATCTTAGCGACGTTCAATAACACCAAGGTCACGATCACCGATACCAATGGTAATGTGATCTCTTGGGGTAGCGCCGGTCGTCACCAATTCCGTGGTTCGCGTAAGTCCACGGCTTACGCTGCTCAAGTCGTTTGCCAAGAAGCCGCCAAGTTGGCGATGGCTCACGGTTTGAAGGATGTCGCCGTCCGCGTTAAGGGTCCAGGTATGGGTCGCGATAGTGCGATTCGTGCCCTCCAAATTTTAGGTCTCAATGTGACCTCGATCCTCGATACGACGCCGATTCCTCACAACGGTTGCCGCCCTCCCAAGCGTCGCCGCGTTTAATCGTTTTTCCGCATCACCGTCCGGCGATGGCAAACCGGGCGGGAACTCTCCCTCCGCCAACTCTACTAAACAAAAAAAACTATGTCACGTTACACTGGACCAACGACGAAGCTCAACCGACGCTTCCGTCAAAATATTTTCAATACCTCGAAGGGCGAAGAACGTCGTCCCTATCCTCCAGGTATCCACGGTCAGACGACCCGTCGTAAGGTCTCTGAATACGGCGTCGGCCTCAATGAGAAGCAAAAGCTTCGCATGATGTACGGCATGACCGAAAAGCAATTCCGCTTGGCCTTTGAAAAAGCGAAGCGCATGGGTGGCGTTGCGGGTGATAATTTCCTCCGCATCCTCGAAACCCGCCTCGATAACGTGGTCTACCGCCTCGGCTTCGCCAACTCGCGTGCGGCGGCTCGCCAATTGGTTGCCCACGGCCACATCCGCGTCGATGGTCGTAAGGTAGACGTCGCTAGCTTTGCGACTTCGCCTGGAGAAAAGATTGAAGTCCGCGATCGAACCTCGTCCAAGCAATTGGCCACACGGGCGATTGAGGAAGGTCAAAGCCGTGCTGCCCCTGCTTGGTTGAATGCGACGCCTGAACAGCTCCAAGGACAAATCGTCCGCGAGCCTGCGAAGGAAGAGCTACCTACTGACATCAATGTACAACTCATCGTTGAGTTCTACAGCCGCTAATCCTCTTAACCACTAACCTAAAAGGAATCCTGCCATGTCTAAGCGCCTCGGTGAATTTCAACGCCCCAAGAGCCTCAAGAAAGATGAGGCCTCTGCCACCCCTACGTACGCTAAGTATATCGCTGAGCCCTTTGAAACCGGGTTTGGTCATACGATTGGCAATTCGTTGCGTCGCATCCTGCTGAGCTCCATTGAAGGAGCCGCCATCTCTTCGATTACCATCGAAGGCGTGCAACACGAGTTTCAACCGATTGATGGTATCGTCGAAGACGTTACCGAAATCGTTTTGAATTTGAAGAAGGTGCGCATCCGCACGGAAGCCAATAAGCGCGAAGCTTTTAAGGGCTCCATCGATGTGACCAAGGCCGGGCCCGTTAAGGCTTCTGACATTAAGTTCGAAACCAAGGGCTCGACGGTCACGTTGGTCAATCCTGACCAAGTGATTTGCACCATCGACAGCAAACGTCGTTTCTACGCTGATCTCGAAGTAACCGTGGGTCGCAGTTGGGCCTCGGCTGAAGAAAATAAGAAATCCGACCAAGCGATTGGTAGCATCCCTGTTGACTCGCTCTACTCCCCGGTGACGCTCGCAAAGTATTCCGTGGAAAGCACCCGCTCGGGTGACAAGACGGACTACGATAAGCTGGTCTTCGAAATTTCGACCGATGGTCGGATCACCCCTGACGAAGCTTTGAAAGAAGCCTCGGCTATTCTGCGTCACCACCTCGAAGTCTTTGACACGGTATCGTCTAGCCAGGTCGACTTCGACACGGGCCACAAAGAAGTTAACGAGGAATCCAATCGTCTTCGTAAATTGCTCAATATGTCGGTTAACGAAATTGAGCTCTCGGTTCGCGCCGCTAACTGCTTAAACAATGCCAACATTAATACCGTTGGTGAGTTGGCGATGAAGTCTGAGCAAGAAATGCTCAAGTACCGTAACTTCGGCAAGAAGTCGTTGAACGAAATCAAAGCGAAGCTCGAGCAATTGGGACTTTCGCTTGGCCAAAAAGTCGACGAACGCTTGCTCGATAATAAGGGCGTGAACGCTTAACCCTCGCTTTACCGACCATGCGTCACCGCACTCATCATCACGTCCTCGGCGTTAAGACGGCTCACCGTCGCTCGTTGATGGCTAACCTTGCTTCAGCTTTGTTCATCAATGCACGCATTACCACGACGCTTTCGCGCGCTCGGGCTTTACGTCCTTATGCTGAAAAGCTGATCACCCTGGCCAAGAAAGCGCAAGCTTCCTCGGACAAGGCTGTGAAGTTGCACTACTTTCGCTTAGCTTTAGCGAAGTTACGCAATGAAACCGCCTGTGCGCTTTTGTTCAAAGATCGTGCCCCCAACTTTGCAGCTCGCAATGGAGGTTACACGCGCATCTACAAGCTCGCCGCTCGTAAGGGTGACGCTGCCGAACAAGCCTTGATTGAACTGGTAGCGAAAGAAGACAAGGCCCCTGCCATGACGCCCAAGGCGAAAACGGCACGCAAGCCTAAGGCGAAAGCTGCTGCTTCCGAAGCTGCCGCTCAAGCTTAAGGTTTTCTTCCAGCCTTCAATCGAGACGCGTCAGCACCCGGTGACGCGTCTCGCCTTTTTAGAACTCCTCCTCTCTCATGTTTCAACCCGTCGATCTTGGCACCTTCCTCGCCTTTGTGACGGGTTTTGTTCTTTTGGTGCTCTTTGGCTTACAAGCCTGGTATGATCGCCGTGACGCTTTATTGGCGGACCACCGTCGGCTGAATTCAGCCTTTTCCTGTGCACGTTGTGGGTTAGTTTATGTGCGCCCTCGCCGTCGTGAGGAAGCGGCTTGTCCGCAATGTGGTTGGAAGAATGTTCGCCTTAAATTTTAAACTAATTTAAAACTTACTTCTATGGCCCCTCAGTCCATTGCCATTCTCGATTTTGGCTCTCAATTGACCAAGGTTATCGCACGGCGCATTCGCGAATGTAATGTGCACTCGCGGATTTATCCTTTTGGGGTTTCCCCTGAAGTTCTCCGTGCCGATGGCGTGGTGGGCGTCATCCTGTCCGGTGGTCCGAGCAGCGTCAAAGAACCAGGCTCGCCTCACCCCCAAGCCGCAATTTTTGAGATGGGTGTGCCCGTCTTAGGGATTTGCTATGGCGTCCAGTTGATGGGCCAAATGTTGGGCGGCAATGTTGCTAGCAGCAAACACCGCGAGTACGGCCATGGGACTTTGTCTTTCCGGAAGGGCTCCGAACTTTTACACGGGTTGAAGTCGCCGCTGCGCATTTGGAATTCGCACGGGGATAAGGTCACGCGTTTGCCCCGCGGTTTTAAAGCGGTGGCGAGCACGGAAAATTCGGAGTGTGCGGTGGTTGAGGATTCGAGCCGTCGCTTCTATGGGATTCAATTCCACCCTGAGGTTGCCCACTCGGAACGCGGGATTGATATTTTGCGCAACTTTTTATTCCGCATCTGTCGCTGTAAGCCAAATTGGAAGATGGATGATTACTTGGACACCGCCGTGCGCGAAATCCGCGAGAAAGTAGGCTCCTCACAAGTCATCTTGGGGCTTTCTGGCGGCGTTGATTCCTCGGTAGCGGCCGCTTTAATCCAACGTGCGATTGGCCGGCAGTTAACTTGCGTGTTTGTGGACAATGGTTTGCTGCGCTTAGGTGAGCGTGAGCAAGTCGAGAAGATGTTCCGCGGCCGCTTTAAGGTCGATTTACGCGTGGTGGATGCCTCGGCCATTTTCTTACGTAAACTTAAAGGCGTGACCGATCCGGAGCAGAAACGCAAAATTATCGGCCACGAGTTCGTCAAAGTTTTTGAACGCTCGATTCGGGACGTGCAAAAGAAGAAGCGTGGTAAGGTTGAGTTCTTGGCCCAAGGTACGCTTTACCCCGACGTCATTGAATCGCTTTCGCCCAATGGCGGACCAGCGGCGACCATTAAGAGCCACCACAATGTGGGCGGTTTGCCCAAGCACATGAAGCTCAAGTTGCTCGAGCCACTTCGTGAACTCTTTAAGGACGAAGTGCGGGCTTTAGGGGAGGCTTTAGGCCTGCCGCATGACATGGTCTGGCGCCATCCTTTCCCGGGCCCTGGACTCGCCGTCCGCGTCTGCGGCGACATCACCAAGGAGCGTTTGGATATCCTCCGCCAAGCGGATCATATTTTTATTAACGAATTGCATCGCTCCGGTCAGTACCACCAAGTCTGGCAAGCCTTTGCGGTCTTCCTTCCCGTACGCAGCGTCGGCGTGATGGGCGATGGGCGGACTTACGACCACGTGTGTGCCCTGCGTGCCGTGACGTCGTCGGACGCTATGACGGCCGATTGGGCTCGTTTGCCTTATGACGTCCTCCAACGTGCCTCCACTCGCATTATTAACGAAGTGAAGGGCATTAACCGCGTCGTCTACGACATCTCCTCGAAGCCTCCCGCCACGATTGAGTGGGAGTAGACTAGAATTATTTTTGCAGTAGACGCTGCACTTTAGCAGGGTTTCCGTAAGCTACGGCAAAGGCAGGAATGTCTTTGGTAACGACTGCTCCTGCGCCAATCATGGCTCCCTCGCCGATGGTAATTCCTGGCAAGATAACCGCACCTCCGCCGATGGAGGCACGGGCTTTAATAATGGTTTTCGGAAAGGTGGCCGGGTAAATTTTAGAGCGCGGCGTTTTGTCGTTGGTAAATGTCACATTAGGACCAATAAAAACATTATCCTCCAAGGTGATACCATCGAAGAGAGATACTCCATTCTTCACGGTTACTTGATGACCAATGAAGACGTCGTTTTCGATAAAGCAATGAGAACAGATATTACAATTCTCGCCAATTTTAGCTTGAGGTAGGACGACGCAATACTGCCAGATTTTGGTGCCATTGCCGATATGCTGGCTTTGAACGTCAGACAACGGATGGATAAAATAATTTTTATGAGAACTTGAGGGGGAATCGGCAGAACTCATGGTGGGAGCAAAAGGAAAAAGCACACTGCTTTTAGGTTTAACTAGGCAGCATCAATCTTATTAATAGGTATGCACAGTGGTCGTGAAGTCGACCATTAAGGGTACTACTTGTGTGAATCCCCAGGCAGGTTAGACGAAACGGTTTTGCTCCGTTGACAGGGGTCTGCCGGTTGGTTACTTCGTTTGCAGTGTCCGACCCAGGGTTTCAAGTCATTGCACGCCGCTGGCGACCACGTCGTTTTGATGAATTGGTCGGGCAAGAACACATCGTAAAAACTTTGCGTAATGCCTTGGCGACGAAACGCCTGGCTCATGCGTACTTGTTTGTCGGCCCGCGGGGTACAGGTAAAACGACTACGGCCCGAATTTTAGCCAAAGCGCTCAATTGTGCCGGCGGCCCCAAGCCTGATTTTTCGCTGGAGGATCCCGTGTGCTTAGCCATCGAGCAGGGGAATTGCCTCGATGTGGTGGAAATCGACGCCGCCTCCAATCGTTCGATTGAAGACGCTAAAAAGATTCGGGATGAATGCCAATTCGCCCCGACGAGTTGCCCCTTTAAGGTCTTCATCATCGATGAAGTGCACCAGTTAACCAAGGACGCTTTTAATGCGTTGTTGAAGACGCTGGAGGAGCCGCCACCTTGGGTGAAATTTATTTTAGCGACCACCGAAGCAGATAAGGTGCTACCAACGATTACTTCGCGTTGTCAGCGTTTAGAGTTTCATCCCATCGCCGAAGAAACCATTGCCGCTCAGTTGGCCCGTATTGTGAAAGCGGATGGGGTCTCGGCAGACCAGGAGGCCTTGGTGGCGATTGCCCGCTTAGCCGCTGGGGGGATGCGCGATTCGCAGTCCATCCTCGACCAAGTAATTTCCTTCTCGGGTAAGAAAATTACGGAGGCGGAAGTGCTTTCCATTTACGGTTTAGCTTCAGCCCAGCAAGTCACGGACCTTTGTACAGGTATTGCTACCGGCGATGCCAAAAAGGTTTTATCATTATGTGATACCTTTCACGTCGAAGGTCGGGACCTCCTCAAAATTTTGGCTGATCTGCAAATTCGAGTGCGCCAAGCGATCTTGGACTCTGTGAAGCACTCGGGCGTGAGCCAACAACTTGGGGCACCCCTAGCGACCGAGGCCCTCGTACGTCTTTTAGAATGCTTGCAGTCTGGAGAGTATGGCATCCGCCAAGGCCTTTCGCCTCGAGCGAATTTTGAGGTGACGATGCTCAAATCGATCGAGCAGAGTCGAATGCGAACGATAGACTCGCTTATCAAAGAAATCACCGCCGCTGCAGCTGGTCTCCCTCGGGAGCCCGGCCAAAAAAAAATAGAGATTAGCGAAGCGGCACCTCGCGAAGTGGCCGCCCCGATGTCAGTGGCTAAAGCTACGGTGGTGGCTCAGGCTCCCGCCCCTGTGGATGTACCGATTGAAGACACGGGTATGCTAGAAGAGGCCTTACCTCCGGCGGTTCGCCAAGCTTCGGCGGGCGAAGAGGAGCTGGAGTTTACCGAACCAACGGCGGCGTTTAGTTTTCCCGCTTTAAGTGTCCCCGTTTTGCCGGTGGCTGAAACAGGAAAAACGGTCAGCCCGGGCGATCCTGATTTCCAAAAAGCAGTCCAATCCTTGCCTTCTGGCTTAAAAGAAAAACTCCGCGAAACTTTAGGTGCGGAGTTTACCGTCCTGCGACCTATTCCCCCCGGTAAACTCCGCCGTCCGCTCTGATGTCTTCCCTGGTTTACGAGTTAGGCGTGATTTCCGATACGCATGGTCGCTTGCGAGCCGAAGCCATCCATGCGCTTGAAGGCTGTGATTATATATTTCATGTCGGCGATGTTTGTAGCCCTCTCATTATTCCGCAGTTAGCGGAGCTCGCTCCGTGTTTAGCGGTGCGGGGGAATTGTGATGACGATGAAACGTTGCCACTGATGGTAGAGCAAGAAATCGGGGGCATTAAAATTTTCATGCACCATGGGCATCGCTTGGTCTATTTGCCTGAACCTACCCCAGCTCTGATTATCACGGGGCATACGCACCAGCCCCTGATTGAAATACGTGATGGAGTGGTTTACTTGAATCCCGGTAGTGCCGGGCCGAAGCGTTTTAATTTACCTGTGAGTGTCGCCCGGGTGACTTTATCCCACGGCAAGGTAAAGGCTCGGCTGATTGAGTTGGACGTTGCATGAGCTTGGTCTTGCCCATTCACACGATTAAAGAACCTTTGGTCGCCGCGTGTGCCAAAGTTCGCCGTTTAGTTTTAAGAGCGCCGACGGGTTCGGGTAAATCCACGCAGTTGCCGCAGATGTTAGTCGACTTAGGCCTCGTGCAGGGTCAGATCGTGGTTTTACAGCCGCGGCGTATGGCAGCCCGGTTGTTAGCGGCCCGGATTGCCCAAGAACGCGGCGTAAAACTTGGTGGTGAAGTTGGGTATCAAATTCGTTTTGATCGGGTAGAGTCGGCCCAAACCCGCATTAAGTTTGTCACCGAGGCCCTTCTCTTGCGGCAGATGGCTAATGACCCTCAGTTGCAGGGCGTCGGGGCGGTGGTGTTTGATGAATTTCACGAACGTAATTTACATTCCGACGTCGCCCTTGCGTTAGCACGCAGGCTGCAAGAGACGCACCGACCAGATTTGTTAATCGTGGTCATGTCGGCGACTTTAGACACCGAGGGGGTATCGCGTTGGTTGGGGCAGGCGGAAACCTTGGCGGTCGATGGGCGGGCGTTTCCGGTCGAAGTTGAATACACCCATCAGCCGCGGAATAGCACCCGCCCCGTGTGGGATTTAGCGACCGAGCAAGTTCGCCATTTATTACAGCAAGAAGCCGAGGGTGATATTTTAGTTTTTATGCCCGGTGCCTATGAAATCATGCGCACCATGTCGGCGGTAAAAAACTTACCTGAAGCCGGTGGGGTCTTGGTGTTGCCGTTGCACGGGGAGTTACCTCCCGACGAACAAGACCGGGCGGTGCGACCCGGCGAACAGCGTAAAGTAATCGTGGCCACCAACGTGGCAGAAACGTCGCTGACAATTCCTGGGGTGCGCGCGGTCGTGGATGCTGGTTTGGCTCGTATCGCACGCTTTGACCCCCATCGCGGAATTGATACTTTGTTAGTAGAGCCGATTTCACAGGCCTCGGCGGAGCAACGTGCGGGCCGGGCGGGTCGGACAGGTCCTGGGCGTTGCATTCGACTTTGGTCGCAAACGGATCACCAAAGCCGACCAGTACGCGAAACGCCCGAGATTAAACGGGTCGATTTAGCAGAGACGATTCTCCTCTTGCTGAGTTCTGGTTGGGGCCAGGCGGCGGAGTTTCCTTGGTATGAGAAGCCTGATGAAAAAGCGTTAACCCGGGCCCAGAGTTTACTTCAAGATTTAGGAGCTTTGGATGCGAAGGGACAGTTGACGACGCTCGGCCGACGGATGTCGGTCTTTCCCGCTCACCCGCGTTATGCTCGAATGTTACTGGCAGGGGCGGAAATTAATTGTGTGGCCGAAGTCGCACGCATTGCGGGCTTATCCCAAGGTCGAGATATTTTATTCCGGCAAGTAGACGAACGCACCGAACTAGCCCGCGATGCGGTAGGAACTGCGGAGGGATCGGATTTCTTCCCTCGGCTCGCTTTATTGCAGAAGGCCGCCCAGCTTAATTATCACCCTGACGCTTGTGATGCGCTCGGTGTGCATGCGTTATCGGCACGTCAAGCCGACCAAGCGGCCCAACAGTTTCTGCGGCTCGCTCAAGGGCAGGGCTTACCGATTAACTCGGCACCCGCCGATCCTGATGACGTGCGGCGCTGCATTCTTTTAGGCTTTATTGATCGGTTCGCCGTGCGTTTAGATGCGGGTACACTGCGCTGTGCTTTGGTGCATGGACGCAAAGGAGAGTTACGACGCGAGTCGACGGTTCGCGGCGCTAAACTTTTAGTCGCGGCGGAGGTGGATGAAATTCAAGCCCGCGGAGAGGTGACGACCTTTTTATCCCTGTGCACGGCGATTGAAGAGGCTTGGCTCTATGATCTTTACCCCGAGGATTTTTCCGAGGTCCCAGAAGTACGTTATGATGCCACCCAACGTCGCGTCGTGACCCGGGTTGAGCGCCGCTTTCGCGATTTAGTTTTGGCCAGTGCGGAACGCTTGGATGCGCCTTCCGATGCCGCCAGCCGAATCTTGGCGGATGAGGTGAGTGCTGGTCGCCTTACTTTAGAAAAGTGGGATGAGGCCGTAGACCTATGGATTCACCGGGTTAATTTTTTAGCCAAGCATTGTCCCGAATTAGGGATTCCTGTGCTCGATGAAGCGGGGCGCCGTTTAATCGTTGAAGAGATTTGTGCTGGGGCGACCGCTTACCGGGATATCCGCGACCGACCGGTGATGTCGATTGTCCGGGGTTGGTTGACGCATGAGCAAGCCATGGCCTTGGAACAGTATTGTCCTGAGCGCATTAACCTGCCTCGCAAGAAACACCCGACGAAGATTGAATACCATGCCGATGGGACGGCTGAAATTGCGGCCACGGTCCAAGAACTGTATGATTTCCCAGGCAGTAAGCTCCGGGTTTGCCAGGGCAAGGTACCCTTGGTCGTTTGTATTCAATCTCCCGCTCGCCGTACCCAACAAAGGACTACCGATCTCGATGCTTTTTGGAAAGGTTCCTACGAGGGCGTGAAAAAAGAATTAAAAGGTCGTTATCCCAAACACGAATGGCGTTAATCAATTTATGCAGCGCAAAACCTTCCTAACTTTATCCACCGCGTTGTTGGCTGGATCTTTATGGGGTGCAACGAGTGGGCACCCGAGCCGTAAAAAGGGCATCGGCCTCGCAAACAAAAAACAAGCATCGAATGCCGAGAGTATGAAACTGCTCAATCCTGCCTGGCATTATAATTGGGGTTCCAATCGTCCGGCCGATGAGGCGAGTAATGTGGATTACGTCCCGATGGTTTGGGGCGGGCGGATTAGTGAGAGCTCCATGAAGCCCTTAATCGAACGCAATAAGTCCCAAGGGGCGAAGGCACTGTTAGGTTTTAATGAACCCGACGGTAAAGATCAGGCGAACATGTCGGTAACGGAAGCTTTAGATTTATGGCCGCTGTTGATGAAGAGCGGTTTTCGTTTGGGCAGTCCCGCAGGCGTCCATCCTGATCGCGAGTGGATGATTGAGTTCATGAAGGGCGTGGAAGAACGTAAACTCCGGGTGGATTTTATCTGCATGCATTCTTACGCTGGACTGGATGTAGATGGTTTAGTCAGTCGTATCCAAAAAGTTTCGAAGCTTTTTAATCGGCCAGTTTGGTTGACGGAGTTTGCCGTGGCGGATTGGAGTGCCAAATCCCGCGAACAGAATCGTTATAAGCCCGAACAAATTTTAGAGTTCATGAAGAAAATTTTCTCACGCTTAGAGAACCTCGATTGCTTAGAGCGTCATGCATGGTTTACGGCGCATGCGGATAGTGCGGCCTTGGGGAGTGCGGCGTTATTAGATCTAAACGGCAAGTTGACGCCTTTGGGTGAATACTACGCCCAGTTTTAAGCTATGAGCGGCCTGCCTACCAGTTGGTCACAGTCATTGATTCATGTCATAGACTTTGAAGGTAGTGCACGTACCGGAGTCGTGGAGTGCGGAGTGGTTTCATTGCAGGAGGGGGAGGTCGTGGTTACGCACACGGCCTTGTTTGCTGCCCGCACGAAAATCTCCGCCTTAGAAACCCAGTGTCACGGCTTGTTAGATAAAGATTTGAAAGACCTCCCGCCGTTTGAATCAGTTTGGGAGGAGTGGGTCGGCTTACGTCGTCGAGGGGTGTTGGCGGCGCATAATGCCACGGTAGAATTTAATTTATTACGCGGTACCTGGCCGCGGCCTCCAGCGGTGCCCTCTTGGGCTGAGCCGGGAAGTTTAGTTGCCGAGTGGGGCCCTTGGATCGACACCTGTCGCTTGGCCCGGGCGTGGATGCCCAGCTTAGGCGATTATCGTTTGGCCTCGCTGGTTGAGACCTTACAATTAGGTGCACGTTTGGAGACGTTAGGGCAACAGCACTGTCCAGCCCGCCGTCGGCGTTACCATTGTGCTCTTTACGATGCTTTGGCTGCCGCCCTCGTGCTCAAGACCTTGGGAGGCCTAGAGGGGCGTTCTAAAGCCCCCTTAGAGCAGTTGATTCGGGATAGTATGTCTGGGCCAGTTGCGGACGAATGGCAGCAGGGCGAGTTGGAACTTTGAATTTCCCGCTTCACTTTTGCCTCGGTGCTTAACTAGATAAGCCCATGGCATCAAAGACTCCTATTCGCGTCGCTGTAACGGGTGCAGCGGGCAACATCGGTTACGCAGCAATTTTCCGCATCGCTTCGGGTGCGGTGTTCGGTCCCGATCAGCCAGTGGCGCTGAACTTGATTGAAGTAGGGCCTGGCTTGAATGCCTTGGCGGGCGTGGTGATGGAATTGGCAGACTGTGCCTTCCCTTTGCTCACCGACGTGGTGGCCACGGGCGATTTAGATGAAGGCTTTCGCGATGTGGATTGGTGCTTACTGATTGGTGCAGTGCCTCGTAAGGATGGGATGGAGCGCAAAGACCTTTTAGGCATTAACGCCAAAATTTTCGTAGGCCAAGGCCAAGCCATTGGTCGTGCCGCTAAGAAGACCGTTAAGGTTCTGGTCGTCGGCAATCCTTGCAATACCAACGCCCTGATCGCTTTACGCTCGGCGGCTCATTTACCAGCCGAGAATTTCTTTGCGATGACGCGTCTGGACGAAAACCGTGCGAAGTCTCAGTTGGCGGCTAAAGCGGGTGCCCATGCCTCGGACGTGAAGAACGTTGGTATTTGGGGTAACCACTCTTCGACGCAGTATCCTGACTTTACGAACGCTACGATCAAGGGTCGTCCGGCGACGGAAGTGATTACGGACCATGCTTGGTTGAAGGAGTCGTTTGTTTCCGACGTCCAAAAGCGTGGTGCTGTGGTGATTAAAGCCCGCGGTGCTTCTTCGGCTGCCTCGGCTGCTAATGCGGCCTTGGACACCTTGCGCGCCTTGCATTTCCCTACGCCTGCGGGCGATTGGCATTCGGTAGCCGTGCTTTCCAAGGGTGATTATGGTATCACTCCTGGTATCATGTTTGGTTGCCCCATTCGCACCAAGGCCGATGGACAATGGGAAATCGTCCAAGGCTTAACCCTTGACGCTTTTTCGCGCGAGAAGATCGCCATCACCGAAAAAGAATTGCTCGAAGAGCGCGCGACGGCGGCCGAAGCGCTCGGAATTAAGCTCTAAACTTTTACGGCTCGAGTTGAACGAGCGTAATATCGGTGGCGCGGCAGGAGCCCAGGTGAACTTCGTTGCTATTCGCGGCGGCGAATACCGGAGGCTCAGGGTGGATGGTGTCCATGTTGCTGGCCGCCCGACCTTTATTAATTTTTTGTAGACCGATAAAATCGAGGATAACTGGGTTGGCACTGGCCAAAATCATTTTCTCAGAGCGACACCAATTCGCGTCGAAGTAAGGCCCGCCGAGCACTTGATAGCGTTCGAGGGAGAGCAGGGTGAGGACGTTCTTTTTAGCTAACTCAGGAATGGCACATACTTCGACCGTTGCTTTAGCCGCATTGAAGGGGTTGTCGGCAAAGCGTTCACTATTGGCCATGTTGTCGAGCGAGGCACAGGCCATGGCGCCTTGGACTCCGACGGCTTTGCTGTCGCTCAGTACCGGAAGGTTAATCCAGAAATCAACGTCATCAAAAAGGGTTTTCGGAAGTACACTGATATGAGGGTCGCCCCAAGGCACCATCGGTGTGTTGGGGCGAGGGAGGACTTGGTTCTCATATTGCAGGCGTTTTTCATGTGCCCACGAGGCCGCTAATGTACTCCAAGCTAACACCGGAAAGTCTCCGAATTTCTGGGGGGCATCGGCAAGTTGCGGAATGTAGCCTGCGATGCGGAGATTCTCTAAGTGATTATCACAAATGATAATCCCTTCAGGGGTGAACCCGCGTTGCAGTAGGGCGGTCGCGACGGCACGCGTCAGGCTTTTAGAGGTTGAGAGTCCAAGGCCGCCCTCGGTCGAAATTTTCAGGGCACATTTTTTAAGCGGGCCTGGACGCAAACTTTTGCCAGTGGTTTTTTCGAATTCGGCCAAGGTTTTTTCGACGGCGGCCACGTAGTCTTGGTCCGAGAACCCCGCGAGCTTTTGCTGGATGAGTAGCAGTTTAGAATCAAGGGTAGCACCCGTTGCCTTGGGTGACAGACCGAGGGTTAAAGAGAGGATGAAAAGCCAAAGCCAACGCATGGCCCGATTGTCGGGGCTTCGAGCGTGGGCGCAAGACGCTCTTTTGTTTGCGAAATCGATTTCTTAGTTCAACGTGAGGGCATGTCAGCCGTTTCACCCCTGCCGCAACGCCGCATTTTAAGCCTCATCTTTCTCACGGTGTTCATGGATATTGTGGGCTTCAGTATCATCATCCCGCTTTTTCCACATTTGTTAGAGCATTATATCAAGACAGAGGGGTCGGCGGGCACGTTGATTGGCACTTTGAGTTCGGCCGCAGAGTGGCTGGGGGGTGATACGGTTTTTAAGAAAACGGTCTTGTTCGGGGGTTTGCTCAGCACCTTATATTCTTTGTTACAATTTATCTTCGCTCCGATTTGGGGTTCGTTGTCGGATCGTCTCGGTCGCCGTTCGATTTTAACCCTTACCTTGTTAGGCAGTGCGCTGTCTTATGTGCTGTGGATTTTTGCCGCCCGTTTTTGGGTTGTGGTGCTTACGCGTTTAATTTGCGGTACTATGGCAGGTAACATCGCGGTCGCCAGTGCGGCGGCGGCGGATGTGACAGATGAAAAAGAACGCACCCGGGGGATGGCGGTGGTCGGCATTGCGATTGGCCTCGGTTTTTTATGTGGCCCCGTAATTGGTGGGATTGCCGCTCCGACGGATACTGCGACTTCTGAGGTGGTGACTTCGGCTTTTGGTCTGAATCTCTTTTCTCGCCCCGCCATGATTGCGGCCTTCATGGCCGTGAGTAATTTTATTTTAGTTCTCTGCTTTTTCCCCGAAACGCTGCCGGTTAAAAAACGGGCCAAGGCCGACGCGGCCCGTCCTTCAATTTTTGATTTAGCTACCGTGAAGTCGGCGGAGGTGCGGAAAACTTCTTTGGCTAATTTAATTTATCAAATCGGGTTCACGGGGATGGAAAATACGATTGTTTTTCTTACCCTCGCTCTTTTCGCCTATGCACCGAAAGACAATGCGATGCTTTTCCTGTTTAATGGGATTAGTCTCGTGCTCGCTCAAGGCTTTGCCCGACGGGTCGTCCAGAAAGTAGGTCAACGGCGCGTGATTCTCGGAGGTTTTATAACGGCGGCGGCGGCATTTCTTTTAGTCGCTTCGATTCCCGCTCCCGTTTCTCCAGGGATGGCGGCAGCGTGGACTAAGCCCGTTTTCTTTATTGGCATGGCCATGATTTCTTTTGCGACGGGTTTAATCTTACCCAGCGTCTCGGCATTGGTTTCGCTTTATTCTGATGCTACGGAGCAAGGGCGTAACTTAGGCATTTTACGCTCTGCAGGCTCGCTCGCTCGCGTCGTGGGCCCGATTTCGGCTGCTTTGATTTACTTCCACTTCGGACACCATTTGTGGGTGTACGTGATTGCTGCACTTTTGATGATTCCGGCTTTTCTCGTCATTAAGAACCTACCCGAGCCGACCTCACATTCGGGATCATAAGTTGGCAAGCTGCTGGCCGAGGGCGTCACCTGAGCGAATCACTTGCATCAGGGAAATCCCGCCGCGGAAAGCGCCGTGAAAGTGTAGGCCAGGGAAGGCTGCTTCGGCTTCAGCGAGTGAATTTTCGCGGCGGGCTTGATCGTGGATGTACTGCGGGATAGATCGCTCCCAGCGTTGAATCCATTCTTGCTCGGGCTTGCCAGACACCCCCAGGGTTTGGGCTAGTTCCTCGTCGACCACCTGTTGTAACGCCTTATCGCTTAGGCGGGCAAGATTTGGGTGGCGGGCTCCGCCGATGAAGCAGCAGAGCAGGACTTTGCCATCTGGGGTCCGTTGGGGCAGAATCTCGGAAGGAAACAGGCATCCGAGCACTTGACGGTGTTCGACGCCAGCAGTCAGGTAGCCGAAGCCGTCGAGGGGGTGTTTAATTTGCGAACGATCATAGCCACGTGCCACTACGGTGACGGGTGGTACTTCGGTTCGTTCCCAAGTGCGCAGTTTCGCGATCAGGGCTTCATCGAGCGGTAAGCTATTCCAATGCCAGTGCGGTACCGTGATGATCAAGTGGCGCGCGGAAGTACCAAAATCCGCTCCCGTCGCATCGCGCCACGCCACGTGCCAGCGGCCGCCGTCGTGACGAATCATGGTGCTGATACTACTGAGGGAAATGCTACCCGCTGGTAGCGTTTGAGCCATCGCGTCGGCCAACTGTTGCATACCTTGAGGGAAGCCCACGACGTCGCGTTTGGCGGACTTACTACGCATCAAGCCCCACAGGATGGAGCGGTGGCTAGATTCCAGTTGTTGAATGCGCGGGAAAGCCTTGGCCATCACCAAGCGAGCCGGGTCGCCCGCATGCACGCCTGAGACCACTGGATCCATTAGGTATAAAGCCGCCTCTTCTCCGAAGCGGCGGGCGATGAAGTCGTGAATCGTTTCTCCTTCATGGCCCCCGCGGGGGACGAACAGTTCGAGCAATAACCGGATTTTCCCCGACCAGGTTAAGAGGTTAGATTTAAAGAGCGAAAGCGGGTGATTAGTGAGCCCGTGGAGTTGGCCGTGAGCAAAAATGAAACGCTGGGCGGCCTTGCTGTCGGCGAGCTGTAACGATTTTTCCAAGCCATAGCTTTCCAGAATTTTAAAATCCTCGGGACCTTCGACTTGTAGCGTATTGGGGCCTACTTCAACGAGCCAGCCGTTCTGCTGAATCGTCCGAATGCTACCACCCCAGCGATGGGAGGGCTCGATCACTTTGACCGTGCGACCTTGGCGGGCGAGGGCACTCGCCACGGCTAAGCCTGCCGGCCCAGCTCCCAGAATCACCGCATCGTGGTTCATGTTTTAATCGTTTATTATAAAGTCGTGATTGGCAACTCTCAGTCCATGGGCTTGTCTGATGAAGCGTATGCGTCTTGTTTGGTTAAGTTTCCTACCATCGTGTCTCTTGGCCGATACGTTGACCTTTAAGGACGGCAGTTTTCTGCACGGACAAATTGAGCGGGTTGCTGACGGTGTCGTTGAAATGTCCGTGCCCACGTTGAAAGCGTTGGCTCCTCTCCAGCATTTTTCGTTGAAGGATGTGGAGTCTTTTCTGACGGATGATCCCGTAGCGTTGAGTGGGGCGGGCGGGGCGGTGGTCCGGGGTGTGGCGTCGGCGAATGCTGGACGGGCGACGAGTTCGGGTGGCCCAGAGTCATTTGAACTTAATAATACTTTTGAACTCTGGCGTGAGCCGCAGAGTCGACCACTAGAAACCAAAGAAGTGCGGAAGTGGACGATGGAAGCGGACGTTGATTTAGTGGGTCGCTCGGGAGCGGTTTCAGGCAGTAGTTACAGCGCGGGGTTTAAAGCTAAAGGTGTGACGGCGGATGATACTTTTACCGGAAGCATTCGCGGAGTCTACGCGGTCTCGGGTAATCAAACTTCTGCCGACGACTTACATTTAAATTTGGTTTACGAAACCAATCCGAAGAAAGAAGTCTTTTGGTATGCCCGGACTGATACGGGTTATGATTACGTTCGCTACATCGATTTTTTCTCGGTTAATGCAGCCGGGTTAGGGCAGCGCCTCTACACGGATGCGCGGAGTAAATTAGATTTTCATTACGGTTTGGCGCATCGCTATGAAGAATATACTTTGGTCGGCCAATCGCCCCTTTCTGCTCCCTCAGCAGATACTGGGATCGTCTTTAACCATGAGTTCACCTGGGCAACTCTTGAGTCGGTGGTGAATTATGTGCCCTCGCTTTTGAACCTGGGTGATTACTACATCCACCATGAGACTACCTTGCATGTCTTAAAAAATAGTGGGCCGCTTTCACTTAAGTTAGGTATTAGCAATGACTTAAGAAGTAATCCGGTGGGTAATCAGGCTGCGCTCGAGACCACCTATTTCTTGCGGGCGACCTATGTGTGGAAATGAGCAGGCTAAGTTTGCTTATTTTTAGTCAAAAAGTATAAAAACCAGCAGATTTACCCTATCGGAGATTGCCTTGAAGGCAGTGGCACACAGGGTGCTTAAAAGTTTACGTCTCCCTAGACTTTTCCTCTCAACACTAACCTATCCATGAGTACCAATAAAGCCCGTCGCGAAGCCATTTCGGCCATCGCTTCCCAGCCCCGATTGAAAGGCACGTTCGACTTTCGTAATGAGAAGATCGACGTAATTTTCGGTCAGAACGTCTTCTCCCTAGAGAAGATGGAAAAGCGTTTGCCCAAAAACGTTTTCAAGTCCCTCAAGGCTTCGATCGAAACCGGTGCTAAGCTCGACTTGGCCGTGGCCGATGTCGTTGCTTCGGCGATTAAGGATTGGGCCTTGGAGATGGGCGCGACGCACTACGCTCACGTTTTCTACCCCTTGACTGGTTTCACGGCTGAAAAGCACGACACCTTCTTCGAGCCTAACGGCACGGGCACGCTCGCGCAGTTCTCTGGTAAGGCTTTAGTCCAAGCTGAGCCTGATGCCTCTTCCTTCCCTAACGGCGGTCTGCGCTCCACCTTCGAAGCTCGTGGCTACACGGCTTGGGATGTGACCTCGCCTGCTTACATTTTCGACAACGAAAACGGTTCGACGCTCTGCATTCCGACCGCGTTCGTTTCCTGGAAGGGTGAAGCCCTCGATAAGAAGACCCCGCTCTTGCGCTCGATGGCTGCCGTTAATCGTGCGGCTTCGCGCGTCTTGTCGCTCTTCAATAACAATAAGAAGCACGGCTTCATCAGCGCTTCCTGCGGTCCTGAGCAAGAATACTTCTTGGTCGACTCGCGCCTCTATTTCCTCCGTCCCGACCTCTACACCTGTGGTCGCACGCTCTTTGGTGCAAAGCCTGCGAAGGGCCAGGAGTTCGAAGACCAATACTTCGGTACGATTCCTGAGCGCGTGTTGGCTTGCATGATGGAAACCGAACGCGAGTGCTTCAAACTCGGGATCCCCGTGAAGACCCGCCACAACGAAGTGGCTCCTGCTCAGTACGAAGTAGCTCCGATTTACGAATCCGCGAACGTCGCTCACGACCACCAAATGTTGACGATGACGCTCTTGAAGCACGTCGCCGCTAAGCATGGTTTCGTTTGCTTGCTGATGGAAAAGCCCTTCGCCGGCGTGAACGGTTCGGGTAAGCACGTGAATTGGTCCATCGGTGGTCCGGGCGTGGGCAACTTGCTCGAGCCTGGCAACGACCCTCACGAAAACGCTCAGTTCTTGGCCTTCTGCACGGCCGTGATCCGTGCTATCGACAGCCACCAAGGTTTGGTCCGTGCTTCCGTAGCTTCTGCGGGTAACGACCACCGCTTGGGTGCCAACGAAGCTCCTCCTGCGATCATCTCCATCTACCTCGGCGACATGTTGAATGAAGTCATCGAGCAAGTGAAGAAGAGCGGTACGGCCTCCACGTCTCGCAAGGGTGGTCATATGACCCTCGGCGTCGACACCTTGCCTGTACTGCCTAAGGACGCTGGTGACCGTAATCGTACTAGTCCCTTCGCCTTCACGGGTAACAAGTTCGAGTTCCGCGCCGTCGGTTCGGCCTTCTCCGTGGCCGGTCCTCTCACGGTGTTGAACACCATCATGGCCGACTCGCTCGACAAGATGGCTGATGAAATCGCTGAAGCCTTGAAGTCTGAAAAGAACTTCAACGCTGCCTTGCAAAGCGTGCTCAAGGAAATCCTCCAAAAGCATGGCCGTATCATCTTCAATGGTAACGGTTACTCGGAAGCTTGGCACAAAGAAGCAGCGAAGCGCGGCTTGAAGAACTTGCGCAATACGCCTGAGGCCTTGCCTGAAATCGTCTCGAAGTCTTCGGTTGAAGTCTTTGAACGCCAAAACGTCTTGAGCAAAGCTGAGTTGGAATCGCGCGAAGAAATCTACACCCACTCCTACGTCCTCACGACCAATACGGAGTCGAAGTTGGTTTCCGAAATCGCTCGCACCATGATCTTGCCTGCCGCCTTGAAGTTTGCGGCTGACCTGACGAACGTCGAAAAGACCAAGTCTGGTGGCAAGTTGCGCAAGCAGGTCATCGCCTTGGCTGATGAACTCGCCGAAGCCGCCGACGCCCTCGATACCCTCCGCGAAGTCGCTAAGTCCGACACCCATGCTCAGGCTAAGCACTCCTGCGATAAGGTTATCCCTGCGATGTTGAAGGTCCGTGCTGCTGCTGACGCCTTGGAAGAAATCGTCTCCGACGAATACTGGCCTCTGCCTTCCTACCAAGAGTTGCTCTACCTCCGCTAAGCCTTACGGCGAGCGAGGTGGTCTCAGGGTCGAACCGCAAGGTTCGGCCCTTTTTCTTGCCCGTCTGATCCGGGTAACAAAAAACCCGTCACATGGACGGGTTCTTTTTTGATCTCGGGGGACGAGATTAGGCGTTGTCCCACTTCTTGCGAAGGTAGGCGTTGAAGGCTTTGACCTTCTTCTTGCGGCGACGACGCTCGGCAGGCTTTTCAAAGTTACGCTTCGCGCGGGCATCTTTGATAATGCCTTCACGGTCGATTTTCTTTTTGAGGCGGCGGAGGGCCTTATCGACGGTTTCGCCTTTACGAATCTTGATTTCTACGGACATGTTGGCTTTTTAGAGGGTCGAAGCAATAAGGCGGAAGGCGTCTCGTCAACCTTGAAACCAAGGACTTTTTGACCGTGAATAAGTCAGCCCTCGGAAGGGCACTAGACGCTTGCGAAGGGGGGAAGGCGGGGCAATCGTGGATTTCTACCCTCGATGTACCTAAAGGAAATCGTCGCACACGGATTTAAGAGCTTTGCTGACCGGACGCGTATTGACCTCCGCCCGGGGGTAACCGCCGTGGTTGGACCCAATGGCTGCGGTAAGTCTAATATTGTGGACGCTATTCGCTGGGTGCTCGGCGAGCAGAGCGCTAAGTCGCTTCGTGCTTCCCAGGGCATGCAGGACATGATTTTCATGGGGACCGATCGGCGGAAACCCCTGCCACAGTGCGAAGTGGAACTGATTTTTGCCGACTGCGAAAAGGAATTGGGCACCGAGTTTGCGGAAGTTTCCGTCATGCGTCGTTTGCAACGCGAAGGGGCCAGCGACTATTTCATCAACGGTAAGCCCGCCCGTCTAAAGGATATTCAGCGTCTCTTTATGGACACCGGGGTCGGGCGGATGTCCTACTCGTTCATGGTGCAGGGGCAGATTGACCAAGTGCTTTCGGCCAATCCTGCCGAGCGTCGTTACCTCTTCGAAGAAGCTGCCGGTATCACGCGTTATAAAATTCAACGCCGCGAAACGCTCAACAAATTGGCAGGCGTAGACAGTAACTTAGCCCGGATTACCGACGTGATTGGTGAAGTGGGTCGACAAATTGCTACCCTGCGTCGTCAGGCCGCCAAGGCACTCCGTTATCGCCGTTTACGCCACCGCTTTACGCACCTCGATCTCGCTTGGCAGGCCAAGCAGTTCGTCGACCGCCGGACGCAAATTGTTAAATTAGAAACCGAAGCCACGGCGTGTGGCACGGAAGTCGCCACGTTAAGCGAAAGCTTAAAGCAAGGTGAGCAAGCTCTCACCGAAAAGCGTTTGCAACGCTCGCAGTTAGCCGAGCAAGTGCAACAAGCCCAGCAGGCTCTTTTTGAAGTCCGGACGCAGCGCGAAAATGCTGAATCCGAAGCTCGTACGGCTGATTTACGTGCGGATGACTTGTCGGCTCGACTCGTCGAAATTAAACGCGAACTCGCGGAGGCCGAGCAGGCTTTAGGTGATTATGAGCAGCGTTTGCAGGGCAGTTCTTCAGCCCGTAATGATGTCGCTGGAACGGTTAGTTCGACCGATGCGACCTTCCGCGATAAAGCGGCTCAAGCCGAACAGGCTAATCTGGTTTTAATTGAAACCGAAAATCGCCTGCGCCGGGCCCGCCAAGATATCTTGATTGTCGAAGGTGAAATGACCCGCGCCCGTGGTGATGTGACGAATCTCGAAGTCGACCTCCGTGGTTTCCAAGCTCGCCACGTTGATCTCTCCGCTTCGCTCGCCCAACTTAAGCAAGAACGAGAGCAACTCGAAGTGCGCACCAATGAGTGTGCGAAAGTCGTGACCACGCGTCACAGCGAGTTGGAGCAAGTTCGTCAGGTTGAGAGTAGCGTTCAAGAAAAAGGTCGCACTTTGTTAGTAGAGTTTCGCCAGTTGCAGCAGACGATTTCCGAGCAAGATCGCCGCGTGGCAAAATTGTCGGCCCAGCTTGCTTTGCTGGAGCAAATGCAAGCCCGCCTCGAAGGTTTCTCCGAAGCAGCGAAAGCCCTTTTGCGTGGCGAATTGGCGGAAGTTATGCCTGCCAACCAAGTTTCGGCTTTGGCCGATTTGGTGACTTTAACGGATGTCGCTGCCGCCAGTGCGTTAGAAAGTCTCTTAGGGGCCGCCTCGGATGCGGTGACCTTAGATAATGTTGATTACTTGCCAAGTTTAGTGGCCAAGATGGGCGAGCGCCAACTCGGCCGAGCGGTCTTCCAAGTTTCTGCCCCGCCTGCTTTCCGCCATGGCGTGGCTGCTCCAGAATGGCTTCGTCCTGCGACTTCGGCTGTGCAAGCCAAGGCGCCGACGCATGCGGTCCTCATTACCAATTTGTTTGATGGTTGTTACCTCTGTCCTTCGCTTAGCGATTTCGTGACTTGGTGGCGCCAGAACCCCAATTTCGAGTTCTTCCTCGTTGCGACGATGGAAGGCGATTTGGTCGATCGTCGGGGCTTAGTTTTTGCCGGTAAACCTCGTAATAAATCCAATAATCAAGCTGGGGCGGGCGTGTTTTCCCGCGAAAGCGAAATTCGCTCCGTCCGGGCTTCGTTGGAAAAAGAAAATGACCAACTCACCGCGTTGAATGAACGAGCGATGGCTTTGCAGTCGCAGATGGATGCGACGGAAGGGGAGTTGGGACAAGCTCGTCAGCAGGTTCAATTTGCGGCCCAAGAACTTTCGGTAGCCCAGGCGGATGAACGCTCGGCTCGCTCAGCTTTAACCTCGGCCGATGACCGTATGGCCCGCGAGCAGCGTCAGTTAAACGAATTGGAAACCTCGAAGTCGGAAGCGATGCAACGTCGTGACCGGGCCCAAGAGACTTTGACGGCCAAGGATAAACAAGTGGCTGATTTGCGTGCGGCTATTCAGGCCAACGAATCTTCGGTCGAAGCCGCTCGTGCAGAAGTAGAATTAAAGCGTAATGCCTTAGGCGAAGTACGTTTATCGCTGGCTGAGCAACGTCAGCGTTTAGAATTAGTGGGTCGCGAAGTGGCTGACTTGCAGTCTCGCCGCAGCGAAACCCAGGCGCGTTTGGGGGCTCGTCGTATTGAGGCCCAACAAAACGAGAAGCATATTGAAGAACTGCGTAAGACTTCGGTGGCTGCCCGCGCTCAATCCGTGTCGCTTGCGGAAGGGATTGAGAAATCGCAAACCGAGTTGCAGAACCTCCGCGATGCCTTGGCCGCGATTGATAGCGTTCTCGAAACCGAAGATCGCTCCCTCGGCGTGAGTCGCGAACAATTACGTTTGGCCGATAGCCGCTTAAAATCGTTGGAAGTCGGCTTAGCGGAGCAAAATTCGCAGTGTGGGTTTATCATCGAGAAGGTGCAATTGGACTACCAAATCGATGTGGCGACGGTAGATTGGCGCTTGCAACTCTGGTTATCGGAAGGCGAGCCTGAAGACCTCACTAGCCTTACGGATTTAGACGACAGCGAAGATTCTAAAGAAGACCCTCCGGCGAAGGCCGTGGTGAAGCGCGGTGAACCCACCGAAGAAGATTTGGCGGCTTTGATCACGACGGATTGGCCGCCACTGGTGCGCGAGATTTCCGATTTACGCGAGCGCATGCAAGGCATGGGCTCCGTGAATTTAGTGGCCGTTGAAGAATACTCCTCGCTGCGTGAGCGCCATGACTTCTTGACGAAGCAGAGTGATGACCTCTGGAAGTCGAAGGAAGAACTCACCAAGGCGATTGAAGAGTTGAACCAGACCTCATTGGAGCTCTTCACGGCAACTTTTGAGCAGGTTCGGAAGAATTTCAAATTCACCTTCGAACGCTTGTTCGAAGGCGGCACCGCGAATTTACAATTAGTCCAAACGGACGACGTCTTAGAGAGCGGCATTGAAATCATTGCCCAGCCTCCCAGTTCCAAGCTTAGCAGCATCTCGCTCTTGTCGGGTGGCCAGCGAGCCATGACCGCGGTGGCCTTGCTCTTCGCCATTTACATGGTCAAGCCCTCGCCTTTGTGCGTGCTGGACGAAATTGACGCCCCCTTGGACGATACCAACGTCGGACGCTTCACGGACATTATCCGTGAATTCACCCGATTCTCGCAGTTTATTGTGATCACTCACAATAAGCGCACCGTTTCGGCGGCCGATGCGATCTTTGGGGCGACCATGCAGGAGAAAGGCGTCACCCGTCTGTTCTCCATGCGCTTCAATAAGGACAAGGATGAAGCCGAGCCCACGGCTGGCTCGGGTGCCGGATTCACCATGGCTCGCTGACGGTTGCTTGCGTTTGCTCAGTTTTTTTCTACGTTCGAGGGCGTATGAGTCGTACGCTTGCTATTCTAGCTTTCTTGCCGGCTTTACTATGGGCTGGCGTCTCATTTGACACCGACCCACGTCCGATTGATCGTACCAAGGCTGGGGCCAGTTATGCGGATATGCTCACCCGGGTAATGCCCGCGGTGGTCAGTATTCGCACGGCGCAAGTCGTCCCGCCTGCGCTTTTAGCCCGCTTACGTGGTCGTATCGATGAATCTGAGCTAAAGCGCGATGCGAAGACGGGCGAGGTCTTGGTGCCGATGGGCTTAGGTTCCGGCACGATTATTAATTCCGATGGCTACATCATTACCAATCGCCACGTTGTGATGGTGCCCGAAAGTTCGAAGGTGGCGGAGACGGTGATTGTGCAATTATCGGACCGTCGGGAATTTCGTGCCAAGGTTTTGGGTGTCGATCCTTCGACTGATATTGCCGTGATTAAAGTCAACGAACGCAATTTGCCTTACGCTAAATTTGCCGACAGCGATAAAGCTCGCGTGGGTGATGTCGTGTTCGCCATTGGGAATCCGTTGGATGTAGGCATGACGGTCACATCGGGAATTGTTTCCGCCTTAGGGCGCTCGGGGAAACTCGGGATGGGCTTGGCTTATGAGGACTTCATTCAAACCGACGCCGCCATCAATCCAGGCAATAGTGGCGGGCCTTTAATTGATTTTGAAGGCCGGTTGTTAGGCATGAACACGGCGATTAAATCACCGACGGGCGGCAACGTCGGGATTGGTTATTCCATTCCTTCTAATTTAATTATCAGTGTGGCCCAAGACTTAGCGAACAGTGGTAAAGTCGTGCGCGGCATGATTGGAATTTACGGCAAAGACCTTTCGTTGGATGATGCCACGAAGCTGGGGGTTACGAAGACCGGTGCAGTGCGCGTGGATGAAGTCACTGATGGTGGTCCCGCGGCTCGCGCTGGGTTGCGGGTGGGCGATGTGATTGTCGCTTTAGACACCAAGCCCATCGACAATTGGAATGAATTACGTTTGGCGATCTCGCGTCGCAAACCTGGCGAAACCGTCACCTTGAATTTCATTCGCGAAGGTCGCGGATCTTTTGCTCGGGTCTACGTAGCGGAACGCCCGACTGGCAACTAAGGGTGAAGGCACTACGCTCCATTCGTAATTTAGCCGGCGGCCGCGTGCCGCCGCTCACCCGCACGGCCTTAATCAGCGGCTGTATTGTTTTTCTGACCGCTCTTTGCGTTTTTCACCCGGAGGCAGGAGGGCAGGCCCCTGCGAGCCCTTTAACGAATGGAGTGGTACTCATGCCGAGTGGACACCCGTTGACTGAGGGTGTGGTCCTTTTAGACACCTCGGCGCTTTTTCTCCCGACTCAGGCCTATGTCGACAACGTAGGACTCCCCGAGGTCAATCAGCCAGAGGATAACCCCTTTGGGAATTATAAGCCAAAGCTGCGCTTTGACCCCACTAAGCCCGTTGATTTGCCCTTAGAGGATGCCAAACCCTTAGCTGTTGCCCCACAAGAGGCCTTACCGCTTTCTCAGTGGGAGCCTTTTGGAACTTTTGGCTCAGTTAGCCTTCGCCAGTATCCAGTGGTGGGGCGAACAGGTTTTTATGAGGTTTTTTCCCTTAGTGGGGCACGAACGCCCATTATTTATGGGACAATGACCGGATTTAAGGGAACTTTTGACATTAAAAATGCTAAAAACTTAAAAAAATCCCCCATTATTGATAAAATCGAAGTCATTGTGGGGGTAGATTCGATGGGATTGCAGGGTGCCGGAAGTCTCATTCGATCGTCTGGCAGTGCGGCTTTAGATGCGGTTGTTCTCCAGTGGGTCAAGGGGGTGGACTGGGCCCGGCAACTACCTCCTGGGACCTATCGAATCTCCCTTGGTCCTTAGGGATATTTTGAACCTGTAAAACGGTTGCAAAAATGCTCTTGACGGTAGGCATCAGGAAGTTCATTCAAACCTTTCCCTACGCGTCCCAAGTACGCCGTCGGAATGCCCCTGTAGCTCAGTTGGCAGAGCGCGTCCTTGGTAAGGACGAGGTCGCTGGTTCAAATCCAGTCGGGGGCTCCACCACTTTCCACACACAAACAACCTAACACCTCCTCACCACCTATCACCATGGCCAAAGAGAAGTTCAATCGCACCAAGCCTCACGTCAACGTTGGCACCATCGGCCACATTGACCACGGCAAGTCTACCACGACTGCCGCTATCGTTGCGGTTCAAGCCCGTAAGGGTTTGGCTGAAACGAAGTCGTACGCAGAAATCACCAAGGGTGGTACTGTGCGCGACGCTACGAAGACCGTGACCATTGCGGCCTCGCACGTTGAGTACGAGTCCAACGCTCGTCACTACGCTCACGTGGACTGCCCAGGCCACGCTGACTTCGTGAAGAACATGATTACTGGTGCCGCTCAAATGGACGGCGCTATCCTCGTGGTTTCGGCTGCTGACGGCGTGATGCCTCAGACCAAGGAGCACATCCTCCTCGCCCGCCAAGTCGGCGTGCCTAAGATTGTTGTCTGGCTCAACAAAGTTGACCTCTCCGAGCCTGAGCTCATCGACCTCGTCGAGATGGAAGTTCGCGACTTGCTCAACAAGTACCAGTATGACGGCGACAACGCTAAGATCGTTCGTGGTTCTGCGACCGCGGCCTTAGAAGCTAAGCCCGAAGGCGAACAAGCCATCCAAAACTTGCTCGACGCTCTCGACGCGGAAATTCCTGAGCCTAAGCGCGAAACCGATAAGCCTTTCATGATGTCCGTTGAAGACGTCTTCTCGATCACCGGTCGTGGTACCGTTGCTACGGGTCGTATCGAGCGTGGGGTGGTGAAGGTCGGCGAAGAAATCGAAATCGTCGGTCTCCGCGACACCCTCAAGTCCACCGTTACCGGCGTCGAAATGTTCCGTAAGGAACTCGACCAAGGTCAAGCGGGCGACAACGTCGGTCTCCTCATCCGTGGTGTTGAAAAGAGCCAAATCGAGCGCGGTCAAGTTTTGGCTAAGCCTGGTAGCATCAAGCCTCACACCGTTGCTAAGGCACAAATTTACGTGCTGAAGGCCGATGAAGGTGGTCGTCACACTTCCTTCACGAACAACTACCGCCCTCAGTTCTTCTTCGGTACTTGCGACGTCACGGGTACGGTCGTTCTCCCTGAAGGCGTGGAAATGGTGATGCCTGGTGACAACGTCACGATCAGCATCGAACTCCAAAAGCCTGTCGCGATGGAAAAAGGCCAACGCTTCGCTCTCCGCGAAGGTGGCAAGACCATCGGTGCCGGCCAGATTCTTGAGATCACCAAGTAATTCGTTGCCGTAAGGCATGATTATGGTGCTGCGGTTCCCTAAAAAGAGCCCAGCACCTTCTCTCTTTCCCCCCACCATCTTTTAGGACGGTAGCTCAATTGGCAGAGTAGCGGTCTCCAAAACCGTTGGTTGTGGGTTCGACTCCCTCCCGTCCTGCCACCTCTCCCTCACCTTCACCACCACACTATGTTCAACTTCCTCAGCCGCCTTCGCGCCTTTTGGAACGAAACCCTCACCGAGGTTTTCGTCAAGGCCTCGTGGCCCACGCCTAAGGAGTTGTTGGACTCGACGTTGGTGGTGATTGCGGCCGTCGCACTCCTGGGGGCGGTAGTTTTCTTCTGCGATTTTTCCCTCTCCAATTTTGTCCAATTAGCGACGAAGTTCGTTCGCTAAGCCCCCACCATGTCCTCTTCTTCTGATTTTCGTTGGTACACGCTCCAAACCCTCTCGAACAACGAGAGCAAGGTGAAGCGGCATTTAGACAAAGCGATTCGCGACAGCGAAATGGGCGACTTTGTGGCCGAGATTTTGATGCCCGTGAAAACGGTCAAAGATTTCCGTAACGGCAAAAAGCGGGAGAGCGAAATGAAGCTCTACCCCTCGTATTTGTTCGTACGCGCGCGTCTGTTTGACGACGAAGGCGGCTTGTTAGAAGCTCCCTGGAATTTCCTTCGCAACACTGACGGAGCGATTGGTCTCATTGGCGGCCAAAATCCCGTGCCTCTCAAAGCGGAAGAAATTAATAACATTCTCCAACAAGTGGCTGATGCCGCTGATAAGGTGGTACCTAAGGTTAACTTCCACGTCGGTGAACGCGTGAAGATCACCGATGGTCCCTTTGCTAATTTGGCTGGTAACATCGACAAGATCGATGCCGACCGCGGTAAACTCGAAGTATCCGTCGATATCTTTGGTCGCTCCACGCCGGTGGAACTTGAGTTCTGGCAAGTCGAACGCGATGACCGCGAATAATCCCTTTTAACCCTCAACCTTTAACTAACACACTACTATGGCTAAGAAAGTCGTCGGCGAAATTAGGCTCCAACTCCCTGCCGGAGCCGCTAATCCTGCACCTCCCGTGGGTCCTGCCCTCGGTGCTAAGGGCGTCAATATCATGGCGTTCTGTAAAGAGTTCAATGCTCGCACCAAGGACCAAGCTGGCCTCATCTTGCCAGTTATCATTTCCGTCTACCAAGACAAGTCCTTCACCTTCGTCCTGAAGTCTCCTCCCGCCTCGGTGTTGCTCAAGAAAGCCGCCAAGATCGAGAGCGGCTCCAAGGTTCCGAACCGCGATAAAGTCGGTAAGGTCACCAAGAAGCAACTCCTCGAGATTGTGGAAATGAAGAAGAAGGACTTGAACTCCATTTCGCCTGACAACGCCGCTCGCATGATTGCGGGTACCGCGCGTTCGATGGGTATCGAAGTGGTCGGCTAATTTTTAACCCAAACCTAAACACCTAATACTGCCTAACGCAGGAGACGAAAGTCGCTATGAAAAAACAACCCAGCAAGCGCTACCGCGCCGCTCTTCAAGTCGCCGACTTGAAAGCGAAATATGATGTCAACGCCGCTACCGAAATCATCAAGAAGATGCCCGGTACGAAGTTTGACGAGACCGTGGAGATTTCCGCCTTCTTGGGCGTAGATCCTAAGCAGTCTGACCAAATGGTGCGTGGCACCGTTTCGTTGCCCAATGGTTCGGGTAAGAAAATCAAAGTTTTAGCTTTCACTGAAAACGCTAAAGAAGCTTTAGAAGCGGGTGCCGATTATGCCGGTCTCGCTGACATGATCGCTAAGGTCAATGGTGGCTTCCTCGATTTCGACGTCGCTATCTCGACCGTCTCCGCGATGAAAGACGTACGTCAAGTCGCTCGGGTGCTCGGTCCTAAAGGTTTAATGCCTAACCCTAAGTCGGGTACGGTGTCGGACAATATTCCTAAGACCATCAAGGAAGTAAAAGCTGGTCGCGTGGAATTCAAAATGGATAAGACCGGCAACATCGTGATCGTCATCGGTAAGAAGTCCTTCACCGCTCAGCAATTAGCGGAGAACGCTCAAGCCGCTTTGGCCGCTTTAGTGAAAGCCCAGCCTGTTGGTTTCTCCGGTGGCCGCTTTATCAAGACCATCACCATCAGCGCTAGCATGAGCCCAGGCGTTGGCGTGGATCTCAAACCCTACTCGGCTGCCGTCACTGCCTAACCTTCACCCTTAAATCTTTTCTAAAATGCGCGCAGAAAAAAAATATTTAGTCGATGAAGTCGCCGCTCAGTTGGCCTCGTCCAACTATTTGCTGATTGCAAATTTCACGGGTGTTACGGTGAAAGACGCGACCTCCGTTCGTGAGCAACTCCGTGCCCATGGTGCCGAGTATCACGTGGTGAAGAACAGCATTCTGAACATCGCCACCAAGCAGGCCAATTTGCCTGACATCACGTCCCACTTGAGCGGTCACACCGCTTTAGTCACCGGCGGTAAGAATCCTACGGGCGTGGCGAAAGTCCTCGTTTCGTTCTTCAAGGATTTCTCGAAATTAGAAGTTAAGGCTGGTGTCTTGGACTCGAAGGTCCTGACCAAAGCTGAAGTGGAAGCCTTATCGAAGCTGCCTTCGCTCGAAGCGATTCGGGCGCAGTTGCTCTCGTTGCTCAACACGCCTGCTTCGCAAATGGTGCGCCTCTTGGACGCCAAGCGCAAAAAGGACGAGGCTCCTGCCGCCTAATTATCACTTTCTCTGCAAGGCTTGGGTCGTGTGACTTAAGCGGCGCGGAGGGAACCCAAAACCCAATACACACAACATCCAAAGAACCCCGGTTAGGGGCCTCGCCGCCCTCAAATGTCCTTCACAGGACGCTAACCATTCAAGGAACCTAAAACCATGAGTAACATCACTAAAGATCAAGTCATCGAGTGGCTCAGCGCTCAAAGCGTTATCGACATCGCCGCTCTCGTGAAAGACCTCGAAACCAAGTGGGGCGTTTCCGCCGCTGCTCCGGTCGCCGTCGTCGCCGCTGGCGCCGCTGGTGGTGCCGCTGCACCTGCCGAAGAGAAGACCACGTTCGACGTCATCCTTAAGGCTAAGGGCGCTTCGCCCATTAACGTCATTAAGGAAGTCCGCGCCATCACCGGCCTGGGCCTCAAAGAAGCTAAGGACCTGGTCGACACTGCACCTAAGCCTGTCAAGGAAGGTGTCAGCAAGGACGAAGCCAAGGACATCGAGACCAAGCTCAAGGCCGCTGGTGCCGAGGTCGAGGTCAAGTAATTCCGTTCCTTCACTTTACGCGGGGAAGGGGTGGGTCACCCTTGACCTTTTTCCCTTCCCCGCTTTTTCCCCGGCCGCCTAGTCCGATCCAACTAGGCAAAACCATTTTCTGAAGCCCACCGCCACCACCTGAACCTTCGAGCCACTTTTCTACCTGCCATGTCACTAGAGCGTCAAAACTTCGGTAAACTTCGCGAAGTCATCCCTCCGCCCAACTTGATCGAGAATCAAATTTTCTCGTTCAATGAGTTTCTCCAATTGGACGTGCCCACTTCCACCCGTAAGAATATCGGGTTGGACGCTGTCTTCCGGGAAGCTTTTCCCGTGGAGAGCAATAATGGCAACTTCCGCTTAGAGTACCTCGAGTACGGCTTGGTGATGCCTAAGTCCACGGAGCTGGAATGCATCCGGGAAGGTACGAGCTATTCGATTTCGGTGATGTTGAAACTTCGTCTGCGCGAAAAGAACGCCTTTAAGGACGAAGAAATCATGATGGGCGAAATCCCCATGATCACGGATCGTGGTTCCTTTATCGTCAATGGTGCCGAGCGCGTGGTGGTATCGCAATTACACCGCAGCCCTGGTATCTGCTTTGAAGAGTCCGCCCACACGAGCGGTAAAGAGCTTTACGCCTTCCGCATCATTCCTGACCGCGGTACGTGGATCGAAGTTCAGTTCGACCAAAACGACTTACTCTGGGTCTACCTCGACCGTCGCCGTCGTCGTCGTAAGTTCCTCGTGACCACCTTGCTCCGTGCCTTTGGTTACAAGGACGACAAAGACATCCTCGCTCTTTTCTACAAGCACCGCGAATTGACGGCTAAGGCCGCTTTGGAACTCGAGCCTGAAGAATTAGCCCACCTCGTGTACGCTGACCCCATCGTCGACGTTGAGTCGAGCAAAGTGGTAGCGAAGCAGTACGATAAGCTTTCGCGCGAAACGCTGAAGGAAATCCACAAGCAATTGCCGAAGCAAAAGTTTGGCGTGTTCGACACGTCCTTCGATGATGGTGCAATCATCCTCTCGTTGCGTAAGGACATCGGTACCGTCCGTAACGAAGAAGAAGCGCTCAAAGAAATTTTCCGCAAGTTGCGTCCTGGTGAGCCAGTGAACGTGAAGGGTGCTCGCGCCCACATGCAGCGTCTCTTCCAAGACCCGCTCCGCTACGACTTAGGTCGCGTGGGTCGCTACAAACTCAACCAAAAGTTGGGTCTCAATGTTTCGCTCGATACGCGCACGATTACTCCTGAGGACATCGTCGAGGCCACCAAGATGCTTTGTAAACTCAAGGCGAAGGATGGTTCGATTGATGACATCGACCACTTGGGTTCGCGCCGCGTTCGTAACGTTGGCGAGTTGTTGGCTAATCAGTGCCGTGCTGGCTTGAAGAACGTTGTTAAGACGATCAAGGCCCGCATCAATGAGTATGACCAAAGCGTCGACTCCATCACGCCTCAGAAATTAGTTAACCCGAAGCCTTTTGGTAATTCGGTTCGCGAGTTCTTCGCTCGCAGTCAACTGTCCCAGTTGATGGACCAAATCAATCCGTTGGCCGAGTTGACGCACAAGCGTCGTCTCTCCGCCCTCGGGCCTGGTGGTTTGAATCGCGATCGTGCCGGCTTTGAAGTCCGCGACGTGCATCCTTCGCACTACGGTCGTATCTGTCCGATTGAGACCCCTGAAGGTCCTAATATCGGTCTGATTAATTCTCTTTCCACCTACTCGCACATCAACGAGTTCGGCTTCATCGAAGCGCCTTACCGCAAAGTGGTGCGCGGTAAAGTTTCGAGCCAAGTTGAATTCATGACGGCCGACCAAGAAGAAAAATTCAAGGTCGCTCAGGCTAACTCGGAAATCGACGAAACCGGTCGCTTGAAAGGTAAAGTCACGGTTCGTTTCCGTGACGACATTTTGGAAATCGATCCCGATGAAGTCGACTACATGGACGTCTCGCCTCAACAGGTGGTGTCCGTGGCGGCCGCTTTGATTCCGTTCCTCGAACACGACGACGCGAATCGCGCCTTGATGGGTTCTAACATGCAACGCCAAGGCGTGCCCTTAGTGGTGACGGAGTCTCCCTACGTTGGTACGGGCTTAGAGCGTCGTGTTGCGATCGACTCCAAGACCGTCGTGGTGGCGAAAGCCCCTGGCATCGTGGCGGTTTCTGACTCGCGTCGTATCATTATCACGAAGGACGGCGAGATTGCGCCTCACCAACTCGAAAATCGCAAATTGAAGACCGATGCGGCCAAGGGCCTCTACGTTTACGATTTACGTAAATTCTTAAAGACCAACTCCTCGACCTGCTTCAATCAACGTCCGTTGGTCCGCCGCGGCGATAAGATCAAAGCCGGTGATGTCATTGCGGACGGTGCCGCTACCGATAAGGGCGAACTCGCCTTAGGTCGTAACGTGCTCGTCGGCTTCATGCCTTGGAACGGTTATAACTTCGAAGATGCTATCTTACTCTCCGAGCGCATGCTCAAGGAAGACGTCTTCACCTCGATTCACATCGAAGAGTTTGAAGTCACCGCTCGCGACACGAAGCTCGGGCCTGAACAAATCACGCGCGATATTCCTAACTTAGGTGAAGAAGCTTTGCGCAACTTGAATCGCGATGGCGTGATTCGTATCGGTGCCGAAGTGAAGCCAGACGATATCCTCGTCGGCAAAATCACGCCGAAGAGCGAAGGCGACCTCGCCCCTGAAGAAAAACTTTTGCGCGCCATCTTCGGTGAGAAGGCTCGTGACGTTAAGGACACTTCCTTGAAAGTACCTTCGGGTATTTCGGGTATCATCATGGACGTGAAGGTTTCTTCCCGTACCGATAAAGATGACGGCCGCTTGTCGCCGAACGACCAACGTCGTGCCCTCAAGAAGGTGAACGAAGAATATCGTACTCAGGACGCGCGTCTGCGCGAAGAAATGACGGAGTCCCTCTCGAACATCCTCCTCGGCGAAAAGATTCCGCTCGACGTGAAGAATTCGGAAACGGGCGAAGCCATCATTCCTGCGAATCGCAAGATTACCAAAACCCTCCTGCGCCGCTTGGCCTCAGTCTCTCGTTCCATCGAGATGAACGACTCGCCTGTGAAGCAGAAGATTCGCCAAATCGTTGATGGCTATCACCGCCGCTTCGATGAACTCGAACAAGAGCGCGCTCGGAAGGTCGAAGCTATTGAGCAAGGCATCGACGAGGGTGGGGCGATTAAGAACGTCAAAGTTTACATCGCGACCAAGCGTAAGATCCAAGTCGGTGACAAGATGGCCGGTCGCCACGGTAATAAGGGCGTGGTTGCCCGTATTGTCCCGGTGGAAGACATGCCTTACCTCGCTGACGGTACGCCCGTGGATATTTGCCTTAACCCCCTCGGCGTGCCTTCGCGCATGAACGTCGGTCAGGTTTTAGAAACGCACTTAGGTTGGGCTTGTTCCAAGCTCGGTCTCAAGGTTGCGACGCCCATTTTCGATGGTATCCCTGAGAAGCGCATTCGCGAATACCTCAAGGAAGCCAACTTACCTGAAACCGGTAAGGCCATGTTGATCAACGGTCACACGGGCGAAGCTTTCGACCAAGACGTGGTGGTCGGCTACATCTACATGATGAAGCTGAATCACTTGGTGGCCGACAAGATTCACGCTCGTGCGACGGGTCCTTACAGCCTCATCACGCAACAACCCTTGGGCGGTAAAGCTCAATACGGTGGTCAGCGTTTCGGGGAAATGGAAGTTTGGGCTCTCGAAGCTTACGGTGCTGCTTACACCCTGCAGGAATTGCTCACGGTTAAGTCGGACGACGTCGCTGGACGTACCAAGATTTACGAGCAACTCGTCAAGGGCGACAACACCCTGGTCAGCGGTACGCCGCAGTCCTTCAACGTGCTGATGAAGGAAATGCAAGCCCTCTGCTTAGACGTTCGTCTCGGCACGGGTTCCACCCCTCAGCCTGAACGCAACTAAGTCTCACCCTTTATAAAATTATCGACATGATTCACCCGGATCACACCCCAGAGTTCACCGCCAACGAATCGAAGGAGCAGTCCTTCGACTTCGTTTCCATCTCGATTGCCTCGCCTGAGGAAATCGTCGCTTGGACGGGCGAACAGTTCCTCGACGAAGTCGATGAACATGGTAACCGCAAAGTTAAAGGTCTGAAGGAAGTTAAAAGCCCGGAGACCATCAACTACCGCTCCTTCAAGCCCGAGCCTAACGGTCTTTTCTGCCAACGCATTTTTGGTCCAGTACGCGACTACGAGTGCTATTGCGGCAAGTATAAGAAAGTTAAGTACAAGGATGTCGTGTGCGATAAGTGTGGCGTTGAAGTCACCGTGTCCCGCGTGCGCCGCGAGCGCATGGGCTACATTCGCTTAGCGATTCCCGTTTCGCACATCTGGTTCCTCAAGAGCATGCCCAGCCGCTTGTCGTTGATGCTCGACATGACGACGCGCCAACTGGAGCAAGTTATCTACTACCAAAAATACCTGGTGGTGGATGCTGGCCAAACGGGCTTGAACGAAAAGGAATTGCTCGATGAAGAGAGCTACCGTAAGGCCGTGGAACAACACGGTCCCGACGCCTTTAAGGCGCGTATGGGTGCCGAAGCCCTGCAGCAGTTGCTCAAGAAGATGGACTTGAGTGCCACGGTGGAGAACTTGCGCGATCAATTGCGTTCGACTCGCTCGAAGCAGATCAAGAAGAAGATCGCCCGTCGCATGAAGATTATCCAAGGCTTCTTGGCCTCGGGTAAGCGTCCTGAGCACATGATTTTGACGGTGTTGCCGGTGATTCCTCCCGACCTCCGTCCGCTCGTCCCTCTCGAAGGTGGTCGTTTTGCGACCTCCGATTTGAACGACCTCTACCGTCGCGTCATCAATCGTAACAACCGTTTGAAGCAACTCATTCAAATGAAGACGCCTGACGTCATCATTCACAATGAGATGCGCATGCTCCAAGAAGCCGTGGATGCGTTGCTCGACAACGGTCGTCACGGTAAGCCCGTCAAGGATCGCGATCGTCAGTTGAAGTCGATCAGTGACATGTTGAAGGGTAAGCATGGTCGCTTCCGTCAGAACTTGCTCGGTAAGCGCGTCGACTACTCCGGTCGTTCGGTGATCGTAATCGGTCCAGAGTTGAAACTCAATCAGTGCGGTTTGCCTAAGAAGATGGCACTGACCCTGTTTGAGCCTTTCCTCATTCGCCGTCTCAAGGAACTAGGTTTCGCCCACACCGTTCGTGGTGCTAAGAAGCATATCGAACAGAAGAAGCCCGAAGTTTGGGATATTTTAGAAGAAGTCACCAAGGGACACCCCGTGTTCCTTAACCGCGCGCCTACGCTTCACCGTCTTTCGATTCAGGCTTTCGAGCCAGTCTTGATTGAAGGGGATGCGATCCGTCTGCACCCGCTCGTTTGTACGGCTTACAATGCTGACTTCGACGGTGACCAAATGGCCGTACACGTGCCGCTTTCGTTGGAAGCTATCATGGAGTGCAAACTCCTCATGATGTCCACGAACAACATCTTCTCGCCTTCGAGCGGTAAGCCAATCTTGACCCCTTCGCAGGACATCGTCTTGGGTGCTTACTACTTAACCTTAGAGCCTCCTACCAAGCCTGAAGTGAAGTCGATGCCTCTCTTGGCCTCGGTGGAAGAAGCCGTCTTTGCGGAAGCCGAAGGTTCGCTCCACTTACACGATTGGGTTCGTATTTCGAATCCTGACTACGGTTGCGATACTGTGAATGGTGATAAGAAAGAGCGGGCCTTGGTCACGACCGTCGGCCGGATTATTTTCAGCACGATTTGGCCCAAGAAATTAGGCTTTGTTAACTATACTGTGAAGAAGGGGCAGTTGGGTGATTTAATTCTCAACACCTACAAGCATTGCGGTCGCGAAGCCTCTATCCCCGTGCTGGATGCCCTGAAGGAAACGGGCTTCCGCGTGGCGACTAAGGCCGGCATTTCTATCGGGGTTAGTGACATGATCTTCCCGAAGGAAAAAGAAGGTCTCGTGCGCCAAGCTTCTACCGAGGTTACCGCCTTTAAGAAGCAGAACGAAGAGGGTACTATCACCAACGACGAACGTCGTAATAAAGTGGTGAACGTTTGGACCAAGGCGACGGCTGAAATCGCTGAATCGGTGTACAAGACCCTTGCCGAATCGGCCAAGGTGGCTGGTGCTGGCAAGAAGGGTGATCCTCGTCACGCGCGCCGGACCCTCATCAACCCAGTGTACGTGTTGATGGACTCGGGTGCTCGTGGTAACAAGGCCCAGGTGAAGCAGCTTTGCGGTGCGCGTGGTCTAATGGCTAAGCCCTCCGGCGAAGTTATCGAACGCCCCATTCTTTCCTCGTTCCGTGAAGGTCTTTCCGTTTTGGAATACTTCATCTCGACGCACGGTGCTCGTAAGGGTCTCTCCGATACGGCACTGAAGACGGCTGACGCTGGTTATATGACCCGTAAGCTTTGCGACGTTGCTATGGACGTGATTGTTACGGATAACCGTGACATTGCCCTGGGCTCAGAAGTTGCCTCGTTGAGCGAAGCGACCTTGGGTCGCCACCTCGCGTTGGACGTTCAAAACCCCTCGGGTGCTGCTAAGGTCTTGGCCAAAGCGAACACTGCTATCACCGAAGAATTACTCGGCAAGTTGCGTGATGCGGGCGTGGACCGCGTTCAAGTCCGCCTCCCCAACGGTGTTTGGAAAGAAGCGATTTACGATGGTGACGAAATGCTCGTATCGTTGGGCGATCGCATCATCGGTCGTTGCCCTTCCGAAGATATCGTCAACCCCATCAATCCTTCCGAAATTATCGTTGCCGCGGGCGAATTGATTGATGAAACCACCGCGAAGCGCATTGAAATCGCAGGTATCACTCGCTTGAAGGTGCTGTCGCCTCTCACGCACATGAACGTGAATGCGATTCCGCCCAAGTCTTACGGCCTCGATCCTTCGACCGGTCGTATGGTCGAACGCGGTACGGCGGTAGGGATTATCGCTGCCCAATCCATCGGTGAGCCTGGTACTCAGTTAACCATGCGTACGTTCCACATTGGTGGTATCGCCCAGATGAAGACGCCAGAAATCAAGGCACGTATCGGTGGCACGGTTACTTTCGTCGACCTCAACGTCACGGAGTTGAACGGTAAGTTCATTTCCTTGAATCGTAACGGTATGATTCGCTTGTCGAATGAAACCGGGACCCAGTCGGATGATTATCCAGTGCCTACGGGTGCGGTGATTTTCGTGAAGCAGGGGCAGAAGGTCGCTAAGGGCGAAAAACTTTCCCAATGGGATCCGCAATTCACGCCTATCTTGGCGAACGAAGCGGGCCGCATTGAATTCGTCGATATGATCCTCGGGGTGACCTACCGCGAAGAACGCGACGATTCGAATAATAGCTTCCGGAAGAAAGTGATGGAGCACTCCGACGAGCAAGAGCCCAAGATTCGTATCATTGATAAGTCGGGCAAGGAAGTCGGTACGTTTGCCGTCCCTCCTCATGCTCAATTAGAAGTGAACGAAGGTGATTCCGTCGTGAAGGGGGTCGTGCTTGCCAAGATTCCTCGTCAACAACAGAAGAACCAAGATATTACGGCTGGTCTGCCGCGCATCTCGGAGCTCTTCGAAGCTCGTCCTCCCAAGGATGCCGCCGAAATTGCGAAGATTGACGGTACCGTTACCTTCCAAACTTCGGTCCGCGGTAAGAAGAAACTTGTTATTACCGACTCTATCGGTCGTGAAGAGGAGCACCTCATCCCGCACGGCAAGCACATCATCGTGGCTGCCGGTCAGAAGGTGAACCAAGGCGAAGTCTTAACGGAAGGCGCTGTGGATCCGCACGACATTCTCGACATCTTGGGTCAATCCAAGGTGCAGGATTACCTCATCAACGAAATTCAAAAGGTTTACCGCTCACAGGGCGTTACCATTAACGACAAGCACATCGAAATCATCGTCGCTCGTATGTTGCGCAAGGTGCGCATCACGGAGCCTGGCGATTCGGATTACCTCTGGGGCGAGCAAGTCGATCGCACGACGTTGGCCCAAGTGAACCGAGTCATCAGTGAGCGTGGTGGTCAGATTGCCGAATCAGAGCCTATCCTGCTCGGTATCACCAAGGCCTCCCTGGAGACCGAGTCCTTCATCTCGGCGGCGTCCTTCCAAGAAACCACGCGGGTTCTGACCGATGCGGCCACCATGGCCAAGCGCGATAACCTCACCGGCTTTAAGGAAAACGTTATCATGGGTCACTTGGTGCCTGCTGGTACGGGCTTGCCCGCCTACCGCCGGATCAAGGTGTCTCCCTCCGACGCCCCTGCTGCGCCACAAGCCTAAACCGCTTAACTAGGTGAAATTAGGGCCCTATTCCCCCTCTGGGAGTAGGGCCTTTTTGTAGTCCTATCTTGGGGGTTGATACGCTCAAATTGTTCGATTATTTCATCCATATAACCCCTTCATAAATCTCTATGTCGCGTTTTCTTGTCGCCGCTGCTGCCCTGAGTGTTTGTTCCTCCGTTTACGCCGAGGGGTGGATTCCGACTTCGCCACTCGTGCAAATCGGCGATGACATTGATATTTTCTTTGATTCTTCGGTGGCCTTCGACGTCACGAACAATCTCTTCTCCACGGCGCGGGCTAAGTCCGCTACCGATTGGACGCTGACCCCTGGCTTGGCCTTTGAGTATGGCAAAGATTCGCCTGTGGCTTTCACGTTAAATGCTAAACGCAGTTACATTTACTTTTTCCAGTCGCAGTACCGCAGTTTGCAAGATTCGCGCGATTCCTTGAGCGGTGATCTACGTCTCACCCCGGGTGGCCCGTTGACGGTGGTAATCGACTCTTCCTATCGCGTCACCGCCCGGAATGATGATTTAGCGGCTCAGGGCGTCGATTTTAATGTCCTTGGGGCGACGTTAGTACGTCAGTCGAACTACACGCATTCGATTAGCGTGGATTACGTTTGGACGGAAAAAATGAAGAGCAACGTCAGCTTCATTAATACCTATAATCATTATTTGAACCCGGTTACGTTCATCAATACCGACACGACCACTTCCCCAGGTAATACGATTGTGACGACGGGGTATAATACCGCTGGTTTGACGGAGTTGAACACCAAATCTTTACCTGTCAGCTTAACTTACCAAGCGTTTGAAAAGATTTCGTTCGGTTTTAAGTACGAACACGATCAGACCGACTACTCGAACGCACCCTACTTCAAGGAAGTAGCTACTTACCCCACTGGCAACCCTCCCACGGCGCCTGTTCCTTCGAATCCTAATCCCCTGCCCACTGCTTTGCTGAAGGATTTTTATGGTTTAACCGTCAATGGTCAGCCCACGAGCTCGGGTAAATTAAACATCACGGGGCAGCTTGGTTACTCGAGCTTCTCGGGCGGCAGCATGGCCAATTCCAACGCTCCCTCGTACTCGATCACGTTAACGCATAATTTGACCGACCTGATTACGCATAGCTTGTCTTTAGGTCGCGATGTCTCCGCTTCCTCGACGGGTGGCCGTACGGATTCCAAGACCTATAACTACAATATTAGTTACACGGCTGCCTTGGATTTGACGCTTACCGCCGGGATTACCTACCTTGATGCGACGTCTGACTCTTCTACCTCGAGTGCGGTGCAGGTGAAGTCGACGGTCTACAACTTAGGCGCGGAGTATAAGTATAACCCTCATTTGACCTTTAACGCGGGGCTTAATTTCACGGATCTTAAGATCCCTGCCGCACCTCAGAATGGGTTTACTTCGCAGGCCTTTACGGTCTCGGCCGCCTTCCGTTACTAAAAAGCGGACCGGCTAGCTTTTTCAGGCTCGGTGGTCGCGTTTGACCACTCGACCGTTTTAGTGCAAAACTACCACTATGTTGCTACGTTTGACGAAATTTTTGGGGCTATTTTTAATGGCTCTGGCATTGGCTGCCTGTGCGACCAAGGGTGTTGAAGTCATTAGTGCTCCTGCCTCCACTGAGGCCCCGACCCCCGCTCCTAAAACTGGGGTGAGTAAAAGCTACCGTCTGCGCATCCGTGACCAAGTGCGCGTGGGTGTGATTGATGAACCCGGGACTCTGATTGAACGTCGTATTAGCACTGATGGTACGATTGATATCCCGTTCTTGAAAGAAACGGTGCCCGTTGCAGGCATGACGATCACGGAGGCTCAAGCCGAAATCTCGAAACGCTATCGACGCTATTTCCGGGAACCTCAGGTGGCGTTTACGATTATCAATTACGCCGAGCGTCGCGTTTATGTTTCAGGTTACGTTGGTAAACCAGGACCAGTCACGATTCCTCCAGAGGAGACTTTAACGTTAGGGCGAGCTCTGTCGATGGCAGGTGGCGTTTTGCCCCGCGGTAATCGCGATGGCGTCACGATTAAGCGCATTCTGCCTAGCGGCGATCGGCAGGTTATTACTAAGGACATGAGCCGGATTGATTCCGGTGAAGAGCCTGACTTTGTTTTAGAAGACGAAGACCAAATTTACATCAAAGATAGTCGCATTTAATTTTATGGCCAAACCCGACCCTCGTTCCGATTCGCCCGAAGCCTCAAAAAACCAGGCGGAACCGCGAGGGTATGGCACCTACGGCACTTATGGTAATTATGGCTCCTATGGTGGCAATTACGGGGGCTATAATCCCCGCGGTTATGGCCAATACCAAGGGTATGGCGTGCAGGGTGGGGCGGGAAGTGGGATGGTGGCCACTTACATTAATATGGTACGCGAGCGCTTTTGGTGGCTCGTGCTTTCCATCCTAGTTTTCGTTACCATCGCTTTAATTTTCACTTACAACACCATGCCTGAGTACCGGGCAGTGGGACGTTTGAAGGTCCTACGTTACACGCCTGACTTAGCCAAAGCCGATTCCGCAGCGGCCCAAAACTTCAACATTGTTTCCAATGACGACTTTTACACCGCCGTCGAATCGATGCGGAGTAATTCCATCATCGAAAATGTTTCCCGCCGTTTGACCATTGGTGAAAAAAAGCAGGTCTTGGAGCCTTATCAGCAAGGCAATATTTTTAGCGGCCCGCTCACCGAACAAGAGGTCTTCGGTCGGCAACGTGCCATTAACCCGCAACGAATGACGTTGGTGGTGAACGTAGAGTTCGTACACCCGAATCGGGAACTTGCTCGCCAAGTGGCCCAACTGTTCTGCCAAGCGATTCAGAAGAATAATGAAGACGAACGCCTCATTATCACCAATCCCTTGGTGGAGAAGGTGCGTATCGATATCGAGTCGTATCAGGACAAGGTAAAGAAGCTCTATGAGCAGAAGAACGCGATTATCCGCGATCAAAAGCTTTTAGCCATTGCGAAGGACACGGCAACTTTAGGGACGGAACGTGGGGTCCTGGTGAAAGACCGCGAAGAGACTCGTAAGCAAGTCGATGAATTCCAGATTTTGTGGGATAAGATCACCGAATATCAAAAGCTCAAAAAAGACCCTTACGAAATCCCTCAAGTCCACAATGACCCCGCGGTCTTAGGTCTCGGGGTAAAGGTTTCTGATTTGCGGGTCCAGGTCTCGGCTCTGCAACAAAAGTATACACCCGAGCACCCGACCTTACAACAAACGCAAAAGGCTTTAGAGCAGACGCAGGATGAGCTCAAAAAGGCGGTGGTCGATGCCGTGGAGCGTATTCGTGGTTCCTTTGAAAATGCCCGTTCGCGTTACGATAGTATTGTGAAAAATCTCGAAGAAAAAGAAAAAGAAATTTCGAAGCTCCAAGCTGCCAATGTTGAATTGGAACGCTTGGAGAAAGATATCCGCGCCAGCGAAGAATTCCTGGCTCGCTTAACTCTTAGTTACGAAGAGGCCAAGTTGCGTTCCTCGATGTCGGGCTCCACGACCTCGATTAAGATCATGGATATGCCTTCGGTCGGGGATAAGCCGATTAACAAAAATTATTACATCAATGCCTTGGTGGGCTTAGCCCTGGGTTTGGTTTTTGGGATTGGGTTAGTTATCTTGATGGGCTCGTTTGATAACCGCGTGAAGTCGGCTAAAGACGTGGAGTTGACGCTCGGTTTGCCTCTGTTGGGGACGGTGCCTAAGGTGTCAGAGGCGACGGGTCCTGATCGTGCCTTACTTGCCCGTCAGGAGAAAGACCGCATTGCCACCGAAGCCGTGCGGGCGATTTATTCCGTGATGAAGGTCAACCCAGCGACTGCCACGAGTCGAGTGTTTCTGGTGACTTCGACGCGCCCCGGCGAAGGGAAGACGTTTGTCGCCACCAATTTAGCTTTAACCTTCGCTCAGCACGCCGAGAAAGTTATCATCATTGATGCTGACTTGCGCCTGCCGAACGTGGGTCCTTCCTTGGGCTTTGCGGGCGATGGTGGGGTGAGCCGCTGGTTTAATGGGGAAATGACTTTGGATGAAGCTATCGTGCGTGAAGTGGCTCCCGGTCTCGACGTACTTCCCGTGGGGATTAACTGCAAGAATCCCACTCAGGTCATTAACAACCCGAAGTTTAGCGAAATGCTCGATGAACTCCGTCGTCGTTACGATCGCGTGTTTATCGACTCACCTCCCATTGGGGCGGTCTCTGACGCCTTGCACTTAATTCCCAAGGTTGATGGCGTGATTTACGTGGTGCGTTACAATTTGGTGACCATGCGTAACGCCACCTCTTGCTTGCTGCGTCTCCGGGACGCTGGGGCGCCCATTTTAGGGGCGGTGCTGAATCGGATGTCGCAACGCATGGCCTCGGTCTACACCGACAGTTACGATTCATCTTATAGAAAATACTATACAGGAGACCACGAAGAGGGTATACCTTCGGAGACTCCTCCGACGGGACGTTAATTTACTTTTCTTATGCAACTACGGTCACCGCAACTCTGGTTTGCCGTTTTGGGTTTGGCCCTGCTTAGTGGGTGCCAATCTGCTCCCATCACGGGTCGTTCGCAGTTCATCATGGTGAGTGAGACCGAAGTAGCTTCTTCGGCGGCGACGGAGTTCGCCAAGATGGCCAAACTGCCCAACGATCCTCACTTGGCGAAGATCAAAGAGATTGGTTTGAAGATTGTCGCCGCCGCCCGGAAGGAAGACAAATCGGGCGTTTTGCCGCCGGCTAATAAGTGGGAGTTTGCGATTATTAATGATAAGACGCCCAACGCCTTTGCGATGCCAGGGGGCAAAATTGGTTATCATATCGGGATGTTCCCGTATTCGCCAACGGATGACGATATTGCCGTCATCTTGGGTCACGAAGTGTCGCACGTACTTTGTCGCCATGGTGCGGAGCGCGTTTCGCAGTCCTTAATGGCGGCGAGTTCTTTGGCGGTAGTCGATTTAGCAACTGCGAGTAAGCAGTCTACGGCGACACATGAAGAAATGATGCTCGCCTTGGGAGTCGGGAGTCAGTTGGGCGTGCTCTTGCCCTTTAGTCGTGCCCACGAGTCCGAGGCTGATCACTTGGGTTTACTTCTCATGGCTCGGGCTGGTTATAATCCTGATGCGGCCCCCGCCTTCTGGCAGCGCTTTGCGCAAAAAGCGGGTAGCGGTGCTACTCCGGAATTTCTTTCGACACACCCTACGGACGCGACGCGGATTAAGCAGTTACAGTCGTGGTTGCCTGAAGCCCGGGCCCAAGTGCCTGCTAAGCCAGCCAGCACCACGCCCACGACTCAGCCTGCTTCTTAAGAAGCAGGCGGCTTAGTAAGACTGCCAGCCGAGTACGATTAGCGCAGGGGGATGCGCGTGGGGCAGGTCAAGTAAACGCCCTTGGGGTCGTTTAAGGTGCGTACGCCGCGAATCATTTCCGCATTGGCACGGAGGAAAATGAGGGCGGGATCTTTTTCGGTGCTAATCCGGGCAAAGAGCGGGTTCTCATTGTCGTTATCGGACAGAACCTTTTGTAGGAGATTCTCGCGACCCGAGTTCAGGCTGGGCACTTGCACGAGTTCGTATTGATTCAGCCCGGCTTGCTCTTTGGCCAAGGCGATGGCGTCGCGCAGACCCCCGAAGCGATCGACGAGGCCAATCGTTTGGGCAGTACTGCCAAGCCAGACACGACCTTGGGCGATTTCGTGCACCGCATCCCGTTCCATTTTACGACCATTGGCGACAATCTTTAAGAAGCTTTCATAGACATTATCTACGGTTGCTTGCACGACGGCCATTTCTTCCGGGGAAGCGGCACGATGCATTTCGAATAAATCCGCATAGCGGGCGGTTTTAATACCATCGGTGCCGAGGTTAATTTTCTTCGCTAATTCCTCGTAGTTAAAGTGTAAGCCGAAGACGCCAATCGAGCCCGTAATGGTGGCGGGATCAGCCATGATGGTCGTACCTTTGGCTGAAATATAATAACCACCGCTGGCGGCGAGGTCGCCCATCGAGACGATGACGGGAATCTTCTTATTAACCAAGAGGGCGACTTCGCGGGCGATGATGTCGCTGGCAAAAGCAGAACCACCAGGGCTATTCACCCGTAAGACGACGGCCTTCACCCGATCATCGCCACGTAGTTGGCGTAATTCATGAGCCAAACGGTCGCCTCCGACATCGGCGGGGCTACCCCAACCATCGACGATTTCGCCTTCGGCATAAACTACCGCGATGCGGCTACTGCCCTTCGGAAGGCGGACTTTATTGGCGTAGCGGCTCAGCGAGATTTGGCGGAAGGACGTACCGGATTCATCAGCCCCAGCTCCTTGGCGGCGCAGTTGCGAGATGAGTTCATCGCGTTGTAAGGCGCCATCAATGAATTTACGTTCTAAGGCGTTGTTAGCCGTGAAAACACCACCGTCATTGGCGGCACGATTTAAAGCGGCGTTGGTGAGTTTGCGCGACACGGCCACTTCGCTGACCACTTTTTTCCAGATGCCTTCTAAGAGTAAGCGGGTTTGTTCTTTGGCGGGTTCGCTCATGTGGTCGCCAATGAAGGGCTCAACCGCCGACTTATACTTGCCGACTTTGGTCACTTGTACCCCGACGCCGAGGAGTTTGAGGCTCTCGCCGTAATAACTATTATAGGAGGACAACCCCTTGAATTCCATTTCACCCGCGGGGTGCATGTAAACTTTGTCGGCCGCACTTGCTAAATAGTATTCACCCTGGGTGGCGTTTTCGATCCAGCCGATTACGGGCTTTTTGGATTTTTTGAAGTCGAGGATGGCACGGCGTAATTCACTTTTTTGGACTAAGCCGGCTTCGATTTCTCCGGAGATCAAGATGCCCGTGATATTTTTATCAGTCGCCGCTAAATCGATGGCTTGGAGCGCACGGTAGAGATCAACCGTAGGCCCGCGCTGACCACCCAAGAGTTGTAACCCTAAACTAGGAGTGCCGTTTTCAGGCGTATCGTTAATCGTGAGACCATTGCCGATGACTAGCAACGTATTGGCTTTGACGCTCACGGGATTATTTTCGGTCGGACTCCCGATAGAGCTAATTAATCCAACCATGACGACCATGAGAATAAAGCACGTCAGCACGCCGGCAACAAAGGCACCGAGGGCAGAAGCGAGTACAGATTTAAAGAATTCTTTCATGGGCATTAAAGATGAGCGAGTAGGTTAGAGGACTTTGTCTATTTTTAGCGGGATGTTGTCATTTCGCCAACTAAAAGAGGCTTTTTTGTCATTTGTTTCCGCTGGTTTTTACACTTTAATGGGGTTATTCATTTATTAAATGACCGAGCCTAATCAAGAGTCCGGAGCTGCTACCTCTCGCAAAGCTTTGGCGATTAATTTAGATCGCACGGCCTACGGTGCTTTCGCGGAAATCGGTGCGGGCCAAGAGGTCGTCCGTCACTTCTTTAAGGCAGGTGGGGCTTCGGGTACGGTTGCCAAGAGCATTTCGGCTTACGACATGCGCGTGAGCGATGCGATTTATGGTCACCCCAAGCGCTACGTTTCGCAGGAGCGTTTAGAGAAAATGCTCGACCACGAATTTAGCCTGCTTGTTGACCGTTTGGCAGCGGATCGGGGAGCACAAACGCGCTTCTTTGCTTTTGCGGATACGGTGGCGACGACCCCCCATGATGGCAAAGGCCAAGGACACTCCTGGATTGGGATGCGCTTCCAAGATCAGCCTTTGGCGGAACCGAGCGAAGTGGTTTTACACCTTCGCTTGTGGGATAAGGATGCTGGCCGGCAGCAAGATGCCCTCGGGATTGTAGGGGTGAATCTCATTCACGCCGCGTTGAATCATCGTGAGACTGTTGACCAATTTTTGATGGCATTAGTCGACGATGTCGGGGCAGGTCGAGTGGAAGTGGAATTCGCTAATTTCCGCGGCCCAGCTTTTGGCTCTTTTGATAATCGAGCCACCGCCTTGCGTTTGGTCCGCTTAGGTTTAACCGATGCCGTGCTTTTTGGTCCTGAAGGTCAGCCCCAAGTTCCGAGCGAATATTTTTATAAGAAATCCGTCCTGGTTGCCCGCGGTAGTTTCCGCCCCGTTTCCTTAGTGAACGAAGACATGCTGGCCTGTGCTTTGCGTAGTGTGCCTCAAACTGGACCTGATTTCGTCGCACTTTTTGAGATGTGCATTGGTTCGGACCCGCATCCGGAGTCCGAATTAATTGACCGGATTCGCCTCGTCGGGGCGATGCAACACCCGCTCTTGGTGACCCGTCACCGTGGTTGGTATCGTCTGCCCGCTTATTTCCGGATGCATACCACCGGCACCATCACGCTCGTGGCTGGGATGAACAACCTCGTCGATTTATTTAACCCCGAGTATTACACGCACTTAGATGGCGGCGTACTTGAAGCCTGCGGTCGGTTGTTTAAGGATGGGGTTCGCATTATGGTTTACCCCATGCGCGGGGATCAACTGCGCCGTCTGATTCTCGATCCTGTGGCTTGCAAGGTCTGCTTCCCTGATAGTTACGGTCATGTCGAAGCGGATTCCGTGGTGACGGCCAGCGATATCCAGATGCTCCCTGCGGTGGCGGGACTCTTTCAGCACTTGTTAAATAATAAGTTCTTAGTGCCGATTACGGGGGCCGATGAGAAGGCCTTGGCTTGTCAGCCGCGGACGCTGGCTGAGCGTATTAAAAATAACACGCCGGGTTGGGAAAACGAAGTGCCGCCCTCGGTTGTCATCGCGATTAAAAGTCTTAAGTTATGGTCTAACTAGCCATGCCTGCACCCCTCACGTCGCTTCCTGTTGCTCAAGAAACCGAATTAGCCTTGTCGGTTGAACGGGCTTATTCGGAGGCGGTGGTGACCGAGCGTTTGGGGGCTATCTGGGCGCTGACTTTGGCAAAGTGTTTTTCGGCGCAGTGGGCGATTAATTATTACCTGATTCCAGTGAATGGGGTGGTTTACATTTGGACGTTAACTTTGGCTATGTTGTCGGCGGCTTCGTTGTATTACCTGCATGCCCATCAAGTGCGTTTAAAAGTCTTCTCCACGCATTTAAGGCTCCACGCCGCGATGATCCTAGGTGGGGTCGTCGCGCTGGGTTTTATTGTTTACGCTCGGTTCGCTTTAGGAGCCTTGAGCAATGCAACGGCCGCGGGCTTAATGTCCGCACTGATGGGCACTTGGTCTTTAGCTCGAGCTACCTTGCGTCGAGCCTGGGAGTTGTTCCTGGGTGCTTTGTTGTGGTGGGGCGTGGCGGGCGAGGCTCTGCAAAGTCCCAATGATAAAGCCCTGCTTTGGCTGGGCCTAGGCTTGTTGTTTGCTCAAGCCCTGCCTGCCTTTAGCGTCGCTGCCCGGACGGCTCGCCTGCGCGTTTAAGACTTGGGACCCGTGCGGTTAATCAAGTGAGCCATGAAACGCTTCATGGCCGGCGTGAGGACGCGTCCCTTGCGGTGTAAAATAGCTAACGGACGTGCCACCCGACGGTCGCGCAAACGGAGCATCACTAAGGTGCCTTGTTCGATTTCTTGGCGAATCGTGCCTTCGGGGACGAGGGCGACGCCTGCATCCACTTCAACGGCACGTTTGAGGGTTTCAATGTTATCGAATTCCATCGATGGCTCGAGCTCGATGCGCTGTTCACGGAAGAATTGATCCAACGCCTTGCGCGTGGGGATGTCTTGGTCGAAGCCAATGAACTTGCAGCCTTGTAAGTCGACTAGGTCGATTTCCTTTTTGCCTGCGAGTTTGTGCTTCGGAGCACAGATGGCCACGAGTTGGTCTTCCATGAGTGGAATGATTTCCACCTGACGCATCTTTTGAGGAAAAGCGACCAAACCAAAGTCTACGGCATTCGAAATCACATCTTCATAAACTAAATTAGAACGACGGTATTCCACGCGGACATTCACATGTGGAAACTCTTGCATGAAACTTTTGACGTGAGGCGGCAGTTCGTGGAGGCCAATCGAAACAATCGTCGAGACATGCACGTTGCCGCTGACCACTTTGCGCATCTCTTGCATCTCGCTATCGACCTGTTCGTAGCGATTTAAGATGTCCTTGGCCGCTTCGTATAAACTACGACCTTCCCGGGTGAGCCGGAATTGCTTTTGGCTGCGGTCGACGATGAGCACATTGAAATGCTTCTCCATCGAGCGCAGTTGCTGGCTAACCGCCGATTGAGTGATGGTGTTAAGCTTGGCTGCCTTCGAGAAACTCTCGTTGTCGACTAGGTCGCGGAAGATTTTTAGGTTCTCTATATGCATGGCAAATCGTTGGATTAATAAAACTTATAGACTTCCTGTTCAAGTGTAGTTTTACTTATCAGCCTTTCCTCTATCACTTTTAGTAAACCGACATAGGTAGAGTCTTTTACGGCAAATCGCTTCGACTAGGACTTGCCACCACCCGTTTTCTCAATCCCTTTCCTTTCAATGGTCACTTTCGACCAATTTAAAGCCAATTACGCTATCTTGCAGAAGCGTTTACACGACGCTTGTGTGAAAGCTAAGCGTCAGCCCGAATCGGTGCGCATTTTGCCTGTCACCAAGACGCATTCGGTCGAGGCGGTGGAGTTTGCGAGTCGGGTCGGGTTGACTTCGGTGGGCGAAAATCGCGTCCAGGAGGCCGCCATTAAGCGCCCGCTAGCTCCTGCAGGCATTCGTTGGGAGTTGATTGGTCACTTGCAGTCTAACAAGGCCAAGCAGGCCTTGCAGTTGTTTGAGGTAATTCAATCCGTGGATTCTCCCGAACTCGCCACGCGTTTAGGGCGCTTGGCTCAAGAGTTGGGTTTGCAACGAGGCGTCTTGCTACAGGTGAACTCCGGCGACGATCCCGCTAAGTTTGGCTGCGATTTAGCCGAGGCTCCACGTTTGTTAGAAGCGGCCTTAGCCTGTCCGGCTTTAAAAGTTCATGGCCTCATGGCTGTCGCCCCTTTGTCGGATAATCCCGGTGATGCCGAACGGACTTTTGCTAATTTGCGTCAATGTCGCGACGACTTGGCGACGCGTTTCCAGGTAGCCCTGCCAGAATTATCGATGGGCATGAGTGGAGACTTAGAATTTGCCGTGGAAGCAGGTTCGACATGCGTCCGGGTGGGCTCCATGCTCTTCGGTCAGCGCCCGCCTGCATGATTCGCCGTCTTCTGATCCGTGATTTAGCCTTAATGAATCGAGCCGAACTCGATTTAGGGCCGGGTTTCACGGTGGTCACGGGAGAGACCGGTGCCGGGAAGTCTGTGCTGTTGGGAGCCTTGTCCCTCTTGGCCGGAAATCGCGCCCCTAAAACCATCGTGCGTAAGGGGGCCGAGGAGTGTGTGGTCGAGGTGGAGATGGAATTGGCGTCCCCCGAAAGGATGGATGTCCTTTTGGCGGAACTGGATTTACCCGTCTGTGAAGAGGGGCTGCTTCTCTTGAAACGCAGTGTACATGCCACCAAGGCAGGTCGCATCGCCATCAATGGGAGCGTGGCTACGTTGCAGCAGCTGCAAAGAGTCGGCGAGGCCTGGATTGATTTTCATGGCCCTGGAGAGCCCCAAAAATTGATGCGGAGTGACACTCAACTAGAGATGTTGGATTTGCATGCGGGCTTGGGAGCTACGCTCAAAATTTACCGTCAACATTGGCAAGAATACCTGCAGCTGAAGCAGCAAATTGAGCAGGCTTCGCAGGGTGAAAAACTTTCAGAAGACGAAGCCGCCTTCTTGCGTACGCAGTTGGATAAAATGGCGAAGTTAGATTTAACTGAAGAGGCCATGGTGAAGTTGGAGCGCGATCATGCCCGGATTTCACAAGCGCAGGCCCTCGCTCAATGGATTGCCCAACTTGAAACGGGCTTGGGAGCTGAAGGGTGGGGCGAATTAGCTCCGAAATTACTCCGAGCGGCGGATGAGACGGCGAAGATTGATCCCGAAGCGGAAGGTTTGCGCGATCGCTTACAAGCGATGGCCGCAGAAGCCGAAGATATTCTAGCCGACTACGCCCGTTTGGCTCGTTCGCTTTCTCAGGATGAAGCTGCGGTCGAGGAGTTAGAAGAAAAGATGAACCTCTGGTTAGATTTACGCCGTAAATACGGACCAGGGTTGGTGCAAGTTCGTGCCAAGAAGCAAGCGTGGGAGCAGCGCTTGGAGTCGCAGGGCGACGTTGAAGTGCGTGTCGAAAAATTAAAACTCGCCGTGGCGAAGTTGGAGAAAGATTTGCACCAGCAAGCGGCTAAGATTCATCTGCAGCGTGAAAAAGCTGCCGATAAATTAGCTGGGGCTGCTCGTAAGATGCTCGGCTCGCTGGGCTTTAAAAAGGCAGATTTAAAAATCGAAGTGACCGCCGCAAATTTGGGGCCTTTGGGGGCTGACGCGGTCCGGTTTCTCTTTTGTGCAAATGCAGGGCAAGACCTACTCCCGTTAGATCAAATCGCTTCCAGTGGTGAGGCCGCTCGCGTGATGTTGGCTCTCAAGACGGTATTGGCTGCGGTCGATGCCACGCCCGTTTTGGTGTTTGATGAAGTCGATGCTAATGTCGGTGGTGAAATCGGAGCTCAAGTGGGTCGCGAATTAGCCGCCTTAGGCAAGGATCACCAAGTTTTCTGCGTCACCCACTTGCCTCAAGTCGCAGCCTTGGGACATGCCCATTTTGTGGTTAGCAAGACACAGGACGACCGTTCAACGACGGTTGAAATCAACGAAGTCCATTCTCAACGTGCCCAGCGCGAGTTAGAATTAGCCCGGATGTTAGGTGATCGTACGAGCAAGGTGGCTCGAGCTCACGCCAAAGAGCTTTTGGATGGCAGTAGCCAATAAGGCTTAGGCCTTGGGGTGAATCCGAAGCTTCTGGATGACTTTGTAGCCAACCGCTGCCGTCCAGCTTTTGGGCAGACGCGCTGACCAGAAGGCGAGCAAGCGATTTTTCCAGCCTGTGATGACAATGGGGCGAGAGCGCACCATGCCCCAAAGGGCTTCATCCACGCACTCCGCTGAGGTTTGACCTCCTAGACCGGTGGGGGCTTTGAGTCCTGCCGCTCGCCAAAAGTTGGTAGAGACCGGGCCCGGGCAAATCGCCACACAGCGTACCCCATGAGCTCGTCCTTCAGCGTCCAAGGCGACGCTCCAATGTAAGACAAAGGCTTTGGTGGCAGCATAAACCGTCATGAGTGGAGTGGGCTGGAAGCCCGCTAGAGAGGCAACCGTTGCGACCTGTCCGCCTCGGCGCTTTAGTTCATCCCACAGTAAAGTCGTGAGGTGGACGACTGCACGCACATTGACGTCCATCATCTTCAAATTGTGGCTCAAATCTGGAGCTGGAAATTCACCGTAAGACCCAAAGCCGCTATTATTAACCAATAGCATACGCCCTTCACGGGGCATTAGTTTTTGTAATTCACCGACAACCTTCTCTAAATCAGTCGCTTGAGAGAGATCACAGGTAAGATGAGTAAACTTGAGGGTATTCGTCAGGCCGGTTGGGGCGGTACGAGAGAGGTTGAAAACCTGTGCGGCGGTGCCAGAATTCTCTATGCGCGAGAGAATTTCGCGACCTATGCCTGAAGAAGCTCCCGTGATGATGATGCAAGAGAAACTCTTGAAGAATTCATTAATGGAAGTGGTACGCGACATGGTCGGGAGTGCTTTCGCCATTCATCAGAACACTAAAAACATAATGAGCAACGTTCCGTTAGTCATCACGGGGGTCCATATGGACCTGACCGATGCCATGAAAGCCATCGTGTGCGAAAAGGTTGAAAAACTTTTTCGCCACAACTCGCGGATTGTCCGCGCGTACGTCGAACTCGTCCATGGTCGCAGTCGTGATCACAGCCGAGAGTTTGCCGCTCAAATCAGGTTAGAGCTCCCTGGGCCTGATATCGTGGTGCGAGAGGAGTCGAACGACCTTTATAAGTCGCTCGATTTTCTGGTGGATAAGGTGGACCGCCAATTGCGGCGCCGCCATCGCCTCGATAAAGAAAAACGGAACCATCCCCATTCTACGGATTTGGGGGATTTAGGTAAGGTTGCTTAAGCCAAGACGTATCGTTCGTCTTCAGGACGCCCCCGGGCGTCCTTTTTTGTGCCCGCTTGCCCAACGGTCTTGCTCGCCCTCGGGACCGAGATGTCTTTTATGCCGGTATGCGGATTTATTTCCTCGGCATCTGCGGTACGGCGATGGGCAATGTGGCATTGCTCCTTCGTTCGATGGGCCATGAAGTTTTAGGTGCTGATACGGGTATCTACCCGCCGATGTCCGACTACTTGCGTCAAGCAGGCATTGAAATTTTGGAAGGGTGGTCAGCTGAGCGCTTGGCAAAATTAAAACCTGATTTAGTCGTGGTTGGTAATATTGCTTCGCGCGGTCATCCGGAGGTGGAATGGCTGCTGTGCAATCCCTCGCAGGCCTACGTTTCTTTGCCAGAATTATTGCGGACGCAGTTACTCAACCAGCGACGTAATATCGTTGTCGCCGGCACTCACGGCAAAACCACGACCACTTGCTTGGCGGCCTATTTGCTCCGAGCTCAAGGTCTTAATCCTGGCTGGTTGGTAGGGGGGGTGCCACGTGATTTGCCCGAAGCCTCGTTCGCGGGCCAAAAGGGTGGTCCCTTTGTGATTGAGGGCGATGAATACGACACGGCTTTCTTCGATAAACGTAGTAAGTTTATTCAGTATTTGCCTCACGTTTTAGCCATTAATAATTGCGAGTTCGATCACGCGGATATTTTTCGCGACCTGACGGATGTCTTACGCACCTTCTCGCACGTACTGCGCATTGTGCCCTCGAATGGAGCGGTGGTGGCCAATGGCGATGATGCGAATGTGGCCTCTTTGTTGACCGGCGTGACCTGGGCCCCGATTTGGCGCGTGGGCGTGGGGCCTGGAAACGATGCGGTGATTCAGGATTTTAAGGAAACGCCCGAAGGGGCTTCCTTTACGTTGTCTTGGCGTGGACGGTTTTGGGGAAAGGTTTCGTGGTCCTTGCCTGGCATCTTCAATGCCCGCAATGCCGCCATGGCCGCCGTCTCGGCGGGCTTATTAATCGACGCCCAAGATCCCACAAATTTGTCCCTCGCGCCCTTGGCTGAGTTTCGTGGGGTGCAACGTCGCCAACAAGTTTTAGTATCACGTCCTCAGTTAGTGGTGATTGAGGATTTTGGTCATCACCCGACAGCTTTGCAGTTAACGCTGGAATCTTTGCGGGCCCGTTATCCCCAACACACGTTGGTGGCTTGTTTTGAGCCACGCAGCAACACGGCCGCACGTAAGGTGATGCAAGATGCATTTCAAGCGGCGTTGCAATTGGCCGATGAAGTTTTCCTCTCGCCCCCTCATCGTGGTGATAAATTAGGCGAAGCGCGTTTTGATAGTGACGGCGTGGCCGCAGCTCTCACGCAAGCCGGACGCTTAGGTTTTGCGCCTAGTTCCAACGAGGCTCTCTTATCGACTCTTTTGGAACGCACGCGCCACGCCACGCAGCCCCGCTGCGTGGTCTTCTTTTCGAACGGATCGTTCGGCGGGATTATCAAAAAATTTGCCGAAAGCGTTTAACGCGTCACTACATCCCCCGTCAGTCCTAAGCACTCTTTCGCTTGCATGGTATCGAGGGCGATTTGGGCCTGTAACGCCGCAAGGTTGGGGAATTTCTGTTCGCTTCTTAAATAATTTAACCACCGGACGCGGATGCGATCGCCCGTTGTCGGGGCGGTGCCGCGTAAAATATGGGCCTCTAAGAGTGGGGCCACGGGGCCATTTTCAACCGTGGGGCGTTGACCGAAGTTGGCGACGGCGGGGAGGGCGGTGCCTTGGTGAATGACCTCTACGGCGTACACGCCTAAGGCGGGTTGCAGTTCAGGTTGCCAAGTTAGGTTAATGGTCGGAAAGCCAATCGTGCGGCCGAGTTGTCGTCCAGGGCCGATGACACCTTCAGCTTCGTAAGGTCGCAGGAGCATCTGGTTCGCTAAGGCTAACTCGCCTTGGCTAAGTGCTTGGCGAATCCGGGAACTGCTGACGGTTTCTTGCCCGAGTTGCACGGCGTCCACTAAACGAACGGTCAGGCCGAGGGCTTGGCTGTTCTTCATCAAACTTTGGCCATCCCCCGTACGCTGGTGTCCGTAGCGAAAATTATCGCCCACGTGAATCGTTTGGAGCGTCGAAAATTTTTGTTTCAGCCAAGCCGGGAAAGCCGCTGCTGGCATGGCGGCGTGATCTAGGGTGAAGGGCTCGTAATGAATCCACTGGGCGCCGGCTTCCGTTAAGCGATCGGTTTTTTGGGCTTGGCCAAAAACCATCGGTACCGCGGCCTGAGGTCTTAAAACTTTGCTCGGGTGTGGTTCGTAAGTGAGTACGCCGACTAGTCCGCCGTGCGTTCGTGCTGCTTGACGTGCGGAGTGGAGTACGGCCCGATGTCCGAGGTGAATACCGTCAAAGGCACCAATAGCGAGGTGGAGCGGAGCGGTCATCCGAGAGCGATGCTGGGGACGGCTTGGTGCACCGGGATGAGGCGGGCGACTAATTCATCTGGTGACAGGCTACCAAGTTTTTCCAGCGACATAGCGTGATCTAGTTTCAGGGTGCCAGAGCTGGTGCGTCGTAGGGCCGAGAGGTGTGCACCGCAACCGAGTTTCTCGCCTAGGTCGTAGGCTAAGGTGCGCACGTACGTGCCCTTAGTGCAATGCACGTCGAAGGTCACTTTGGGCACATTCCACTCCAGTAATTTAAAGGACTCCACGCGGATAAAACGTGGCTCGCGTGCGATTTCGATGCCTTGACGAGCGAGTTCGTAGAGCTTTTTGCCCCCTACTTTGCGGGCTGAGTGCATCGGTGGCGTTTGGTATTGATCGCCCAGCATCGTTTTCATCGCCGCCTGAATCGCTTCGGCCGTCAAGTCGGGGACTGGACGGGTTTCGACCATTGCGCCATCAGCATCTTGTGAATCTGTCGTCATCCCTAAGGTGGCTTCTCCTGAGTAGGTTTTCTCCTGTGACATCAGGTATTGCGAAGCTTTAGTGGCTTTGCCTACCAAGAGAATCAGCAGGCCCGTAGCCATAGGATCGAGCGTACCGGCATGGCCGACGCGACGAGTTTGGTAGAGCCGACGAATGCGGTCTACGACGTCATGTGAAGTTAAACCTTGGGGCTTATCTACTAATAAGATTCCCTCAGGTTCGGCGTTTAAAGCACTCATTCGGCAAGGTGTTCGCGGTAATGTTCGGCGATGATATTCAGGATGCGGTCGCGATCGGTGTGGAGTTTGCAACCGAGCATATTGAAGCCCGCGGCGAGGACGTGGCCCCCGCCGTTGAGTTTACCTGCGAGTAAATCGAGGCGTAGTTTGGGGTTGCGGCCCCGCAGGCTACCGCGAATCCCGTCATGGCCTTCTTCGAACAATACCGCCAAATCAACGCCCGCAATTGAGCGGGGAAACTCGACCAAGCCTTCTTTGTCTTCTTTGGTGGTATGGGTTGCTTGGTAGTCGGCTTGCGTGATTTCCCCCGAACAAATTTTCCCGTTTTCGTGGAAGCGAATGGTGCTCAAGAATCGCTGGGTCAGGGCGAGCTTGCCGCGGCTCTCTTGCTCGAAGACGTGGAAATTGGCTTCGACGGGGCTGGCCCCTTTGCGAATCAGTTGCGCGACGATTTCAAAAACTTCAGGGGTAGTGCTACTGTAGCAAAAACGTCCCGTGTCCGTGAGAATCCCTAAGTGTAAATTTTTAGCCGTCAGCGTGTCGATGGGGAGTTGCTCCTGTAGGGCGGCAGCCGCCAAGATATGACACGTCGCCGCCGCTTCGCGGACCACGATATTGACTTGGGCGTAATCAGGGTTGGAGGCGTGGTGATCGATGTTGGCCAGGACACCAGTGGGGAACTTACTGAGCACCTCTGTCCCAACTCGAGACGCATCGGCACAGTCGACGGTGATAGCGACTCGGCCGTCCGCCTGGTAGTTTTCCCCCTGAAGGAAGGTCACCCCCTCGGCATAGGGGGTCAGGTTAGGTGGGACGCGGTCGCGGTTAATGCATAGGGCGTCGATGCCCGAAGCCTGCAAAATACGGGCTAAAGCCACCTGGGAGCCGATACAGTCCCCGTCCGGCCGCATATGCCCTAAGACGGCAACCTTTTGCCCTTTAAGCCTTTCCACGAGGCTTTTGAGGGCTTTGCCAGCGTCTTGTAGGGTTTGAGCCATGATGAAGGGCCTATTGAACACGGCTCGGCATATTCTGGCAAAATCAAAAGGCGATTTTCGTTAATCCGTCGCTCGCACTTGAACCCCTACCTGATTAAGGCATAGTACCTGCTACATCGTTCTTACTTCGATTCCGCCCACTTTATGGACAAAGATAAAAACAATAATTTTACACCTCGTGCTCGTCGCGTGGTTGAACTCGCTCGTGCCGAAGCTCGCCGCTTTAACCACAACTACGTGGGGACTGAGCACATCTTGCTGGGGTTGATTAAACTCGGCGAGGGTGTGGCGGTCAACGTTTTGGGTCGCATGGGCTTGGACCTTAAAACTGTCCGCGCCGCCGTGGAAAAACAAGTGGGCCCTGGTCCTGAGGAAGCGAAGCAACCCGAACAGATTCCGCTGACCCCGCGCGTGCATAAGGTGATGACGCATGCGATGACCGAGGCTCGGGCATTGGGTCATGCTTACGTCGGCACGGAACACATTCTCTTAGGTTTACTGAAGGAAGGCGAGGGCGTGGCGGCCCGCGTGCTGTTGTCTTTAGACGTGGATTTAGAGCGCTGCCGCAAAGAGATTTTGGCGGATATCGAGCCGAATGCTTCCAATGAGCCTGAAACTAAGTCTGGCGAGGAACCGCCTGCTTCAGGCGAGGATGCTCCCAGTGATGAGCCTCCTTCGTCGAGCCGTCGTTCCTCGGAAGAGGGCGGCCGTCCCGGTCGCGGCGAGCGTCTCTCGCTTTTAAAGACCTTCGGTCGTGATTTAACGGAACTGGCTCGTGCAGGCGAGTTAGACCCCGTGATTGGCCGTAAGGAAGAAATTCGTCGCGTGGTGCAAATTTTGTGCCGCCGTACGAAGAACAATCCGGTTTTAATCGGCGAAGCGGGCGTGGGTAAGACCGCTATTGTCGAAGGCTTAGCTCAAGAAATCGCTTCGGGCGTAGTGCCCGAGATCTTGCTGGATCGGAAAGTGATCACGCTGGATTTAGCGTTGATGGTCGCAGGCACGAAGTATCGCGGCCAATTCGAAGAGCGCATCAAAGGGATCATGGATGAAATCAAGCGTGCGAAAAACGTCATCCTCTTCATTGATGAAATGCACACCATTGTCGGGGCGGGCGCCGCTGAAGGGGCTATGGACGCTTCCAATATTTTAAAGCCCGCCTTGTCGCGTGGCGAAATTCAGTGTGTGGGTGCCACGACGTTGGCGGAGTTCCGTAAGCACATCGAAAAAGATGCTGCCTTGGAGCGCCGCTTTCAGTCGGTGAAGGTGGATGATCCTTCGCCCGAAGATGCGATTTTAATCCTGCGAGGGATTCGTCATAAATACGAAGAGCACCACAAGTGTGAATACACGGATGGGGCGATTGAAGCGGCCGTGCGTTTCTCGCACCGCTACATCACATCGCGTCACCTGCCTGATAAGGCCATTGACGTTATGGACGAAGCGGGTGCTCGGGCTCGGATTCGGGCCTTGAACTTGCCTCCTGAAATCGAGCAAGCGCAAGAGGTTATCGATGCGGTGGTGTTGCAAAAAGAAGAAGCCTCGCGTCACCAAAAGTTTGAAGAAGCGGCTAACCTGCGCGATCAAGAGAAGAAGCTTCGTGCCAAACGTGAAAAGCTTTTAGAAGAATGGCGCAAGAAGCGCGACGAGAAGCGCATCGTGGTCGATGAAGAGGAAATTCTGCACATTGTGGCGGATTGGACGGGCGTACCGCTGTCTCGTCTCGAGAAGAAAGAGACCCAGAAGTTGCTCGACCTCGAGAAGGACTTACAAGCCGCCGTCATCGGCCAAGAGCGTGCTTGCGAAGTGATTGCCCGGGCACTGCGTCGTTCGCGGGCGGATTTGAAGGATCCCCGCCGTCCCATTGGTTCGTTCTTATTCCTCGGCCCCACGGGCGTGGGTAAGACGTTACTGGCCCGCTCTTTGGCGGAACGCATGTTTGGCGAGAAAGATGCCGTCATCCAAATCGATATGTCTGAGTACATGGAGAAATTTAACGTATCGCGCCTGATTGGCTCGCCTCCTGGTTACGTCGGCCACGACGAAGGGGGTCAGCTAACTGAGGCGGTGCGTCGCAAACCTTACTCGGTCGTCTTGTTCGATGAAATCGAAAAGGCTCACCCCGACGTCATCCAACTGCTCTTACAGGCCTTGGAAGATGGGCGCCTGACGGACTCGCTCGGTCGCGTGGTCGATTTCCGTAATACGATTATTATCATGACTTCGAATGTTGGGGCCGATGTCTTGCAACGTAACAACTCGCTCGGCTTCGATGTCGGTGTGAGTTCGACGCGCGATTACGAAAAGCTGAAGGAACGCATCATGGATGAAACCAAGCGGGCCTTTAAGCCAGAGTTCTTGAATCGTTTGACCGACATTGTGATCTTCCAACAACTCGCGAAGGAGCACATGCACCAAATTGTTGACATTGAAGTCGCCAAGGTGGCCAAGCGTTTGCTCGACCTCGGGGTTAAACTCGTCGTCAACGAAGCCGCTCGTGGCTACCTCGTCGAAAATGGTTGGGACGAAAAGTATGGCGCCCGCCCGCTACGTCGTGCGGTGGAGCGTTTACTCGAAGATCCTTTAGCTGAGTCGATTTTGCGTGCCGAGTTTAACAAGGAAGAGCCGGTCATCGTTTCGGTTGGTGAGAAGGGCTTGGTATTTACGCAAAAGAAGACGGGTGCTGACACGGGTGCTTAAGGTATGAGCCCGCGCCATTTGACCGCAGGCATCTTTGGGGCGATCGCCATCGCCCTAGGGGCCTTCGGGGCGCATGGTTTAAAGGCCCAATGGGCTTTGCTGCCCGAAGGGCTTACCTGGTGGCAAACCGCGACCCATTATTTACTCATCCACGCCGTGGTCTTGGCGGCGGTGCCACTTCCTTCCGTGGCCCGTTGGCAGTGCCCAGCGAGTTATTGGGTCCCGGGTAGTGTGATTTTTAGTGGGACGCTTTACGCGTTAGCCTTGGGAGCGCCGCGTTGGCTTGGCATGGTCACCCCGCTGGGCGGTATTTTACTGCTCGTCGGCTGGCTGGTGTTGGCGTGGCAGGGCGGGAGGGGCTTGCTTAAGTGAGCCTGACTTATGGATTCTTTTTTTACCATGGGTGACCGGATTTTCTTCGGGATTATTTTTATCGCCGGCATTCTGGGGGTGTACGGGCTCTTTAAGCGGGCCCAGAAAGTTTATCGGAAGGGCACGATTAAAGATGGCATTAATAATACCATTGATTCGGCCTTACTGTTTATTTTTGGCGCGATTATTCTTACCATCCTTTGCATGATTTACATGGAATATCGTAAATATTTATGAACTCCCTCCTCCGCTCCGGCTTTCTTATTCTAACGACTTTCTTTATGAGCTCCCTCGCTGCTGCTGAAGCCCCCAACCTCCTCACCGTACCTGTTAAAACCATTGAGGGCCAGGCTAGTACTTTGGCGGCAACGAAGGGCAAAGCGATTCTCGTGGTTAACGTGGCGAGTGAATGTGGCTACACGGCACAGTACGCTGGCTTGGAGGCACTTTATAAAAAATATCAAGGCCAAGGTTTAGTCGTTGCGGGGTTTCCTTGTAATGACTTCGGCGGTCAAGAACCAGGGAGCGAAGCCGAGATCAAGAAGTTCTGCACGGCCCGCTTTGCGGTGACCTTTCCGCTCTACAGTAAAATTACGGTTCAGGGCCCGCAAGCCCACCCCTTGTTTATTCATTTAACCGGCAAGGAATGTGGCCATGCCGGGCCGGTGACTTGGAACTTTAATAAGTTCTTAATTAGTCGCGACGGCAAGTTATTGGCCCGCTTCGATTCTTCGGTCGAGCCCGATGCGCCCGAACTGCAGGCGGCAATTAAAGAAGCGTTGAAGTAAGCTTCGTTAGTTTGGCTGGGTTAATAGAAGCCGAATAATCAGGGCAAAGACAACGCCGAGGAAGACGAGGCGGATGAATTTGGCTCCATGGCGGATTGCTAAGTTCGCACCGAGGTACGCACCGATGAGTTGCCCCGCGATCATGACCGCCGCGATGGGGAAAAATAGCACCTGATCTTTGATTGTGAAAATTAAAAGCGAGGCGACGTTGCTCGTGAGGTTCACGACTTTCGTGTAGGCGGTGGCTTCGGGCAGGGCATAGCCGGCCAAACTGACTAAGGCTAAGGTCCAGAAGGCTCCTGTCCCCGGTCCGAAGAAGCCGTCGTAGAAACCTAAGAGTAGACTAAAGACCAAGGTGAAAAGCAGAGGATTAAGGCGTGCCGGCTTGGGGTCGGTGCCGAGTCGAGGACTGACTAGGACGTAGCCAGCGACGGCTAAAAGACACCACGGCAGGAGCAGGCGCAGTTGCTGTGAGCTGATCAGTGTAAGCGTCCACGACCCCATTAGGGCGGCTCCAAAGGTCATCGGAATGGCCCATTTAAGTGCGGACCATTCAATGAGCCCCGCGCGGTGGTAGCGCCAAACCGCCATGCTGGTACCAAAGGAACTTTGGGCTTTGTTTGTTCCAATCGCCAAGGTCGGCGGTAACCCGGCCCAAAGTAGCATGGGGAGCGAAATCAGTCCGCCGCCTCCTGCAATCGAATCGATAAAGCTCGCCGATATCGCGGCGAGGAAAAGGGCTAGCAGAATAGAGAATGAAAAATCCATGAACCAAACAGCAGTGCCTGACTCGGTCTCAGTGACCAGACCTTAGCCGTGCTTAGGCGAAGGGCGGGATAATGCCGCGTTTTTCTAACTCGAGAAAAAGTTGGCGGCTGAACCACGCGTCGTTGGCGGCGTAGGCAATTTGCTTATCGTCGAGCGGGCGGGCCCAATTGGAGCACTGCACCTTCTTTGATTTTTTCATTTGCAGCCCAAGGTAATGGGCGGCGAGGGCGCGGAGGCCGGTATTTTCTACGCCTGCTTTGCGTGTAAAGTCGGAGATGTCGATAAATCCGGCGGCATCAAACGGGGCACGTGCACGGAGGTTTTTGACGTCATCACGCACCGCCACGCCCACTTTGGCTTGGCGGGCGTTGCAGAGTACCGGGAAGGCGAGGGGAATCCCGCCACACTGATCCAAGCGGAAAATAAAAATATGATGCTCGCTGGCGAGTTGCAGGATGGAAGGCAGGTTATACTCGCCGGCGGTGTGCGAAGGCTTCGTTTCGGTATCGAAGCCTAAGACGCGTTCCTGGGCCAATTGCTCAATGGCACGTTGGGCATCCTTCATCGTTTCGATGACATCTTTAGGGCCAGTCCATTCGCCGACGGGCAAGGTCTCGATAAAGTCTTTTTCAATACGAATTCCGCCCCTAACGGGTGGGGGCGTTGCTTCGGGCTGTGCAGGAGGCTCTTCCACTGCTATTTAAGCAAGGGGTGGTGGCTCCAATGGCAACGCGAGACTTCGGGGGAATGGCAAAAAAACGTTGACCGTGGCCCCGGGGCAACCTTTGTTCAAGGTTCTCGTTTTTGGGGCCTTAGCTCAGTTGGTAGAGCGCTTGCATGGCATGCAAGAGGTCGTCGGTTCAAGCCCGATAGGCTCCACCACTTTCCCACCAATCCCTCTGTTTAAGCGGAGGTGATTGGCGAAGGTGGCTGTTTTATTTTAACAACGGTTGGATTTTGGCCAAAACCGCACCGCAGTCCTGTTGCAAGCGAGGGTCGATGGTCAGCGTGGCGATATCGCGCGTAACTTTCTCCAGCGTGTCGGCGGCGGCCCCAAAAGTCTTCTTCAATACCAAGGCGTCGGTCTTGGTATTGCGATCGGCAGTCTTCTCGGCCAACTCTCCAGACATCGTTTCATATTTACGCAGCAGGGCGACGGCGTTCTTGCGGTCTTCCGTGGAACGCCGGAACATAATCCAAGCCATTTTGCTCTTCGGACTGCCATCGGCAAAACTGCGAAGGTAGCCCAAGAGGGTGAAGGGACGCACGTCGGCATCGAAGTCTTTTTTGGCCTCGGTTTCGTGGGCTAAGTTTTCGGGGTTTCGTTGGGTCGTGCCGTTAGTCTTATTCTCCTTATTGGCCTTCCCTTTGTTGGTGTTGGTGGGCTTGGGTTGCTTCGCCGCGGGAGTATCTGTTTTTTCAGGTTTTTCGGGGGTTTTATCGACTAACAACGCCGCCTCTTTTTCTTTGCCTAAGGCCAAGGGGCCTTTACTCGCTTTCTTTAAGTCTTCGTAGCCTTTCCAGAAACTGGTTTCGTCTACGCCATCAAATTCTTTGCAGGTGGCTTCGATGTTAACGATGGGCATGCCGTGCAGGCCATCTTGCACTGCAATCGAAAGGTTTCGCAGGATGGTTTTTGTGTCCTCAGGGGCGACTTCTTTGGCAAACGGATCCACTTCATCCGCTTTGGGCTTATCCATTTTTTTGTCGTCGGCTTTGGTTAACAATTCCCGCTCGGCCCAAATTTTAGGATTATTTTTCTTAATCCAATCTTGGTCTAAGTCGTCCCATTTGTAGGTGAACACCGCATCTTTGCCCGGGATCTGCACCGTGATGGTGTCCTCATCCTGGGTGATGTATTCAAAGGAGACGATGTTGCCGTTTTTACGTAACTGCACCGTTTCTGCGGAGAGTACTACGCAACAGCACAAAAAGAGTAGGGGAAGGATACTACGCACAGGGAGTGTTGTAGAATGATGGTAGGTAAATCTGGAAGGTCGGCAAATCCAGAAACTCCCCCTAACTAGCCTAGCGGGCTTACTTACCTTGTTTAGCGAGGAACTTGGGCAACAAGTACTCGGCACAAGAATCCAAGGAGGCCAATTGCACGTAGTCAGCTTCAGGGACCTCGATGCCGTGCTTCTTGCGCAACTCCATTACAATATCGAGGAAATCCATCGAATCTAACGAGAGTTGGTCGCGAAGGCGTACTTCCGGCTTAACGGCGGAGAGGTCCTCATCGGGGGCGATGTCAGCGATGATATCGAGGACCACCTGCTTGATGTCGTTCTTGGTCATATTAGCTGAGGTTTGTTTCAAACATTCAAACCCCGTCACGCAACCTCATATTTCTTTACAATTAAGGCGGAATTGATGCCCAACATGCCGAACGAGTTGTTTAGGATGGTTTTTACTTCGGGGACTTGTTGGGGCTGATTGACCACTAGGCCCGGCAGGGCGCATTCGGGGTCTAATTCACTGATATTGATGGTCGGGTGGACCCAATTATCCTCAAAAGAGGGCAAATTACCCGCTAATTCAAGGGCTCCCGCCGCTCCCATGCAGTGCCCAATGAAGCTCTTAGTATTATTGATATAAGTCTGGGGGCAGTGTTGGAAGACGTTCCGGAGGGCAATGCACTCTTGGATGTCCCCCTGGGCCGTGGCCGTGGCGTGGGTGGAGACGATGTTGATGTCTTGGGGGCGTAACTTAGCCCGTTCTAAAGCCATTTGGACGCACTGGGTTTGGCGCTCGGGGTTAGGGAGCACTGCGTCGGTAGCATCCGAGTTAATACACCAGCCCGCGATTTCAGCGATAATCCTGGCCCCGCGGGCTAAGGCATCGTCTAAACGTTCGAGGACGTAGATGGCACCGCCTTCAGAGATAACGATTCCGTTGCGGTTCTTGTCAAAGGGACGGGAGGCTTGGTTAGGATCGGTGTGCGACCCGAGGGCACCTTGATTTTTAAAGCCTGCGAAAATCCCGAAGGTATGGATGGATTCAGAAATACCGCCCGCAAAAGCCAAGTCGACTTCGCCGAGTTGAAGCATTTGGGCGGCTTGAATTAAGCCGGCATTACCCGCAGCGCACGCGGCCCCGATGGTGTAATGCGGTCCGGTAATCCCCATATTCATGGTCACTTCGCCTGCAGGGTTATTGGCGACGGTGCGGGGATTATGATGGTGGGTCCAATACTTCGTGTCGTTGCCGAACTGCGAAATATTAAAAATTTCATTTTCGGTTTCGACGTTACCATGCTCAGTGATGCCGAGGTAGACGCCGACGCGCGCCTTATTAACCTTTTCCCAATCGAGGCCGGCATCGGCTAAGGCTTCCCGGGCACAGTAAATGGAAATCGACCCGGCACGCGTGCCATTGCGAATCTCTTTTCGCTTTTGCCATTTGGTGGCATCGAAGTCGCACACCCCGGCGGGCTGACGGCCCATGTGGCGCACCTCAATCTCAGTGATGCGGGCTTTACCCGCAAGGAGGTTGGCCCGGAATTCTTTTAGAGAATTACCGTTCGGGGCGGTGAGGCCTAAGCCAGTGATGACGATGCGAGGCGGTTGGGACATCGGACGTGCTTCCATCAAGCGACCCGACGCCCTTAAGTCAAACCCGGCTCCGTGCTTCCCCTTGCCAATTGGGTTTTTGTTCTTTTTCTATTAGGTAATGTCACAACCGACACTATGTTCGCTTTGTAAGGAGGTCGCCACTGTGCACCTCTCACAGGTGATTCATGGAAAAGTGACCAAAGTTCACCTTTGCGAGAGCTGCGCCCAAAAGGGGGGTGCCAGCGATCCTTCGATTTTTCAGTTAGCCGAGGCCCTTGCGGCCCCGCATTCCGAGCCCAAGGTGGTTTGCCCTAAGTGCGGTTTTACGGATCAGGATTTCCGCAAAAAGGGGCGTTTAGGCTGTGCGAGCTGCTGGGAGGTCTTTGGCGATAGCCTGCAATTGTTGCTGGCTAAGGTGCAATTTCAGCCTGTTCACGTGGGGCGTACCCCGCCGGGTTTCTTGCCTTTGGAGCGCTGGAGACAGCGTTTAGAGGCCGCCCGTTTAGAAATGTCCAAGGCCGTGGCGAAAGAGGACTATGAGGTCGCCGCTCGTCTGCGGGATGAAATCACAGAACTCGAAGCCCGCCTCAAATAATCCCATGTCCATCGACGAAATTCTAACCAGCGAAGTTTCTGAAGAGCATCAGCCTATTGTGTTGAGCACGCGGATTCGTTTGGCCCGCAATTTGGATGGGCAGCCTTTTCCTGGTTGGGCCAAAGCCCCGCAACGCAAGGAAGTCGCCGACCTTTGTGTCGACGCCTTGCATCAATTACAGCGTCTCCGTAAAGGGCACGTCCTGCGCATGGGTGACTTGCCCGACTTAGAGCGTGCGGTGCTGGTGGAACGGCATTTGGTCTCCAAAGAGCTGGCCGCGGGTAAGTCTGGGGCGGCCGTCATTAGTCGTGATCAAACTGTTTCAGTAATGATCAACGAGGAGGATCACTTGCGCGTTCAAGTATTGCGTCCCGGTTGGCATCTGCGGGGGACGTGGAATTTGGCGGAGCAATTGGATGATGCGATTGGGGCTCACCTTAAAATCGCCTTTCATGAACGCTTGGGCTATTTAACCGCTTGTCCCACCAATGTGGGCACGGGCCTCCGTGCATCGGCCATGGTGCATTTACCTGGCTTATGCATGGCTGGACACATGGAGAAGGTGACGCGGGCGTTGAGCCAAGATGGGCTGGCGGTGCGTGGTTGGCTGGGGGAAGGCACTGAAGCCGCAGGTAATATTTTCCAAATTTCTAATCAGCAAACACTTGGTTTGTCTGAAGAAGCGATCCTGCATCACCTGAGCACGTGGATTAAAAATCTCGTCGAACAGGAATGGAATGCCCGCCGCAAGTTAGCTTTGGATGAAGGGGAGAAGTTTATCGACCGTCTCGCCCGTTCGCTTGGGGTCTTGCGTTCCGCCCGGCTCCTTACGAGCGCGGAAGCGATGAATCTTTTATCTCACTTGCGGTTAGCGTGTGACCTGGGTTGCTTGCCTGAAGTTCTCCGGGCCCAAGTAGATCGCTTGATGATTGAGGGTCAGCCCGCGCACATTCAAGCCAAGGCCGGCGAGGCGTTGGATAGCAATGGACGCGATGCCCGGCGGGCGAAGGCTTTGCGTGAAGCCCTGCGTGATTTCCCAGAAATCACCGAACCGACGGTTTAACCCTCGCTGGACTTGGCTTTGTCCTCGCGAGACATCTCGTCGAGCATCGCTTGTACTCGGGCGACCCCGCCCGTGATATCATCGGGTGTAAAAATTAACTCGGGCGAACTTTTCATCTGCAACGTACGGCCGACCGTCGTGCGCAACTCGCCCCGGATTTTCTTTAAGAGAGCCCGTGCTGCTTTGCTGGCTTTGGCATCCCCCGCCACGGCGTAGCCGATCCGCATTTGGCGTAAATCGGGGGAGATGCTAGCCCGCGTAATCGTAATCAAGGCCGCCTCGGTCGTCCAACTTTGACGCAAAGCGAGCGAGATCTCGCGTTGGACTAGTTCAGCGACCCGAAGTTGACGTTGCGACATGCGGTCTAGAGTGAGGGGCGAATCTGTAAGATTTCAAAGGCTTCGATTACGTCACCAGGTTGGTACTCATCGTAACCCCCGAGCTTAATGCCGCATTCGAAGCCAGCTTTGACTTCCGAGGCATCGTCCTTGAAGCGACGTAGCGTTTCGACCGGGCCATTGTGGATGACCTTATTGTTGCGTACGACGCGGGCTTTGGTGGCCCGACGGATCAAGCCTTCGGTCACCATGCAACCTGCCACCTTGTGGTCTTTGCCCAAGGGGAAGACCGCGCGAACTTCGGCAGCCCCGAGTTTGTTCTCGCGCATTTCGGGGTCGAGTAACTCCGCCATGGCTTCTTTCACCAAGGTGATCAGTTCGTAAATAATATCGTGCGTGATGACGCGAATGCCCGTGCGCTTGAGTTGCGGTTGCACGCCATTCTCCAACTTAGTGTCGAATGCCACAATCGTCGCTTTGGTGGCTTCGGCGAGGGCCACGTCACTTTGCGTGACTGGACCAACCGAGCCGCCAACGATTTCTAAGCGAACTTTATTAGACTTAATATCTTCCAAGCAGCCTTGCAGGGCTTCAAGGGTGCCGTTCACGTCGGCTTTGAGTAAGACGCGCAGAATCTTTTCTTTGTCTTTCTCTAAGGCCGCCATCAAGCGGTCGAGGTCGGACATACCAGGGCGACTTCCTGCGGCTGGAGCCACGGGTTGATTCTCGGCTTTCTTGCGAGCGAGGGCTGCGGCCTCTTCGGCCAATTCTCGGGCTTCGCGATCGTTTTTAACGACCTTAAACTTAGAACCAGGAGCAGGTACCGCATCCCAACCTAAAATGAGGGCAGGGGTGCCTGGAGCTGCCTGAGGCAAGCGTTGCCCGCGGTCATCCATGAGGGCCCGCACTTTGCACCACGTTTCACCGCAGACAAAGGAGTCGCCAGCTTTCAAGGTGCCTTTTTGAACAATCACTGTCGCGGTGGGGCCACGGCCCGTTTCCATTTGCGACTCAATCACCACCCCTTGTGCAGGGCACTTAGGATTGGCTTTTAAGTCGAGGATTTCGGCCTGTAGTAAAATCGATTCCAGCAACTCGTTCATACCCGTGCCTTTTAAAGCGGAGACGGGAGCGGTGATTACTTCGCCACCCCAATCTTCGGGGGTGATGCCGCGTTGTTGCATTTGTTGCTTCACGCGATCGACGTTTGCACCTTTGGAGTCCACTTTGTTTACCGCGGCGACAATCGCACTGGCGTGTTTTTGAGCGAACTTCAGGGCTTCTTCCGTTTGAGGCATGAAACCGTCATCTGCGGCCACAACGAGCACGGCGATGTCGGTGACGCTGGCTCCGCGCTCGCGCATCTTGGCGAAAGCCGCGTGACCAGGCGTATCGAGGAAAGTAACTTGGCGGCCCTTGTATTCGGCTTTTTCACCTTGGTAGGCGACCGTGTAAGCGCCGATGTGTTGCGTGATGCCACCTGCTTCACCGGCGACGACATTCGATTTACGGAAGTAGTCGAGCAAGGTGGTTTTGCCGTGGTCAACGTGACCCAAAACGCACACGACGGGTGGGCGGATGGTCATCAAGGCTGGATCGTCTTCGGAAGCGACGACCACTTTCTTGACTGGTTGTACGCCTTCGCCGCGGTGGCGGATTTCTAAATTATAACCATGCTTTTCGGCGACCTTGCGTGCGTCCGCTTCTTCAATGACGGAAGTCACGCTGACCACCTTGTTCAATTCCATCAGGTTGCGAATCACTTGGAACGCCTTTAAATTAAGGGTGATCGCGAAGTCGCGCACCACGATGGGTGGACGAATGGTGACAGTGCCTTTACTGCCAGGGGTTGCTTGATTCGTCGAAGCAGTCGGGCGATTAATAATCGGTGCGCTGGGCGGACGGATTACTGGAGGCACGTTTGCGGGACGAACTGGAGCAGGCGTCGGCGTGACCACCACCGGCGGCAACTCATTACGAGGTGCCAGAGGGGCGACGGGCGGACGGGAAGGAAGGGGTGGCGTAGCAGGAGGACGAGCCGCAGGAGTGATCGGAGCGGGCGCAACCGTGGTGGGACGCGGAGGCATTGTCACGGGCAGAGGTGTCGAGGGCTTGACCGCTGCGGGCGGTGCTACGGGTGTTGGAACTGCGGGAGCGGGAGCGACGGGTTTAGGTGGCTCGACCACGATGGGCTTAACTACCTCGGGTTCTGGTTCCGCTGCTTTCTTAGGCAGTTTGTCGGCCGCAAAAGCCAGAATCTCGTCGCGGTAGAGTTTGTTGACGTTGCTCGAAGCCGTGGGCTTCTTGCCGTTGCTGTAAACTAAATCTTTGAAGGTCGGTTGGGCCTCCACGAATTGATCCGCCAATGCCAGCAAGTCTTTGACCTCGATGCCGAGTTCCTTGGCCAAATCACTATACCGCTGAGTGGCCCCAGCTTTTTTGTTGGCTTCAGGTTTTTTCTTCTTCTCGGTCATACGGTTGTGTCAGGGTGGGCGAAGGGAGGAATTAATTAAGCGTGGCGAGCTTTGGCGACAGCGGCTAAGACGAGTTCGACTTCTTCAACGGGGATACCGCTCTCTGTAAAGTTTTCAACCGTGGCGCCTTCAAACGCGTCTAACCCAGAGATACCCAGGCCCACGAACTTCGCAATGATTTCAGGAGATACGCCGAGTTGCTCGGCCAAACGGACGGCGATTTCACCTGCCTTGGCTTCAAAGCTTTGTTCGCTGTGGACCGCTTTCGCGATGTTCAAGTTCCAACCCATTAACTTCGAGGTTAAGCGGGCGTTGCGACCTTTGCTGCCGATGGCGATGCGCATATCGTCTTCTTCCACTTCAAAGGCGATGCTACGATCGCGTTCGTTGATGCGGACATTGCGAGGCTTGGCCGGGCGGATGGCTTCTTCCAAGAGCTTTAAAGGCTCTGGGTGCCAGCGGATGATATCAATCTTCTCGCCGCCGAGTTCTTTGACGATGTTACGCACGCGGGCACCACGGGCACCGACGCAAGCGCCTACGGGGTCAACCTTGGGGTCGCGAGAGTCGACCGCCACTTTGGTGCGGTAACCTGGGTCGCGGGCCATTGCGGCGATGGTGACGGTCTTATCTGCGATTTCGGCGACTTCTAATTCTAGTAAGCGGCGTACGAAATTGGGGTGAGCGCGCGAGAGTACGAACTCCCGGCCACGTTGTGGATCATCGCGGATTTCGAGTAAGAGACAGCGAATGCGGTCGCCGGTGCGGAATTCTTCGCCGTGGGATTTTTCTTTGTGCGTCAACACAGCTTCAGCGGTGCCGAGTTCGATGACGACATTCCCGCGCTCGGTGCGACGCACCGTGCCCGTAACGATATCGCCCACTTTATTCTTATACTCTTGGAAAACTTGGTCCTTTTCGATCTTCCGGAAGCGTTGATTTAAAAGCTGTTGCGTGGTCTTGGCGGCGATACGACCGAGGTCGGAAACGTCGATGGGCTTGCGGAGTATGCCGCCGACAACGGCCGCGGGGTCGATCGCTTTGGCGTCTACCAGATGGATTTCGCGGTTGCGGTCGGAGATGGCATCGGTGATCTGCAGGATAACGTAGGCCTCGAGCTTACCTTTCTCGGGGTCGGCGATGACGTCGATTTCTTGACCCGACAATACGGATTTCTCGACGGAAGACTTAATAGCCTCGGCGATGAGCTCGCAGGCGTCCTTCTTCGGGATGTGTTTTTCTTTTTCGAGGTATTGGAGGTAGGGTTTGATGTCGACGCTCATGGGTTAGGTGCGGTTAGGCGGTTAAAGTGATTTAGGGACAAAAAAGGCGGGTCCGACGGGACCCACCTAATGAAAGGTGACTACGCTTAATTTAGCCTAATCCCCCGGGGGGTTGTCAAGAACCGTAAAAGGAGGATTGGTCGGGTTCCGCTTGCCCCCTTTGGTTACTTTGCAAACCCTGTGCCTATGGCTGACGACAAGGTGATTTTTACGATGACGGGGGTAACCAAGTTTTTTGAAAAGAAACCGGTTTTCCGCGATATTTCCCTGTCATACTTTTATGGGGCTAAGATTGGGGTCCTCGGTCTAAATGGCTCGGGTAAGTCCACTTTGCTGAAAATCATGGCGGGGGAGGACAAGGAATTCGATGGTTCCATTAGTCAAGTGCCAGGCTTTACCTTGGGTTACTTGGCCCAAGAGCCTCAATTAGATGAGCATCTCACGGTCCAAGAGTGTGTTATGCAAGCGGCCGCCGGGATGAAAGCGTTGCTTGATGAGTATGATGATACCTTCGTTCAGGTATCGGCCACGGATGACCCCAAGGAGCAGGAGAAGATTTTGGCCCGTCAGGCGGAAATTCAAACAATTTTGGACACCCGGGGCGGCTGGGATTTAGACGCGCGGATTGAAATGGCTATGGAGGCCTTGCGCTGCCCGCCTGGCGATGCCTTGGTTGCAAAACTATCCGGTGGGGAAAAGCGCCGCGTGGCGATGTGCCGACTGCTCTTAATGGAGCCAGACATTCTACTTTTGGACGAACCGACCAATCATTTGGATGCTGACACGGTGGGCTGGCTGGAGCGTCACTTGCAGAATTATAAAGGAACCGTCATTGCCATCACGCACGATCGATACTTTTTAGATAACGTCGCTGGCTGGATTTTAGAACTCGATCGGGGTCGCGGGATTCCGTGGAAGGGCAATTATTCTTCTTGGTTGGAGCAAAAGCAACGTCGCCTCGATGCCGAGGAGAAACAAGCCGTGGCGCGTCAACGTTCGATGGAGCGTGAACGTGAATGGGCGAATGCCTCGCCCAAAGCCCGGATGGCTAAGAATAAAGCCCGTTTACGAGCCTACGAACAGATGTTGTCGCAAGACCAAGGTCAGCAAGAGAAGTCCGTGGAAATTTGGATTCCCCCCGGCCCCCGTCTCGGTGGTTCCGTGATTGAAGCTCGTGGTTTGATGAAAAGTTTTGGCGATCGGATTCTCATGGAGGATGTGAGTTTCTCGCTCCCTGCCGGAGGTATTGTTGGCGTGGTCGGTCCAAATGGCGTTGGTAAAACGACGTTATTTAGAATGATTACGGGTTTAGAAAAACCCGACCGCGGTACCCTGACGTTGGGGGATACGGTGAAAATTGCGTACGTGGATCAAACGCGTGATGCTTTGCCTGCCGATAAACCTTTATGGGAAGCGATTTCCGACAGCCAAGACATGGTACATCTCGGTAAGCTGATGATTCCCGCCCGGGCTTACGCCGCCCGCTTTGGGTTCACGGGTGATGTGCAACAACGCAAGGTTGGCGTGATGTCGGGTGGGGAGCGTAATCGTATTCACTTAGCCCGTTTGATTAAATCTGGTGCTAACGTGCTCTTACTCGACGAGCCCACGAATGACTTGGATGTAAATACAATTCGGGCCTTGGAGGATGCTTTAGATACGTTCGCAGGTTGTGCGGTGATTGTAACGCACGACCGTTGGTTCCTCGACCGCGTGGCGACGCATATCATGGCGTTTGAAGGCGATAGCAAAGTCGTCTGGCATGAAGGTAATTATAGCGATTACCTTGAAGCCCGGCGCCAACGCCTGGGCATCGACTCGGATACCCCGCGCCGTCCTAAATACCGTCGTTTGACTCGCTAAGGCGCTGACTCTTTTGCAAGCGTTGCTTCCACGCCGGAGCCGCTTGCATTAACGTTTCAAATTGTACGTTGGTCAGTCGCCAAGTCCAATTTCCTTGGGGGTTACCAGGGGTGTTGAACCGGGCGTTTTCATCGAGTCCAAGTAAGTCTTGTGCTGGAATGAAAGCTGCGATGGCAGGGGAGTTCAAAGCCACTTCCGCAAAATGCAGGTGCGGTTGTGCTAAGTCTCCGTAGAGTTGATGCAGCGTGGATTTTTCGATGTCGGATAATTGTTTATACCAACCGACGACGGTGTCGTTGTCATGGGTTCCGGTGTAGACCACGCGATCGGGGGTAATATTATCTGGGTGGTGTGGATTGCCTTCGGGTGGTCCACCGAAGCCGAATTGTAAGACCGACATCCCGGGAAGTGCAGAGGCACGGCGTAGGACTTCGACGCCAGGAGAGAGCAGTCCAAGGTCTTCGGCGACGAGAGGAAGGTCGCCTACTGCTTGCGTGAAGGCGAGGTCAGGCCCCGCACACCATTGCCCTTGGCGAGCGTTAGGAGAACCTGCTGGCACGCTCCAGAAGTCGTGTAAGCCACGGAAATGGTCGATGCGGATGGCATCGAAGAAAGTTAAATCGTGCTGGATGCGCGAACGCCACCAACTAAATTGATCTGCTTGGTGACGCTCCCAGCGATAGAGCGGGTTGCCCCAGAGTTGACCGTCGGCGGCAAAGTAATCGGGCGGCACGCCGGCTACTGCGGTGGGTGCACCGGTAGCATCTAACTGAAAAAGTTCGGGGTGGAATTTGGCATCACAGCCGTCCGCGGAGACGTAAATTGGTTCGTCGCCAAAAAGTGTCACGCCGCGTTGCTGAGCATAAGCACGCAACTCCTGCCACTGTTGTTGGAAGAGGAACTGCAGCACGGCCGCTTCGATTTGCAGCGAGTTGGGTGCTACTAAGTCAGTCCATTGGGCAGGGGCGGCAAACTGATATTTTTCGCGCAGGGCGGAGAACTTTTGCCACGACGTTAGCCAACTAGCCTCTCGTTTACAGTATGCTAAAAAACCCTGATCATGTTGGAGGAGGGTGGCTCCGCGGTGTGCTGCCGTTTTGAGTAACGGACGTAATTGCTCCCAGAGTCTACCGTAGTCGGTGTTCTCGTCCCCGTGACGCTGCAGGGGGGCGACCTCTTCCGGCTTTAAGAGGCCTCGTTTTACTAAATCAGCGAGGTCTAGCAGGTAGGGGTTGCTGGCAAAAACTGAAAGTGCTTGGTATGGCGAGTCGCCATAGCCAGTAGGACCAATCGGGCAAACCTGCCACCAGCTGAAACCCGCGGCGTGGAGGAAATCGACAAAGCGTTTGGCTTCGGCTCCCAGCGATCCTACCGGTCCATGGCCCTGTAAGGCCGTGATGTGTAGTAGTACCCCTGCGGTGCGGCGAGGAAAGGCCCGACAAGTAAACTGAGCGGTGGTCGCTACGTTAGGGCGACGGTTCGCATCCATTTTAGCGCGTTTCGACGAGATGCTTTTGACGTAACTCGTTCAACCACTTTTCGACGACCGATGTGGTGCTTTCTGCTCGGACTCGATTTTCGCATTCCGCAAACACATCTTGTTCCGTGATGCTGGCATAACCCTTATCGCGATGCCCATCGCGACGGAGGATGAGCCAGATTTTGCGGGCACCCGGAATATCGAATTTAATCGCACTAGAAGTTTCGCCGTCCTTGAGCGTGTTCAACGTCTTCCCGATTTTTTCGTTAAGTTGCTCGATATCAAACCAGCCAATTTCACCGCCCTTGGCAGCATAGTCATCACTGCTGACTAATTTCGCCACATCGGCGAAACCGAGTTCTTTACCTTTTTGATTGGCGTTAGTGAGGTTATACTTGGCAATCGCGTCCGGAATTTTTTCTGGATGACCTACGGCATCAGCCCAAGTTTGGGCTCGCGTCTCCGCTTCTTCGGCACTTTCTGCGGCGCCTTGAGTGATGGTGATTTGGTGAATCTGAAACTGTTCTTTGCGGAGGAACCGGGCCTTATTCTTGTCGTAGTATTCTTGAATTCGCCCCGGACTCACTTCCATGGCGGCTTTGCGAATTTGGCCAATCATGTAATCGAAGACGATTTTATCTTCGATGGTTTTGCGGTAGGCCAAGGGGGTGGTGCCTTGTTCGCGCAGGGCGGCTACGAAACGATTACGATCGCCCCCGAAGTCGCGGCGAATGGTTTCCTCGATTTCTTGGTCGATGTACATCGAGGGCAACTTGCCCGTACCTAATTTAAATTCCGCAATCACGAGTTGGCGGTCGGCGATATTTTTTAAGGTCTCGTGGGCGGCCGTTTCGAGGGCCTTATTAAATTCCGAGTCGTTTTTGGCACTGGCGCGAATCTGGCTAATGACCGGCTCGATTTGGCGACGTACGTCGGAAAGGGTGATGCCCTGGCCATCGGCCGTCCCGGCGATACGATCCGCATTCATTTCGGACCAGCGTCGGGCGGCGACTTCTTCGAGCGTGGGAGCCTTGTTTTGGGCAAAGGAGCTGGCCGCCAGAAAGAGAGGCAAAGTGGAAAGGGAGAAGAGAAATTTCATCGGCTAGGCGGAGCGGGAAGTCGCGACAAGAAGCCACGAATTTCTCGGAGTTTCCTAAGTGGGTCCTTCACCGTCAAGCGGGGAAAGCGGTTTCCAATCAGGATTGGGGTGGGAGTTTTGGTTTGGGCCACGGATAAGCACTTTAATTGCGTGCCATCGGTTTGGATTTGAATGACGCCCTTTTGCTCTGCCAGGCAGCGAATTTCGGCTAACCGTACTAAGGCCGCAGCTTCAGGCGGGAGTGGGCCATAACGGTCTATCAACGAGGCTTCTAGTTCCTTTAATTCCTTGGTATAATTAATCAGCGCGAGCCGTCGAAAAGCTTCAATACGCAGTCGGGTTTCAGGCAGCCAAGCCGAGGGTAAGGTTGCTGTCAGAATGGGACCTTGTTCGGTGCGGTGACTTTCTTGTGACGGTCCCAGGGGAGCTTGGGTGTGTAAGACAAAGTCTAAATTGATTTCACAACGCTCCACGAATGGACCCTGCTTACCTTGAATTTTAGCAACGGAGCGACGAAGTAATTGACAGTAAAGATCGAAGCCCACGGTCGCCACGTGGCCGCTTTGAGCCGCTCCGAGGATATTACCAGCCCCGCGTAACTCGAGGTCGCGCATGGCAATGCGGAATCCTGCCCCTAACTGATTGTATTGTCGAATGGCTGAAAGCCTTCGCTGTGCCGTGCCAATCAGCGTCGCGTGACGGTGGAGGAATAGGTAAGCGTAGGCTTGACGATTAAAGCGTCCGACGCGGCCACGCAGTTGGTAGAGTTGGGCGAGGCCAAACCGATCGGCCCCTTCAATGATGAGGGTATTACAATTCGGAATGTCTAAACCGGTTTCAATAATCGTCGTGCAGACGAGGATGTCGTATTCGCCCGCTACAAACGCTGCCATCGTGTCTTCAAGTTCGCCTGAGCCCATTTGCCCGTGACCTACAATGATACGGGCTTGAGGTACTAGAGCCGCAAGGCGTTCGGCCACGGCTTGAATCGTTTCCACGCGGTTATGAAGGTAGAAAACTTGCCCCCCGCGCGAGAGCTCTGCCTTCACGGCATCACGTACGAGTTTTTCATCATAACTTCTAACAATGGTCCGAATGGGCAGGCGTTCGCGGGGGGGAGTTTCGATGACGCTCAAGTCGCGGGCGCCGACCAGCGCAAGGTAAAGGGTACGTGGAATGGGTGTCGCACTCATCGCCAAGACATCGACTTCCTTACGGAGTTGCTTGAGCTTTTCTTTATGCCGTACGCCGAAGCGGTGTTCTTCGTCGATGATGACTAAGCCGAGTTTTTTGAAATGCGTGCCATCGGATAATAAAGCGTGGGTGCCAATGACGATATCGACGAGCCCTTCCTCGGCACGTTTTCTTATCAATGTTTTTTGCTTTAGCGTACGGAAACTGCTGAGCATTTCTACGCTCACGGGCCAGCGTTGGAGGCGTTCCCGGAAAGTGAGGTAGTGTTGTTGTGCCAAGACCGTGGTCGGGGCCAAGAAAGCCACTTGGCGACCACCGAGAACGCATTTGAACGCCGCCCGCAAAGCGACCTCTGTTTTTCCAAAACCGACATCTCCACTGATGACTCGATCCATTGGGACAGGACGCTCCATGTCACGTTTAGTGTCGGCAATGGCCTTGGCTTGGTCGGGTGTTTCGCGATGTAAGAACGACCTTTCAAATTCCCCCATCCAGGGGTGCTCTTCGTCTTTCGGGTGGGCGATGCCGACGCGCGAGGTGCGCTCGGCTTGCAAGGAAAGCAGTTGGGCGGCCAGGTCGTCGGTGGATTTTTCAGCGGCTTTGCGAGAGCGTTCCCAGCCCCCGCCACCTAATTTAGAAAGCTTGGGATGCTGTCGCCCTAGTCCAATGTACCGCGTTAAGAGGTGCGATTCCCGCAGGGCGAGGTGCAACTTGGCTTGGTCCGCAAATTCTAAACAAATAAACTCTTCCGTGCGGCCGTCGTGTTCGTGCGTCTGAATGCCGCGAAAAAGGCAAATGCCTTGCGTGGCGTGTACGAGGGCATCGCCATGTGCCACTTCGCCAAAATCTAAGGCTCGACCAACTGCTGCTTTTAAAGTGACGCGACGTTTGGGAAGTGTCGCGAGGGCTCGTTTACGACGACCAAAAAACTCGCGTTCAGTTAATAAAACTAGGCCATTTTTTAGTAAACCAGTTAGCTGGCCGGGCGGGATGAGGATGCCGCCGCTAAAACGTGCGAGGAGGACGCGGGGTTGGAAATTCTTTAACTTTAAATCCCGTACCTCTTGCTGTAATCGCTCAATCGAAGCTTCGCTGTCGCCGGTGATGAGGCAGGGACGGCCATCCTGACTGAGCGAGGCAGCGGCGCGTAGGATTTGTGAGCGATTATCTTGGCCGTCTTCACCTGCACCAATGCCCAGAATCTCGGCAGGTTCACACTTGAGTGCCCGACTCGTAAACCCTGCCGGGGCCTCGTCATTTTCTTCTAATCTCAAAAAGTCGACGGGTTGGGTGAGGACTTCTTGGCAGAGGGGGTCATCTAAACTTTGTTCGACGGTCACAAGGAGGGTTCCCGGAGGTAAGTGACGAAAGAAAGGCACATCGCGGGTGAGTCCTTCGTCGCGCCGTGGGGCGTAAATTACCAGTCCATCGATTTCGCCTTCACTCAGTTGGGTCGTAGGATCAAAGGGACGAAGTGATTCAATCGTGTCACCAAACAAGTCAACCCGCACCGGCATTTGGGCGTTGAGAGGGTAGACGTCGATAATCCCCCCGCGGAGGGCAAACTCCCCTGGTTGTTCGCACAGCACCTCGTGAGCGTAGCCGAATTCCGCAGCGAGTTTTTTGGCTAAAGTTTGCAGGTCGAGCGAAGCCCCCTTGCGCAGCAGAATTTCTTGCTGGTTGGTTTGTTCAGGAGCGGGGGCTAGGCGGGTGAGTGATCCGGGGGTGCAGGCAATGAGCAACGGATTTTGCGGGGTGTGCTGTCCGTGTCTTAGGGCCGCGAGGACGCCTAAGAGGTCGCAATCCGCTTCAAAGGCGGGTACTGCGGCATCGGCTTCCGTCAAGGTGCGGCAGGTAGGCTGGGCCCCATGCAGGGTGCTTAAGAGGTGGGCAGTTTCTTCTTCAAGAATTTCGGCCGTGCCCAAATTGGAGGCGAGCAAGACCAGCACCGCCCGCTCACTGCCTTGGGAGCAGGCACAAGCCGGCCAAGCGTGCGGGGGCACGCCTGTCAGTGCTTGTGGCGACTGGGTTGGCATCTCCCTGCATCGAGTCAGACTATCTCCCTTCGTCAAACTCAAGCGAAGGAATCCCGCGTGTCTAAGGAGTTTGGAGAATTTTTCCGCGATTTCGTTGCAGGGTTGAATTCTGACACCAAGGCGGTAAAAATTTCTCACCCCACTCTTATGCTGCAACTGCGTTTACTCTTGGTTTGGTGTGCAACGTTCGGTGCCCTTGTGGCGGCTGAATTCGAAAACTTGGCTCATCAAAAAGTCGTTTTCTTGGGCGATAGTATCACGCAGGCCGGCGGGTATGTTTCTTTTGCCGATTATTACCTGCAGAAAACCAAGCCAGCGTTGCATGCGGAGGTTTATGGCTTGGGGCTTTCGAGTGAAACGCTTTCAGGTTTGAGTGAACCTAATCATGCCAACGGGGCTTTCCCTCGGCCTTGTTTGTTTGAGCGACTCGGTCGTCTTTTAGAACGCGTGAAGCCGGATGTCGTCTTTGCGTGTTACGGGATGAATGATGGGATTTACTTACCCTTAGACGATGTGCGTTTCGCGGCCTTTAAAAAGGGGGTGCAGCAATTAATCGATCAATGTCATGCCGCGGGGGTGAAACAGGTTTATTTAATCACGCCCCCAATTTATGACCGCCAAACCGACGCCGCTCATTTTAATTATGATACCGTCTTAACCGCCTACGCCGCATGGGAACTGACCTTAAAAGAATCTGGGTTAACGGTCATTGATTTACATACCGCGATGCGAAAGGCTCGGGAAACTCGCACGGAGGTTTTCTCGAAAGACGGCGTGCACCCTGGGGATGAAGGGCATTGGTTGATGACTAAGACGGTTTTAAGCAGTTTAGGACTGCCTTTACCAGAGCTGAAGCTTGCGGAGATTCAGGCCGATCCAGTCTTTAAGCAGGTGGATTTATTACGTCGCCATCGTGCTACCCACTGGATGAATTACGTCGGTTACACGCGGCAAAAAACGGTGCCGCCCACACCGCTGGGGGCTGCGGTGCAACAAGCTCAAGAGATTCAGCAAAAAATCGACGAGTTGCTCGCGAAGTAATTTTCGATGAACGTTGCTGAACTCAAAGCTTCTATTGTGCGCGATAAAGTGCCGCCTGACCAACTTACGGAATCAGGTCGGGCTTTATGGCTCATGGGTAAGGGGCAATGGCAAGAAGCCCATGAAATTGTGCAAGAGATGGAAAATGCCGAAGGCTCGTGGTTGCATGGCTTGGCGCACCTTTACGAGGGCGATGTTAGTAATGCCCATTACTGGTTCCATCTGGCAGGCCGTCCCGCCGTGCCTTTGCGCAAACACTTAGAACTCTGGGAGCAAATCGCGTCAGAAGTCGTGCTCGCCCGATAGAGAACTTATTTCTTGAGCTTAAAACGCTCTGCGAACTCTTTGGCGAGGGCTTCGTAGGCTACGGACCCTGGTGAATGAAGGTCGTATTCGAAAATTGTTTTACCGTGGCTGGGGCACTCCGAAAGACGAATCGTCCGTGGAATCATCGCTTTCATCACCAGTGCGGGGAAGTGAGTTTTAACTTCTTCGACCACTTGGCGTGAGAGGTTCGTCCGCACGTCATACATCGTCATGATGATTGCACCGACCGAGAGTTTGTCGCCGGCACCGGCGCCTTTAAGTTGCTCAACGATGCCGAGGATTTGGCCAAGTCCTTCCATTGCGAGGTATTCGGTTTGCAGGGTGACGATTAAAAAGTCTGCGGCCGAGAGCGCATTCATCGACAACATGCCGAGGGCCGGTGGGCAATCGATGAGAATTGCGTCGTATTTACGCGAACTAACCAAGGGCTGCAGCCCTTCCTGCATGCGCGATAAGTAATTTTCGGCCTGCGAAAGTTCAGCTTCGACGGCGGCGAGGTCGACTTCGGAAGGAATCAGGTCTAATTTATCGGTCGACGTTTTGACAATCATGTCGGTCGCTTGGGCTTCCCCGTGAAACACGCGATAGAGCGAGCGTCCAGGCGTTTTCTCGATCCCGAGAGCACTCGTGGCGTTCGCTTGGGCATCGAGGTCGATTAACAGCGTGTGGAGGCCTAAGCGGGCTAAACCCGCAGCGAGGTTAACGGCCGTGGTGGTTTTGCCCACGCCGCCCTTTTGATTCGCAATAGCAAAGACGGGGGTCATGGCCTAGACGTCTTCGATGGGTAGTTCGAGTTCAGTGGGAACTTCGTAATCCACGCCTGCTACGCCGAAACCAAAGTTCTTCAAGAAGTCACTTTGGTAGCCAGCAAAATCCCCGTACTGATCGAGTGTCTCGGTGGTGACGAGTGGCCAGACTTTGAAAATCGCTTCCTGTACGTCAGGGGCCATTTCCCAGTCGTCGATGCGGACGCGGCCCTGTTCGTCGAAGTCCAAGGCATTCCCGTTGTACATTTGTTTCTCGAACAACCGTTGAATTTGTTCGATGCAGCCTTCGTGTGTGCCTTTGGCTTTCATGACTTTGAAGAGCAAGGAAACGTAGAGGGGGACAACCGGGATGGCCGAACTGGCTTGGGTGACGACGGCTTTATTGACGGAAACGAAAGCACGGCCGCGGTGGAGTTTCATTAACGCGTCAATGCGACTGCCGGCACGCTCGAGGTCTTCTTTGGCTTTGCCGATGGTGCCATCTTTGTAGATAGGCCACGTCACTTGGGGGCCGATGTAGGAGTAGGCTACCGTTTGGCAACCTGGTGCTAGAACCTTTGCTTGGTCGAGGTCGTTCATCCACCATTCCCAGTCTTCGCCGCCCATGACTTTTACCGTGTTGGCGATGTCTTCGGCCGTCGCGGTCTCCAGCGTCACGTCATTGACGACTTTACGATCAGTATCGAGGTTCTTGGCGTGGAAGGGGGCACCCGTGGGTTTCAGTACCGACTTGTAAGTTACGCCATCGCGGGCGGTACGGCGGGGGGAAGCGAGTGAATACACCACGAGGTCGACTTTTCCTCCCGGCATTTTATTTTTAATAATATCAATCGCTTGCTGCTTCATCTCGGCCGAGAACGCATCGCCATTGAGCGAGAAAGCCTTGAGGTTGTGTTGCTTGGCGGCGCGGTGAAAACCGACGCTATTGTACCAGCCGGGGCTGCCGGGTTTATCGCCTTCGCCGGGGCGCTCGAAGAAAATCCCAAGCGTGGCCGCTCCAGAGCCAAAGGCGGCGGCGATGCGCGAGGCTAGGCCGTAGCCAGTGGAGGCGCCGATGACGAGGACGGACTTGGGTCCGCCTTCTAAACGTGGACGCGATTTCACATAGGCGGCTTGTTCCCGCACTTGCGCTGCACAACCTTCAGGGTGGGAGGTGATGCAGATGAACCCGCGGACGCGGGGCTTCACGACTTGCTGAGACATGGCGATACCTTTGAAGCCTCGCAGGTTGACTTCAAACCTTTTAAGAAGGCTCACTTATCCGCTCGCTTGTCGGGCGAGCCTATTGTTTTTTAGGGGTATGTTTAGCTCTAGGCTCGCTTTTGCGGATAATACTAACGCCTTGAGCCGAGCTCGAGAGCGTCGTCGAACCGCAGGTTTACCGGTGATTGATTTGATTGATACCAACCCCGCCAATGCAGGTTTTGCCTGGCCCTTGGTTCAATTAAGCACGCTGCTGCGGCAGGATGGCATTCAGCGTCAAGACCCCGACCCGCATGGGTTGGCGGTGACACGACAGGCCATTAGCGATTATTACAATGCGCGGGGCGTGCGCGTGCCGCCTGATCGGCTGTACCTTTCGGCCAGCACTAGCGAGGCGTATAGCTGGATTTTTAAATTACTTTGTAATCCAGGCGAAGAAGTTTTGGTGCCTGAGCCAGCTTACCCGCTCTTGGAAGTATTGGCGTCTCTAGAAGGCGTTACGTTGCGCCCTTATCAAATGATTTTGATGAATGGCGAGTGGGTGGTGGACGAAAAAAGTCTCACCGTTTCGCGAGCGACGCGGGCGATTGTGTGTATCAATCCCTCCAATCCTACGGGGGCTTTTGTGGGGGTTCGGGATCGTACGGCCTTACGGACTTTTGCGCGCAAACATGGTTTGGCGATTTTGTGTGATGAAGTCTTTTTAGATTATCCAGCCGAAGGTTTTGTGTCGCCTGGCACTTGGGCAGGGGAAAGTGGCGTGGCTCTTTTAGTGGTCAGCGGACTCTCCAAAGTCGCCCTCGCTCCCCAACTAAAAGTGGGTTGGATTGCCGTGGCTGGTCCGAATGACTTTGCTCAAGAAGCCTGTCGTCGCTTGGAGCACATTGCGGATGGGTTTCTCTCGGTGAACACTCCAGCTCAATTAGCGTTGCCTGATTTACTAAGACGGGCCGAGCCTCTGCGGGCGTCGGTGCGTCAGCGTTGTGCTCAGAATGAGGCTACTTTAAAGGCTTGGTCGACAGCCGCCGGGCATCGCACGACCGTTTATCCACGTTCAGCAGGTTGGACAGCGATGTTGGGTCTACCAGCCGGGGTGGCCGAGGAGAAGGTGCTTTTACATGCCTTAGAGGAAGGCGTTTGGGCTCATCCTGGTTATTTTTATGGGGTATCACCCTCCAGTCCTTGCGTCGTTTTAAGCCTTTTAACGTCTCCAGACCTCTTTAAGCAGGGTCTAGAAGGGCTCGATAAGGCCCTGAAGCGAGCTTAGGACGAATTCCGCTTGCCAATCGTCTCTACACTCCTTTGCTCCGACCTTCCTAAGGAGTTCTAACACCATGTCTCGTATCTGCAGCGTCACCGGCAAACGCCCCGTCAAGGGCCGCCGCATCATTCACCGCGGTCAATCCAAGAAGAGCGGTGGTATCGGCTTCCAATTGGTCAAACAGACCAAGCGCGTTTTCCGTCCTAACGTGCAACGCATCCGCGTGTTGCAACCTAACGGCTCCGTGAAGCGTCAGTGGGTTTCCGTGAAGGCGATCAAGGCTGGTTTAGTGACCAAGGCCTAAGACTCTCCGGAGTTCTTTAAAAAGCCGCTACTCGTTAGCGGCTTTTTTGTGCCCGGTGATTAAGGGTGGAAGTAATGCCAGATCACCGTGCCCCAAGTGGCCAAGGCGATCAGAATAGCCAAGAAAACCGCGGCACTGCCCATATCTTTGGCCCGTTTAGCCAGAGGGTGACGTTCTAAGGAAATATGGTCCGTGTTGGCTTCGATGGCCGAGTTAATGAGTTCGATGATTAAGATGATTTGCAGGACCGAAAACAGTAGGGCTCTTTCCACCACGGGTACGGGTAGAATCCAGGCAACGATGGACAACGGGATGACGACGATGAGTTCTTGCTTAAAGGCCTCCTCGTGCTTGGCCGCCGCCCGCAACCCATCCCAGGTGTAGCGCAGGGCGTTGAAGAGGCGACTCAGGCCACCTTTGGATTTCATCCTTTGGCCGTAAGAACTTGGTTCTTGCATGGATAGGGGCAGGAATAGCCTCAATAACCTCACTAGCAAAGGCTTTTCGGCTAAATTCCGCCAAAAAATCGCTTGTCAGCAGGGGGTCACGCCGTATGTTCTTCCATTCCCCACTTGGGAAAACTCTATGCGCGATGACTACCTTCAGGAAGCTCGGAAAACCATTCCCGACGCCAATATTTTGATCAACGTTGTCTCGAAGCGCGTGAAGCAACTGCGTAGCACGGCGGATCACGGCACCAACCCTCCAAAGTATCACCATTTCTTGGGTGATGTTTTTGAAAAACTTTCGCCCGAAGATATTGCTCTCCGCGAAATCATTGAAGGTAAGATCAGCTGGGAGTTTCGCGAAGAAGATCGCGTCGAAGAAGACCACGTCTAAGGTTTGAACGGCGACTTGCCCCTGCGAGACCTTCATTGGACTCGTTAAGTCTCTGACGATGGCAGCACGCCGCGAACAAAGTTTACCCGAAGTCAGCAATCCTAAGGCTGGGCGGGATTATTTTATCGGGCCAACCTATGAGGCTGGTCTGGTGTTGTTGGGTACCGAAGTGAAGTCTTTGCGCCTCGGGCGGGCGAACATCGCCGATGCGTTCATCCGGATTAGTCCCAAGGGGCCGATGCTCTACCACGCCCACATTGCGGAGTATGATTTTGGGAATCATAATAATCACGACCCTTATCGTTCTCGGCTGTTGCTCCTTAAGCGTGCCGAGGTTGCGAAGCTCACCGCCGAGATTCAGTCCGGAGGGCAAGCGATTGTCCCCTTAAAAATTTATTTCAAACACGGTTTGGCCAAATGCCTCTTGGCGGTAGGTAAGGGCAAGAAGCAGTATGATAAACGCCAAGATATTAAAGAGCGTGATGCTAAACGCCAAATCTCTCGAGCTCTCAGCCGCCGCCGGTGAAACCGCCTCTCCATTTAGTTTTATTACGTCCGGAGATTCCTCCCAACACGGGGAATGTGGGGCGCATGTGTGCGGTGACTGGCTGCGTATTGCATTTGGTGCACCCGTTAGGTTTTAAAATCGACGATGCTAAATTGCGCCGGGCAGGCATGGATTATTGGCACGAGTTAGATGTCCGCCATCACGCTGATTGGCAGGCTTTCTTAGCGTCGCCCGGTCGCCCCATGCGACTCTGGCTTTTTTCGACCAAGACGACGAACGGTTTATGGGATGTGGAATTTGCGGAGGGCGATGGTTTGGTGTTTGGGAATGAAGGTTCGGGTACGCCCGAAGAAATTCACGCGTGGTTCGGTCCGGATCGCACGGTGAAGATTCCGCACTTTAATGATAAAACTCGCTCGTTGAATTTATCTACCGCGTGCGGCATTGCGACTTACGAAGCACTGCGTCAGATTAAAACTCGTTCGTAAAAAAAACTTTTTCGCGGCGAGAAAGAATCGCCGAAAAAAGTTAACCGTCCTGGAGGTTTTCGCGGTGACTCGCCGCGATGAGCACACAACCCAACAAGCTATGAACAAACCATTCTCCAGAACGGGTTCCTTGGGGGAACTAGTCTGTTATGACAGATGGGGCAGGCCTTGGCAACTGACCCAGTGCTCTTAGGCATAGGGTGAAAACCTTATTTTCAGGTGAGACGATCATCTAAATTCTGGCGGTAATAATTTTGCAACTAGTTAACCTAAAATTACTTAAGAATTTAAGACAGCTAACCTTTGCCGGTTTTTGGGCCCAAGGCTCTGGGTGGGTTTAAAGCCCCTAAGGGGCCTTTAAATATTTTTAAGAAAAATAACGCCGGCGATCGCAATGGCTCCGCCCAGCCAAAGCCGCCCGCTCGGCCGCGTGCCTTCAACCACCCATTGCATGAGGAGCGCGATGAGTGGGGAGAGGGCGACGATGCTGAGGACTACCGCGGCAGGATTGCCCGTGAGTGCCCATTGGTAGCAGGCCACGCCGAGCCCAGGACCGGCGAGGGCATTCATGATCATCCACCAAGGAGCCCGCTGGTAATCATAAGGGGTGCGGACTTGTGCCCAAAGTTTTTTGCCCGGGTTTCGACTGAGCACGAAAAGGGCAACGATGGGTACGCCTCCGAGTAGGCGCACCCACGCTTGGGCAATGCCGTCCGGAATAGTTTCGCCCACGGCAACACACGCCGCTTTGGCCAAGGGTGTGCTCACCGCACCACTCGCTTGACCTAGTGCCGCGAGGATAGCGAGGCCAACTCCAAGTCGCCAATGTTTGGTCATGCCCTCTGTGGGCGCACCGAGTGCGACGGCGACGCCGATAAGAATGACGAGCGAGCAAATTAATTGTGACGTGGTCGGGATGTGACCGAGTGCTAAGTATTCAATGATGAGGGCAAAGGGCGCCGCTAAACACTGCATCAATAACATCGATAGTCCGGCTCCAATGCGCGGTAGTGCATGAAAGAGTGCAATATCACCCACGCCTAAACCCAACGCCCCGCCGAGGAGTAACCAAGTCCAGCCGGTGCAAAAGGGTTGGCGATGCGAGAGGAAAATCCACGCCGTAAAAATCAGGAAAGCGAGGCTGATGCGACCTAGGTTCGCAAGATCAGGCCCGTGGTAGGCCGAGCTGCGGCGGGCGCATGTTACCGACCACGCAAAGAAGACGGCAGCTCCGAGGGCGTAATTCATACCTCAAAGCACTCTAGAATTTCCACGCCTACCGCATCGGCCCGCAATCGTCCCTCATCGGTCAGGCAGAAGTTCGCGCCGTTGGTCTTCATAAAACCTTCGGATTGTAATTGGGTAAAAAGATTTTGGACTGAGTGTGGCAAGGGCGTTGCGAAGCGTTGTGCCAAAGCCTGGGGATTCACGCCCGTGTTGAGGCGAAGCCCGAAAATCAGGGCATCGCTTAACAAGTCAGCGGGTTGCAGGGCTTGGCGTTGCTCTTTGAGCGGTTGTCCGGCGGCGATACCTTGGCACCAATTTTCTAAGTTAGCTGGATTGGTCCAGCGTTGGCCCTGCCATTGGGACGCAGCGGATGGGCCGTAGCCAATCCATTCGCCCATTTGCCAAGTGATGAGATTGTGCTGACAGGCATGATCTGGACGGGCGAAGTTCGAGACTTCATATTGCTCATAACCGTGCTGCGCTAAGGTTTCCCAAGTGCGCCGGTAGAGTTGAGCTTCTAACGCTTGGTCGATTTTAACTTTCCCTTGAGAAAGTTTAATAAACATGGCGGCGTCTTCTTCGAAAGTCAGGCAGTAGGTAGAGAGGTGGTCGGGTTGCAGTGCCACCGCTTTTTCTAAATCTGTTAACCAACGAGCTTCGTCTTGTCCGGGGATGGCAAAAATCAGATCGAGGTTGGTAGATGCAAACTGCGCCGCTTGGATGAGTTCCCAAGCTTGCTTGATTTGCGTCGGTGAATGGCGTCGTCCTAAAGCTTCTAAGGTGTGGTCATCAAAACTCTGAATCCCCAACGAAACCCGCGTCACACCGAGGTCTTTAAGGGCCGCTAATTTATCGGCTCGAACGGAAGAGGGGGCGAGTTCGACCGTCCACTCCCGGGGTTGTCCCGCGTGCTGACGCAAGGCGTTGCCCAGTCGGTATAAGTCTTCAGCGGGTAATAATCCTGGAGTACCCCCGCCCCAAAAAACCGTGGAAACTTTGCCTGGGGGATGAAGTTGTAATTCTTTTTCGACCGTATCGAGGTAACGGTCAATGTCCCCACGTTTAGGTTGTTCTTGGTAGAAGGCGCAAAAATCACACGTCGACGCGCAGAACGGGACGTGAACGTAAAGACTGGTCAGAGGGGCCGTATCCACCGCTTTATTCGAGGCCTAATTGTTTCCGGCCTTCGGGTGAAATCATCCGGGGATTCCAAGCTGGGTCCCAGACGATGCTGACTTCGGCGGTGTTCACCCCTGGGACGCCGACTAGTTTATTCTTCGCGTCTTCGGCAATGACAGGGCCCATGCCGCAACCTGGTGCTGTGAGCGTCATTTTAACGGTTACGTGGTGTCCTTGCGTGGCATCCCCCTGGAAACTTAAATCGTAAATCAGACCGAGGTCGACGAGGTTCACTGGGATTTCAGGATCATAGCATTCGCGCAGTGCGGCCCAAAGGGTCTCTTCTTGTAGAGGTCCTGAAGTCATCACGGCGTCTGACGATTTTAATGCATACTTTTGCAAAGCCTCTGAGCCCAAGGCGTCTAAATCATGTGGGGCGAGACGGAATAGTCCCATATTTGAGCGAATCGTGACCGAACCGCCCAAGGCTTGAGTGACTTCGACGGAGGTGCCTTTTTCGAGAATCACGACATCTCCTGCAGGAATGAGGGTTGCGGAGCAATCGCGGGTCAGTTGGTAGGCCATAGCAAGGGTTCTAAACTTAAGTTTATGACGAAACTTGCAAGCGTGCGATGGGAAAAGAATTTAAGTAAAAAGCTGGAACTTCGGGTTATTTTTAAAGGTCTTGTTGCGATACCCCGCTTAATTCATTTCTCTCCTTTTTATGCGTACCCCACGTCCTTGGTGCTTAGCCCTTTTGGCATTCTGTTGCAGTTGTTGGATTGCCCAGGCGGAAGCGGTCTCGCTCTTTGACGGCAAGACCCTCGCTGGCTGGGAAGGCGATTTGACGTGGTGGAAAGTGGTGGATGGCGAAATTCGTGGCGGCTCGTTCGAGCAAACCGTGCCCAAGAATCAATTTTTAGCGACGGAGAAGTCGTATCAGAATTTTGACCTCCGTCTCAAACTGCGTCTAACGGGCACGGGGTTTGTGAATAGCGGCGTGCAGTTTCGCAGTATCCGCGTTCCAAATAGTTCGGAGATGAGTGGGTTTCAGGCTGACTACGGTAAAGGTTATTTTGGACAGTTATACGACGAAAGCCGCCGGAATAAAAAGATGGCGGATCCGTTAAATCCCACGGCTTTGCTTGCCGCCGTGGAAGAAACGGGCTGGAACGAATATCGCATCCGTTGCGAAGGGCGTCATATTCAAACTTGGATGAATGGGGTGCCTGCGTTGGATTACACTGAAGCGGACACGCAATTGGCGACGGACGGTAAGATTGGGATTCAAATCCACTCGGGTGGCAAAGCGGTGGTTCAAGCTAAAGACATTTTTATTGAAGAACTCCCCGCCACGCCGAACGAGATGACGTGGGCGAAGGTCGCCGCACGTCCTAAGGCCAAAGCGGCAGCGGTGGCACCCGCGGCTCAGGATTATAATAATGTGTCGGGCAGTCGCCGTTCGGCCGAAGAAGAACAGAAGATGTTCCACCTGCCTGCAGGTTTTGAAATCGAGCTCTTTGCCAAAGAATCTGTCGACTATGGTAAATTCATCATGCTCGTGTTCGACCAACATGGTCGGGCGTGGTCGAGTACGGCCTTTGAGTATCCAGTCGATGCCAATGAAATGCCTGCGGCTGCAGATGCGTTATACCAAAGCAAAGCCCGCGATAAAGTGATCGTCTTTGACCAGCCCTTTACCTCGGGCTTGCACCAGCCACGGACCTTTGCCGATGGGCTTGCGATTCCGGAGGGCGTGTTGCCTTATAAAGACGGGGCGATTGTGCAGCACGGTCACGACATCGTTTTCTTGCGCGACACTCAGGGCACGGGGAAAGCCGATCGACGCGAGGTGTTGTTATCCGGTTTTGGGGTGCAAGATTCACACCTATTCCCGCACCAGTTTACGCGCGCTCCCGGTGGTTGGTTCTGGTTAGCCCAAGGGGCTTTCAATACCGGGAAGGTGAAGACCACGACCGGCGAACTGGTTGATTTTCCCAGCACTCGGATGGCTCGCTTTCGTCCCGATGGTAGTTTCTTGGAGCCAACGTCGGTGGGTCCATGTAATATTTGGGGTCTAGTGTTAACGGGTGAAGGGGAGTGCTTTATTCAAGAAGCCAATGACTATGGTTATCCAGTGATGCCGTTCCAAGAGTACGCTTGGTATCCTGGTTGTGCGGATCGTTTAGCGAAAACGTATCAGCCACCTTTCCCCGTGCAGGCTCCTGATTTTCGGATGGGAGGGACGGGCTTGAGTGGTTTGGCGTTGAGCGATGCCGGCATTTGGCCGGCTGGCTTTGATCAAGTGATGTATGTGGCGAATCCCATTACTTCCAAAATTAATGCGATTAAGATGCAACGCTCTGGCCCTGGTTATCATTTAGATAAATTAGCCGACTTCTTGTCGTGTGATGATCCCTTCTTCCGTCCGATTGCCTTGAACTTTGGTCCCGATGGCTGCCTGTACATGGTCGATTGGTATAATAAAATTATCAGTCACAACGAAGTCGCCCGCAATCACCCGGATCGTGATAAATTCTCGGGTCGGATTTGGCGCATCAAGCCCAAGGGCTTCACGCCCGCCGTTGTCCCTGATTACACTCAGTTATCCTCGGCGGACCTTTTAGCACGCTTAGGTGGGACCAATACGGCCAATGCTCATTTGGCCTGGCAGACGCTTTCCGACCGCGACCCTGAGGCCGCGGTCACGAAGGCGCTGCGTGCCATCGTCGAAGACACGAAGGCCTCGGATGCACGTCGTCTACAGGCGTTGTGGGTGTTGGGTTGGCAGAAGCAATCGGCCCTCGAGCACGTGCCGACTTTATTGCAAAGTGCTAATCGCAATGTACGTCGCGAAGCGGTCAGTGTGATTCGCCAAGAGAAGGCGGCACTTGCGCAATTAGAAGTTTTGCGTCGCTGTCAGCAGGATGCTGATCCAGAAGTGCGCACGGCGGCGATTAAGACGCTCGGTGAAGCGTTAGACCAAGGTGATTCGCTGATTTCAGCGTTACTAGAATTCGCCCAGCCTTCGCTGGCGGGTCCGATGGCCCCAGGTCATAACGGCAAACCAATTCGAGTCGGCGTAGCTTATGACTGCGAGTTTGAACGCTTTTTGGTGCGGATGTTCTTAGAGCGAAAGACCGAACTGACTGCTAAATTCTTAGCCACCCCAGCGGCTCAAACTTTATCGTTAGAGGCTCAGATGTTGGCTTGTTTGGCGTTAGAGCCCAAGACGGGGGCTCCGTTGATTGCTGGCTTGTTGCCAAAATTAAATCGGGTTCCGGCTGACGAAGAAATTTTGCGCATCGCGCAGTTCCCTGGTAATTCAGAGTGTGCGACTTCTTTACAGAATTTATTAGCTCGCCCTGAAACACGTGCACCAGTTGCCGAACGGTTAGCGTCGTTCCGGACGAAATTAGAAACGGACAAGGTCGGGCCGTTGTTGGTTGAAGCCACCCGAGCGCTTTTAGCGGGTACGCCTGAAGATCGTAAACTCGCGGTGACGCTGATTGGTGGTTTTCAGATGCCGGCGTTGGAGCGTGATTTGATGGGCTTAGTGACGAAGCCACAAGCTAGTGAGGAGCAAGTCCTTTTGGCCTTACAGGCTTTGCAGGAAATGCGTTCGAGTCAGATTGCTTACCTGCCTGCTTTAGTGAAAAACGGTTCGAAGGAAGTCAGCCTGCAGGCCACGGCCACCTTGGTGGCCTCGCGTGCTCCCGAAGCTCCCGCCCAAGCACTTGAGCTCTACCCCGCGTTAAGCCTCGCGCACCATCGCATTATATTAAATAGCCTGAGCAGCACGAAAGTGGGAGCTAAAGCGCTCGCTGCCGCGGTGTTGAGTCACCAAGTATCTAAAAATGATATCGATGGTCCTACGGCGGAAAAGATGGCACACACTTTGGGTGATGGTGCGGAATTAAAAGCCCTCATGGCCGAGTTGGCTCAAGTTTTCCGTCCCGTGTTGTCGTTGCATGGTAAGAACTCGGTTGCCGAGACTAACCTTGATTTACAAGGCCCCTTCACCTTGGAGTTCTGGGTCCGATTGGCGCCGGGTATTGGTAATAACGACGGCGTTTTGGGAGCGGCTAATCAGTTGGATATCAACTTTGCCGATGCCCGTTTGCGGCTCTATGCCTTTCCGCCCTTAGGCGATGTTATTATCGCCAAGAATCCCATCACACCCGAAGTATGGACGCACTATGCCATCACGCGTGATGCTCGCGGGGAACTGCGTCTTTATGGGAATGGCGAATTAGAATCGGTCGGTCGCACGTTAGTCACCCGTGACTTTAAGGGCTGTAACGTAGGTTGGACAGTGCCCAAGAAGGGTACCTTTGGCGCCTTGGCTGAGTATCGGGTGTGGAACGTCGCTCGCACGGCTTCGGAGATTCGGAATAATTTTACGCGCAGTTATGCGGGCGAAAAACGTCCGGCAGAAATGACCTTCTATAATGCCGGTGGCGATTCCTCGTGGGGCAAATTACAAGCGGGAGCCAGCGTGGTGCAGACCACCGATGTGCCCCCACTGCTTTCGGCGGAACAGTTTAAAGTCTTTGAAGAGAAGAATGCTCACTACATGGCCTTGGGTCGTCAAGGGGGAGATGTGACCAAGGGTCGTGCTGTCGCCGCGATCTGTATGGTTTGTCACATGATCAACGGCCAAGGTGGTCAGATTGGTCCCAACCTCAGCGGCGCTGGGGCCATGGGACTCGAAGGCGTGGTGCGTAATATCATGGATCCCAATGCGGCCATGGAAGCGGCTTACCGCACCTTCCGCTTGGAATTGAAGTCGGGCGATTTGATCGACGCTTTTTATGTCAGTGAAGACGCCCAAGCTTACGTGATTCGCCAGCCTGCGAGCGCGGACCGCCGGGTGTTAAAGTCCGAGGTCCAATCAGCTCGCTACATCCGTCGTTCTCTCATGCCCGAAGGTTTATTAGAGGGCTTAACGGACGAACAAGTTCGCGACCTTCTGGCCTATTTAATGACGTTGAAATAAGCCCTGCTCCGCCTGCGTGCTTCTTCGCTTGCCGAAGTGCACGCGGGGCTTACGGCTTAGGTATGTCTGTTTGGTTCAATCCTGCCCGCGAAATCGAAGCCTTATTGCGTCAAGCCGCTGAAGCGGTGCCGACGCTTGGCAAGGGTTTTAATCCGGAATTAAAGCCGTCGGATCCTCGCCATGCGGACTTCCAAGCCAATGGCGTCTTGGCGGCGGCGAAAGCGGCGAAGGCCAACCCGCGTGCCTTGGCCACGAGCCTTGTGGAAGCCTTGCGTCAACAAGCCGGCTGGGACGAGACCTTGGTTCAAGTGGAGGTGGCGGGTCCAGGTTTTATTAATTTCAAACTTACCCCCGCCGCCCTGGGAGCTTGGTTGCGCGAATATCGCGATGAGTCGAAGTGGCGTGCTGGCGCCGCTCGTTTGATGGGCGGTCAAAAGGTTATCATTGATTACCCTTCGCCGAATACGGCCAAGCAAATGCACGTCGGGCACCTGCGTCCGATTGTGATTGGTGAAGCGGTGGCTCGCTTGATTGCCTTTTGTGGCGCCGATTTAATTCGCGATAATCACATTGGTGATTGGGGGACGAATTTCGGGATTTTAATTTTGGCCATTCGCCGAGCGAAGTTTGTTTTGGACCCACAAAGCCCAGAGGTACTTGAAGACTTAGAGCGTCTCTACAAGGAGGGCAGTGCGGCAACGAAGGCAGATCCAGCGTTGCTGGAAGCGGCCCGGGCCGAATTAGCGAAGTTGCAGTCGGGTGACCCGGAGAATTTAGCCCTTTGGGAGCAAATTGTGGCGGTGTCGAATGCAGCCTGTCAGCGGATTTACGATCAGTTTGGGCTGAAGACCGATTACATTTTAGGGGAATCGTTTTACCGCGATAAGGTAGAGCAGGTTTACACCGAATTGCAGCAGTGCGGTCTCGCGGAGGAAAGTGAAGGAGCCTTGGTAGTTTGGCATGATGAGGAACCGCGTTTTTCGCGTCAGGCCGAGACCAAGTTGCCATTCATTGTGCGTAAGAAGGATGGCTCGTCTAATTATGCCTCTACGGACTTAGCGACCTTGCTTTATCGCACGCAGCATTTCAAGGCCACCGAGATTGTGTATGTCACCGATGGACGTCAGCAGGATCACTTCCAGCAATTATTTTTAACCGGCAAGAAGTGGTTCCAGGCGACTCAGCGGACCTTACCACGGTTGCGACATGTTTGGTTTGGTACGATTCTCGGTTCCGATGGTAAGGCCATCAAAACGAAGTCAGGCGACCCTGTGCGTCTACAAGCTTTGATTGATGAAGCCACGCAACGCGCGTTTGAGTCGGTGACGAATAAGAGCCCTGATTTACCCGAGGTGGAACGGCAACATATTGCAAAGACGATTGGGGTGGCAGCGTTACGTTATGCCGACCTCTCTTCGAATCGCACGATGGATTACAGTTTCTCGTGGGAGAAGCTGCTTTCCTTTGAAGGCAATACCGCACCTTATTTATTATACGCCAATGTCCGGGTGCGTTCGATTTTCCGGAAACTGAATTTAGCCGTGGGGCAAGGTGAGACCGGGGCTTCGGATCCAACCACGCCGACGGAAATTGCCCTGGCACGCAAGCTTTTGGCCTTCACGGCGGCTCTAGACCAAGCACTGGAAGAACTTCGTCCGCACCACCTTTGCACGTACCTGCATGAACTAGCCTCGGCTTATGGGGCGTTTTATGCTGCCGACAATGTGATTGTCGATGAACCTGACGTGCAAGCTCGGCGCTTAATGCTCTGTGCTCGGACCTCCGCCATCATGGAGACCGGCCTGCGTTTATTAGGGATTGAGCCATTAGAGCGAATGTAAGCATGACGGTGGTGAGTCTTAGGTAGACCTGGCCTAGTTTTGAGGTAGGGTGAGGTCTACACCCCTTGTGATTCCGATGGAAACCCCCGCCCCGAAGTCGCCTCGTTTATTATCTTTAGATGCCCTCCGGGGTTTTGATCTCTTTTGGATTTTAGGCGGCGAGCATATCGTCGGCGCACTTGGTAAATTGACTGGCTGGGCTTGGGTGGCCTTGTGGGCGGAGCAGCTAACGCACGTGAAGTGGAACGGCTTTCGTGCTTATGATTTAATTTTCCCCACCTTTTTGTTTTTAGCCGGTGTCTCTACGCCTTTTGCTTTGGAGCGACGTTTGCAAGCAGGCGAAACCTTGGAAGTGGTGCGTAAGGTTGTCGGGCGCGGTTTGATTTTAGTTTTGCTTGGCGTGATTTATAATAACGGGCTCCAATGGAAAGGCTTAGAGGCGATGCGTTTCGGTAGTGTCCTCGGTCGGATTGGCTTAGCAGGCATGTTCGCCCAACTGCTTTACGTATGGCATTATGCTCAGCCTCGTCGCCTAGTTTGGTGTCTTGGCGGAATCTTGTTAGGCTATTGGGCGTTGCTATCGTGGACGTCGGCGCCGGGTTTTGCGGCAGGCGATTTAACCATGGAGGGTAATTTTGTGAGTTACTTTGATCGGCAGTTTTTACCTGGCCGCTTGCATTTAAAAATTCATGATCCTGAAGGCTTGTTAGGCACCATCCCAGCCATTGGTACAGGCTTATTAGGAGTCTTGGTGGGCTTATGGTTGCGCCGACCCGAGTCGGAATTCTCGGGGTCTGGCAAGGCTTGGCGGTTGGGCCTGGCGGGCTTGGTTTGCTTACTGTTGGGAGGCCTCTGGGACCTTGTATTCCCCGTTAATAAGAACCTTTGGACGAGTTCGTTGGTCTTGTGGGCCGGCGGGTGGAGCGTGTTGTTGATGACGGCATTTTACTGGATTATTGATGTCGGAGGTGTCCGACGTGGGGCAGAATTTTTTGCCGTGATCGGGATGAACTCGGTACTCATTTACATGGCCGGGAAGTTCCTGAATTTTGAATACACAGCGAAGGTGCTGTTTGGTGGCGTAGCCCGTTTGGGGTCTGCGGACGTACAAGCCTTAGTGCTCGCATGCGGGGTGATGGCTGTGCAATGGGGCTTGCTCTGGTTCTTGCAACGCCAACGAATTTTCCTGCGCGTCTGACCTCGCCCTTGACCTTAGGGTTGAATGCTCAAGGGTAGGGCGGTGGAAAATCCGAAACAATTAAACGTCACGCGGGCCGACGTCCTCTTTCGTGGGGTCCGGGGCTGTTGCCCTAATTGTGGTCAGCGTGGTTTAATGGCATCGTGGTTTCATCTTAACCAGCGCTGCAAGGCTTGCGGGATGGATTTAGCAAAGTCCCACGGCTTCTACAGTGGCACGACTTCGATTGGTTATGTCGCTTCAATTATTTTTGTGATTATCCCGATTTGCTTTCTGGTCGTCGGTGAAGTGCTGTCGGTGCGTGCCGGCGTCTTGCTCGGCATCGGCGGATCGTTTGGTTTTATCGTCCTGATTTACCCCCTGATGTTATGCTGGATGGTAATGGCCTACCATTTTGTGTTACCCGAAGAATTGCCGGCAAATCAGGCTGATTTACCGCCTGAGGGGTCTGACAGGGGTGCTTGACATATATCTTCGTATCTTGATAGGTTGATGCATTAATGGATAAGAACCAACTCCTCGCTGCACTCCGTCCCGTTGGGCGACCCACGGTGTCGGTGGAGTTTTTCCCGCCTAAAGATGAGAAGGCGGCGGTTCAAATGTTGGCTACGGCGCAGACCTTGCGTCCCTTGGGCATTGATTTTGCTTCGATTACTTATGGGGCGGGCGGCACTTCGCGTACCACGACGCTGTCCTACGGCAAAGCCTTGATTGAGCTTGGTTTTCCATTGATTGGTCACCTCACGTGCGTGGGACATAGCCAAGCCGAATTGGCGGCGATGATTGCGCAATATGACGCTGCGGGCTTCACTGGAATTTTAGCATTGCGCGGCGATCCTCCCAAGGGGCAGACCACGTTTACGCCCCACCCCGAGGGCTTTCGGTATGCAGAAGAATTGGTGCGTTTGATTCAACGTGAACGGCCCGGCCGGTTTGCCGTTGGGGTTGCAGGTTTTCCTGAGCGCCATCCCGAGTCACCCAATGACCAAACTGATGTGCAGTTTCTGGCACAGAAAGTAGCGGCGGGGGCGGATTTCGTGACCACGCAGTTATTCTTGGATAACGAGGATTATTTTCGCTTAGTCGACCACGCACGTGCGGCTGGGGTGACGGTGCCCATTATTCCTGGTATCATGCCGGTGTTATCGCTCAAGCAGGCTAAGAGTTTTTGTGGATTTTGTCGGGCGCGGATTCCTGCCGCCTTGGAGCAAGCCTTAGTCGCTTGTGGTACCGATGAAGAAGCCCAGCGTCGCGTTGGGGTGGCTTGGGCGGTACAACAAGTTCATGGCCTGCTTGCGCGGGGGGTTCCAGGGTACCATGTTTATATTTTAAATCGCGCCGAGTCGGCCGTTGAACTTTTCCGTACATTACAGTCCTAGTTTTCCTGTTGCCCGTTGGGGGCGGTCGTTCAACTTAGCCTGGTGCAGGAAGTAAAAGCGACACCTCGATTTTCTTGGGCCACGGCGACTTCCTGGGCCCTCTACGATTTTGCTAATACGGCCTACGCCATGGTGGTGTTGGCCTTGGTTTGGCCTCAGGTGTTTAAGAGTGTTTGGGCGAAGGGCTTGAGTCCGCAAGTGGAGTCGATGGCGTTTAAGTTGAACCAAGCGATTCCCTGTCTGCTGATTTTTTTCTGTGCACCGCTCTTAGGTCAATTGGCAGAGATGGGTGGTCAACGGCTTCGCGTGTTGCGTTTGACCGTTATTGGTGGGGCGATTTTAACCGCCTTAATGGGATGGGTGCAGCCCGGCGATGTTTGGTCGGCGAGTGCACTCTACGGTGGGGCGACGATGGCGTATTTTGCGGCGGGTACATTTTACGACTCGATGATTGTCGATTGTGCTCCGCCCGAGCGGCGTCACGTGTTGAGCGGCGTCGCTTTCGCCTTAGGCTTTCTGGCGGGGATTTTGATTTTGGCGGCACTGTATTTTCAGGTTTTTGCGGGTAACCGCCTCTACCTCGTTTTCCCCGCCGCGGGTCTATGGTGGCTCATCTTTGCGTTGCCGCTTTTACTCCGTCCCGATCCACGTCCCCCAGTGGCCCAAGATCCTTCGGTCACTTTTGGGATGCGTTTCAAGGCGGCCGTCCAAGGCGTCAAAGGCACCGCCCAGGAGATTTGGAAAGACCGGCGCGTGCGTTGGTTCCTGCTCGGTTATATTCTTTATATCGACGGCGTGCATGCGGTGAAGACGTCTGCCGCTCACTTTGGAGCCGTGTTGGGCTTTGATCAGGCAGATCTCATTAAAGCATTTTTAGTCGTCCAGCTTATCGGCATCCCAGCGGCGTTGCTTTTTGGTTGGCTGGGGAGTCGATGGGGGGCCCGTCGGGTGATGAGTTTTGGGCTAGGGATCTACGTTTTGATCACGTTGGCGGGCTCGCAGATTAAACCTGGGGAGGTCACGTTGGTGGGGCTGACGTTCCCCTCGGTGTGGTTGATTGCGATCGGAGTTGGGTGTGTGCAGGGCGGAATTCAGGCCCTGAGCCGTTCTTATTTTGCAGAAATCATCCCCGCGGGCCGGGAGATTTCTTACTTCGGATTCTATAGCATGATGGGCAAGTTCGCCGCTTTCATTGGTCCGTTACTTGGCCTTACCGCCGGGGCGATTTTTGGCCAAGCGAGTGATCCTACCTCTGCCGAGCGGGCAGGCTTCGCCTCGTTTGCCCTCTTGTTCGTGGCCGGGCTAATTTTACTCTATCAATCTAAAGAGGAGACTTAATCTTGGCTTAAGGGTGTTTTTGCTAAACTATTAGCTGATTCCCCTTTATGCGTATTTTAATCGTCGAAGATGAGGTGGACGTCCGGCGGAGTTTAATACGGTTATTACGTGAAGAAGGTTATGCCGTCGACGAGGCTGCCCAAGGGAGTGAGGGGTTACACAAGGCGCTCGAGTTTGATTATGATGTCATCATTTTGGATTATTTAATGCCTGGTATGGATGGGCGGGAGGTCTTGCGTCGTTTGCGCGGCGTTAAACGCACCCCCGTGCTCATGTTGACTGCCCGTAACTCGATTGAAGATCGGGTCGTGGGGTTGGATTTAGGGGCCGACGATTATTTGGCGAAGCCATTTGTGCAAAAGGAGCTCTTGGCGCGTTTACGGGCTTTGATTCGTCGCAATCACCAAACCGTGGGGGCAACGATTACCTTGGGTGAGGTGGTGATTGATACCGTGGCTCGTCGCGTAACGCGCGGAGGCAAAGAAGAGCCAGTAACCGGGCGGGAATATATCCTCTTGGAATACTTAGCCCACCGCCGGGGTGCCGTGGTGAATCGCAGTGAACTTTACGAGCACCTCTTTGATGAGAATGAGGATACGCTTTCTAATCTATTAGAAGTACACGTCTGTAATTTACGCCGCAAGTTGGGTTCGGAACTCATTAAAACGCGCCGCGGGTTGGGTTATATTATTGAAGGTACCCCGGGAGAAAAACCTGCCTTATGATTTTTCATTCGATTCGTTGGCGCATCTTGGCTTGGAACTTTGCGCTGTTGGCGGCGACGGTGGCGGTCTTACTCGTGGCATTTTATCGTCATGAACGTCAAAACCGATTGCAGGCGGTGGATCTCAGTTTGCGCCAGATCATGACGGTCGACATGGGGGCGGTCATTGAGTTGGTGCCGAGCCTTAACCCGCGGGGCAATCCCGCTCCACCGCCTCCAGAGCGCAATGGTGGTCAAGCGCGACCTAGACCAGTGGAGTCCAGTGCCGCTCGAAAAAGTCGGGCCGAGGAATCAATCAATGCTTTGGCCTCGCAAGGCGTTTGGGTATGGGTAGCGAACGTAGAGGGTACTTCGTTATACCGTTCCAGCAATGCCCCGAGTGAAGCGGCAATTATGGAGCTTTGCCAAGAAGCCGTGCGCGAAGAGGCGGCCAGTAATGGGCCAGCGCATCCCAAGGATGCCATCATCGCGGAGCATGCCTATGAAATGCTGGTGCATCGTCCGCCGGGTCAAAACTTTGTTATTTTTGGAACTTCGACGGCACAACTCGCCGCTGATTTGCGTCAGCTGGCTTGGAAGCTTTTTTTGGTAGGATTAGGACTAACCATTGTGGGCTGTTCGATTGGTTGGATTTTAGCGGGGCGTTCTTTGCGGCCTTTAGACCGTATCGCGACGGATGCGGAAGGTATTGCACAAGGTGACTTTGGACGACGCATTGATCTTGAAGATACCGAGAGTGAATTAGGTCGACTGGCACTGGTGTTGAATTCGACTTTCTCTAAAATGAATGAAGCCCGGGAGAAGGTGGCGCAATTCACGGCCGATGCCTCACATGAATTGCGCACGCCGCTCACGGTGATTTTGTCGGAGAGTCAGGGGACCTTGCGTCAAGCCCGTACGGCGGAGGAATATCAGGCGACCCTTGAAACCATTAAACAATCGGCACTGCGAATGAAGTTAATCTCCGATGCCCTTTTGGAACTCGCTCAGGGTGATGCAGGACGACCGGTTGCTCAAGATCGCTGTGATTTAGCGGATTTAGCGGACGAAACTGTGGCGCTGCTGGGTCGGTTAGCGAAGGAGCATGGGGCGACGCTTGTGAGCCACTTGGAAAATGTCCCGGTAGTCGGTGACCCGGGGCGGTTGAGTCGCGTGATTCTAAATTTAGTGATGAACGCGATGGTACATAATCCAGCGGGCGTAAAAGTTGAAATCACTACGGCTGTGGCGGACGGTTGGGCAGTCCTCCGGGTCGTGGATAATGGCCAAGGCATTACCCCCGAAAACCTGAATAAGATTTTCGAACGCTTTCACCGCGCCGATTCTTCACGGTCGCGTCATACTGGCGGAGCAGGCTTAGGGCTTGCGATTGTGAAACAAACGATTGAGGCCCACCGCGGGACTATTGAGGTTGCGAGTGAGTTAGGTAAAGGCACGGCTTTCACCGTGCGCTTGCCCTTAGCGGCTTAGACCGTTGCTAAGATTTTTGCTTTAATCGCGGCTACGGGGAGCTCATTGAGCTCACGTGGCGAAACGCGGTTGGCATTAAGCTTAGGCAGGGAGACGAGCTTTTCGCTGAGTACCAGTTGGCGATTCGCTGCCACTTCGTCGACGCGATCCACGGGTGTGAAGCGCGGGGCGGCGAGAAGGACTTGCGGGTGTTCGCGAATCAATTGGCCAATCGCGATGACCGCTTCGGCGAAGCGGTCCAATTCAACTTTGGTGTAGGACTCCGTCGGCTCAATCATGAGGCCAAAGACTTCAGGGAAGGCCACGGTTGGGGCGTGGAAGCCGAAGTCGAGGAAGAGCTTGCCGACGCGGGCGATGATGTTGGCACGGGGTAATCCTGCCGCTTCGATGCGTTTGAAATCTTCTTCTGTGAGGGTGAGGATGAATTCGTGCATCCGGGGGACTTCCTGGGCCGCGGCGGGCAAGGAAGGGAAGAAGCGATTCAGTTGCGTGAAGAGGTAGCGACTCGCCAGCACGGACATGGCTGACATGCGTGGGACGCCTGCTTGGCCGAGGCGTTGTAGGTAGGTGTAGACGCGCACCTTGTGGGCGAAATTGCCCCAATGACGGTGGAAAGAGCCGATGCTGTGGCGCGGGCGAACGGGGATGAATTGGCCGTTTTGCTTGACGATTTGATAGCCCGGCAAGAAGTCCATCAGACGCTCGGAAACAGCGACAATGCCGTCGCCAGGTCCGCCGCCTCCGTGGGGTACGGTCCAAGTTTTATGTAAATTATTATGAACGGCGTCGACGCCGAGGGCACCGAGGTTAACCCAGCCCGCGATGGCGTTCATGTTAGCTCCGTCCATGTAGACTAAACCGCCGATACGGTGAATCTCATCCGCCATCTTGCGGAAATCCGTTTCAAAGACTCCAGAGGTGTTGGGATTAGTCACCATCATCCCGGCGATACGGGGACCGTAGGCGGCGATTTTCTCGGCGAAGTCGGTTTGATCGACGCGGCCATCGGGAGCGGATTTTAAAATCACAATGCCAGTGGGGGTGCCATCTGCACGTCGACCTGAGACGTAACCTGCGGTGGTAGCCGTGGCGAAGTTAGTGCCGTGGGCGGTCGAGGGGATTAAGATGATATCGCGCTGTTCACCGCGGTGACGGTGGTAGGCTTGGAAGAGCTTGAGTCCGACTAATTCGCCTTGGGCTCCGGCGACGGGTTGGGTGGTGAGTCCAGCTAAGCCTGTGATGCCACGCAGCCATTCTTGAATTTGCCAGAGCACTTCGAGCGAGCCCTGTGCATCGGTCAGGGGGGCTTGAGGGTGCAGATTCGTAAAGCCTGGCAAGCCCGCCGCCCAATCATTGATGTGCGGGTTATATTTCATGGTACACGAGCCCAAGGGGAAGCAGCCTGTGTCAGGCGAAACGTTTAATTCACCCAACTGAGTGTAGTAGGCTTTTAATTCATGCAGGCCAAAGGAGGGTAGACCTACTTTATCTTGGCGTAACCAAGCGGCGGGAACTTCGGCGAGTGGCTTCGCCGGCGAGGTGGCGGACCCGTAGAGCCCCGTGAAGAACTGGATGAGTTGATCGACGTCAGCGTCGGTTTGTAAGTCGCTGAAAGAAATTTTGAGCAGCGAACAGCCGCAGGGAGTGCGACCCGTGATGTCGATGCCAACGTGCAAGCCAGCTTGGCGACCTTTTTCAATCACCGCGGCGGCGGGTTCAGGAAGCATGAGACTGAACTCATTCCAGAAAGCCTCTTGGGCGTAGCAAACTTTCAGCCCGGGAATTGAATGTAAGACACTGGCTGCTCGACGCGCGTGGCGGCGACCGGCTTGGCAGCTTTCCGCCATTCCGTCTTCGCCGCGGGCGAGAATGGCAGCCCCTGCGATGGTGGCGATGAAGGCTTGGTTGGAGCAGATGTTCGAAGTGGCTTTATCTTTGCGGATGTGTTGTTCGCGCGTCGACATCACCATTACGATGCAATCGCGCCCAGCGTTGTCTTTGGCCCGGCCTACGAAGCGACCTGGCGTTTCCCGCACGGTGTTCTTCTGATTGGCGTTATAGCGGACGGCGAAAACTCCTAAGCCAGGGCCACCGAAGTTCGCGCCGATGGCAAGGTGTTGACCCTCCCCGATGATGATATCGGCTCCGTGGTCGCCATATTGTGCTGGGGCCTTAAGGCCACCCGTGGCGAGGAGCATGGGGTCGATGATGGCAATCGAACGAACCTTCGCTTCGGCACATGCACGCGTCAGTTCGTCGACATTTTCCAGTAGGCCCAAGGCATTGACTTGAGGGAAGATGACGCCGGCTAATTGGGGTCCGAGTTTGGCGGCTTCTTGGAGAAGGGTTTTGCCGCTGAGGCGCCCCGTGGATTCCTCGGCTGGCAACAGGACCAACTTGATGTTCGTTTCGCAGAGGTGGGTGCGTAGTACTTCGAGGTCGGTGGGTAATAAATTGGCGGCGACTAAAATGGTATTCGCTTCGGCTTCGCTTAGACGCACCGCACAAACCGCGGCTTCAAATAGAGCACTCGCGCGATCGTAGAGCGAAGAGTTGACGGCTTCGAAGCCAGTTAATTCCGCCAACGTTGATTGATAAATCCAGTGCGTGATGAGGGTTCCTTGCGAACGTTCGGGTTGGTAAGGCGTGTAAGAAGTGGTCAGGTTACGGATCGAACAAACGTGATCCACGATGGGATGGGTGCGGTAGACTTGTAAGCCGTCCCCTAGGAATGCCGTCCGGATTTTATTTTGCCGGGAAAGGGTCTCCATGCGGTCGGCCAAGGCTTGGTAGTCGAGTTCTTCGGGCAAGGGTAGGGGCCCTTGGAATTTAACTTCGGCCGCGATATGTTGGTAGAGATCAGTAAACTGCTGATGACCGGTTGCTTTAAACATCGCTTGGATATCTGCCTCGGTGGCAGGGATGTAGTGACGTGCTAACTCACGCGAGAGTTGAGCGGGATTATAAGGCAACTGAGCCATAGTGGGTGAGAAAGTTTTTGAAGACACAGGAAGGAGCCGCAACCGTCCACCGAGTCGCTTGACTGGTATTAGGGAAAGGCAATTTGGTCATAAGAATTCACTAGAAATTAAGAGCGTTTAGGAGCGAAAAACACCAGTTGTGAATAAGTAAAAAGGGTAGCGTTGCTTTGGCGAATAGAAGGGCCATTTTTTGGGATAATGACGAAGTCTGAACGAGTGGCTTGGGTGGCGAAGCATTTAGCGAAACTCTACCCGGAGACGCCGATTCCGTTAGATCATCGCGACCCCTTTACCTTGCTCGTAGCGGTGGTTTTGTCGGCGCAATGTACGGATAAAAAGGTTAACGAAGTAACGCCGGCGCTATTTGCCTTAGCCGGCACGCCAGAACAGATGGCTCGGCTTAGCCCGGCTAAAGTTTTAGAAATCATTCGCCCGTTGGGTTTAGCGCCGCAAAAATCCAAGGCATTAGTCGGCTTATCGCAGATGCTTTTAGAGCATCATCAAGGCCAAGTTCCCGCTAGTTTCGAAGCCTTAGAAGCTTTGCCCGGCGTTGGGCACAAGACCGCTTCCGTCGTGATGGCACAGGCTTTTGGCGTACCGGCTTTTCCAGTTGATACGCACATTCATCGTTTAGCTAAACGTTGGAAGTTGAGTGCGGGGAAGTCGGTGGAACAAGTCGAACGCGACCTTAAAAAAGTTTTTCCGCAGGAAAGTTGGAATCAACTTCACCTCCGCATTATTTTTTACGGGCGCGAGTATTGCACGGCGCGGGGGTGTGATGGCCGGACGTGCCCGCTTTGTAGGCAATTAAACGTTCGGGCTTAACAGGGCTTCGTGGCGGGCCCGAAACTCCTCTGACCACGTCGTGGGCTGGTGGGTCTTGTCGTCCATGCGGCATACCGTGCGTTTAGCTCGAGCGTGTAAAACTTTGCCAGTTTGATCCCAGAATTCGAAAGCGATGGTCAGTCCTGCGGCCCGTACTTGGGTGACACGGAGGACGATTTGCACCGTGCACTCAGGGCGCACTGGCTTGAGGTAATGCAACTCTAGGTCACGCACGACTACGTAGACATCGGGAGCGATGGCGGGGTCGAGCGTGTCTTTTTGCATCAAAGCGACAAAGAGGGCTTTTTGGGCCCGCTCCATCAAGAGTACATAATGCGAGTGGTGGAGGATGCCGAGACCATCGGTTTGATCAAACCAGGTCTTCATGTTGACCACGAATGATGAATCAGGTTGGAGCCCTTCGGGTCGCATCGGGTTACCGTAGGAAGAAAGAGCGAGGGTGCAAGTCCGCCGCTTTATTTTACACGTAAACTAGCCGCAAGACTTTCCAAGGCGGACCATGTTTCGTGGGCGGGGCGCAATCCGAGGTCGCGTTGGGCGGCTTGAACATTGAACCAATGATCTTTGGCGAGTTCTACGGCAACAAAGCGGGTCATCGGTGGTTCATGGCGCAGTCGTAAGAGGCTCCACGCCGTTTCTAGGCCAGAGGCTATGGTGTAAGCCGCACTCAGTGAAATTCTTTTAGTCACGGGAGGCAGGCCAGCTCCTTTGAGAAGTACATTAATAAAATCCCATAGTAAGACTGGATGGCCTTGAGAGATGAAATACGCTTTGCCGTTAGCACGTTGAGCGAGCAGGGCGTCGAGTGCTTGGAGGTGGGCGGCGGCGGCGGTGTCGACATGAGTGACGTCGACCAAGTTGAGCCCATGGCCGATGATACGGAGGCGGCCTTGGCGGGCACGATTTAAGATTCGGGGGAAAATATGGGGATCGCCGGGGCCCCAGATTAAATGGGGTCGCAGGGCGCAAACGCGAAAGTCGGGCTTGGCGGCGGCAAGGACGGCTTGCTCGGCACGTGCTTTAGTTTCGGCGTAAGCTCCGAGCCAATTTTTGCCGTAGGGCAGGCTTTCGTCGGCCCCGCGAAAAGCTTCGCCATTAAATACCACACTCGGAGTGCTGGTATGCACGAAGGTTTGGACGCGCGCGCGTTCGCTGGCAGCGAGGAGGTTTTTGGTCCCGACGACATTAATTTTTTCGTACTCGCTGGCTGGCCCCCAAACGCCTGCTTTGGCGGCTACGTGAATCACGTGATCACAATCTTTAACGGCGGCTTCGACGGTGGCGGCATCGCTGATATCGCCGGGGCAGAATTCGAGTAGCGGGTGAGAAAGTTGGCTGGAAGGACGGCGGGCCAGGATACGAACTTGCCACTCGCGGGCGAGGAGACGTTGGACGATGGCTTGACCGAGAAAGCCGTAGCCACCCGTAACGAGAACACGTGGTTTAGTCATGGTCGAGGCGAGGTTTGAGCCAATGCCAACGGGCTTGGTATTGGAGATTTTGGGTCCAGAACTGACTTAATTTAAGGCGATGAATTTTGGCGTTATGTCGGACGTCAACGGGTAGTTTCTTTTGCAACAAGAAACCCTGAATCATGGCCGTGTGTGCCGACGTTTGGCTTAGTTGCTTGAGAGACGCTTGCAGTAATTTGGCTTCGTCGTCGTTGAGCGGAAAGTTTTCGGGGCGTGGTTCGATGACGAGGTAGGGCTTTTGATGCGGAGCTGAGCCGACCCCAATTAAAGCACAACGAGCCACTTGTGGGTGGGTGCGGAAAAGTGGCTCAATCGCTTCGGTGTATAACACCCCCATGTCCGTTGTGACCTTTTCAGCTTTTCGTCCCAAGAACCATAGCCGTCCTTGGCCATCAATTTTTCCGAGGTCACCCATGCGATGCCACACCTGTCCCTGATCGTAGATTTTGGCAGCGGCGGTGGCTTCAGGTAAACCATCGTAGGTATGGGTGACGTTGGGGCCGGTGACGATGATCTCGCCGATTTCATTCACCCCGCAAAGCTGGGCATCCTGCATTTGTGCCAGCGGACTATCCGTGATGCGGATGATGCGGATGGTCACGCCGTTTACGGGCCGCCCGACGCAGGTGCCATGACCTTGTAGTGAGGCGGCGCGAGTTTCCGTGAGACGTTCTTGGGCTTCAATGTTTGTTACCGGCAAGCATTCGGTAGCCCCGTAAGGGGTGTTGATTTGGCAATGCGGGGCGACTTTTTGCAGTTGTTCCAAAAGTCGATCGGGAACGGGGGCACCTGCGATGAGGAGCCGACGCAGGCTGGGCAAAGTTAGGCCGCGTTGGAGACAGTGCTCCGTAATTAAAGTCCAAATTGCGGGAGAACCAAAAGAGTTCGTTACGTTTTCGGCCCGCAAGGCGGCGACGATGGGAGCGGGGTTAGCGCTGGCGGGTCGAGAAGGGTTGAGCAGCGGCGTGACTGAAGTCATGCGCAACGCGGGATTAAAGAGCGCAAACAACGGCAACATCGGCATATCAATCTCGCCTGGTTGAATGCCAAAAGTTTTTTGAATTAACGAAATTTGGGCCTCGAACATCCCGTGCGTGTAGCAAACCCCCTTGGGTTTGCCCGTTGAGCCTGAGGTAAAGAGAATTGCCGCTAAATCGGTGTCGAGGACGTTAGCTAAGGGGCGAGGAGTCGTCGCCGTGCAGGTCTTGATTAAGTGACGCCAGCGGGTGGTTCCTAGTTTAACGCGGTGTTGTAGGGTTTTAAAAGCTGGGAGCGGGAGGTGGCTGAGCCAAATGGCAGTGCGGGTGCCGACGAGGGCTGTCGGTTGAGCGTGGTCGACGCAGGCGAGGAAGTTTTTCCACCCCATCCCTGGATCGATGGCGATAGGAACTGCGCCTACTTTCAGAAGTCCGAACATGCCGACGATGAGGTCGTGTCCTGGGCGCAGTGCGAGCAGGACGCGGCAACCTTGCTGGATACCTTCGGCTTGAAAGATGCGGGCAGCGGCGTCGCTTTCTTGGTCCAGTTGACGAAAGCTACAACGAGCGTGGCTCACCGAGCCATTAGGGCCGACGGACAGCGGGGTCTTGGTCGCCCAAGCCTCGGGTTGCTCGAGGGCTGCGATTCTCAGGTGTCGAGCGACATTATGTCCGAGCGGTTCGTTCATCTTGCCTGAAAACAAAGAAGCCCTGTTTCCAGGGCTTCTGCAAGGGGCTAGTTCAGCAAGGTTTAGTAATCGGTGATAACGATCGCACCCCAGAGCAAGGTGATGCGGTCACCCGAGGTCGTACGACGGCTATAGAGGTCGTACGTGTGCACGCTAACGGGGGGCTCGTTGTTAGCAGGGGCGGCGTAGGACTCTGGTTCAATTTTGACGATGCCGAGGAAATTATGGCTAGGCTCGAGGCTAACCGACTTGCCGTGGTTAGGGGTATCGTAGGTGTTGCAACCTACCAAGGCGGCGGCGGCAAGGAGGGAGGCTAGGGCGAACTGCTTCATATTAGGGGTTATTGAAGGATTGAGGGGTCGGGGGTGGCTGACAAGCCCGAATGATTCACGAATTTACCCACTGATGCCAAGCCATAACTAATTCCGGTCCCCGGAAGAACCAAATCGTCCCGGCGGTCGCTAAACTGGGCACAAAAGGCACTACTCCCGTGTATTCTTCCCCCTTTATTTTAGATAAAATCATGCCGGGAAGGGCGGTGATGACCCCGATTACGGACCCTCCGAAAAGGCAAAAAGCTGCCCCTTGCCAGCCACAGTAAGCGCCAATCCCCGCACATAAAATGATGTCGGCTTCCCCCATGGCTTCCCGTCCCGCGAGGACGGTTCCGATAGTTCTAATCCACCAGACCAAAGCCGTGCCGACGGCGATGCCGATGAGTGAATCCGTCGCCGCATGGATGCGATTGATGACTTCGATGTTATGGGAGGTCTCCCCGTGGATCGAGGGAAGGAGGATGGAGAAGAAGAGTCCGGTGCCCACGAGAGCAAAATTGGGTGCATCTGGCACCATCATGTCATCGAGGTCGCAGCCTGCTAAAAGGATGAGGAGTGGGAGGAGTACACAAGCCACGCTGGCCTTCGCTGGAGGCAAGAGCAGCCAGGCGGCCGCATAAAACAGTGCCGTGATTAATTCAATCAGCGGGTAGCGCAGGGAGATTTTGGCTCCGCAGCAATCCGCTCGGCCACGGAGCATGAGCCAGCCGAATAAGGGAATGTTGAACCAAAAAGGAATCGGTTTGCCGCAGGCGCACCGCGAGGCTGGGGTGACGATGGAAATGCCTTGGGGGATGCGGTAGATGCAAACATTGATGAAACTCCCGACGCAGGCTCCAATAGCTCCAGCACACACTGCACTAAGTGCAGGGTGGAGTAGGAGGAAGTTTTGGAGCATCGTCAGCGACATGGCATTAAGCAGGGGCTTCGCCAAGGGCTTGGCGCATAGGGTTCATGGGCGGGAAGATGCCGGTCCACAATTGAAAAGCCAAAGCACCTTGCCAGCGGAGCATCGGGCGACCATCGCAATGGCGGGCTCCGATTGCTTGAGCGGCTTGCCGTAAGGCCGAGGTGTGTTGGCTGTAAGTCGTGTCGAAAATGAACTGTTGCGGTTGGAGTAAGGTCACGTCGATGGGCGCAGGGTCTTGGGCTTGCAGGCCCAAGGCGGTGCAATTCACGACTACGGCCGTAGGTGCCAGGGTGCGAAGGCTTGCTAAGCTTTGAGCCGTCACGTGGGGATGCTGTAAATCCGCGGCCAAGGCTTGGGCTTTCGTGACATCGCGATTCGCAATGGTTAACTGCAGGCAGCCTTGGGTTAAGCAGGCCGCCGCCACGGCGCGGGCGGCACCTCCCGCCCCTAAGATAATTACTTCGCGGTCTTGGACCTCTTGCTGGCCGACTTCACGGAGGGCCTTTAAAAAACCTTCGCCGTCGGTCGTGTAGCCCTGCCACTGACCGTCCTTGGCAACCAAGGTGTTCACGGAGCCGGCTTGACGGGCGGCGGGGGATAAATCGGCCACTAAATCCAGGGCGGCGATTTTATGTGGAATGGTTAGGTTGAGTCCTTGGAAGCCTAGTTTCAGTAATAATGGCAGGGCTTCGGCAAGCTCAGTCGTTTTAATATGAAGCTTATGATAGTGCCAGCCAACTAACTCCGGGTGCGTGGGTAAGAGCTCTGCCAAGGCGGCGTTATGCATCGCAGGACTGAGCGAGTGTGCAATCGGATCGCCCAAGACACCCAACTGAGGTCGGGTGAAGTGCCGCGACTTTAAATCGGCAAGGGTTAAGAGCTCAGGCGCGTTCATCGATTTTTTCTAGGGCGTGCACTAGACTGAGGAACAGTCGGCTGCGACGGTCATCGCCTTGAGCTTCATATTGGGAGACTAAGTTGCGACAGCAACGCGCAATCGTGTGTTGGTTGGAGACGGGCAAGAGGAAGGCCTCGTCCGCTGGCAATTGATTATCCAAGAGGAGTAATTGCACCTCAGCTCGGGTGCGAAAGCCTCCGCCTTCGTAGCAATCAATGTAGAAAGGCTCGCGGCCGCGAAACACGCCGACCATGAAGCGGCCAGGTAGACCTACGGGATCGACGGGCAGGCCGAGTCGACGAGCGACTAAAAGAAAAATAAGGCAGAGCGAAATGGGGATGCCACGGTGCGTCTCGATGACCTGCGAGAGCAGTGAAGACGCTGGAACCGCAAAAGACTCTTGAGAGCCTCGATAGCCTTCTTCGCCAAAAATGACCCGGCAAAGTAGGCGGCACTTCGCCCGCAGGTCGAGGGGTTCTGCCATGAGTTCTCGAGTGCGTTCGGCCAGTCGGTCCAGTTCGGCGCGATAAGCGTCGTCAGGCAAGGAAGGATCGGCGGTGCGCTCTAAAAGCAGGCAGGCCTCTTCGAGGTCGATGGGTCCGCGGTGCAAGTAATCTAAAAAGGATTGTACGGCCGCTTCGGGTGTCCGCAATTCAGCCAGTAGGACTTGAGCTAATTTCCCTAACGACTCGTTTTGCTTTAAATTTTCAAGCCAAAGGATGCCGTTGGTCCCAGTGGATTTTAGTTTAGCGATAACGGCTTGGCGGACGACCGGGGAAGGGTCGTCGAGCAGGCGCTCCAAGGTCGCCAACTCACGGGTGAGACTCATCGCCGCTTTTTTATTAAAGCCTTGGGCGTGGGAGCAATACGGTACTCCTCTTAGGAGGATGATTAGAGAGTTGACCTAGGGGGTAAAAAGGGTTGCGACAACTCGTCGCTCGCGGGACTTCATGTCGCTGGGCTGTCACGCTTGGAGCCTGTAAAATCGGGGTTTTAAAGGCTTAAACCTCATCTAAGCCATGGGCGAACTTGGAGTGTCTCCTGCATTAAAGAAAGCATGAGTACACCTTACGGAAATTTAACCGATAAAACTAATGAAGCCCTACAGACGGCGATTAGCGAGGCTTTGCGCCGTCGGAATCCTTCCTTAGAACCTGTTCACGTTCTGCATGCTTTGTTGAGCCAAGAGGGTGGAGTGGTGAATTCCCTCTTTCGCCGTGCGGGTAAAGACCTTGAAAGTCTGCAATCGGCGGTAGCAGGTATTTTAGCCCGTTTGCCTACCTTGAGCCAAGAGGGCAGTCAGCCTGCCCTGTCGAGCGAGACCAATCAGATGATGCTGAAGGCGAAGGACGAAGCGACGACGATGAAGGATGATTTCGTTTCCGCTGAGCACGTCCTTTTAGCTTTAGCGGACACGGCTTCGTTGCGGGCCGCTTTTAATGCCGTAGGCTTTAATCGCCAAAATATTTTAGGCGCCTTGCAAGCGGTGCGTGGGTCGCAACGCGTGACCACGGCGAACCCTGAGGCGACCTATGAAGCTTTGAATAAATACGGCCAGGACCTCACCGCCCGGGCCCGTACCGGCAAGATGGATCCGGTCATTGGTCGCGATGAAGAGATTCGCCGCGTGATTCGTATTTTGTCTCGTCGGACGAAGAATAACCCTGTGCTCATTGGTGAGCCTGGCGTGGGTAAAACCGCCGTGGTCGAAGGTTTGGCCCAACGGATTGTTAATGGCGATGTACCGGAAGGTTTGCGCAATAAAACCATCATCGCCCTCGATATGGGCTCGTTGTTAGCGGGTGCAAAGTATCGGGGCGAATTTGAAGAGCGCTTAAAGGCCGTGTTGGCTGAAGTAAAGTCGGCTGAAGGCGACATCCTGCTCTTTATCGATGAAATGCACACCTTGGTGGGTGCGGGTAAGGCTGAAGGGGCGATGGATGCCGCTAACTTATTAAAGCCGATGTTAGCGCGCGGCGAGTTGCACTGTATTGGTGCCACGACGCTTAAAGAGTTTCGCGAAAACGTGGAAAAAGATCCCGCTTTAGAGCGACGCTTCCAGCAAGTTTTGGTCGATCCGCCTTCAGTGGTCGACACGGTTTCCATTTTGCGTGGTCTCAAGGAGCGCTTTGAGGTGCACCACGGGGTGCGCATTGAAGACGCTGCTTTAGTGGAAGCGGCGACGTTATCGGATCGTTACATCACGGCTCGATTCTTGCCGGATAAAGCGATTGATTTAATCGATGAAGCTTGTGCTCAAATCCGCACCGAAATTGACAGTGTGCCTTCGGAGTTGGATGCGTTGAATCGTCGGGTGTTGCAATTAGAAGTCGAGGAATCGGCTCTGAAGAACGAAAAGGATGACGGCTCGAAGTCGCGTCTCGTGGCGTTGCGCAAGGAACTCAGCGTCGCCCGCGAAGAACAAACGGCATTCCGGGCTCGCTGGCAGGCGGATAAAGAGGCGGTGACCAAAGTGCGCACGGCTCGCGAGAAGCTTGAAATCGCCCGCCAAGAGATGTCCAAAGCCGAACGTGCCAACCGTTTAGATGAAGTGGCTAAGCTCCGTTACGGCGTGATTCCTGAATTGGAGAAACAGGTCGCTCAATTAGAAGGCACCGCTAAGTCGGCTTCAGGTCTTTTCCGTGAAACCGTAACGCCTGAAGAAGTAGCCGAAGTCGTGGCTCGCTGGACGGGGGTGCCCGTGAGCAAGTTGTTAGAAGGCGAACGCATGAAGATTTTAAAGCTCGCGGATAATTTACAGTCGCGCGTGGTGGGCCAAACCGAAGCCGTGCGCGTGGTGGCCGAAGCGGTTCAACGTTCTCGCGCCGGGGTGCAAGATCCTCGTCGCCCTGTGGGTTCGTTCCTCTTCTTAGGTCCTACGGGCGTGGGTAAGACCGAGTTAGCCAAAGCGTTGGCGATTGAACTCTTTGACAGTGAAAAATCCATGATCCGCATTGATATGTCGGAGTATATGGAGAAACACGCCGTCTCCCGTTTGGTGGGGGCGCCTCCAGGTTATATTGGTCACGAAGAAGGTGGGCAATTGACCGAGGCGTTGCGCCGTCACCCATACGCGGTCGTATTATTGGACGAAGTAGAAAAAGCGCACCCCGAAGTCTTTAATATTCTCTTACAAGTTTTAGATGACGGTCGCTTGACGGATTCTCAAGGTCGCACCGTGGATTGCCGCAATGCCATCTTTATCATGACTTCTAATATTGGAAGCCGTCACATCGCCGAGCAGGTCGGCTTTGGTTTATCGGAAGGTGTTCGCGAGGCGGTAATGGCTGATTTGCGAGCTCATTTCCGGCCCGAGTTCTTGAATCGGATTGATGATATCGCGTTGTTCCAACCGCTGGGTCCGGAGCAAGTCGCCGCCATTGCCCAAATCATGCTCAAGGGGTTGAACGAACGCCTCTTGGCGAAGCGGATTCGTTTGAACTTCAAGACCGCCGCCTTGGCTTTGATTGCCGATCGTGGTTTCGATCCCGTTTACGGAGCCCGTCCTTTACGGCGCTATTTGCAACGTGAAGTCGAAACCTCGTTGGCTAAGGCTATCTTGGCAGGCGAAATCCCCTCGGGGAGTTTAGTTTCGGTCAATGCCGCGAAGGAGAAATTGACCTTTGAAGTTCAAGCGGGCGGGTTTTCGGATTGAAGCCGGCAGGTAGGCGTTGAATCTTACCAGCCATGACCGTTACGCGTCTTCGTTGCGGCGTGGCTGGTACGGGTTCGCTCGGCCAACACCACGCTCGTATTTACTCCACCCTCCCGGGGGCTGAGTTAGCTGGCATCTTTGAGCCCAGCGATGCTCGGGCCGCGGAGATTTGTGCCAAGTATGCCTGCCGCCGTTTCACCTCTTTGGAGGAGATGGCCCAGCATTGCGATGCAGTGAGTGTGGTGGTGCCCACGAACCACCATGCGGCCGTGGCCTTGCCCCTGCTGAAGGCTGGCTGTCACTTGCTGATCGAAAAGCCGCTCTGCGTGAGCATGGCGGAGGCGGAGCAGATTCTTTCCGCTGCCCGAGCCAATAACCGGATCGTGCAGGTCGGGCACATTGAACACTATAACCCGGTGATGTCCTTCTTGGAGCAAGCGGTCGTCGACGCCCGTTATATCACGGCCGAGCGTTTGGCGCCCTTTACCCCGCGTGGCACTGAAGTCGGTGTGGTGTTGGATTTAATGATTCACGACATTGGTATCGTGCTGCAGTTGGTGAATTCACCCGTCGAACGGATTGACGCCGTTGGCGTATCGGTGGTGACGAAGACCGAGGACATTGCGAATGCTCGTTTAGCTTTCCAAAATGGTTGCGTAGCTAATTTAAGCGCCAGTCGTGTGTCCTTGAAGAAGAATCGCGAAATCCGCGTTTTCCAACGCGGTGGTTACCTCTCGATTGATTTTATGGGCCAGAAGGGGCACACGGTGCGCGTGGACCCCACGGCTGAAGGCGGTTTTGCCAAACAAGACATCCCGATTGAGAAAGGGGAGCCCTTGGCGATTGAGCTTGGCTCGTTCACGCAGTGCGTCCGGGAGCAACAACGTCCTAAGGTGAGCGGGGAGTTAGGCCGTACGGCTTTGGAGGTGGCGATTCGCATCACCGAGCAAATTCGGGCGGGCATGGCGAAAGCATGAGTTCGTTTCCGACCATTCCTTCGCAGTTTGATCGCCCGCGAGCGGGTGAGGTCGATATTTTGGTCGTGGCGGGTGAACACTCTGGCGATCAACACGCCGCCAAGGTGGTGCAAGAACTCTTAAAGCAGCATCCGGGGTTGCGGGTGGCGGCGTTTGGCGGGCCGCATTTAAGCCAAGCCGGGGCCCAGTTATTATTTGATATGACGGGTTTTTCGGCCGTGGGGATTGTAGAAATTTTAGCGGCGTACCCCTTTTACCGAAAACTCTTCCAGCAGATGTTAGCCTGGACTCTGCGCTGGCGTCCCAAGGTTGTTTTATTGGTAGACTACCCTGGTCTGAATTTACGGTTAGCAAATGCATTGCGCCAAGCCGGGTTATCACGGGCGGGTGGCGGCACCACGGCAGTGCTGCAGTATATCAGCCCTCAATTGTGGGCGTGGAAGCCGAAGCGTCGTTTCACCATGGCCCGTGACTTAGATAGTGTCGGGGCTATTTTCCCGTTTGAGCCCGAGGTGTATCGCGACACCTCTTTGGACGTCCGTTTTGTGGGGCATCCCTTTGTCGACCCCCAGCATCAATCTAGTTTGAGTTACGACCCCCAAGGGCCGGTCTTGCTTTTGCCAGGCAGTCGCCCGAAACCGGTACGCAAAATTTTCCCCGCCTTGATTGAAGCCTTTGCGCTTTTCCGTGAAACCTATCCACAAAAGCGTGCCTTAGTGTTGCACACGGGCGGGGAGGTCCATGCCGAGCTTTATCGTCTTTGTGCTGAATATGGTACGGAAGCTCGTGGGATTGATTTACGGCCTGTTTCCGAGGGCCCTGTGAGCGGGTGTGCGGCGTTAGTGAGTTCGGGCACGATGTCCTTGTCGGTGGCGCTAGCAGGGATTCCTGGGGCGGTGGTGTATCGGGCGAATCCGCTGACGTGGGTGGTGGGCCGACGGATTGTGGCCCGTGGCGTGGAGCGCCTCGGGATTGCGAATATTTTATTGAAGCGCGACGCCTGGCCTGAGTTTCTGCAATCCGCCTGTGAGCCTGCGTTGCTCGCTGCTCGGTTGAAGGAATGCGTGGAGCAAAAAGAGCCTCGGCAACAGGCAGTACGTGATGCCGCTGAGTTGTTGAACCTCTTATCGACCAAGGCAGGATCGACCCCCGCGGAATGGGTGAGCTCCTTTTTAACGCCGTGAGTGCTTCGCGGAAGATGGCGATTCTGGGGTGCGGTTACGTGGGAACCGCCTTGGCCCTGCAAGCGATGGCACGAGGCTATCAAGTCGTCGCCTTTGTCCGCTCGTCAGAGTCGGCGCAACGCTTGCAGGCATTGGGAATTACGACGCAGGCCTTTGATTTAATCACCGGGGATTTTGGGACGCTTCCTAAAGATTTTACGGTAGTCGTTTACGCCGCCAGTTCGGGTGGTGGTGGCGTGGCGGCCTATCAAGCGATTTATGACCAAGGCGTAAAACGCGCCGTCGCTTGGGCTCAAAATAGTGGCGTGGCCAAATTTATTTTTACGAGTTCAACGAGTGTGTATCGCCAAGATGATGGCGCTGAAGTCGACGAGACTTTTGCCACCGGTGGTACGGAAAATGCCGAGATGCTTTTGCAAGGGGAGCGTGCGGTTTTAACGGCGACGATTCCGGCGCGATGGGTTTTGCGTTTCGGCGGCTTGTATGGTCCAGGTCGTCATTATCTTTTGGATCAATTAAAACGCGGTGAAAAATTAATCGGTGGTCGTGTGGATCATTTTATCAATTATTTGCACCGCGAGGATGCAGCGCAGGCTTTGTTGCTGGCAGCAGAGTCATCGCGTACTGGAAATTTTTGTTATAACATTACGGATGGACATCCCGTGACGAAGGCAGAGCTCGCACAGTGGATTGCGACGCAACTAGGAATGGGGATTTTGCAGTTCAATCAGGAGGCTCCGGCGGGCCCACGGATGCAGCGGGAGGGTCGTTCTGCGGTAAATCGTCGGATTTTAAGCAGCCGTTTTCGTTCCGAATTGGGATGGAATCCTCAATTTAGCACGGTTTTTGAGGGTTTAACCCCATTTTTAGGCCTTTGAAGGGGGTTTAGGGGCTTCTACCTGTGGCAGAGTGTTCACGGTGTCGTCATCATTCTGTCACAATTGAATGAGATAGTGTCCCTGCACTCAAAGCACCCATACCTATGAAACATAACCTCAAATCCATGCTCATTGCGGCGGCGGCTATCACGGCAGTCACTGCATCTGCGCAAGACAAGGCAACCCTCGACCTCCTCGTGTCGAAGGGCGTGATCACCCCTGAAGAACGCGCCAAGACTCTTGAGTCTGGGTTCAACGCTTCGGTGGATGCTCCTAAGTCCGTCTCCATCAAGGAGGCCACCACCAAGAACTTCACCCTGGGAGCTTACTTCCAGACCTTCTACGAGAACTTCTCCTACAGCCAAACCACCGCTGCTGGCGTTTCTTCGTCGAACTACCGCACCCAAAGCGACTTTATCATCCGTCGCCTCTACCTCACCTTAGATGCTAACTTAGGCGAAGGTTTCACCTCCAGCATCTCGTACGACTTGTCCGGTCAGTTCCCTTCGACCGCTTACAACCTCGATCGTGCGATCATCAGCGCGACCTCTTCCCTCGGTACGATTGACGCGGGCTGGAAGAAAGTAAATTGGGGTATCGAAGAAGTTCCTCTCTCCTCCATCTTCAAGGACGGTTCTTCCTCCTCGAACTTGTACGGCGTGGAGCGCAGTAACGCTGACCGCTACTGGCAAGAAAGCGAAAACGGTTCGACGAACGGTTCGAACGGTCGCCGCCTCGGTTTCGGTTTCCACCACTTAGGTCTCTTCTACACCAGCCCTGCTACCAAGAATGGTTTCGAGTATGGCGCTTCGGTGGTTAACGCCGCTTCCTCCTACGTTTTAGCTCCTACCAAGGGTCTCAATGACGTGGATTACTACCTCAACGCGTTGTACAACTTCTCCTCGGATGACGATCATAAGTTCGCCATCGGTGTGAACTACGGTCATGACCGTTACAACGAAGCCACCGCTGCTTTCTCGAGCTATGCTACCATGGATGGTTTCAATCCATTCATCATGGCTAAGTACGGCAACTGGACCTTCCAAGCTCAGTACCTCTCCACTAAGGTTGACAGCACCTACGACAACGTAGCTGGTGTTAACGGTGCCGCCTACGGTAACCACACTCCTACCGGTCAAACCTACATCTTGGCCTACCGCTTCAGCCCCAATTGGGAAGGTGTTGCCCGCTTTGACCACTTAGACACGGACCGCCGTGGTGTGCAAATCGGTGATGTCATCCGCGACTTCGGTACGGTTAATGTTAACGACGGTTCGGCAGGTGGTGCTGGTATCAGCGGTTCTTCCTTCAACTCGACCGACTCCTACTACCTCGGCGTGAACTACTACTTCAGCCTCAAGGCTGGCAGCAAGGACTACGCCGGTAAGAATGCGAAGATCATGGTTGGTTACCAACAATCAATCTTCAAGGATATCGTTAGCGGTGGCGCAGTCACCGGTGCCGGTGCTTCGGCCACGGTTAACGAACTCCGCGTCTGCGCTCAGTTGGCCTGGTAAAGGTTGACGAGTTCGACATTCAGGGGCCGACGTAAGTCGGCCCCTTTTTATTGTCTAAATAGATGGGGTAGGGGCGAGGTTGCGTCCTCGGCATTTTATTAACTGATACGCACCTTGGGGCCTTTCGAAGGGGAAAGACTTATGAGTCGGATTCTGCTGGCGGACGTGATGGTAATCATCTCTCTGCCCAGATACTTTTGATGGTCGCGGCGAAATTGCCATGTCATGCGTTCTCCCCGACTCAGTCGCGGTTGCTCATTATCCAATAAGCACCGAAAGGCTTAAGAGACTGATGCGATAGCCTCTCTGCCCAAGGCGGCAGATTCTATCCTTTACACTTGTATCGGGTCGGGACGATACGGTATCCAGGTCCGTTCATCGCTGTTAGCTCGGTATAGCTTCATGGGTTATCCGTGGAGCAGTCGGACTCTGCCAGTGGATGGTCTGGTAATGCATGCCTCCTAAGATCTACGCATCATCCTCCCGGATGACATGAGGAGGATGGCGTAGCAGCCTCCTGTCCAGCATGCACCCTGATGACATCAGGCTTGGGAGTGGTCGCCCGAGCCTTCATCCATTGCATTCTCAATCGCCCATAAAAAAGCCCAGCAGGGCTGGGCTTGGTGAGGGCTAAGCAAAGGTTGCTTAGCGAGCGCGGTAGTTAGGCGAAGCGTTTTCGAAGGACTTACCTTCGGCCGTCAGGCGACGGTTTTCTTCTTCAACCACAGCGAGTTTCTTAGCGATGTCATCAACCTTGGCATTCGCTTCACGTAAGGCGGTGGAGGCAGCTTCAAGGTCGCTTTCAGCTTTCTTCTGCTTCGCAACCGCTTCGCGAACTTCAGAACCATCGCGGAGTTTGGCCAATTCAGCAGTAAGTTCATTGACGCGGGCAGCGGACTCCGAGCGGGCTTTTTCTAATTCAGCCACCTTGGTGTTAGCCTTGGCGAGGTCAGCTTTTACGGCACTGAGATCATCGACGACTTTCTTCGATGCTTCTTCGGTGGTCGTGATTTTAGCCACGGCATTCGCTTCCGATGCTTGGGCGGCTTTTAATTTAGCTTCGGCTTCCGCCGTGCGACGTTCGGCGAGTACGACTTTGGCGCCGTTAGCACGAATCGCTTCCGTGGCTTCGGTGCGAGCGCGGTCAGCACGATCGTTCGCCTCAGACTCGCTGGACCAAGAAACGACGGCAACACCGCCGAAGGCAGCTGCGACGAGGACAAGGATGATTTCAGAAGGTTTCATGTTGATTTACTATCTAATGGAATTGGCGCAAAAGGCTCAAGGGTCAAGCGCCTACCCGAGTCAGGAGAGGCGGTTTTTATAGTCAGCGTAGCCAAACCGCCGGATTACCTGCGTCTGCTTGGTGCTGGGGTCATAGCTGGCAATGGCCGGCAGGGGTACCCCATTAAAGGTCGTGTTTTTTACAAAAGTATAATGGGACATGTCCAAGAACACGATCCTTTGGCCGATTTTAAGGGGCGCAGGGAAGGAGTAGTCGCCAATGACATCACCCGCTAAACAGGTAACGCTGCCTAGGCGGTAGGTGTGGGGTAATTTGCCTGGAAGGTCAGCCCCGACGATATCTGCCCGATAAGGCATTTCCAAGGTATCGGGCATGTGGCACGTGGCGGAGATATCGATAATCGCGATATCGACGCCGTTATGGACGATGTCGAGTACGGTGCCGACGAGGACACCTGTACCAATGCCGATGGCTTCACCGGGTTCTAAGTAAATCTCCAGATGTTGCCCCCAGCGTTGGCGGAAGTTGGTCAGGACGCGATGGAGTCGGTCGAGATCGTAGTCTGGTCGGGTGATGTGATGGCCGCCCCCAAAGTTAACCCATTTCATCTGGGGGATGAACTCGCCAAACTTTTGTTCGAATGCCGCCACGGTTCGCTCCAAGACGTCGGAGCCCTGTTGGCACATCGTGTGGAAGTGTAGACCCTCGAGACCTTCTAAATCTTGGGCGCTTTTAATTTCCGAACGCAGCGTGCCGAGTCGTGAGCCAGAGGCGCAAGGGTTGTAGAGTTCGACTTCGACTTCCGCATGTTCAGGGTTCACGCGCAGGCCGAAAGAGACGCGACGCGGAGACTTGGCGGCCGTGGCACGATGACGCTGCCATTGACTGAGCGAATTAAATGAAACGTGGTCGGCGACCCGCAGTAAGCGTTCGAATTCCTCGTCTTTGAAGGCTGGTGAATAAGCATGCACTTCGCCGCCAAACTCTTCTCGTCCCAGCAAGGCTTCGTGGATGCCGCTCGCTGTGGTACCTGCGAGGTAACGGCGCACTAACGGGGCTTCGCTGAATTGAGCAAACCCTTTGAGGGCGAGGAGTACTTTAACATTCGAGCGATCCATCACCCCGCGTAGGATGCGGAGGTTGTTTTCCAGTAAACCACGGTGCAGGACGTGGCAGGGGCTCGGCACCTGGGAGAGGTCAACCGAGGCAAAGGCGTTGGTTAAGGCGTCAGACACAGCTTGAGGATTGAGGTAACGATAGTGTAGGGCAAAACAAAAGCCCGCTGGCGCGGGCTCGAGTTTAGTTCGTGGGCAACTCTTGGATGTGCCAAGGCAGGCCGCGTAAGTTTAGTTCGGCCATGAAGGGATCTGGATTCATCTCTTCCATATTCCAGACGCCTGGACGGGACCATTGCCCCGTCGCAATCATCGCTCCGCCAATCGCGGCGGGGACGCCGGTGGTGTAACTGATGGCTTGGGACTTTACTTCGGCGTAGCAAGCTTGGTGATCGCAGACGTTATAGATAAAGACCTTGCGAGGCTTGCCGTCTTTCATGCCCGTGATTTCGCAACCGATGCACGTCTTGCCTTTGGTGCGCGGACCCAAGGAGGCGGGATCAGGCAGCAGGGCTTTTAAGAATTGGATGGGCACAATCTGGTGACCTTGGAAATCAATCGGGTCGATGCGAGTGAGGCCGACGTTTTCAAGCACACGGAGGTGGGTGAGGTAGTTTTCAGAGAACGTCATAAAGAAACGAATCCGCTTTAGGCCCTTGATGTTTAAGGCCAAGGACTCGAGTTCTTCGTGGTAGAGCAAGTAGCTGTCTTTGGGGCCGATACCAGGGTAGTCGTAAACCCACTTCACCGAAAGAGGGTCGGTTTCTTTCCATTCACCTTTTTCCCAATAGCGCCCGCGTTGCGTGATTTCGCGGATGTTGATTTCGGGGTTAAAGTTCGTGGCAAATTTATAACCATGGTCGCCCGCGTTGGCGTCCATGATGTCGATGGTTTCAATCGTATCGAACAGGTGCTTTTGGGCGTAGGCACAGAAAACATTCGTCACGCCGGGGTCGAAGCCGGAACCGAGTAAGGCGGTCAGACCGGCTTTTTGGAAGCGCTCGCGGTAGGCCCATTGCCAGGAGTATTCAAACTTGGCGAGGTGGGGTGGCTCATAGTTAGCCGTATCGACGTAGTGGATACCCGCGTGAAGGCAGGCATCCATTAAAGGAAGGTCTTGGTAGGGCAGGGCGACGTTGATTAAAAGATCGGCACCGAAAGATTTAATTAAGGCCACCGTCTCGGGGACGTTGTCGGCATTGACGGCCGCCGTGTGGAGCGTGCGACCCGTGGCCGCTTTGACGTCCGCGGCAATAGCCTTGCACTTGTTCTCGTTGCGCGAGGCGAGCATGACTTCGGAAAATACTTCTTTGGCCATGGCACATTTGTGGGCGACGACATTACCCACGCCACCAGCCCCAATGATCAGAACTTTTTTGCTCATAAGAGGATTCAATTTCTGTCTACCCTGGCTGCCGGGGGAAGCAAAAAGGATACACATCGCGTGAACTCCAGAAGGCGATGAGGTGGCAAAAAGACTCCTTTTGGCTGGCGGGATGGACGGGACTCGAACCCGCGACCTCCTACGTGACAGGCAGGCGCTCTAACCAACTGAGCTACCACCCCGGACAGCCAAAAGGAAGGTGAACAAAGGTCTTCGGCTGGGGGTCTGTCAAATGGAAAACCAGTTTCCTAACCCCGAATTTGTCCTTGGCCCGTGATTTCGAACTTCCAAGTGGTTAATTCGCGGATTCCCATCGGTCCCCGGGCATGCAGGCGGTCGGTACTAATGCCCACTTCGGCCCCAAAACCAAATTCCCCCCCGTCGGTAAACCGGGTACTGGCATTCCAATAGACACAGGCGCTGTCGACTTGGGCAAGGAAGGCTTGGGCAATCGCCTCATCGGACGTCAGAATGGCGTCCGAGTGGTGAGACCCATAGGTTTCAATGTGGTCCACGGCTTCGGCCAGGCCGGCGACGACTTTAATATTTAAAATAAGACCAAGGTGCTCGGTGCGGTAGTCCTGCTCGGTCGCGGGCTGAGCTTGGGGGAGGATGGCACAGGTTTGGGCACAACCACGGATTTGGGTGTGTTGTTGGGCCAAGGCCGACCCGAGTTGCGGCAAGAAGGTCGCTGCGATGCTTTGATCCACCAAGACGGTCTCCGCAGCATTACAGGCGCTAGGGCGTTGGCATTTGGCGTTGATAATCAGTGGCAACGCTTGAGCGAGGTTGGCTTTCTCGTGGACATACACGTGGCAAATGCCGGCATCGTGTTTAATCACGGGGACTTTCGCTGAGTTCACCACCGTTTCGATTAAACTCGGACCACCGCGGGGGACAATCAGGTCAACAATCCCGCGTAACGAACCTAAGGCGGGCACGGCGGCACGATCTGTGAACGGCAAGAGCGTGACGCACTTGGCAGGCAGGCCCACTTTTTTCAGTCCTTCGGCAAAGGCTTCCGCTAAAGCGAGGTTGGTATGCAAGGCTTCGCTGCCTCCGCGCAGTACGCAGCCATTGCCCGATTTAACGCAGAGTGCTGCGGCGTCGACGGTGACGTTGGGGCGAGATTCAAAAATAATCGCAATCAGTCCGATGGGCACGCGACGCTTTTGAATGCGCAAGCCATTGGGACGGGTCCAGTCCTCGGTGATTTCTCCAACGGGGTCAGGAAGTTTGGCAACGTCTTCGCACGCGACCGCAATCGCTTCGAGGCGGCTATGGTCTAAGCGCAGTCGGTCAACCATGGCCTCGCTGAGGCCTTTCGTGCGAGCTGCGGCGAGGTCTTGGGTGTTCGCTTCGAGAATTTTAGCCTCTTGTGCCCGGAGGGCTTGGCCGACGGCGCGGAGGGCTTGATTGCGTTGTTCACCTGAAGCAAGAGCCAAGGCCCGCGAAGCTTTTTTGGCTTCTTGTGCCAGGGTTTGGACTCGTTGTTCGAGGTCGGTCATCGCGAAAGGGAGAAGCGGGTCCCAATTTTCTTTTTCGCGGCGAGGTCGAGGAGTACGTTCTTTTTACGTCCGTGGGCAATGATGGTATCCACGCCGCCTTCCGCAGCGATTTCCGCGGCTTGTAATTTCGTAATCATGCCACCGACGTTGCGCTCGGAACCAGCTCCGCCCGCGAGACCGCGAATGGAGTCATCGATTTTCTTGACCGAGGGGATTAATTTCCCGGTGCCATCGGACTTGGTCATTAAGCCCGCAACGCCTGAGAGGATGACTAATAAATCAGCTTCGACCAAACTGGCCACGTGCGCGGAGAGACGATCATTATCACCCACGCGAATTTCTTCATCCGCAATAGCATCGTTTTCGTTGATGATGGGCACAAACTGGGCGCGCTTTAAAAGTAGATCGAGGGTGGCACGTGCATTGCGGGTGCAAGCCCGGCTGTCTAAATCCCAGTACGTCAAAAGCATCTGTGCCGCTAAAAGTTTATGACGTTGGAAGTGGCGGCCGTAGACCGACATTAACTCTGGCTGACCCACGGTGGCACACGCTTGTAGTTCGCGGGCGTCTTTGGGACGACGGTCGAGTTGCATCGCGGTCATGCCTGCGGCGACCGCCCCCGAAGAAACAATCACCACTTCGATGCCTTGTTTCATCAGTCGAGCAACTTGATCGGCGATGCGGCCGATTTGGACGCGGTCCACTTTGCCATCCGGACGAGTCAGGAGGCCAGAACCTAGTTTGATGACCCAGCGTTTTGCCATGTTTTTAAGAGGGTTAACTTAGCGGGGTGATTCCGCTATTGTCCAGCGTCAGAGTAAGTTCCCTTGCTGATTAGGGGGGCGAAAGCCGGTCGCTTTCCATCCTTTTTCGGTTAAGACCCGTCCTTGGGGGGTGCGGGCGATGTAGCCTTCTTGCACGAGGAAAGGTTCATGTACCTCTTCTAAGGTGTGCGGATCCTCGCCGATGGCGGCACCAACGCTATTCAGTCCAACCGGGCCGCCTTGATGTTTTTCAGCCATAGCACGCAGGAAACGGTGGTCCATTTCGTCGAGGCCGTTTTGGTCGATTTCCAAAAGTTCTAAGGCTGCGGCCGTAGTGGCGGCGTCGGCTTTTCCCTGCGAACGTTCCAAGGCGTAGTCGCGCGTGAAGCGTAAGAGGTTGTTGACGACGCGCGGCGTACCGCGGGCCCGGCGGGCGATTTCTTCGGCTCCAGCTTGGTTGATATTTAAATGAAGCAAGTGGGCGTTGCGTTGCACAATCGAGAGCAATTGCTCCCGCGTGTAATAATCCAAGCGCGTTTGAAGGGTGAAGCGACTGCGTAAGGGAGCGGTCAATAAACCCGTACGCGTGGTGGCTCCGACGAGCGTGAATCGCGGTAGGTCCAAACGCACACTGCGGGCGTTGGGGCCTTGATCGATCATGATATCGATCCGAAAGTCCTCCATGGCGGAGTACAGAAACTCTTCGACCGTTTTGGAGATGCGGTGAATTTCGTCGATGAAGAGGACGTCACCTTCTTGAAGACTGGTTAAGAGACCAGCGAGGTCGGAAGCCCTTTCAATCACTGGACCCGAGGTAATCCGAATGGGCCGTCCCATCTCTTCTGCCAAAATCATCGCTAGAGTTGTTTTACCTAAACCAGGTGGTCCGTGGAGCAGGATGTGGTCCAGTGAACGGTTTTCGCGGCGTGCAGCCCCAATCATCACGCGGAGTCGTTCGACCGTGCGGGCTTGGCCGACAAAATCGTCTAGCTTAGGTGGACGCAGCGACGCATCCAGCGAAGGGTTGGCACGCGACACGGCTTCTTTGCCACGCGGTGGCGTGGGTTGGTCATCGGGAGCCGAGGAGCGAGCCATAGAGCAAGCGTGAGGACAACGGCGACGATGGCAATCCTCAGTCGGATTGCAGGTCTTTGGGCATCGCCGCAGCGGGTAGGCGCGTGATGTTGGCACCGAGACTTTGGAGGCGCTCTTCGAATTTTTCGTAACCGCGGTCGAGGTGATAGAGTCGTTGCACCCAGGTTTCACCTTGGGCCGCGAGGGCGGCGAGAATCAAGGCGGCCGAAGCTCGTAGGTCTGATGCCATCACTGGTGCCCCTGTGAGCGTTCTGCCGCCGTGCACGTAAGCCGTGGCTCCATCCATTCGAATATCGGCTCCCATGCGTTGTAATTCCGACACGTGCATGAAGCGGTGGGGATAAATTTTTTCGGTTAAGGAACTCTCTGCGGGCACGCACAGTTGCAGTGCCATGAACTGAGCTTGCAGGTCAGTCGGGAAGCCAGGGTAGGGCGTGGTCGTAAGGTGTACCGCGCGTGTCGGATGTCCATGGGCCCGGATAAAATCAGGACCCGTTGTCACGTTTACCCCGCTCTCACGAAGCTTTTCGAGGAAAGCTTCTAAGTGTTGCGGATTGGCGCCACGTACCGTGACATCGCCGTTGGTGATGGCCCCGGCGACGAGGTAAGTGCCCACTTCAATGCGATCAGGAATAATAGAATGTTCGGCTCCGTGTAGCGTCGCCACCCCTTCGATGGTAATCGTCTTCGTGCCCAGCCCTTGAAGTTTCGCACCCATTTTGGTGAGCAAGTGTCCCAGGTCGACCACTTCAGGTTCTGCCGCAGCTTCTTGAATGATGGTGGTGCCTGGCGTGGTTACGGCCGCCATCATGATATTAGCGGTGCCCAGCACGGTGCTGCCCATCGGACCACCCATGGGAACTACTTGGCCGTGGATGGCACTGGCGTCTACGTGTACCACGCCACCTTCCATATTTATTTTACAACCCAAACTTTCGAGGCCGTGCAGGTGCAGATCAATCGGACGCGGGCCGATGACGCACCCACCTGGGATGGCCATTTCGGCGCGGTGTAAGCGTCCTACCAGAGCACCCAATAAACAAACCGAGGCCCGCATTTTACGGACTAATTCATACGGCGTGCGGTGCGTGATTTCCGTTGCTTGCAGAACCCAGGTGCCCGGCGAGGTCTCGGTGACGGTGGCTCCTTGATGGCGGAGGATTTCCGCCATGAAGCGCACATCGCTTAAGTCGGGGACGTTGTGCAACGTCACCCGCTCGCGGGTTAGTAGCGTGGCAGCCAATAAGGGCAGGGCGGCGTTTTTAGCGCCAGCTGCTTGGATGGTGCCGCGGAGCGGTTGGCCACCCACGATACGTGCCACTTCGAGCATGATGAGGGTAAAAAGAGGGGGTGCTTAAAAGCACCCCCGTTAGTTTTAATTGCCGCGTGGGCCTTGTCGATCGCGACGTGGGCCGCGGAACGGACGTTGGCCATCGCGACCCCCTTCGCGTGCGGAGCGTTGGAACTCACGACGCGGACGACCTTCGCCACCGTGAGCCCGAGGACCGCGATCCGAGCGAGGATGGCGGTGACCCGATTGTGCACGTTGCGTAGGCACGAATTCCGCTTTTTCAGGAATCCCGAAAAGCGTGGCCAGCTTGCGTTTCAAACTTGCCCAGAAGCCAATCGGTTGTTGGACGGGGATAACGACGGGGTCGATTTGCAAACGCGGACGCTCTTCGCGGCGCGGTTGCTCATGCGAGTGACCGTGTTCAGGACGTGGACCGCGGGGCGGACGCTGGCCATCGTGACGAGGTTCGCGACGCGGACCGCGCTCAGGAGCAGCACCTGGGTGAGGTGCACCCGCCGGAGCGGCATGGCTAGCTGGGGCGCTGGGCTCGCGACGAGGTTCGCGGACGGCGGCAGGTTTTTTAGCGAGGTCGCCCGAGATGGACTCTTGGACTTCGGCGGGATTTTCCACGACGCCCATGGTAGGACGATTCACTTGACCTGGAGCGGTCGGAGCGACGCCACGAGGCGTACCGCGACGTCCAAATTGTTTGGGCGGTGCGATCGTGCCTGGCTTGGCGGTGGGTTCGGCGGTGGCCCCAATGACGGAAAGCGGTGGAAGTTCTGCGTGGGCAGATTCCAATTTTGCTTCGCTGATACGGGGGGTGTTGCGGACTTCACTAGCGTTAACGTCCGCGGCTGGTGGGGTGGAGGCTGGCTCCGACCCGGTGTTGGCTTCTTGACTCATGTTGCTTTATTTAAGGCCGACCCTCGAGGGGTGGCTGGGTGCAGTACGCTCCGGGATGGGCTACTGCGTGTTCGGACCGATGCTTTATTTTATGGAGTATAACTTCCAAGGGTACCGACGGGTACTCAGGTGAAACCTGAGAACCTGTGTGAATAAGTCCCTAGTCGCCGCTTAACAACAAGAAACTCCCTCAGCGGGCCTCTTCAGTGAACTTTTGTTCACGAATTAAGATAATTTTGACCGTTCCTTGGTAAGAAAGGCTCTCTTCTACCTTTTGGCGAATCCGGCGGGCGAGCTCGCTGGCTCCAAAATCGTCTACTTTGCCGGGATCGACGATGACGCGCAGTTCGCGACCAGATTGGAAGGCATAGGCTTCTTGAACCCCCTCAAATTGGAGGGCTAGTTCCTCGAGGCGACGCACGCGTTGAGCGTAACTTTCAATCGTTGAAGTTCGTGCGCCGGGGCGCGATCCCGAAGCGGCGTCGGCAATCATGACGAGCGGCGCGTATAAACTTTCCGCTTCGACTTCACGGTGGTGAGCGGCCACGGCATTCACGACGCGAGGGTCTTCGCCGAGGCGACGCAGCAAGGCGGCACCCGCTTGGGCGTGGCTCGTACCATTATCCGACTCGATGGCTTTGCCTAAATCATGCAACAGACCAGCACGTTTTGCGGGCACTGGATCGATCCCGATTTCACTCGCCAGAATGGAGCACATTTGAGCCACTTCAATAGAGTGCGCTAAGGTATTTTGATTGGCCGAGAGACGAAAATGTAAGCGCCCTAATAATTCTTCCACGCTGGCATCCATCGGTGGTAAGCCCAAATCGCGGACTGCTTCGCGACCGAGACGGCGGGCTTGCTTGACGACTTCTTCCGTCGCCAATCTAACCGATTCTTCAATCAATCCAGGAGAAATTCGCCCATCTTTAACAATCCGTTCAAGTGCGAGGTGGGCGACTTCGCGGCGTACGGGATCGAAGCAGGAAATCAGCACCACGCCGGGCGTTTCGTCGATCAGAAGCGTTGCTCCGGTACTTTGTTCGAAGGAGCGAATGTTGCGGCCCTCGCGTCCGATTAAGCGCCCTTTCATTTCTTCATTGGGCAGGGAGACGGTGACGGCGGTGGCGTCTTGCGTCGTCTGGGTGGTCAGACGCTGCATCGCCGCTAAAAGGGTTTTACGCGCTTCGTCGGCGGTCTCCTGTTCGATTTGATCGAGGATCTCGTGACGCAGGTGTTGAATCTCTTTTTGATACTCTTGACGCAGGGTATCGATGGTTAGCTGCTTCGCTTGTTCGGTCGTCAGGTTGGCGAGGCGTTGCCATTCGCTTTGCAGGAATTCGCGGCGTTTTTCGTCCTCCTTTTTCTGTTGAGCGAGTTGCTCAGCTTCGACTTCCAGGAGGGCCTTGAGGCGTTGCACTTCTCGCTTCTCCACTTCGGCTTGGGCATGCAGTTCGGAGGCTTCGACGGTGGCTTCCCGGCGGGCGAGTTCAATTTCGGTACGCAAGCGTACTTCCCTAAGGGCCCCCAAGGTGTTTTCCCGCCACTTGGCCACAGCGTAGGCGACGATGGCCCCCGAAGAGAAAGCCACTGCGGCAAGGATACTTTGGTCGGCGGCCACGGGCATGGTGAGTGCGGAGCGTTTTTCGGGCGTTCCGTCCTACAACGTTACGTTTAGTGGCTTAGTCGCAAGCCCTTTTCGGAGGTTCGCCTTGCTTCTGGCCCTTTTGGCCCTTCTTTTTGGGGCATGTCCCAATTACTCCAAGATGAGCGGTCTGATGCCGCAATTTGGTGGGATAAATTTGCCAATTTTGCCTGGCGTACGGACTGGACGCAGGTGTTGGTGATCATTCTTTTAAGTTCTTTAGGAGTGATTGCGATTAAGTCGGCCGGCTCTTCGCGTGAGTCTACTTTTTATAAATCGCAGATGCTCTACTTGGGTTTAGGCTGGGTGGTCTACTGGGCGATTTCATCGGTCGACTATCGACAGTTTCAGCGCTTCGGTGCCCGCATCTACTTGGGGTCGGTGGCGCTTTTATTGCCGGTTTCGTTGTGTGCCTTAGCCAAGCATGATTTGGGCGGTTTTATTAGAAGTATTAACGGCGCCCGCCGCTGGATGGATTTCGGTTTCTTCTCCTTGCAGCCCTCGGAGTTCGCCAAGGTGGGGGTCTTGATTTTTCTCGCTACCTATTTGGCCCGCAGACCTATTGGTTCATTTCGTGCAACTTGGTTGACGGTAGCAGGCGTGGTGGGCGTGGCGGGCTTGCCCTTTTTCTTGATTTTTGTGCAACCTGACCTAGGCTCTGCCCTCATCTACCTACCCTTGTCATTTGCCCTCCTCTTTGTCGCTGGCCTAACTTCTAGGTTCTTCTTGGTGGCAGGTATCGGCACTTGTCTTCTTTTGGCGGTCGTGGCGGTGGATTTGAACGAGTATTCCCATAAAGTCGTGGCTTTTTCGCAGAAAAACCCGAGCAATCGTGACCCAGCTCGGGCGATTCGAGGGGAGTATGAGGCGTCGGCTTGGTTTTTTCTCTTAAAAGACTACCAGCGCGAACGAATTATGTCTTTTGTGGCTCCCTCGGTGATTGATCCGAAGGGTTTAGGCGTCACTTGGAATGTCCGCCAAGCGGTGATTGCCGTGAGCCGCGGAGGCTTAAATGGCCAAGGGATTGAGCAAGGGACGCAGGCCCGCAACGGCTACCTTCCCGAAGCGGCGGCACATAATGACTTTATTTTCTCCGGGATGGCGGAAGAAATTGGCTTCCGCGGGAGCGCCTTAGTCGTGGTGGCGTTTGTACTTTTATTTTGGCGCGTGGTGCGGACGGCCGCCCTCGCGACCGATCGTTTCGGGTGTTTATTGTCGATTGGTGCGGCCGTGGTTTTAGGCACGCACGTAGTCGTGAACATCGGAATGAATTTAGATTTAATGCCCGTGACGGGTGTCCCACTTCCTTTCCTTAGCTACGGAGGGTCTTTCGTGCTTAGCTGTTTCTTGCTCCTTGGATTAGTCCAGAGCGTTCATCGGCATTCGGCTGATGGTGGCGAAGACGGGGGCACTCCGGCGCTGGGTTTAAATGCAACTTAAACTGAGATGACCGACCCTATTGAACCTGAAGACATTCATGACGAAGCTTCCGAGCCTGTTGAAGGCGCGACCCCGCTAATCGACCAACGCAAGTTGGCCGAAGAGGCGGCCCGTCGACGGAAAGAACTCCCGTTGCTGCAACGCATCGTGAAGCACTTTTCGAAAGACCGGACCACTTATCGTGAATTAGTTATTAATTCCGAGACGTTGGAAAAGCGCGTGGCGCTACTGACGAATGGCGTCCTGGAAAAATTTGAAATCGAACACAAGGGCGAGAATCGCATGGTTGGCTCGGTCTTCAAAGGCCGCGTGCAGAACCTCGAAGCCGGCTTAAAGGCCGCCTTTGTGGACATCGGCCAACCGAAGAATGCCTTCTTGCACTACTGGGACATGTTGCCCGCGGCGAACGACTCTCAAGTAGAGTTTATTCGCGATAATGAATCAGCCGAGCAGAAACAAAAGAAGGCCCGTTATCAAGCTAAGGACATCCCCCAACTTTTTCCTCCTGGTTCCGATATCGTGATTCAGGTCGTGAAGGATCAAATCGGTTCGAAGGGTCCTCGCTCGACGACGAACATCGCTTTGCCCGGACGCTACATCGTCCTCATGCCCTTTAGTGGGGCTTGTGGCGTTTCGCGTAAGATTGAAGAAGCCTCGGAGCGCGAGCGTCTCAAAGACATCCTGCGTTCCTTGACGATTCCAGAAGGCATGGGCGTTATCATCCGCACTGCGGGTGAAGGTAAGCAGGCCCGTTGGTTTGTGCGCGACTTGCATATGTTGCTGCGTCGCTGGCAGGCCATCGTGGAGAAAATTAATTCGCCAGACCGCAAGCCTGTCATGCTCTACAGTGAGCCAGGTTTGATTGAACGCACGGTGCGCGATTTCCTCACGGAAGAAGTCGACCGTATCTTGGTGGATAATCCCGAGGACTTTAAACTCGTCCAAGATTTGGTCGCTGAAATTTCGCCGCGTTCGCGCGGCCGGGTCGAATTATACAACGACCCCATCCCCGTGTTTGAACGCTACAACATTGAGCGTCAGATTGAGCAGTTGTTCCAACGTCGCGTGCCCCTGCCTAGCGGTGGCGAAATCGTGATTGATGAAACCGAGGCACTGACGGCGATCGACGTGAACACGGGTTCGCACCGCGGTAAAGACGGCAAGGACGGTAAGGACGGCAACTTTATCACGAATGCCAATTTAGAGGCGGTCGCGGAAGCGGCCCGACAAATCAAGCTCCGTAATTTAGGCGGTTTAATCATGGTCGATACCATCGACATGAAGAATCCGAAGGACCGGAAGCGGGTGTATGATGCGATGCGTGAAGCGATGGAAGGCGACCGCGCCAAGCACCAGATTTTACCAATCTCGCAGTTAGGCGTGTTGCAGATGACGCGGCAGCGCCACACCGAGTCCAATACCACCTCGATGTACACGGCCTGTCCGCATTGCCAAGGTCGTGGCATCGTGAAGAACCCCCGCACCGTGTCGGTGGAAATTCAGCGGAAGCTCTTGAGTTTAGTCCGCCGACTACGTGCCGAACGCAAAGGACAGGAAGAAATTGGCATCCGGATCGTACTGCACCCGATTAACCTCGAGCGCATCACGCAAGAGGACAAAGAGTTCTTCATCGACTTAGAGAAGTCTTGTAACATCCGACTCTTCTTCAAGCAGGACGCCACCTTCCACGTGGAAGCGTTTAAGTTGCTGGATGAAGCAGGTCGGGAGTATCGCTAAGCACTCCGCTTCTTTCGGAAGTTCAGCAACCGTAGTCCATTGAGGCACACGATGACCGTGCTGCCTTCGTGGACCATGACGCCTGCGGTGAGCGGGGCACCGTGAAAGATGACGAGCAGGGCCATGCCGAGTGCCGCACCAATGGCCAAAGTGATGTTGAGGCGAATCGTTTGGCGCGCAGCGGTGCTGAGTTCGAGCGCGGTGAGGAGGAGTTCGATGCGATCTCCCGTGAGGACGAGGTCACTGGATTCTAAGGCCGCATCGCTCCCACGCCCCCCCATCCCAATGGCCACGTCCGCTGCCGTTAAGCTCGGGGCGTCGTTAATACCATCACCGACCATGGCGACCGTGTAGCCCTCTTGGGAGAGCTTTTTGATGGCCCGCATTTTTTGTTCGGGGCTTAGGCCGGCTTGGTAGGATTGCACGCCGACTTTTTGGGCGGTCACGGAGGCAGCCGCTTCGCGGTCGCCCGTGAGCATGATGGTGCGAATCTTGCGGTCGTGAAGACCCGTGAGGGTGGCGGCACTTTGGGCGCGAATCCGGTCAATCAGCGTCACGCGCACGACGGTGTGTCCATCGCTGGCCCAGACTTCGCTGACAATGGCCCCAGCGGGCATCAGTAGGGTGGGGGACTCTTGAATGCCGACGAATTCTTTAGTGCCTAATTTCCAGGCCACTTGGTTAATCGTACCGGTGATACCGTGTCCTGGAACGTTAGTCAGATTCGCTACGGGCAATTTTTGGCCCCCCGCTTCTTGGCAGGCTTTAATAATTCCCGCGGCAAAGGGGTGCGTGGAGTCGGCTTCTAAAGAAAGCAAGGCACTGAGGGCGAAGGTGCGGTCGTCCGAGGCTGGCCAAGTTTCAAGGACCGCGACGGAAGGATTTCCTTCGGTGAGGGTCCCTGTTTTGTCAAAACCCACGCAGTTGACTTCGGCGAGCCGTTCGATGGCGGCGCCCCCGCGGAAGAGGATTCCTTGGCGTGCTCCGGCTGCAATCGCAGCTAAGACCGCGGAAGGCACGGAAAGAACCAGGGCACAAGGACTCAGAACCACGAGTAACGTCATGGCACGGTACAGGGCGGAGTTTTCGCCGACCATTAAGGCATGTCCCGTGAGCCAGAGAACCAGAAATAATAGAACTGCACTAGAGAGGGTGAAAATGGCATAGCGGTCGCCCCAGCGGTCGATGGTGTTTTGAATCGGAGCCTTGTTGGCTTGGGCTTCACGGATGAGTTTAATGATTTTGAATAACGTGCTATCGGCTTCCGAGTGGGTGACGCGGATGACGAGCCGGCCCCAAGTGTTCAGCGTACCACTGGCGACGGTATCTTGAGGTTTTTTGGCAATGGGGCGGGCTTCGCCCGTGAGGCTAGACTCATCGGTCGCACTTTCGCCCTGCAGGACGATGCCATCGGCGGGCACGAGTTCTCCCGGGCGGACAATGATGCGATCTTCGGGTTGGAGTTTGGCTACTTCGATGGCGACTTCGCTATCATCGGCTAAAAGTTTGCGGGCGATTTTGGGTGCATGCGTTAGTAACGTGTCGATGGCTTTGCGCGTACGCTCCATGGCGTAGTGTTCCAGTGCTCCGGCGGTAGAAAATAGGAACAGCAAGAGCACCCCTTCGAGCGGTTGGCCGACAACCCAAGCGCCAGCGGCGGCGAGTAACATCAAAACGTGCACATCGATGCGCTTTTCACACCGTAACGCATGCCAACCTTCCTCTAATGCTTCCCATCCGCCGGTGATGAAGGCGCCGATGATGAAAACGAGTTCTAAACTTGGTTGATTAAGGTGTTTCTGACTCCACCAGGCCGCGCTTCCGAGCACACCGCAACTCAAAGCGAGCCCAGCTAACTTTTGCCAGCGGTCATGTGTGTGATCAGATGACGAGTGTGGTGCTGACATGACGCGGAGTTAATCATTGCGCACATTTGCGTCAACACGATGCGCGAAAGTGAGTGTGCGTAGGTAAAAAACGATGGCAAAATTTTTGCAGAAAAAATCGTACGTCCGCGTGCGCAAAAAATTCCTCTTGCGCAAGTGCAAGTTTTGTTTATCAGATTCTACTAAGAGTTAACCGCAACGTGACGAACCGAACTGAAACCCCTAGCGAAAGCCTCATTACCGTGTCGCTCCCTGTGAAGCTTCATGCTGAGGTTTTGGCGTTTCAGCAAAAAGCAGGTTTGTCGACGTTGAGCGAAGTCATCCGTCATGCCTTGGATTCCTTCGATACAACTCGTCCGGCGATTGAGCCTTCAGAGTCTCGCCAAGTTTCTTTCCGTGTCCCATCGGAGCTCCGCACTCGCATTGTCCGTCAAGCGCGTCACGCGCAAGTGAGTGTAGGGCGCATCGTCAGGGTGGCGCTTCAGGCGTTGCCCTCAAACCCAACAACGATCCAAAAAAAGGAAAAAACTATGGCAAAAAAGAAGGCCGCTGCTAAAAAGAGCACCGCCAAAAAAGCCAAGTCCAAGAAGAAGTAATTCTTCGGAGACTTATCTGTCCTTTGTGACGGATGGCGCCGGTAACCCCGGTTAGTACAAGGACCCTCGTCAGGGGGTCCTTTTCTTTTTCTTAGGGGGGTGACCTAGGATATAGGCTTGAAAAGCCTACCCTTAACAAGGTTTGTATAGGGCTACCCACTTATGAGTTCCCAAGCTTCCTCCGGACATATCACGATTGCTAACGGTAAACTGTCGGTGCCACACCAACCAATCATTCCTTTCATCGAAGGTGATGGCACGGGTCCAGACATCTGGCGTGCTTCGGTGCGCGTCATGGACGCCGCCGTGCAGAAGGCCTACGCTGGTCAGCGGAAAATTCAGTGGAAGGAAGTCTTGGCGGGTGAGAAAGCTTTCAAGCAAACGGGTAATTGGTTGCCCGAAGAAACGCTCACCGCATTTCGCGAATATTTAGTTGGCATCAAAGGCCCGCTCACCACGCCTACCGGTGGTGGTATTCGCTCGCTCAATGTGGCCCTGCGTCAGCAATTGGACCTCTATGTTTGTTTGCGTCCTGTGCAGTGGTTTACGGGGGTGCCTTCGCCCGTCAAAAATCCTGGCAAAGTGGACATGGTAATCTTCCGCGAAAACACCGAAGACATTTACGCCGGGATTGACTTCGAAGCGGGCTCTGAAGTCGCGCTGAAGACCTTGGAGTTCATTAAAACAAATTTCCCGAAGGAGTTTAAGAAGATCCGTTTTGGGGAAGAGCAACCCGCTACGGTAGGCTTGGGCTTGAAGCCCGTCTCGCGCCCTGGTTCGGAGCGTTTAATTCGTTCGGCCTTACAATATGCCATCACCAACAAGCGTAAGTCGCTCACGTTGGTCCATAAGGGGAATATTATGAAGTACACTGAAGGGGCCTTCATGAAGTGGGGGTATGATTTGGCGAAGCGCGAGTTTGGGGCCGTCGAAATCGATGGTGGTCCTTGGTGCCAAATCCCCGAAGGTAAGCCCGGCGCGGGGATTGTGATTAAGGATGCGATTGCCGACATCACCTTGCAGCAAGTGCTCACGCGCCCCACGGACTTTGATGTCATAGCGACGCTTAATTTGAATGGCGACTACCTGTCGGACGCCTTGGCCGCTCAAGTGGGTGGTATCGGTATCGCCCCCGGTGGTAATATTAATTATCTCACGGGTCATGCGATCTTTGAAGCCACGCACGGTACCGCTCCGAAGTATGCCAATAAGGACGTCGTCAATCCAGGCTCAGTGGTGCTTTCCGGCGAGATGATGTTGCGCTACATGGGCTGGGTCGAAGCCGCTGATTTGATCCTCAAAGGGTTGAATGGGGCGATTGGTGCTGGCCGCGTGACGTATGACTTTGCACGTCAAATGACTGGCGCGACGGAAATTAAGTGCTCCGAGTTTGGTGATGCTATCATCGCCTCGATGTAAAGACGCTTAAAGGCGTTTAAATGGCTTGGCCGGCTCTCAGATTGGGGGCTTGCCAAGCCCTTTTTTTTGGGCATACCTAGGGACTTCTCCATCCTATATGAAGTACACCCTCACCGCTCTCGCCCTCGCTTCTTTCAGCGCCGGCGCTTATGCCCAGTCTGCTCCTGCCCAAGTCGCTTCCTCTGACCTCACGGTCCGTGGTGGCATCTCCTGGTCTGGCTCCAATGTTTTCCGTGGCGTTGATCGCTCCAACACCACTGGTCTCGTCCAATCGGACGTCACCGCTGAATACAACATCCCTGGTTTCTCCGGTTTGAGCGCTTACCTCAGCTTCTATGACGCTGACAGTTTTGAACGCAGCTACACTCTCGGTGCTCGCACCGACGACGGCATTGGTAAGTTCGACATCGGCGTGACCAAGATGACCTCGCCTGTGGCGCATAACCTCCAAGACAACGGTTTCTCCCAGCTCCGCTCTAATGTTGAAGTCTACGTTGGCCAAACCTTCACGAAGATTTCTTCGCTGACCCCTTCGGCTACCTTCTACTACAGCAGCGACACCAAGGGTTACACCCTCGACCTCGCGATCAAGCATACCATCAAGGGTGCTAGCGTGGGCGTCCCCGGTGTTGATTTCGTGTTGAAGGCCAATGCTGGCCTCACCAACGCCGATGCCGTTCTCTTGACCTCCTCTACCACGGGTAAGGATTCGTACCTCTACATCGGTGGTTCGGCTGATGTGGTTCGTGCGGTTGGCCAAGGCGCTGAAATTGGTGCCGGCGTGAATTACGCCTACAACACCGATGGTTTGGCCCAAACCCACGGTTCGACCTGGTTCGCGAAGGTCTTCGTGAACTTTAAGTTCTAAGCCCTAATCTCCTAGACTAGGCCCTTAAGAAGGGGGGGGTGCCGTTCCGGTACCCCCCTTTATTTTTGCCCAATTTTGAGACTCTTAAGGATAGTTGTGATTCAGGTATTGACGGAGGGGGTGCATTTCCCATGTTCCGACTTTCCCTCTTTATGAAGACCACGCTAGCCAAGAACGTGCAGCTCAAGGACAAGACCTGGTACATCGTCGATGCCAAGGATCAAGTTCTCGGACGCCTTGCTGTAAAAATCGCCAATGTTTTGCGTGGACGCCACAAGCCCACCTACACCCCGAACGTCGATACGGGTGACTACGTCGTAGTCATTAATGCCGACAAAGTCGTCCTCACGGGTTCGAAGGAATTGGATAAGACTTACATGTTCTTCTCCGGTTGGGTCGGCACCGCTTACCGTCGTAACGCGGCGGCAATGCGTGCGAAGCGTCCTGAATTCTTGATCAACCACGCCGTGAAAGGCATGTTACCCAAGAATCGTCTCGCGAACGACATGTTGACCAAGCTCCGTGTTTACGCGGGTGAAAGCCATCCCCACGCGGCCGCCAACCCCATTCCTCTCAAGGGTTAATCTTCTTTAAATACCTTCAATGAGCGCTAAGAATTCTCCTATTACCGCAGTCGGTCGCCGCAAGACGGCTTCGGCTCGCATTCGCCTGTCGCATGGTACGGGTGCCATTTCGATTAATGGTAAGCCCGCCCACGAATACCTTTATACTGAAGCTCTCGTGAAGGTTGCGACGCAGCCCTTGCGTACGGCAGGACTCGAAGGCCAACTCGACGTTTCGGTTAACGTCATCGGGGGTGGTCCCAACGGTCAAGCTGGTGCGATTTCCCATGGCTTAGCTCGCGCCCTCCAGAAAATGGATGGCACGCTCCGTGCCCCTCTCAAGAAGGGTGGCTTCTTGACTCGCGACGGTCGCATGCGCGAACGTAAGAAGCCAGGTCGTCCCGGTGCTCGTAAGCGCTTCCAGTTCTCCAAGCGTTAATCCGCAGAGACAGGAACCTCAAGGCCCCGGAAACGGGGCCTTTTTGTTGCCTAGTTTTCGATGTCCAACCATCAAAATGTCATCTAAATAACGTTTACTTTCATCATGGCCCATTCTCTCACAAAAGTCGGTGTCATCGGTGCCTCTGGCTACACGGGCGAAGAGCTGGTGCGTTTGCTGGCTCGGCACCCCCGCGTCGAACTCGCGGCGGTATGTTCGCGGACGTTAGCAGGTAAAGCGGTGGCTGATGAAATTCCCCGTTTGCGGGGGATGGTTTCGCCGTCTTTGCAATTCACACCGTCGTCGCCTGCAGAGTGTGCTCAATCCGACGTGGCCGTTTGGTTTCTCGCTTTGCCACACGGCGTCGCGGCCGAGTACGCGCGTCCCTTGGTCGCAGCGGGTAAACGCGTCTTAGATCTTTCCGCCGACTTCCGCTTACAGGACGTTGTGACTTATCAAAAATATTACGGACACCCGCATCCTGCACCAGAGTTGTTGGCCCAAGCTCGTTATGTAATTCCCGAATTACAGCTGAACGACGATTGGAAGCGGGCTAGTTTGATTGCTTGTCCGGGTTGTTACCCGACGAGCATTCAAGTACCGCTAATTCCCTTGCTTCGGGCTGGTTTACTGCGCCCTGCTCCTGGGCAGTTAGTCATTAATTCTTACAGCGGGATTTCAGGGGCCGGGAAAAAAGCCGAAGTGGCTTATTTATTCTGCGAGCGTGATAGCTCGGTAAAGGCCTACGGTATCCCCGGTCATCGTCACTTAGCTGAAATCGAAGAGGCTTTTGCCGCCGCGGCGGGTCAGCCCGTTATCGTGCAGTTTAATCCTCACTTGGCCCCGATGCATCGCGGGATTGCGACTACCATCGTCGTGCCGGCGCCACAAGTCACCGCCGCTCAAGTGGAAGCTTGCTGGCAGCAAGCGTATGCGGGACGGCCTTTTATTTCTATTTTGAAATCAGGCGACTTCCCTGACACGGCCCATGTCGCGACCACGAATCGCGTCGCCTTTTCGGTCGTCGCCGATGCGCGTACGGGGAACCTGATCATCACGTCGGTGATTGATAATTTACTCAAAGGAGCTGGTGGCCAGGCGGTGCAGAATCTCAACCTCATGATGGGTTGGGAGGAAACCGAAGGCCTCCGTTAATTTTTCTATGTCGCTTGAATTCTTCAATGATTCTCCCGGTATCACCGATGTGCCCGGGTTTAAAGTCGGAGCGGTGGGCTGCGATATTCGCAACAAGGGCTTAGAGCGTTTGGACTTAGCGCTGATTGTCGCTGAGCAGCCTTGTGCCGCCGCAGGTGTCTTTACAACGAACGATGTGAAAGCGGCCCCGGTGCGCTTTTGCCAAAAGGTTCTGCAAGAAGCGAACGGGGTGCTGGGCATCGTGGCTAACAGCGGTAATGCCAATGCCTGCACGGCTCAGCAGGGTGATTTAGATGCTGCTACTTCGGCCAAATTAGCGGCCCAAGCCGTTGGTCAGCCGGGTGCCGCCTTCTTGGTTTGTTCGACGGGTCGGATTGGTGAGTTGCTGCCGATGGCGAAAGTGGAGCAGGGGATTAAGACGGCGGCGAGTCGTCTCTCCACCGCCGCGAGTGAAGGTCAGCGTGCCGCTGAAGCGATTTTAACTTCGGACACGCGTCCTAAGACTTGTACCGCACGTTTTACCTGGCAGGGTCAGACCGTCACGGTGGCTGGGATTGCGAAAGGTGCCGGCATGATTGAGCCCAATATGGCGACGATGTTGGCGTTTGTGTGTACGGATGCCGTGGTGTCCTCGGCCGATTTAAAAGCGGCTTTAAAGCAGGCCACCGAGCAGTCGTTTAATTGCGTGAGCGTTGATGGTGATATGTCCACGAATGATACGGTGATCGTGTTGGCATCGGGTCGTTCCGGCGTGAAAGTGCAAGCGGGCGAGCCTGCCTTGCAGGCGCTGTTCCAAAAAGCCTTAGACCAAGTGTGTTTCGCCTTAGCCGAGAAGATTGTCGGCGATGGGGAGAAAATCACCAAGGTCGTGGCCGTGGAAATCACGGGAGCCCGTACCCGGTTGGATGCCGAGAAAGTCGCCCGCGCGATTGGCAATTCGCTCTTGGTGAAATCTTCTTGGTTTGGCGAAGATCCTAATTGGGGCCGGTTAGCGGATGCGGCGGGTTATGCCCGCGTGGGGATTGACGAAAGTCGTCTCGATATTTCCTACGAAGATGTGCCTGCGGTGATTCAAGGCCGTCCGTTGCCCGAAAATAAGCCTCGCTGGAAACAAGTGGTGAAAGCTCGCCGCTTTGCGGTGCGCTTGAATCTGAATTTAGGTGACGCTCAGTTTCGACTCTTGGCTGCGGACCTGACGGATGGCTATGTGAACTACAACAAGAGTGAGTAAACCTTGTTTTTCCGATTGTCAGACCAACCCCTCCACTCGAAACTTTTTTTAGATGAGCCATCCTGCTGCGCATAAAGCCGAGGTACTTCTCGAGGCGCTTCCTTATATCCACAAGTTCCGTGGCTCCACCTTCGTGGTGAAGTATGGCGGTAGCTTTATGGATGATCCCGATCCTGCGGGCCGGGAGCGAGTGGCGACGGATATCGCTTTCCTTGCGGCGGTGGGGATTCAAGTGGTTGTGGTCCACGGCGGCGGTAAAGCCATCACGCGGGCGATGGAGAAAGCCGGGCTTAAATCCGAGTTCCGGGCTGGCATGCGGGTGACGGACGCTGCCACCGTGAAGATTGTTGAAGAAACTTTGAACGTCGAAATCAACGAACAGATTTGCCAGTCCTTTAAAGCTCGCGGTGCTAATCCTCTCGGGATGCCAGGCAACCATGTTAACTTGTGCGAAAAACTTTTAGGCACGGATGAAAACGGTCAACCGGTTGATTTAGGTTTTGTGGGTGATATCAAGTTTGTGAAAACCAAGTTGATCAAGAAAGCCTTGGCCGATGGGTTCTTGCCCGTGGTCTCGCCGATTGCCTTGGATGCCGATGATCAGGCTTATAACACGAATGCTGATGTCGCCGCCGCGGCGGTAGCACATTCGCTTCGGGCGCGTCGCTTGATTTTCATGAGCGATGTGCCGGGCCTCTTGGCTAATCCTCAGGACCCCAGTTCCCTCATCACGACTTTAAAAGTCAGTGAAGTGGAAGATTTGAAGAAGAAGGGCGTGATTGCTGGCGGCATGATTCCCAAGGTGGATAGTGCGGTGAAAGCGCTTAAAGAAGGGGTGCGTCGCGTGCACTTCATTGATGGACGCGTGTCCCATGCGCTTTTATTAGAAGTCTTTACCGACCATGGTATTGGTACGGAAATTATTCACGGCTAATGGACTCAGACCCTTCCTCGATTCCGGCTGCTCATGCGGGCTCTCCCGATGAAACGGCGGCACTGTACGATCAGTTTGTGGGGCGAAACTACGCGTCGCCTGCGCTCACGTTAACGCACGGCGAAGGCTCGTACGTGTGGGATAGTCAAAAGCGTCGTTACCTCGATTTTTCGACGGGGATTGCCGTGAATGCCTTGGGCCATGCTCACCCGCATTGGGTGCGGCGTGTCAGTGAGCAAGCGGCCAAACTGACTCACGTTAGTAACCTTTACCGGAACGAACCCCAGGGTCGTCTGGCGGCTGCTTTGGCCGGTCACGCTGGTCCTGGTCGAGTGATTTTCTGCAATAGCGGAGCGGAAGCGAACGAGAGTTTGCTGAAGTTAGCTCGTTTACACGGCTTGCGGAAATCTGGCACCGAGGGTGCATGTATTGGCGTTGTCGTCGCTGAGAAAGCTTTTCACGGCCGGACTTTTGGCGGCATGTCCGCCACGCCTCAGGAAAAGATTCAAAAAGGTTTTCGGCCTTTGCTTTCGGGTTTTACCGCCGCCCCGTTGAATGATTTAGCGGCGTGGGATCGGGCGATGGATGCGAAGACCACCGCCGCGGTACTCGTGGAAACGATTCAAGGTGAGGGTGGGGTGAATCCTGCGACGCCCGAATTCTTAATCGGCCTCGAGAAACTATGTCGTGAACGGAACATCCTGTTCATGATTGATGAAATCCAATGTGGGATTGGGCGGACAGGAAAGTTTTACGCCTTTGAGTACGCCGGGGTTCACCCGGATGCGATTGCGATGGCGAAAGGTTTGGGCGGCGGTTTCCCGATGGGGGCTATTTGGATGTCCGCGCCGCATGCAGAGCTTTTCCAAGCCGGATCGCATGGCACGACTTTTGGTGGGGGCGCTTTAGCCGCCACGGCCGCCTTGGCGGTTTTAGAAGTGATCGAACAAGAAAAACTTTTGGCACGGGTGACTGCCCAGACGCCCGCTTGGCATCAAGCCCTCCGTCAACTCGTCACGCTCCGTCCTGACCTCGTGCAGGAAATTCGGGGTATGGGTTATATGACTGGGGTGATTCTGAAAGTGGACTCTGTGCCTGTTGTTGCTGCTTTGCGTGAAGCTGGCTTATTGGCTGTACCCGCGGGCGGGATTGCGGTCCGGCTTTTACCGCCTTTGACGGCCTCGGTGAAGGAATTAGACGAATCGGTGGCGATTCTGCGTCAGGTCTTGGCAGGTTGGAAGGTGGCTTAATTCCTTTTCAACCCTGATTTTCCGCTGTCCAAACGGCTTTTCATTCCTTACCTTCGACCTTTATCGCGATGCGTCACTTCTTAAAGGAGACGGACTTAAGTTTAGTTGAAACGGCCCAAGTTTTTGCGGCAGCAGCAGCGCTGAAGGCCGGTCGTGGTAAAGCAACGACGCCGGCGTTGGCGCAGCAGTCGTGGGGCTTGATGTTCTTTAAGAAGAGCACGCGCACGCGCGTTTCTTTCCAGGTCGGCGTGCACGAGTTGGGTGGCCAGCCTGTGATGTTGAACGCTGAAGATTTGCAGTTAACGCGGGGCGAAACCGTCGAAGACACCGCCCGCGTTCTCTCGCGTTACTTGCATGGCATGGTGATTCGTTGTCACGAGCATCAACTCTTGGTTGATTTTGCTCGTTGTGGCTCGATGCCCATCGTCAATGCCTTATCGGACTTTTTACACCCCTGTCAGTTCATGACGGACGTGTTTACCTTGGCGGAGCGTTTTGCTCCAGGTCATCCTGAAAAGTATGTTGAATCGTTGCGTGGTCGGAAGTTCGCCTTTTTGGGCGATACTGCCTGCAACATGGCCAACTCTTACATCTTGGGCGGTGCCGCCCTCGGGATTGAAATCGCTTTGGCAGGTCCAGCGGGCTTTGAGCCCACGGCGGAGATTAAAGCCCAACTCCAACGCGATGGCTTGAAACCGACTTACACTTTTACCACGGATCCAGCGGAGGCCGTGCGTGGTGCGGACATGGTCTATACCGATGTTTGGGTGAGTATGGGGATGGAGGCCGAGAAGGCCGCCCGCCTCCAGATTATGCAACCTTACCAAGTGAGCCGTGCGCTCATGGCCTTAGCTAAGCCCTCCGCTTATTTCATGCACTGCTTGCCCGCTCACCCCGGCGAGGAAGTCACCGCCGAGGTCTTAGCCAGTCCGCAGAGCATTATCTTCGACCAAGCGGAAAATCGGTTGCACGTGCAAAAAGCATTGCTCGCATTTCTCGCCCCCGCCTAATTGCTAATTCCTATTATTGATATGAGTAAGCCTAAAAAAATCGTCTTAGCCTATTCTGGCGGCCTCGACACCTCCGTGCTCCTTTCCTGGATTAAGGAAAAGCACCAAGCCGAGATGATCGCTTTTTGTGCCGACATCGGCCAAGAAGAAGAATTGAAGGGCTTAAAACAGAAAGCCTTTAAGACCGGCGCTTCGAAGTTGTACGTCGACAACTTGCAGGCCGAGTTCGCCCGCGACTTCATTTTCCCGATGATGCAAGCGGGGGCCATTTACGAAGGTCAGTACTACCTCGGCACCTCGATTGCTCGTCCGCTGATTGCGAAGCGCATGGTGGAAATCGCGCGTCGCGAAGGGGCGACGGCGATCGCTCACGGGGCGACCGGGAAGGGCAATGACCAAGTGCGTTTTGAGCTCACCTGTGCGGCCTTGGCTCCGGATTTAGAAATCATCGCACCCTGGCGCAATGAAGCGTTCCGCAATGACTTCCCAGGTCGGGCGGAAATGATTGCCTACTGCGCCGAGCATAAGATTCCGGTGCAAGCCAGCGCGAAGAAGCCCTATTCTTCCGACCGCAATCTTTTACACATCTCTTATGAAGCTGGTATTTTAGAAGATCCTTGGATGGATGCGTTCGCCCCTGCCAATAAGAGCATGTTCAAACTCTCGGTGTCTCCTGAAGACGCCCCGAACAAGCCCGAGTATGTGGAATTAGAATTCCGCCAAGGTGACTGCGTCGCCGTTAACGGTAAGAAGCTCGACCCCTTGGGCGTCATGCTTACCTTGAATAAACTCGGCGGTCGTCACGGCGTGGGCCGCGTCGACATGGTGGAAAATCGTTTCGTCGGGATGAAGAGCCGTGGTGTTTATGAAACGCCCGGTGGCACGATTTTACACTTCGCGCACCGTCAAATTGAGTCCCTGACGATGGATCGTGAAGTGATGCACTTGCGCGATTCGTTGGTGCCTCGTTATGCGACCCTCGTTTACAATGGATTCTGGTATGCCCCTGAGCGCTTGGCCTTGCAGTCTTTGATCACTGAGTCGCAGCGCAATGTCACGGGTACGGTGCGTGTGAAGCTGTACAAGGGTGCGGTCTATGTGGCTGGTCGGAAGAGCCCTCGTTCGCTCTACAATCCCCATATCGCGACGATGGAAGCCGACCCCACCAAGGCTTACAATCAGGACGATGCTACCGGCTTCATTCGCCTCAACGGTTTGCGCCTGCGCGTGAACTCGAAGGTCAACGGTGTTGCCAACCTGAGCAAGACCGCCCGCTAAACATCACGGTCTCGGTCAAATTAAAAGGCGTCCCTGAGGGACGCCTTTTTTGTTAAGTAAATTTGGAGGCGCGGGTCGGAATTGAACCGACGCATGGGGCTTTTGCAGAGCCCGGCCTTACCACTTGGCTACCGCGCCTTAAGACCAACGAGGCTTCAAGATGCGGGCTCGGGACGACCTTTCAAGGGTTTTATGCGAGGGCTTTCCTTTCGGCGATAAAGTGTTACTTTCACGTTATGCCTGCCACACCTCCTTTCCGGATTGGTCTTGGATATGACATTCACCCTTTGGTGGCGGGGCGGGCGTGTATCTTAGGCGGGGTGCCGATTCCGTCGGAGGTTGGTCCGCAGGGGCATTCCGATGCGGATGTGCTTTTGCATGCCGTGGCGGATGCGATTTTTGGTGCGGCAGGTTTGCCAGATATCGGTCATTATTTTCCGAATAATGATCCCGCCTGTAAGGGCATGAATTCAGCCTTAATTGTCCAAAAAGCGGTTGCTGAAGTCGCTAAGTTGGGATGGCAGGTAGGTAATGTTGATGTCGTGCTCATCGGGGAGAAACCGAAGATCATGGCGCATGTGGTCGCCATCCGCACCTCGGTCGCTAGTTTGCTCCAGGTTGACCCCGCCCAGGTGGGCATAAAGGCGACCACCAATGAGGGGATGGACTCGGTGGGGGCCGGCAAAGCCCTCGTAGTTCAGGCAGTTTGCCTACTTTTTAGGGCCTAAGGCAGGTTTTTAGGGGGCAGACCCCTTTCGCACTTGTCAAATCGAGGTAAAAAACCAAGTCTTAACGACCCTTTACTTTCAAAGGTACCTTTATGGAAAAGACCCTCATCATCTTAAAGCCTGACTGCATGGAGCGCCGTTTGTGCGGCACTGTCTTGGCACGCTTTGAGGCCGCGGGTTTTGATATCGTGGCCTGTAAACTCACCCAACTCACCCCTGCTCAGTTGCGTGAACACTACGCTCACATTGCCGATAAGCCTTTTTATCCAGAAATTGAGAACTTTATGGCCTCCCGCCCCGTGATCGTGGCGGTACTTTCCGGTCAGGATGTTATTTCAAAGGTCCGTGAATTGCTCGGACCTACTAATTCTAAGTTGGCACCAAAGGGCACCATTCGGGGCGATTTCGGCACCGAAATGATGCGCAATGTTTGCCACGCCTCGGACAGTCCTGCGGCTGCAGCGGTTGAGGTGCGACGTTTCTTTGGAGTTCATGAAGCCTTAGCTCTCGAAGCTAATCGCGTCTAAAACCCTGAAGCATAGCACCCCAACAAGCCCTGCTGCGATACAGCAGGGCTTGTCCTTCTTTACTTGGAGGGTTGAGCCGGAGCGGCGGCCGTCTTGGTCACGTCGACTTTGGGTGCGGGCGGGGTGAAGTCGGGGTAGAAGGCCCAAGCGTAGGAGAGGTAGCCGATGCCTACCGACCCAGCAATCAGACCGATAATCCAGAAGGATTTCTTCTTCATTAAAGCCGAAATCGCGGAGAGCATGATGGCAATTTGCAGGAACATGATGGCTAGGCCAAAATAACCGCCACGAGCCTGATTATAGCTGGTTTCGGCATCGAGGCGTTCGGCATCTTTACGGATTTCCGCTTTTTCTTTTTCGTAACGGATGATTTCGGATTCCGCTTTCTTCATCGCCGCAGTGGCGACGCTTTTCGCTTCAGGATTAGGCGTCGCGGCTTCGATGGTGGTGATGATGGCGAGTTCCGTTTCGCGCGAGGTTTCTTTCAAACTCTTGGCTTGGTAGTAGGCCCATTTGTTGGCCGCATTGACGGTCGCGAGTTGCGTCTTGGTGGAGAACGATCCGCCTTTCAAGGTCGAGAACGCCGCACACACGGCGAGGATGGTGGTCGAGAGGGCGACCCACTTCGTCCAAGCGTCAGCGGCGGGGGCGGTTTCCGTTTTCTTAGTTTCGCTCATAGGATAAAAGGACTTCTTTTGAGGGGATTTTAGGTTTTTCATCAACCACAATTTAGAGAGATTTTAATAGAAGGTTAGTGGGGTGGAGGTGATTTCTCACCTTGCCAGAGGGCAGGGAGGCGAGGCAATCTGTCGGGGTATGTTGGATGCAAAATTTTTGCGTGATCATGTCGACCTCGTTCGCCGTGGTTTAGCCCGAAAGAAATTTTCGGTGAATATCGATGCCGTCTTGGCGGCCGATGAAGCCCGTCGCCATGCCGTGGCTGAATTCGAAGTCGCCCGGTCCGCCCAAAACGCCGCCAACAAAGAGATGGCCGCGATGCCCAAGGGAACTCCGGAGTTTCAAGCCAAGGTTTTGGCGATGAAGACCGCTTCAGCCCAAGTCAAAGAATTGGAGAAGAAGGTCGCGGAAGCCGAAGAACAATGGAAGGTGGCCGCTTTAACGTTGCCCAATGTGCCCCATGATTCCGTGCCCGAAGGTCGCACTGAGGCCGATAATCAAGTGGTGCTGACGTGGGGTGATGAAGCTACATTGGTTTCCAGTGCCGCGAAACCGCACTGGGATATTCCTTGGTTTAGCAAAGCGATTGATTTTGAACGGGGCGTGAAAGTGACGGGCGCAGGTTTTCCGTTCTATGTGGGTGACATGGCTCGTTTAGTGCGGGCTCTCATCCAATACTTTTTAGAAGAAGCTGGCTCCGCGGGGTACACCGAAGTGCATGCTCCTTTACTCGTGAACGCGGCCAGTGCGACGGCTACGGGACAGTTACCCGATAAGGAAGGGCAAATGTATCATACACCCACGGATGATTTTTATTTAATTCCGACGGCTGAAGTGCCCGTGACGAATTATTTTCGCGACGAGATTATCGACGAGGCGGCTTTGCCCGTAAAGCGTTGCGGGTACACGCCCTGCTTTCGCCGCGAGGCTGGTAGTTGGGGGGCTCACGTCCGCGGGCTGAATCGCTTGCACCAATTTGATAAGGTGGAGCTGGTTAAATGGGTTCACCCGGATCAGTCCTTTGCGGAATTGGAACTGTTGCGCGGCGATGCCGAGCGACTTTTGCAGAAGCTTAATTTGCCTTACCGCGTCTTGCTGATTTGTGCTGGCGACATCGGCTTTGCCCATAGCAAGCAATACGATTTAGAAGTCTGGGCCGGCGGCCAAAAGCGTTGGTTAGAAGTTTCAAGCTGTTCGAACTTTACCGACTTCCAGGCTCGTCGTGCTGGCATTCGTTTCCGTCCGAAAGACGGTAAGCCCGAGTATGTTCACACGCTGAATGGTTCGGGCTTGGGTTTACCCCGTGTCTTGGCTGCTATTTTAGAAAACAATTTACAGCCTGATGGCACGGTGCGGATTCCCGAAGTACTGCGTCGCTGGTACGGTAAGGAAACCCTGTCCCTTTGATTTTGCGCCTCCTTGAGGGTTGGCAGCAGGCTAAGAGGGCCTAGATTAACCTGGTGTTTGCGAATTTGCCGAGCCCGGAAGCCTTGCGTCGAGCCGCGTCTTCCCTTGTCCCTTTGCCAGGGTGGGAAGGCGATTCTCGAGGTCCGCTTGCGGTCGCTTTTTCGGGCGGTTCGGATTCGGTTTATGCCTTGTGTGCTTTATGGGCGCATGCAGCGATGCGACCTCGCTTAGTTGCTTGGCATTTTAATCATCGGGCCCGGGGGGATGCTTCAGCGGAAGATGCCGCTTTCTGTGTCGCGTTTTGCCAGGCCCTAGGCGTTCCGTGTGTGGTAGGCGAACGGACGACAACAGGCTGGGCTGCCGAGCATGTTTTACGCGAAGCCCGCCAGGCTTTTTTTGCGGAGCAACGCGCCATTTCTGGTATCCAGGTTTTAGTGACGGCCCATCACTTGGATGACGTTGTTGAGTCTATGTTATGGCGTTTAGCTCGAGGCGCTGGGCCCGTTGGGTTGGCCGCCCCGCGCGAGGTTCAAGCATTTCGCGATGGGCATGTGCATTGGCGTCCGTTGATTACTGCGGGCTTAACGAAGGCGGCTTTACAGGCCGAATTACTTCGGGCTGGCATTCCTTGGCGGGAAGATCTGACCAATGCTCAGCCCGTAGCTTCTCGTAATCGAGTGCGAGCTTGGTTGTCGCAGGGAGGCGTCGATGCTTTGGGCGAGCATTATCAGGCCGGTTTTGCGCGGGCGGCCCGTTTACAAGATGACTATCATAAAGCCCTAATGGCTTGGGCAGAAACTTTGGGCGTCCAACCTCGGGAATCTGAAGCATGTCAGGTGGCAGCCTTAGGGGGAAAACCCGCGACGTTGATTTACGCCGTGCTTGTGCAATTTCTCCAACTCCAAGGCTTAAACGAACCCAGTGTCACCTCGCTGATGCCTTTGGTGGAAGCCATGCACCTTGGTCGAGAACTACGTGCTAGTGTGCAAGGTCGGCTGGTCGAGGTACATCAAGGCCAACTGCGGCTCTGTCGACTCGAGTGGCCGAAACTCGGTCCTGTTTTAAGAACTCTAAAGGAAAACGAAGATTGCCCCGAGAGCGGTTTGCGGGCGGAGCGTAGTGACGTATCTCCCGAACTTTGGGCTGATTTGTCTCTAGGCGACATTCCGCCCCAACAAGAAGTCTATTTAAAAGTCCCACCTGGGATGCCCCTGACTTGGCGAGGCCGACAGGAGGGGGATCGTTTTCACGCCCTCGGGGCTCCCGGTAGTGCCCTGTTGGCGGATATGCTAATCAATCGGAAAATCCCTGTAGAACAGCGAGATGCCTTGCCGGTGGTTTTGGCGCAGGACCAAATTTTATGGGTACCTGGATTGCCGCCTGCCGACGCTTTTAAGTTAAAGGGTCCGACTTCTGGGGCTCTCCGGTTGACTTGGCGTGGTCCCTGCTTAAATTAAACCCTCCGCTCATGAGTCAAAACGACAACGAGGAAGATAAGAATCCGTCGCGTTCCAATAGTAAGCCCATCATCGTATGGCTACTCTTGATGGCCGCAGTCGTGGCCTTGTTGATGTCCTCTGGCCCTGCCGGCAACACGGTGCAGCAGTTGAGCGTACCCCAAGTGCTTTCTTTGGCTCAAGAGAAGAAAATTAAGAGCCTGAGCCTGAAGCCCGATCCGACCGCGGGTTCCGAAAACTGGTACCAAATTTCTGGTGAGTTTGCGGTGAAGGGGGCGGACGAAAAAGACCCTTCGAAGTTCGTGGCGGCGGGTCGTTTGATGGACGAAGATTTGCGCCTCTTCCGGACGACGGTGGGTAAAGACGTTCTGAAGGAAATCCCTGCCCAAACCGGATGGACGCAATTTCTCTACAACGTTTTGCCAACCTTAGTCATTTCCGGGTTGGTGCTCTTCATGATGTATCGCTTCTTAAAGAATGCGAACCGTGGGGCGATGCAGTTTGCCAAGAGCCGGGCCCGCCTGAGCTCGACGGATAAAGAGTCGACTACGTTTAAAGACGTCGCAGGTTGCGAAGAGGCTAAGGAAGAAGTGAAGGAAATCGTGGATTTCCTCCGTGATCCTAAGCGTTTTACCAAAATCGGAGCTTCGATTCCCAAGGGTATTTTGATGGTAGGGCCTCCTGGCACGGGTAAAACCTTGCTCGCTCGGGCTGTGGCGGGTGAAGCCGGGGTACCTTTCTTGAGCATCAGCGGTTCGGACTTTGTGGAAATGTTTGTCGGTGTTGGCGCCGCTCGTGTCCGCGACACCTTCGACCAAGCTCGTAAACTCGCCCCTTGTATTATCTTTATTGATGAAATTGATGCCGTGGGTCGTCAGCGCGGTGCTGGTCATGGTGGTGGTAATGACGAGCGTGAGCAGACGTTGAATTCGCTTTTAGTAGAGATGGACGGCTTTGATGGCCAAGCAGGCGTCATTGTCATCGCGGCGACGAATCGTGCCGACGTACTCGACTCCGCTCTCTTACGCCCGGGTCGTTTTGACCGTCAGGTCTACATTGATTTGCCTGATTTGCGTGGTCGCGAAGCCGTGTTGGCCGTGCATGCCAAGCGTTTTCAAGTGGCCCCCTCGGTGGATTTAAACCGAGTGGCCCGTATCACATCGGGAATGACGGGCGCCGACTTAGCCAATTTATTGAATGAGTCTGCCTTGCACGCCGGTCGCCGTCATCGCGATAAAATCGAAATGGTGGATGTGGAAGAAGCGCGTGAAAAGCTGGCGCATGGTCGTGAGCGTAAGCGCGTGATGGACGACGAAGATCGTCGCAAGACGGCCTACCATGAGGCGGGTCACGCCATTGTGCAGGCCTTGATCGAGGATGGCGTCTTTAAGTTACATAAAGTCACCATCATCCCGCGTGGTGGCGCCCTCGGTATGGCGATGTACATGCCTATTAAAGAAATCTTAGGTTACTCGAAGCAACATCTCGCGAACTTTATCTGCGTGGCCATGGCTGGTCGCGTTGGTGAAAAAGTGGTGACCGGTGATATTTCTAACGGCGCCTCTTCCGATATTAAACAAGCCACTCGCATTGCCCGTCAGATGGTATGCGACTGGGGGATGAGCGATTTAGGCCCCATTTCCTTTGGGGAAAATGCTGATTCTCCTCCTTTTTTGGGTCGTGATTTAGCTCGCGTCCAGATGCACAGCGATGAAACCGCCCGGCGCATCGACGAAGCCATTGCCCGTTTAATCAGCGAGCAATACGCGCGGGCTGAGAAGTTAATCAGCGAGCATGCCGAGGCACATCGTAAGATTGCCGAAGCCTTGCTCGAGTTTGAAACTTTGGACGGCATTCACGTTACCGAGATTATTAAAACCGGGGCGATTCAGACCCCCATCGTCGGTCAGCCAGTAGCTCCCTTGCCCGTGCGTGAGGCTGGCGTCGTGAATCAGCCCACGCCTGAGTCCGGAACGCAATCCTCGCCAAGCCCTGCTTGAGGTTTGCCCTCCGTAGTTAGGAGGGTTTAATGCTCCCTATGGTCATCGGACTCACGGGGGGTATTGGCTGTGGCAAAACCTTGGCTGCTAGCTTTTTTGGTCAGCGGGGGTATATCGTCGTGAATGCTGATCAGTTAGCCCGCCAGGTTTTAGAGTCACCCGCAGTCTGTGCTTTGTTAAAGCAGCGCTGGGGGTCGGCGGCCTTAGGGTCAGATGGTTTGCCTAATCGACCCTGGATTGCGGCTAAGGTCTTTGCGGATGAGGCGGAGCGGGCTTTTTTAGAGTCAGTGACTCACCCTGAAGTCAGCCGGTTGCGACAAGCCGCGGTCTCGGATCCGAACCAACGTTACATCGTCGAAATCCCACTACTTTTTGAAAAAAATCTCACGGCCGAATTTAAAGCAGTCGTGTGCGTGGCCTGTTCCGATGCTGTTCGCTTGCAGCGCTTGCAGGGGCGAGGGGTCGAAGTCGGTGAAGCAAAACGTCGCATTGCATCACAAATGCCTCTAGATGAGAAGGTTAAGAAGTCCGACTATGTGCTTTGGAATGACGGCGAAGCGAGTTTTTTGGAGAGCCAAGTCCAAAAGTTGATTTCGCAACTTGGGTAAAATGATTCGCGATATTTTTGGATAATTTCGGTTGCGGAGCGGGTAGGGGGATTTACGTTGAAACCTCCACTCGTCTGTTCCCCAAGACAGGCGAATCACCCACCCCAACTTTACCCCAACGGACTTACACGCTGTGACGACCGCCGACGATTTCGTCATTCAATTTATCCAAGACAAAGGATTGGTTTCGCCCGCTGACGTGGCGGCAGCCCGTGCTTCTTTGGCTGAGGTTCCCGAAGGCCAGAACCCTGATACTCTGACTTTGGCTAAGTTGGTCGAGGAGAAGAAGGTTGCCTGGGTTTCCATTACCCGAGCTTTGGGTGTGGAGTTTGATATGGAGGTGGTGGATGTGAACCAAGTTTCGCCATCGGAAGATTTACTGAAACTTATCAGTCGCGAGCAAGCGGAGCGCCAAAACATCCTTCCCTTGCAGATGGATGGGGTGGAACTCTTGGTGGCTATCGCCGATCCTTTAGACACCGACACGCTTGACTCTTTATCGCGGGTTTTGAAGTTAACTTTAAATCCCAAGTTAGCCCCGCCCGATGAGTTGCGTACGGCCATTGCTCGTTGTTATGGCGGCGGCCAGGTAAACGTTTCTTACCAAGACGTTTTCGGAAAATCCGAAGATGGCGTTTCGGTCGAATTGCCTCAAGGCGGCGAAGTTAAAGAAGACGATGCACCCATCATCCGCTACGTGAACTCTTTGATTGTGGATGCGATTCGTCGCAAGGCTTCCGATATTCACTTAGAGCCCTTGGAAAAGCGCTTTCGCGTGCGTTTCCGGATTGATGGTGTGCTCCAAGAAATGAAGGGCCCCCCCAAGCGCTTGCAGGCTTCGGTGATTTCACGTTTGAAGCTGATGGCCGAAGTTTCCTTGGCCGAAAAGCGCATCCCGCAAGACGGTCGTATTCAGGCCCGCACCGGCGGTCGTGATATCGACTTGCGGGTATCGGTTTTGCCGACGGTTTATGGGGAGTCCATCGTCATGCGTATTTTAGATAAAGAAGGCCTCAAACTCGGCTTGCCGGAGTTGGGCTTCTTTGCCGATGACCAAGCGAAGTTCCAGGGGCTGATTTCTGGTTCTGATGGCGTCTTCCTCGTCACCGGTCCTACCGGTTCGGGTAAGTCGACGACGCTGTATTCGGCGTTGAACTACATCAATAAGCCTGACCGCAAAATCATCACCGTTGAAGACCCTGTCGAATACCAGATGGCGGGTATTAATCAGGTGCAAGTGAAGCGCGACGTTGGGATGACTTTCGCGGCCGCCTTACGTGCGATGTTACGTCAAGCGCCGAACATCGTGATGATTGGGGAAATTCGGGATATGGAGACGGCCGAAATCGCCGTGAATGCGGCCTTAACGGGTCACATGGTGTTCTCCACGTTGCACACTAATGACTCGGTTAGCGCCGTGACTCGTTTGGTTGATATCGGAGTTAAGCCCTTCTTAGTGTCGGCTGCTTTACGTGGTGCCTTGGCGCAACGTCTGGTGCGTCGGGTCTGTCAATCTTGTGCCCAGCCTTACAAGCCCACGGCGAAAGAACTTTATTCCATTGGTATGACCGAGCAGGATATTGCGGGGGCCACGCCGATGAAGGGTGCGGGGTGTGCAAAGTGTGGTGACCGTGGTTACAAGGGTCGCCGTGGCGTGTTTGAAATCTTTGTCATCACGGAAGAAATCCAAGAAATGATTTACTCCGGTGCTAACCTCGTAGATTTGCGTCGCAAAGCTCGCGAAGCGGGCATGCGCACCATGCGTGAAGACGGTCAACGCAAGGTGGCTTCGGGGATGACGACCATTGAAGAAGTGATGGGTGCCACTGTCGCCGACGACGTACTCTAATCTTATGGCTTACGAGATTCATCAATTACTCGAAGCCATGATTGAGAATGGCGCCTCTGACTTGCACTTGCACGTCGGTCGGGCTCCTAGTTTGCGCGTGAGTGGTAGCGTTATCTCGATTGATGGTCCGGCCCTCACGCCTGAAGATACTGAAAATTTAGTGCAGTCGATTACGCCCCCCGATCAGCAGGAGCGCTTGAAGCGCGACGGAGGTTGCGATTTCGGTTTTTCCTTCCACAAGAAAGCTCGGTTTCGGGTGAATGTTTATCGCGGTAAAGGCTCTCTCGGCATGGTGCTGCGTTTGATTCCAGCGAAGATGTTTACCTTGGAGCAGTTGCGCCTGCCCCCGATGATTAAGGATCTTTTAAAGCGTCCGCGGGGTTTAATTTTAGTCACTGGTCCTACGGGCTCAGGTAAGTCGACCACGTTAGCTTCCATGATTAATTGGATCAATGAGAACGAAGATGGCCACATTGTGACCATTGAAGATCCGATTGAATACTACCATGCGCATAAAGGATGCGTGGTAACCCAGCGTGAAGTGCACAACGACGTGCCTTCTTTTGCCGACGGCATCCGCTCGGCTTTGCGTCAAGACCCGGACGTCATCCTGATTGGCGAAATGCGCGATTTGGAGACGATTGAAGCCGCCGTTTCCGCGGCGGAGACTGGTCACTTAGTTTTCGGTACTTTGCACACCACCGGTGCGGCGCGCACGGTCGACCGCATTCTGGATGCTTTCCCGGCTGGGGCCCGCGACCAGATTCGTGTGCAATTAGCATCTTCGATTGTCGCCGTGATTTCCCAGTGCCTGTTACGCACGGTTGATGATAAGCGCGTTGCCGCTTACGAAATTATGATTCGCACGGACGCCATTGCCGCAAAGATCCGGGAAAACAAAACATTCCAAATTGTTTCCGACATCGAAACCGGTGCCGCCCGCGGCATGCGCACCTTAGATGCCGATTTGTTGGCCCTCTACCTGCAGGGCACGATTTCTGAAGAGGAAGTCTTCAATTACTGCCAAGACGGCGAGATGATGCGTTCGCGCATCAAGGCCGGCGATAGCAAACCCACCCCCCGCTAACCCCTTTATCTACACCTTCCCATGTTTGACGACCATAGTGACGTAATTCGTGAAATTGCCCTGGAGTCTGGTCTCGTTAACCAAACTCAAGCCGATGAGATTTGGGAATCTCATGCGAGCACTGGTAAGTCTTTTGCCGATAGTGTGATTGATAGCGGCTTGGCCGATCGCCCCTCGATTCTGCAAGCGGTGGCGGATCACCTGCAGATTCAATATTACTCGGTAGTCCCCAATGACTTGGCTGATGAGCTCACGAACTTGCTCAAGCCCGCTCAGGCTCACAAGTATTTGGTGGTGCCCGTAGCGGATGAAGCCGGCAAGTTGACCCTGTTGGCTAAAGACCCGTTCAACTCGGCGGTGGTGAATGAGCTGACGTTTATTTTACAGCGGGACATTGAATTAGCCGTCGCCGATCCCGATCAAATCGATAACGCTGTGGTACGCATTTATGGCGAACCTTCGGCCTCTTCGATGGAGGATTTGTTGGGCGAATTTGATCAAGCGGATAACGCCCCCGTTTCTGACGAGGATGTGATTAATCAAGCCAGCCAGGCGCCGATTATTCGTTTCGTCGACCTCGTGCTGCAAGAAGCGGTGAAGGCCAAGGCTTCGGATATTCACTTTGAGCCTTTTGAAGACCAGTTCCGCATCCGTTACCGCATCGACGGTTCGCTTTATGAAATGGCTCCGCCGCCCAAGAATTTGGCCTCGGCGGTGATTGCCCGGGTCAAAGTTTTGTCGGCCTTAAATATTGCGGAGCGCCGGATTCCGCAGGACGGCCGGATTAAAACCACGATTGGGGGGCGTGCCATCGACTTGCGCGTATCGACTTTGCCTACGCAGTTCGGCGAGTCCGTGGTGTTACGTATTCTCGATAAGACCGTCGTTAACCTGAGCCTCGAGGCATTATCGATGCAGGATGACATTAAGGAAGGGATTCGCCAGATGGTGAATCGTCCTAACGGTATTTTCATCGTCACTGGCCCGACAGGTTCGGGTAAAACCACGACGCTCTATTCCGCTTTGCGGGAAGTGAATACGGAGGATATGAAAATTTTGACAGCGGAAGATCCGGTCGAGTACGAAGTCGAAGGCATCATGCAGGTGCCCATCAATCACCAGGTCGGTTTAACGTTCGCGGCGGCGCTGCGTTCCTTCCTGCGTCAAGACCCTGACACCATCATGGTGGGGGAAATTCGTGACTTAGAAACCGCCCAAATCGCCGTACAAGCCTCGCTCACGGGTCACGTGGTGCTTTCCACGCTCCACACCAACGATGCTCCCGGTGCCGTCACTCGTTTGATCGATATGGGTCTCGAACCGTTCTTAATTTCTGCCTCGCTTGAAGGCGTGTTGGCCCAGCGTCTATTGCGCCGGATTTGTAAGTCCTGCCGCACGGCCTATGAGCCGGACAAGGAAGTCGTGGGCATGCTCGAGGTCGATGCCTTGGAGATTGCTAATAAACAATTCTACTTCGGCAAAGGTTGTGCCGAGTGCAACCGCTCTGGCTACCGCAGTCGCCAAGGCTTGTTTGAATTGATGACCATCAATGACTCGTTGCGCACGTTAATCACGCAAAAGGCTCCGACTTTGGTGTTGAAGCAAAAAGCCATCGAGTCTGGCATGCGTCCCCTCCGGGAAGACGGCTTGCGTTGTATCTTTGATGGACTTACCACGATTGAAGAAGTCTTGAAGTATACCTAACCCTTTATCTGACCCCCCCCACAACTATGCCCGACTATAAGTATACCGCCATCGATCGTAATGGCGCCCAGACCTCTGGGAAAATTGATGCTAGTAGCGATGAACAGGCCCGCCAGAAGCTCATGGCCCGCGGCCTGATGGTGACTAGTTTGGCCAGCGACAATGGGGCCGGGAAGGCGGCCATCGCTGCCCCTTCGGCCAAGAAGAGCAGTTTTAGTTTCGGCAAAGGGAAGGTGACGCCTGATGACGTCACCACGATGACGCGCCAATTAGCGACGCTCATCATTGCTGGTCTACCCTTATTGCGTGCTTTGGAGTTAATCCATAAGCAAGAACGCAATCCTGCCTTTAAGGCCGTGTTGCAAAACGTCGCCGAGAGTGTTTCCCAAGGTAACAACCTTTCGGAAGCCCTACAGGCTCACCCCAAGGTTTTCGATAAGCTTTTCGTGAACATGGTGCGTGCCGGTGAAGCGGGTGGGGTGCTGGATAAGGTGCTCGATCGCTTGGCTAAGTTCCGCGAAAAAGCCCAACGCATTCAAAAGAAAGTTAAGTCCGCGATGGTGTATCCCGGCGTGGTGATGTCGGTGGCCATTATTATTGTGTACGTGCTGATGGTGAAGGTGGTGCCTGCGTTCCAAAAACTCTTAGACGGTCAAAAGACCCAGATGCCGGCGTTGACGCAGTTCGTCGTGGGAATCTCTAAGTTCCTGACCGAGTATTGGTATGCGACCCCAGTCCTGATTGCGGGTTTGTACTTTGGGGCCAAGACCTGGCTCGCCAGCGACAAAGGAAAGGAAATCTTCGACCGGGTAATCTTCCGTTTGCCTAAGGTTGGTACCTTCATGCAAATCGTTTCCGTCTCTCGCTTTGCACGTACCTTCGGTACGTTGATGGCTTCGGGTGTGCCGATCTTGCAGTCGATTATGATTACGCGCGACACCTTGGATAACGTGGTGATCGCCAACTCCCTGGTGCGCGTGCACGACCGCGTGCGCGATGGTGAGCCGCTTTCTGTACCTCTTGAGCAAACTGGCGTGTTCCCTCAAATGGTGACGTCGATGATTCAAGTCGGTGAAGAGACCGGTCAGCTCCCTGAGATGTTGAATCGCGTGGCTGATATTTATGACGAAGAAGTCGACAATGCCGTGACCGCATTGACTTCCATCATCGAGCCAATCCTCATCGTCTTCCTGGCCGTGGTGGTCGGTACGATTGTGTTGGCGATGTTCTTACCGCTTATCGCGCTGATCACGAAGATGACCGGCGGTAGCTAAGCCTCGCTCGGTTCGCGACCTGTAAAAAAGGAGGCGGCTTGCATACCCCTATGCAAGCCGCCTGTTTTTTACTGCTTTATCTTACTTACCCCATTGTCCCGTAGGACAAAGTTAACATGGATAATCTTGGGAGGAATCTGAGGGGCTACAAGTTAATTTAGCATTTTTCCGGCTGCCAAATCTGTAAACCCTTGATTTCTAGCGAGATAAATTGGGTGCAGGGGTAGGATTTGAACCTACGACCTTCAGGTTATGAGCCTGACGAGCTAACCGGGCTGCTCCACCCTGCAATAAGTGGGAATGGAAGAAGAAAGGCGGATGGGGTCTGTCGCAAGCCCTTTTTTACTCTTTCGGTAGCGGGTCCGGGTGCGCTTGTGAGTGGGAGAAAATGAGGTTGAACGCCTGTTTTAACGGGAGATTATCTTTGAACCCCAAAGCGTAGATGAGCGAGACGTCCCCACCACCGCCCCCGTTGCCTGACGCTACGCCGCCTCCCTTACCTCCGCCTGCCCCGGTGGTGATTCCCGTGGTCGAGATGGAGGAAAATGCTTTGGGGGTGAAGCGGGCCAAGCGCTCTTGGTTGCAGCGGATTGGTTTTGGCGGCTTGGCGGTTTCGTTAGGCGTGCACTTTTTTCTGATTATCGGGGCGTTATTCTGGGTGATTTCAACTTGGAGCGATGCCGCTAAGAAAGATCCTGATTCATTTTCTACGGGTGCGGGAGGCGGTAATAACGGAGATCGCGCGAGAATGGCTGACCACAAGGTGCAGCCGAAGAATACGAAAACTTTAGCGAAGAACGTTAGTCGCATCACCAGCAAGAATGCTAATAGTTCCATTTCTTTGCCTGATTTGCCCACGGCTTCTACATCGACGCTGTTGTCGGGGATGATGGCTGGGGGCGCTTCTAAAGGCTTTGGCGGTGGTTCGGGTGGTGGGATTGGCAATGGGATGGGTTTAGGCGTCGGAGGCGGTAAAAACTTTGTTGGTCGCCCCGTGATGGGTGCACGTATTATCGCCCAAAAAATCGCCGTTTACATGGACGCCTCCGGTTCGATGGGAGGGTATTTAGATCGCGTTGAAAACGAGATTCGGAAGCAGTTTCCCGATGCGGACGTTTTCATGTACAATGGTATTTTTACTTTCGTGCAAGACGGCGCCGTCGCGGGCGGACTGCATTTTAAAGGTCAACCTATTGCGCGGATTGGACCTGGGATTCGCGACACGGATCCCAAGAAATTATCTTCCGTAGGCAAAGCGGTGTTAAAGAAATATGACAGTAATTTTATGGCCGGCTCCGTAGGGGCTTGGGTGGATATCATGCGTCAAGAGAAGGGGTATGATGCGTTGGTGTTATTTTCTGACTTTGAAGACGGGGTTACGCAGTGGCGTATCAAAGGTGAAAAAGGCAGCAGCACTAAGGGAGGCTCCAGCTATCCAGTCGTTTATTATGATGGTACCCGCACGGATTTGGGTGGGGGTTCGGATCTGCGTAAACCTGCTGAAAAAACTTGGGAAGAAGAGTGGGTGCGTTCCTTTGCTGCGGCTAAAGATGGTCGCGGTCCCCGCCTTTACTGTTTCTCAACCGAGCAAGAGCCTCAGCCGTTGCTCACCAAATGCGTCGTGGCTTCTGGTGGACAGATTAAAATGGTGACGTGGTTAAAGACCGGCGGCGAGCCCCCAGCTGAAGATGCGAATGCCACGACGATGATGACTCCGGCAGCTGCGGCCGTGCCTGGTGCAAGCGCTCCTAAGCCCTACAAGCCGCCACGCTAAGGGGTAGATGCTAGAGTTGGGGCTTTAGCCCTGCTTGGTAATGAAGTTCAGGCACACAGGCTTGGGGTAGATTTTAGTTCGTGCAAAATTGAGGCATGACGATGCCTCGTGTACTACTGACTCAGCGCCATCAGGCGAGTTCATGGCGTAGTTTCCTGTTTTCGTTTACGGTACACCTGCTGTTGATTGCCTTGGCCTGTTGGGTGGTATTGCGGTACGCCACGCCCGTTCGACTAGAAACGCCTCAATCAATGGTCGTGGCCGGGGGTGCAAGTTCGCCCGCTTTGGGTGTTAAATCGTTTTCCCAAACGAAAACGGCGACCTTAGAGCGAGCCAAGTTGCAACGGCTCACGGTGAAAAATGCTACCAGTGGTTGCGTGGTATCTTCGGTGGCTTTGCCTAAAATGAAGCCGGGTGGTTCGTTGGGTGCCAGCGGGCAGGGCTTAGGCAAAGGAGGGCAGGGACACGGTTTTGCTTCGGGCTTGGGGCAGGGTCTGGGCACGGCCAGTGGCTTTACGGGAAAACCAGTTTTGGGAGCGACGATTCGTGCTAAAAAGGTCGCAGTGTATTTAGACTGCTCAGGTTCTATGAAGCCGTATTTAGACCACGTTAATCGAGAAATCCGACATCAATTCCCCGATGCCGATGTGTTTCGTTTTGATGGAGCAAGGGTGTTAGCCTACGAGAAAGAAGTCGTGTATGGCCGGGGTTTTCATGGCGTGGCTCCGCGGGTTCATGAGGCCCCGACGCAGACAATCCTGGCGGACTTAACACCCTACGGTCACCAATTGCAGGAGCGATTTTCTCAGGCCTGTGAAAAGGGTTCGTTGGGCGCGTGGTTGGATTATATGATTCAAGAGCCCTACGATGCGTTGGTCGTTTTTTCCGACTTTCAAGATGGAGTTCGCATTTATGAGCAAGATTCTCATCGTGATCCGCGCTTAATTTATTCGGATAGTTATTATCATCCCGTTAATCATGGCCGTGCGTTGCATTATCCCTGGGAGCAAAGATGGTTGGAGCGATTTGCGTTAGGGCAGCATTTTAAAGGGCCGCGACTTTACCTGTTTACGGTGCAACAAGAGCCCCAGCCGATTTTATTAAAATGCGTGGCTGCTTCGGGTGGGGCGTCGACTTCAGTATCATGGTTAAAGCAGAAGCCCGCGGTCGAGGCACGTTGACGGTTGCACCGTGGGCGGGATTGGTTTTAGATGCGGTATGGTTCCCTTTACCTCTGAGTTTCGTGCTGCGTTTGCCGATACGGATGCGGCGGGAATCGTGCACTTTACCACGGTCCTCTTTTGGGTTGAGGCCACGGAGGAAGCTCTCTTTCGCGAGTTAAAGCTACCTTTTTTTGTCCAAGAGGAGGAACGCGTGAAAGGTTTTCCGCGGGTGCGGATTGAGTGTGATTATAAGTTTCCCGTTTACCGTGAAGAAGTCGTGACCATCGCCCTACAGCCTCAGGAGTTGGGCGACAAAAAAATAGTCTGGAGCTTTAAGGCCACGGTCCAAGGGCGTGAAGTGGCGGCGGGCGCCTTAACGACCGTGTATGCCCACCGGACGGGGGCGGGGGCGATGGCCGCCGCACTCATTCCGTTGCCTACCTTAACTGGGCTGCGAACCTATTTTAAATTATAATCATGCCATTCACCGCGTCCCGCCTCTGGTTTTATTTCTTGGGTTGTGCGTTGGTCGTTTTGGTTTGGCAGAGTCAGGTTAAGGTGACGCCCATGCATGCCGATGAGGCCGTGCAGTGGTCCCTCGCGAAAGACCTGAGCGAAGGAGTCCCCTACAGCACCAATGAGGATCGCTTTCACGGACCGACTTTAGCCGCCGTTACTTGGGTTCGCACCAAAGTTGCTGGGGTGTCCTTTAAGGAACTTACGCCAGAGTTTCTCCGTTTTAGTCCGCAGATTTTTTCGGTCATCATGGCTTTGGCGGTTGTCCTGGTGCGGGGGGTGAGTTGGTGGGTGCGGGGGGCATGGATTTTCGTCCTGATTGGGGCGGAAGCACTCACGCCGTATGGACATACTTACATCCAGGAGATGCTATTAACGGCGGGGTTTGTTTGGGGCGTGGTGCTGTTTACGCAGGCCCGCCATGCCAAGAATCCGCGAGGCTATTTACTCTTAGCTGGTTTATGCTTTGGGTGGGCTTTGGCCTGTAAGGTCACCGCATTGGCTTACCTCGCCTTCTTCTTTGCGACCGGTCTTTGGCTCCATAGTGCCAGTTTTTCACGTCGTAACTTAGCGTGGTTGGGCGGTGGGATTCTGGTGGGTTGGAGTTTTTTCCAAAGCCTCGCATTCACGGACTTACATGGGTTGGTTTCTTGGTGGTACCAACTCGCCCGGGCTTTTGGCGTTGCGGCAGGGATGTCGGAAGATTCGTTGTGGGCGGAAAGTTACGCCCCGTGGTTTTGGACCGGAGGTGGCTTGTTGTTGATTAGTTTGGTACGTTGGGTGGCGCGAAGTCGTTTAGGCCACTGGCGAGAGTCCGACGTTGATCTGCCCTTAGCCACCGCTTGGTTGATTTATATTTTTCATACTGTTTTGCCGTACAAGACCCCGTGGCTTTTGTTGACAGCTATCGGCTTGGCCCTCGCTTTAGTCGTCCCCGTTTTGATGAGTGGCCCACGGCGGGAGCAGGCGATCCTCTTTGCCGGGCTGTTGCTCTTGGCGTTTACCGCTCCGCGGGTTTTTGTGCACAGTCAGACTTTGCCTGAGGTTGTTAAATTTAGTGCGCAGACCGAACAAGTCGCCCAGGCTTACGGCCCCAAGCAATTTTACATCGCCATTGATGGTGGGCACTACTGGCCCTTGCCTTATTATTTAAGAAAATTCTCCGTGGGCTACGGTTCTTTCCCGACCGCTGAAAAAGCACCGTTGCGACTGGTGCCGATGGTCGACAACAGTCAGCCCGTTGTCGAAGGTTACCAGACGTTACGGCTGCATCTCCGGGCGGGGGAAGATTATTGGGTGTTAGTTGCCAAAGACCTTAAAGGTCCTCTAATGGACTTTGCTGCCCCATGAGTTCTCGTCCTGTCATTCACAGTTTCTCGCACGATGCCCTCGGTGCTCGGTTTTGGGTGCGTATTGCGGATGAAGAGGCAACCTATGCGAAAAACGCCGCCGCTGGGGTCTTTCAGATGTTGGATGATTTAGATTTCCAACTCGATAAGCGTCATGACAGCGGCCCGATTCAGGCGATTAATTCTATGCCCGAAGGGGCACTGGTCACGGCCACGGATTATTTGCGGACGATTTGGGCCTTTGCCCAAGGCTTGCGTGAAGAAACGCAAGGGGCCTTTGATATCTCGGCTGGGGCTTTGTTTGACTATTGGCAACAGCGCAGTGAATTGCCTTTTAATGCCGATGACGCCGAGTGGACCAAGGCTTGCAGTGCGGTCAAAGAGGGTAAGTTTCAATTAGACGGGGCCGAGTTTTCTTGTGTTAAACTGGGTGCAAAGTTGGACCTTGGTGCGATTGTTCGCGGCTTCGCGGTCGATAAGATGGCCGAGATGTTGGAGAATAATTGGGGCATTCACCGTGCCTTGTTAATTGGCGGCGGTGGGGTCACCTTGGCCTTGGATCCTCCAGGCGATGCAAATGGCTGGCGGATTGGCGTCGGGGTGCATTCGGAAATGAAGCTTTGTCGCTTTGCCCTCGCGAGCAAATCGGGGTCGGGACAAGTGGGGCGTCTCGTGGATCCACGCAGTGGTCGGGCGGTTGAGTTGCCTGAACCGGTTCGCGCGATTGCGACCACGGGTTTGGAAGCCGAAGGGATTGCAATGGCCGCGGCCGTGCTTTCTCCCGCTGAGACCGAAGAAATGGTCAGCCGGGGTTGCAGTCGGGGCGTCTGGCAGCCCGATGGGACCCGTTGTGGGTCGATGACCTACTTTGATATCTCTGACCGCTTAGATCGTCCTACGGTTTAAGTAGCTTATCAATGTCATCCAAAAGCTTTTCGCGTTGGGGCGAAAAGAGGAAAAGGTCGGAACCGATTAAATGTTTGGCACTGGCGAGAACTTCTTTGGGCGGGCGGCGCGTGGCCATCAGGCGTTTTAAGTAGAGTTCTAAATCGTCGCTAATCTTTTTATGATCTAACTTTAGTCGCACAATCTGCAGCAAGACCGCTTGATTATTTTCGTTCTGCAGGTGGGTCTGGATTAAGATATCGTTCGCTTCATCAAAGCGGCCCACTTCGATGAGTTTGCGCGCACAGGTGAGCAGTAGCGCTGGGGGGAGGTTTTTGTTCTCAAGTAGGCGGTGTAGGTTGATTTCACCGATATCGAATTGCCCATCTGAAAAGTAAGCCACGGTGCGCAAGGCATCGAAGGTGATGGTAATGTCCGCAGGCCATTGTGTGCGATCAGGGCCGTTATAAAGTTCGTCGACAATGCGAATGCAGTCTCGGGCTTTGCCGGCGTTGATTAAACACTCAACGTGGATGAGGGTGAATTTTAGGCGATTGGAGAATGTGTTTTTCTGCGCCAATTTAAGGAGGCGGGCCGTGAGTTCGATGTCGTGGGAGTTGTTGGCGTAACTGGCCAGTTCGAGCATGGTTTGCTCGCTGCCACCGTATTGCTGAATCAGGCGTTCGATGACTTCTTGGCGTTTAGCCTGACTCTTGTCGTCCTTCATTAAGTAAAGCGACTGAATCGTGGGGCCGGGCTTATTGGGTTCAGCAATCGTGAGTAAATCCAAGCAGTCTCGGGCCGCGGCCAAGTTGCCCATTTCTTGTAACCACTTCGCTTTGATGCTGAGCAAGATTTTGGTGTCGGGGTGCTGTTGGAAGCCTTCGTTGATTAACTGCAAAGCCGCTTCGCGATCGCCCGATTCCCAGAGCATTTGGCTGTAGATAATCAAACCATCCAGCGTGTTGAGTAGTTGATTTTCTTTAATGATTTTAGCGGTTTCATTAAAATTACCGCGGAGGAGATTAGCTTGGGCGGTGGCGATTAATAGTTCGGTGCGGACGGCGGGTGCGAGGTCGGTTTGCGCTAGGTATTTTTTGCCGACGTTGATCACCCGTTGGTCCTGATCGAGCATGAAGCAGTGGACCAAGTAATTATGGAAATACTCCGGGTCTTGTTTGGCGTATTCGAGTGATTCTTCGAGTAACTCATAAGCGTCTAGCGTCCGACCAAAGGCGAAGAATAAACTCGCGCACATTTTCTGGGCCTCGAGGTTGGCGGGCGACAGGTAGGCTCCCGTCCCAATGTATTTGGCGAACTCAGCGTAGTCCTGACGGTCATAGGCGGCCTTGGCGATGCTGACGTAAAAATCCCCTTTGCGTTGGAGGTGGGCTAGGCGCCCATAGGACGCTTTTTCCTTAACCATCAGCGCCCGGTCCCGATGTCGAATCTCGTCGCGACTTAGCGGTAGGTTGGAAAACCAATAGGCAATACTCTCTGGGAAATAGAGGTACATGTCGGCTCGCCGGGTTGTGGTGATGCCATTCATGTACCGTTGATTGAAGTAGTAGCCTTCGGCACTGAGCAGCCAGCCGAGTAGTGAAGCACAGCTAAGGAATAGTGCCGTGCGACCCCAGACAAGACGGTAGGTCGAATCGTGGTAGCCCTTGCGTTCAATCGCTACCATGCCCCAGAGGATGAACCGTACGGGTCGCGACCCAGGGGCCTGACTGTACTGGTAGGGGCTATCGGACATGATGGTTATATCAACTTTACCCACGAAACGGGCAAGTGCGGACTCGCCCGACGCCTAGAGGATAAATGATAAATCAGAGGCTTGATTTACCGGAGCTAAACAGGTCTCGCCTACGCAAACTTGGTACCCGGTCGCTGGTTCATGTGCGATGAGCCAGAGTGGACGGTAGGGGCGTTGGTGGGGAGGCGTGTGGGCATCACCCATGAGGACTTGTTGTAAGGTGTCCGTGAAGGCAGCTGGTGCCGCCTTGAGCGTGGCATAGCCAATCGCATACTGCGTTAAGCCATGGAGGGCGTAGCCAATCGCATCTGGTAAGCGACGACTCAAGCCGCCGTAGGCTTGAGAGAGTTGGGCGAACTCATGCCGCCAGAGGGGTTGCTCCTGCAGGGCCTGAATCTTGCCAAAGGCATTGAGGAGGGCGGAGTTACTCGAAGGCGTGGCATGATCAAACCAATCTTTCTGCCGGACGGCTAAATCGGTGCGTTGTGGGCCGACTAAGAAGAAGCCGTCTTCTTGGTCGTCGCGGAACGTAAAGTGTACGTGTTCTAAAAGTTTTTTAGCCTTTTCAAGGTAAGGCGTGGGCGAGGTGTGGGTCCAAAGAGCGTAGGCGCTAAGGCTGAGTTCAGCTTCGGCTAGCCAAGCGTAGTCGAGGAGGGTGGCCTCGCCGCTCGCGATAGAACCGTGTACCACCGGTTTGAGCGAGCTGGCATCGTTGAGCGACAGGCCAATTTTCTCGCTGAGAATTTTTTCGGTTTTTAAAGCCAACTCGAACCAGTCGTGGCGGCCAAAAATCCACGCCGCTTCTGCAAGGTGGCGAATGAGGAGTGCGTTCCAACTGAGCAGGGCTTTTTCATCGCGCGTGGGTTGGGGGCGGCGGTTGCGTATTTCAAGTAGTTGCTGTCGGGCGGCGGCAAGGCGCTCGCGGTCGGCGAATTTACCGCGCAACTTGGGAATATTGGCTCCTTCAAAATTACCTTGATCAGAGATGCCGTAAACTTGGGCGAAATCAAACGCCTGACTGCCGAGGGCCTCCGCAATTTCGGCAGATTTCCAAATATACGTGGTGCCTTCATGGTGTTGCGTGTCGGCATCCAGTGAGGCGGCGAAGAGACCTTGCGAGAGTTGCATCTCGCGTTGCAACCAACCGATGGTTTCCGCCACGACCTGTGCATAGAGGGGGTCGCGATAACGAGCCCAAGCCGCGGCGTAGGTGCCGATGAGTTGAGCGTTATCATACAGCATTTTTTCGAAGTGCGGCACCGTCCAATCGCGGTCGACGCAGTAGCGGTGAAAGCCACCTCCGATTTGATCGTAAAGTCCGCCGCGGGCCATGGCTCCGAGGGTCATCGTGAGTACCGCGTCCAATCGGGTGGCGAGTTCGCGTTTCGCTTCAACCGCGGCCGAACCGCGCAGGGTTAAGAGAAATTGCAGCGTTGAGGGTGAGGGGAATTTCGGAGCCCCCCCGAAACCGCCAAACGAGTCATCGTGTTGCGCACAGATTTTTTCGCCAGCTGCGATAAGGTCGTCCGGGCTTGAACCTTGTCCGTCCGCTTCGGGTGGGCGGGTCAGGTGCGTTAAGTTTTGCGTGATGGCCTCGGCGTTAGAGATTAACTCTTTTTTATTCCGGTGATAAAAATCCGAGACGCGCATTAGCAATTGGGGCCAGGGGACTTGTCCGAGTCCGCGGTCTTCGGGAGGGAAATAAACGCCGCCGAAAAACGGACGACCATCCGGCAGGCAGAAACAATTTAAGGGCCAGCCACCTTGGCCGCTGACCATTTGGACCGCACTCATCATCAGCTGATCGACCTCTGGCAGTTCCTCGCGGTCGACCTTAATGCAGACGAAGTGTTGGTTCATCAGGTCGGCAATCCAAGGCTGCGAGAAGGATTCTTGGGCCATCACGTGACACCAGTGGCAGGACGAGTAACCAACGGATACGAGGACTGGTTTATCCTGAGCGCGGGCCGTGGCAAAAGCCTCAGGGCACCAAGGCCACCAGTCGACGGGGTTGTCTTGGTGCTGCAGCAGGTAAAGGGATTTTTGTTGGGCCAGACGGTTGGGCACCTCGCTAAAGTTAGGGTTTGGCGACCGGGTGCAACAAAGACCGTTTATTTCTCCTTCGACTTGCACGAGGCGGGGGAGGGGGTAAGGTCGATTAATGCTTTATCGCCTTCTTTTAACCATCTGTCTTTCGCTGTCAGCGGGAGCGGTGGAGGTGACGTTGCAGTTGCCCGAAGCCGCCGATGAACGCCTTAAGACTTTCGCTCATCAAGCCGAACAGCTTGTAAAAGAATGGGAGCCCAAGGTTGCTGATATCTTAGCCTCCGACCCCGCCCGTCGTCCGAAAAACATCACCATCATTTTTCGCGAAATGTCGGGTGTGGCTTATTGGGATGGCAAAGCCATCAACGTGTCGACGGCTTGGGTGGCCTCGCGTCCTAAAGACGTTGGCTTAGTGGTGCATGAACTAACCCACGTGCTGCAAGGTGGCTACCATAAGACCCCCAGCTGGTGGACCGAGGGGATGGCCGATTACGTGCGTTTTGGAGTCATGGAGGGCGGCCATTTTGGGATTAAAATCGATCCCACGAAGCAAAAGCCTCGCGACTCTTATCGGGTGACGGGCTATTTCTTTTTCCAAGCCGAGAAGAAATACCCCGGGTTAATTAAGAAATTGCATGAAACTTGTGCTGCGGGGCGTGACCCGGAAGCGACTTTTAAAACCCATTGCGACGGGAAGACGGTCGAGGAAGTCTGGACCGATTTAGTCGTCACGCCGCAGAAATAGTCATGGGGAAGATTCGCATTTTAGAAGCTAACGTCGCGAATCAAATTGCGGCCGGGGAAGTCGTCGAACGCCCCGCCGCAGTGATTAAAGAGTTGTTGGAGAATTCACTCGATGCCGGGGCGACCCGCGTGATGATTGATTTTTCCCGAGGAGGTAAGGCGTTGATGCGCGTGGAGGATGATGGTTCCGGGATGTTGCCTGAGGAAGCGGAGTTGAGTTTGGCCCGTCATGCGACGAGCAAGATTCGCCAAGCTAAAGACCTCGACCAGATTGCGACGTTTGGCTTCCGCGGGGAGGCTTTGCCTTCGATTGCGAGCGTGAGTCGTTTTACCCTGCAAACCCGCCCAGCTGCCGAAGCACACGGGGTTGAGATTCTCGTCAACGGGGGGAAGATTCTGCATCAAAAAGACCATGGGATGGCGCCGGGCACGCGGATTGAAGTGGCGAATTTATTCCATCCCGTTCCCGCCCGCTTAAAGTTTTTGAAGTCCGATGAAACGGAGTCGGCTCATATTATTCGCTTAGTACGCTTGTATGCCCTAGCTCACCCTGAGGTTGGCTTTTTATTGCGTGAGGATGGCCGCGAGATTTTCCGTTCGCCCCGTCAGGCACCTTTACTGGATCGTTTGCGCGAGATCTGGGGGCGCCAAGTGGCGGAAGAGGTCACGTTGATGCCCGTCTTTGAGCGCTCGGGGATGAAGTTGAGTGGGATGTTAGGTCGACCCGGGGTTTCCCGTGGGACGCGCCAAGAATTGGTGACGGTGGTGAATGGCCGGCCGGTTGATAGTCGGACGATGGCCTTCGCCCTGACGGAGAGTTATCACACCTTGATTCCTAAGGGTCGTTATCCATTGGCATTTGTTTTTCTAGAAATCGACCCAGCTTGGGTGGATGTAAACGTGCATCCGGCTAAGCGGGAAATTCGTTTTCGCGATGAAGCCAAGGTGCGGAATTTTATTATTGAGGCGATCTTGTCGGTGTTGCGGGCGAAAGTAGAGTCCGACGTGGGGTTTCCAGTGGTGCCAACACCCACGTTGCCTGGGGCTTTACCTGTTAGTCCGATGAGCCCTGTTCCGAGTGTTTCAGCCGTACCCGCTTCGCCACTTCCGCCGTTAGTGGTACCGGTTTCGGTTCCGCCAGTGTCTGCCTCGCCGGCTTTACGTTTAGGTTGGCGTCTTTTAGGTCGGCTTCGAGAGGAGCGGGCCGTTTTTGAAACGCCGACGGGAGTGGCTATTCTCGATTTAGGGGCCGCACACCAACGAGTCCTATACGAGAAAATCCTCGAACAATTTCAGGGGCAGCAGGTGATCAGTCAGCCTTTGCTGGTGCCGCTGACCATGGAGCTTGAGCCCTTGGCTGCCTCCGTGCTGAAGGAGCGTGGCACCTTGCTCACGGCTGCAGGTTTTAATTTTGAAGAGTATGGCCGTAATTTCTGGCGCGTGGCGGCCTTGCCATTTTGGTTAGAACCAGATGATGCGTTGACCTTTATTCGCGACCTTTTGGCCGAGATGGCACGGCGTGAAGGGGATTTTGGAAAACCTTCGCTGGCTTACGATGCCTTAGCGAAATTGGCGGTGCATCGCGCCCGTCGTAAAGGCGATACGATTGCCGATGCTGAGGTGATGGAGTTAGTGCAGGCTTTATTCCGCACCACTCAGCCAGGAACGTGTCCCAAGGGTCGAAAGACGTATTGGGAATGGACCGATGGTGAAATGACCCGCCGTTTCAGTTAACGGCGCTTGCGGTATTTCTTCGAGGGCGTCGGTTTGCCTGTGCGCAAGGCCTCGATTTGATCGCGTAAGGCCGCTGCTTTCTCGAACTGCAGTTCATCGGCAGCAGCCAGCATTTCGGCTTCGAGATCAGCGAGCACGAGGGCAATGTCTTTCTCGTCGGTACCTTCGGCCACGGCGAGGATGTCTTCCGCCTCTTCATCCACCAAGCTCTCTTCAATTTTACGACTGGTGCTTTTAGGCGTGATGCCGTGCTTTTTATTATAGGCCTCTTGGCGTTGGCGCCGATCCGCACAAATTTTCAAGGTGCGGGCGAGTGATTTGGTCATCACGTCAGCGTAGAGCAACACGCGGCCTTCCACGTGGCGGGCGGCCCGGCCGGCGGTTTGAATCAAACTAGTTTCGCTGCGTAAGAAGCCTTCTTTGTCGGCATCGAGGATGCCCACTAAAGCGACTTCAGGTAGGTCGAGCCCTTCGCGCAGTAAGTTAACGCCAACGAGGACATCGAATTTCCCCGCCCGTAAACGTCGTAAGATTTCAACGCGCTCGATGGCATCAATGTCGGAGTGGAGGTATTCTACTTTCAACCCATGATCGCGCATGAAGTTAGAAAGTTCCTCCGACATGCGCTTGGTTAAGGTGGTGACGAGCGTACGCTGATTTTTAGCGGCAGCGATTTTAGCTTCGCCGATGATGTCTTCCACTTGCCCCGCAATGGGTCGTACTTGCATAACTGGGTCTAGCAAGCCAGTTGGGCGAATGACTTGTTCGGCCACCACGCTCGAGACTTCATACTCATAGGGAGCAGGCGTGGCGGAGACGTAGACGACTTGACCTACAATATCATTAAACTCCGCAGGCATCAGGGGTCGATTGTCCAAGGCGGAGGGGAGGCGGAAGCCGAATTCTACGAGGCGTTCTTTGCGGGCCCGGTCACCATGGTACATGCCTCCGATTTGGGAGACGGACACGTGGCTTTCATCGATGAAAACCAATTTATCCTTCGGGAAGAAGTCGATGAGGCAGGAAGGGCGTTCGCCAGGTTGGCGGCCCGACATGTGTCGTGAATAGTTTTCAATCCCGGTGCAAAATCCTGTTTCACGCAGCATTTCCAAGTCATGCTCTACTCGCATGCGGATGCGCTGGGCTTCTATGAGACGGTTCTGCTTTTCAAAAAATAGCACCCGCTCTTCCATTTCGGCCCGGATGGTATCCATGGCCCGCTTGACGCTCCCTGGAGCCGTAACGTATTGATTGGCGGGGTAGAGGTCGAATTTCTCGAACGACCTCCCAGGCTTAACACTGATGGGGTCAAGCTCTCGGATGGCTTCTAATTGATCGCCCCAAAATTCTAAGCGGATGGCTGATTCCATGTAGGCCGGCCAAATATCAATCGTTTCCCCGCGAGCCCGGAACGTACAACGCTCTAAAATCGCATCCTGCCGATTGTATTGGTTGCTGACGAGTTTGGTCAGAAATTCATCGCGCCGCAGGTTTTGCCCGACTTGCAGCGGAATCATCATCGCCAAGAAATCTTCGGGGGAGCCTAAACCGTAGATGCACGAAACGGAGGCGATTACGATGACGTCGCGGCGAGAGAGAAGGGCACTGCTGGCGCTGATGCGGAGGCGTTCGATGTCTTCATTGATGGCCGAATCTTTTTCAATGAAGGTGTCGGTCTGGGGCACATAAGCCTCAGGCTGATAATAGTCATAATAACTGACAAAATACTCGACGGCGTTTTCGGGAAAAAAGTTTTTGAATTCGGAGTATAATTGTGCCGCGAGGGTTTTATTATGCGAAATAATCAGGGTTGGGCGCTGCTGTTGCACGATGAGGTTGGCCATCGTGAAGGTTTTGCCCGAGCCCGTGACCCCGAGGAGTGTTTGACGAGCATTGCCTACCCGCAAGGAAGCATCGAGCGTTGCAATCGCAGTAGGTTGATCGCCCATGGGGCGATAGGCAGAATGCAACTTGAATTCCATATTAACGCAGGCCGCCGGCAACGAGCCAGGCCGGGTCGACGCCTGTTAAATCAGGGATAATACGGTGAGCTCCTGTAGGAATGAGTTGGTCGGCCGAATTCGTCGTCGCTAACGCAATAGTATTAAATCCGCCGCGGAGACCTGCTTCAATCCCTGCAAAAGAATCCTCGAAGACAAAAGAGGTTTGTGGGTTACCTTGAGCTAAGGCGCAGGCTTTTAAGAACACTTCTGGGTCCGGTTTACCGTGTTGCACATCTTCACTCGAAATCGCTCCTTGGAAAAGTCCATGCAGGTTGAAGAGCTCAAAGGATAACTGCAGATTTTCTTTTTGGGTGGAGGTGCCGATGACGCATGGGATGCCTAAGGCCTTCAGTTGGGTGGTCAGTTCACGTGCTCCAGGGAGCAAGCGGATGTGGCCTCGGCGGGCGATGTCGCGGTAGAGGGCTTCTTTGCGATAAGAGAGTCGCCGAATTTCAGCGGGGTCTTGAGTCCACGCTAAGATATGCGGGATGATGACTTCATTGCGCTTACCAAAGCCTCGTTTAAAGTGATCAGCGGGCAGGGGTCGACGTTCCTCTTGCGCCAAGGCTTCCCAAGACTGCTCGTGGGCGGTAGAGGAGTCGATGACGACACCGTCCCAGTCAAAAATCGCAACCGTTCGTGACATGGTGCTTAGTGTTTGTCCCAAGGTAAGGTGACTTTAACTGGACGGTATTCCCAGACGTTGAGCGGGTCGAAAATTTGACCGGGAGCTAAAATGTTATTAGGGTCGAGGGCGTGCTTCACGGCGCGCATGGCATTGATTTCAGCGGGCGTGTGTTGCAGCGTGAGGAAGGGCGATTTAGCGATGCCGATGCCGTGTTCGCCAGTGATGGCACCGCCGAGGTCGACGACTTTCTGCATGATTTCATGAATCGCTTGTTCGGCCGCTTTGCAGTGCTGCGGATTATCGCGATCATACATGATGTGCACGTGGAAGTTGCCGTCGGCCGCATGACCAAACGTCGGGGTGGCTAAGCCAGTGCGATCGCGGATTTCGCGGGTAAATTTAATTAACGCCACGTAGTTGCGGAATGGCACCACGATATCTTCGTTTAATTTTGCATTACCCAACGCATACATCGCTTGGGAACAAGTCCGACGGATGTCCCAGAGGGCTTCGGCGTCGGCTTCGATGTCCGTTTCGCGATACGCCACGGCGAACTTTTTAATCCAGGCACGAACCTTCACGGCATCCTCGGCTAGCGTGGCGGGATGGCCATCGACTTCGACGAGTAAAATCGCGTGGGTCTTGGAATTGCCGTGGAGTTCTTCCGTTGAAAACACGCGTTGGCCACGGCGTTTTTCGGCGGCCTCCACGGTTTGGGTATCGAGAAATTCAAACACTGCCGGGTTCACGCGCTGTCCCATGAGCTCGGCGGCGGCTTCCAGTGCAATTTCGTCCGTGGCACAAGCGAGGAGGAACGTACGACGAGCGGCAGGTTTATTGACGAGTTTTAAAACGGCTTTGGTGATGACGCCGAGCGTGCCTTCGGAGCCAATCCAGAGGTCTCGGAGATTAATCCCGCTAACAAATTTTCTTAACGGAGCGGCCCAGCGCACTTTTTCACCCGTTGGTAAGAAACCCTCGAGGGCGTACACGTAATCGCGCACCACGCCGTATTTAGCCGCGCGGAGTCCGCCGGCATTGGTCGCAATGTTGCCGCCAATACTGCAATACTTCAGCGAAGAAGGGTCGGGCGGAAAGAATAGCCCGTGAGGGGCGGCGAGTTCGTTGATGCGGGCGGTGATGGCTCCAGGTTGCACCGTGGCCATCGAGGAAATCGGATCGATGATGATTTCATTCCAGTGATCCAAGTGAATCACCCAGCCGCCGTGAATGGGGGCACTTGCTCCCGTATTGCCTGTACCTCGACCGCGAACCGTGACGGGGACGCGGTGCTCGTTGGCAAGTTTTAGGGTGATGCCAATATCCTCTTCCACCTGAGGTCGAACCACGGCCTCGGGCATGAAAGAAAGCCTCATGTTATCGAAGGAGGCCGCGAAGCAGGTGGGCTCATCGGTGAGCACCTTTTGGGGGCCAAGCTTCTGGAGCAGCGCTTGCGTGGCTGCTGGGTGAGTTTGCAAGGGAGAGGTCACGGCCTCTCATCAAGCACGGTTATCCCAATTCGGCAAGCCACGCCGTCGCTTCGGCGTCGGAAGGCATCCGCCAATCCCCGCGGGGGGAAAGGGCTACGGAGCCTACTTTAGGACCATCAGGCATCGCGGAACGCTTGAATTGTTGGCTGAAGAAGCGGGTAAAGAAGTTGCGCAACCAGTGCTTGATTTCGGCCTGATCGTATTTGCCGGCAAATGAGTGCTCGGCGAGCCAGAGAATCTTGGCTGGGCGGTAGCCGTTGCGGACCGCGTGGTAGAGGAAGAAATCGTGTAACTCGTAAGGCCCCACGAGCATTTCCGTTTGCTGCGAAATCTCGCCATCATCATTTGGGGGGAGGAGCTCGGGGCTCACCGGTGTGGCCACGATGTCTTCTAGAATCGCTCGTTCAGTGCCAACGTGGCGGGCGTGCGCGGCCCAAGAAACCAGGTGGCGGACGAGGGTTTTGGGGACGCCGATGTTCACGTGGTACATCGACATGTGGTCGGCATTAAACGTGCACCAGCCCAAGGCGGCTTCCGAAAGGTCGCCAGTACCCACTACAAACCCACCGAGCTGATTGGCCGTATCCATGAGGATTTGGGTGCGCTCGCGGGCTTGGGCGTTTTCAAACGTCACATCGTGTTTTTGCAGTGGGTGATGAATGTCGCGCAGGTGCTGTTCGAAGGCGTTATTAATGGGAATTTCGCGCGGCGTGACGCCGAGGGTTTCCATTAAGCGAATGGCGTTGAGACGGGTGCGAGCCGACGTGCCCGGGCCCGGCATGGTGAGTCCGATAATGCCTTTGCGATCAAGTCCCAGACGCCCGAAAGCTTCGAGTAAAACTAAAAGGGCTAAGGTTGAATCCAGTCCACCCGAGACTCCAATCACGGCATGTTTAACGCCGGTGTGACGCAGTCGACGAGCGAGGCCCGTAGATTGAATCGCAAAAATTTCTTGGCAGTTTTCGTCGCGCTTATGGGCGTCGTTCGGTACAAACGGGTGTTGGCTAAAACGCCGACGTAGTTTGGGCGTTTGACCGGTGGGGTGGCCTAATTCGAAACTGATGGTGCGCGTTTTGAGAGTACTCGGAGCGCCAAAGAAAGTACTGTTCCGACGACGATCGGCATTAAGACGGTCGAGGTCGACTTGGGAAACGAGCAAGGCGAGGTCGAAGCGAAAGCGCTCAGATTCGCCAAGGATAGTGCCGTTTTCTGCAATCAGGCCATGGCCGCTATAAACAATATCAGTACTCGATTCGCCCGCTCCAGCGGCGGCGTAGATGTATGCGGAGAGGCAGCGAGCCGATTGGGCTTTGACGAGTTCACGTCGATACGCGGCCTTGGTCAGGAGTTCGTCGCTAGCCGATAAATTGCAGAGCAAGTTGGCTCCTGCCAGTGCGAGCGGGCCACTGGGGGGTTCGACGGCCCAGAGGTCTTCACAGATTTCGATGCCGACGACGCATTCAGGGAGATCTTTGGCTTTGAAGAGGAGGTCGGTACCCATCGGCACGACTTGTCCGAGGAGTTCGATTTCTGTAACTGGGTTAACGCGGGCGGAGGCAAACCAGCGTTGCTCGTAGAATTCCCCTGTGTTGGGCAGGTGGGTCTTGGGGACGACTCCGAGGATTTTCCCGCGCGAAACGAAGACCGCGACGTTGAAGAGCCGGCCTGATACTTCCAGGGGAAGGCCTACGAGGGCGGTTAGGCCTAGTCGACCCGTTGCTTCATTCACCTGTGCCAAGGCCTTTAAGGCACCTTGGAGGAGGGTGCGCTGCCCAAATAAGTCGCCGCAGCTATAGCCCGTCAGGCAAAGTTCGGGTAAAACCACGATTTCAGCCCCTTCCATCGCGGCTTTTTCGAGGGCTTGGCACACGAGGGTGCCATTGGCGGCGGGGTCCCCGAGCCGGAGGGCGGGGGAGGCCGCTGCCACAGTCACAAAGCCATGTTGGTGGACGCGTTTGGGCATTCTATAGGCTTGGTAACAATCATGTTCACCGTTGACCCTTGGGAGGCAACCCGAAAGGTCTAGGTCTCTAAAATCTTAGGGGTCCTATGTCATCATCGCCGAAGAAAGAAGTCAGAATCTTTTCGCCCGCCACGGTCGCCAACGTTGCCTGTGGTTTCGATGTTTTGGGTTTTTGCATCGATCAGCCCGGGGATGAGGTTGTCGCCCGCTTTTCAGACCAGCCAGGGCTACGCATTGCCAAAATCACGGGTGATGATGGCCGGTTGCCTTTGGACCCTAAACTGAACACCGCCGGGGTCTCGGCCCAGGCTTTATTGCGCCACTTGGGTAAGGATAACCTCGGGATTGAATTAGAAATCCATAAGAAGATGCCTTTTGGTAGTGGTTTAGGTTCTTCGGCGGCAAGTGCCGTGGGTGGGGCGTTTGTGGTGAATCAACTTTTAGGCGAACCTCTGACGCGTCGTCAGTTATTGCCTTTCGTCGTTGCGGGTGAAGCCGCCGCCGATGGAGCCTGGCATGCCGATAACGTCGCCCCCTGTTTATTTGGCGGAATTACTTTGATTCGTTCGAACGCTGAGTTGGACGTGATGAACGTTAATATTCCCAGCAACCTGTGGGCGGCGGTGGTGCACCCCGATATTGTGGTGCTGACCAAGGTGGCCCGCGAAATCATGCCCCGTCATATTCAGCTCGAGACCTCGACTCAGCAGAGTGGCAACTTGGGTGGTTTGTTGTGCGGGTTTTTCCAAAGCGACTATGCTTTAATTGGACGTTCGTTGCATGATTTAATCGCCGAGCCCCATCGGCAGCGTTTGATTCCGCAATTCTATCAAGCCAAGCGTATGGCCATGGAAGCTGGCGCGTTAGGTTTTTCGATTTCGGGTGCCGGTCCCAGTGTGTTTGCTTTGTGTGAAGGCGAAGCCAAAGCCCGGCAAGTAGCGGCGGCCGTCGCGAAAGTTTTTTCACAGATTCCGATCAAGGCCACGCCCTACGTTTCCCAAATCAATTCAAAAGGGGTTCATGTCATCGACCAAAAATAAATTAGAATTTACCTCCACGGCGCAGGCGGCTTTACGCGGTAATTTGCGCGAGGTATTATTGTCGCCAGTCCCCAAGGGCGGTGGTCTTTGGGTGCCGACGCAGATTCCAAGTTTTACGGATGAGGCGTTGGCTCGCTATCACTACGCCGATTACGCGACGTTGGCCGAAGCGGTTTTGGCTCCCTACTTTGCGGAAGAATTAGGGGCGACCGTGCTGCGCGATCTTTGTCGCGAGGCTTTCAATTTCCCCGTGCCCGTGGTGTCCGCTCCCGGTATGGATCCGCGGTTGGCAGTCCTCGAACTTTTTCACGGACCTTCGGCGGCCTTTAAGGATTTTGCGGTGCGGTTGCTCGTGCGCGTTACGGCCCGAGTCTTAGGACAAGACTTTCCCCAAATCACGGTTTTGGCCGCCACTTCTGGTGATACTGGAGCAGCGGTGACCGAAGCCTGTGCTGGCGTCCCAGGTGTGCGTGCGGTGGTGCTGTACCCGCGTGTCGGCGTGAGTGCGGTGCAGGAATCTCAGATTGCCCAAGCTCGCCCAGGCGTTGTGGCCCTGTCCGTCGAAGGCACGTTTGATGATTGTCAGGCCCTCGTGAAGCGGGCGTTAGCAGATGAAAGCCTGTCGCAACATCGCCCGCTCTTAACGGCTAACTCGATTAATCCAGTCCGTTTAATTGCCCAGGTGCCTTTTGCTTATCATGCCCGTCGTCTTTTACCTCAGGGTGGTCCTTGGGGGGTGGTTGTGCCTTCGGGTAATTTAGGGAACGTCGGTGCGGTCCAACTAGCCCGCCGGATGGGTTTGTCGGTAGATGTTTTGATGGCGGCCACGAATGTGAATTCGCCGCTACCGGAGTTATTCCAAACTGGACAGTATCGTCCGCGCCAAGTTCACCCCACGCTGTCTAATGCGATGGATATTGGCGCTCCGAATAATTTAGATCGCTTGCTCGCTTGGCGGAGTGGAGGTCCGGCCGTGTCGGCAGTGAGGGTTGATGATGCCACGACGTTAGCGACGATGAAGCGAGTGCAGGCCGCTGGGGGCTATGTGCTTTGTCCGCATACCGCCGTGGGATGGAAAGCTGCGGAGGATCTTTTGGTGCAGCGTCCCGAACTGCAGAAGGTTGTTATTTTTGGCACCGCTCACCCGGCCAAATTCCCCGATGTGTTGGAGGCGGCTTTAGGCCGTCGTGATGCCGTGGCCTTCCCGTTCCCCTTGCCGCCCCCAGCACCTATTAAAGTGACGCAGGATTACGAATCCTTGCGTCGCATCCTGCTTTCTAATCAAGGGTTCTAAGCGCCATCTTGAGGCGTTTTATTCCACCGCTGAGTCATCGTGATCGACTTCCAGTGCTGGGGTTTGTTCGACTTCGAGGGTGGGTTCGAGGACTAAGTTGGTTTCTTCGTTTAGTTTTACCTCGATCGTGATGACCTCGGAAAAACTGTCTAGGCCTGCTGCTTCGAGGCTGTTTTGACTGGTCTCAGTGGCGTCGTCTTGGGTGTCAGGATCTGATTCCTGGGCGGGTTTGGCTGGTGGTGTTTGGGTTTTGGGTTCAATGGTTTCTACTAACTTTGTGTTGGAAACGGCCGGGGCCTCAGAAGCTTTTTCAGTTTGAGTTGTACAGCAGCCACCGAGGATGAGGTGGGCGATGAGAAGAGGGTGAAGGGAATGCAACATGGTGCATTCCATTCTACAGGCAGAATGGAATCTACAAGCGCTTGGCTAGCCAACTAAGCCCTAGTGATTTCTAGGGCAAAAACCTAATTATTTCTTGTCGGACGTCGTGGCTGTCGCCGGCGTCGCTTTCGGGTCTTTGGGCTGTTCGATGACGATGATGCAGCCGCTGAGCAGCAGGGCTGCAGCAAGGGTGAAGAAGCAGACAACCGTTTTCATGTGAGTGGGTATTATTTATGACGTGAATCTGGTTTTCACAAATAAAAAGACCACCTCATTCTGGGTGGTCTTTTAGGCGGCTTGGTAGCTCGTTTTATTCGGGTTCGGCGACGGCGAAGGTGACGTTTTTGATTTTGGCCTTAGCCAAAACATCGAGTACGTTAATCACGCGTTCGTAGCGGGCCGCTTCTTCGGCTTGTACGGTAATTAAGAGTTTGTTGTGCGCTTGTTCGGCCGCTTGGGCCATCTTGGTCATTTCGCTAAAGAGTCCGTCCAAGGTTTTATCCGTTGGGGAGCCTACGGGATCATCGTTAATGGTGATTTGACCGTTCTCTGCGACCCCAATGGTCACTTCATCGGGCATTTCGGTTTCCTTAGCCGTTTCGGCATTACCGGGCAGGGTGGTTTTGAGTTCATGTTCCACTTTGACGGCACCGGCCATCACCATGAAGAAGAGCATGATCACGAAGACCACGTCGATCATCGGCGCAATCTGGAAGCCCGGATTGGGTTGTTCTTCGGCTGGAGGGCGCTTCATGGTTATTCTTCGCGGTTGAGCCCGGAGAAGGCGATGTTGTCGATACCGGCTTCCGCCCCCCATTCGAGGGCCTTGGAGATGTATTTCGCGTGGCACTGACGATCGGCGCGGATGAGTAAGCGGTACTTTTCGTTCGTGCCTTTGCGGGCGGCTAATTCTTTGGCAATCCCGTCTTTGTCATTCGGGTCGAGTTCACGGTCATCGAGTTTATACTTCGCTTGGCCCGTGGTGGCGTCCCAAGAGATATTGATTAAACCCGCGGCGGCTTTGTCGTCGCGCTTTTCACCATTGGCTGCGACGGGCAGGGCGATGTTCTTATCAATTTTAAGAACTTGGGCGGAGGTGATGGACATGAAGAAAATCAAGAGCACCAAGAGCACGTCAATCATCGGTGCTACTTGGAATTCTGGCTCTCCGTCGCCTCCTCCGCCTCCGCCTGCCATGGTTTTAAGTCAGGGTTAGGGGTTAAGCTTGCGCCTTTTCTTCGGTCGCAGGGGTCGCCGGAGTGGCGTTCCAATCAGGCTTAGCGGCGTAGATTTCTTCGTCACCAATCGTGTGGCCGGCTACGTCTTCGTAAGGGAAGGCGCGGAAGAGGCCCGAAGCGATTTCGGTGATGTCGTGGATACCTTTATCGATGCGGTTGCGCAAGAGGTAGTAGGCAATGAACGCGGGAATAGCGATGAAGAGACCTGAGGCCGTGGCCACGAGCACTTCGCCGATAGCGCCAGAGAGTTTTGAGGGGTCGCCCACGCCCGAGGAGCTGAGGGTGCGGAAGGCGCGCATCATGCCCGTCACAGTGCCGGTGAGGCCGATCATCGGACAGCAAACCCCGATAACGGACAGGTAGGAGGTGCGACCCATAAGGTCGGCTTTAATACGGGTGATTTCTGCGATGATGGATTCTTCGGTCATCGTCTTGCCATCGGTCGTGAAACCCACGCCCGCGCGGACAACGTCACCGATGGGGGACTTTGCCGCTTTGGCGTATTGATAGGCACCGATGTAGTCGCCGTGTTTGAAGAAGTCGCGCAGCTGCAAGACTTGTTCTGCAGGGTAGAGTTTCTTGGCGCTGGTGCGGATGAAGCCATCGACCACGAGCCAGATCATGAGGATGGAGCAAGCCGTGATGGGGTACATGACCCAACCACCTTCTTGGAAACTATCCCAAGCAGTTTTTTCGTGCATGCCTGCGGTTTCTTGGGCGTGAGCAACGACGGCACCGAAAGCCAAGAAAGCCGAAGTGGCTAAACTAAGACGGAATTTCATCTTCATCGTAATCAGGGGTAGTAGGTTATTTAGGGTAGGTTTTGGAAAGGGGCAAGGACTCACTTATTACCTTCGTCATTTTGGCTATTATCGGTCTTGGCCGGGGTGGTCTTGGGGGTTTCTTCGGGAAGCACGGTATCGCTGATTTTTTTCTGTTCAGCCTCGGCTAAGAGACGGTCTTCCTTGGAGAGGAGTTTTTTGGCTTCCTCGGCTTCCTTGGAGACTGGGTAGAAGATGACTAACTCGCGCAAGTAGCGGTTGGAAATTTCTTCCAGTTTTTGTTCGCGGGTAGCCGGGGTGTCCATTCCGCGGAAGGCTTTAGCGGCCCCGAGCATGGCTTTGGGGATGTGTTCTTTTTGCGAACCGAAGAAGACGGGCACGCGCAGGTAGGTATTCATCGCCAGCTCGTATTTCTTGGTTTGGAGCAGGGAGTTGCCTTTGACGAGGTGAAGGCGGGCGAGGACGTCGGGGTCGTCGACCTGGCCAATCAGGGCGGTGGCTTCGGTGATAACCGTTTCATGTTCGCCCCGGCGGGCGCGTTGCATGAGGCGGGCGAGTTTGATTTTAAGAGCCAGTTCGGGGACTGAGCCGTCATCCGCTTTTTCTAAGTTATCAAGAAAGGAGGAGAGGGCACTGTCGTTTTCTAGTCGGTCCAGAGCATCCAACTTGATCATCGAGGCCTTGAGCCACCAGCTGCCTGGCACTTTCTTGACGGGCTCAAAGAGACGAATAATCGGCTCAACGACGGTGAGCGCATTGGAGGAGTCGCCGCGAGCCACACTATTTTGGGCCTCCGTGAGTTTTTCTGGCATAGGCCAGATGATACGTTCGACGTCGGTAAATTTCTTCGTGGTTTCCATTTCCACGCCGCCATTGGTGGTGAGTTTAGTCACCGTGCCTTTGAGGGTGTTCATGGTGGCCTTCTTCGGGTCCACGATGGGCTTGGGAGGCAAGGTGGTGGTGTCGACCTTGAAGGGGTCGTTCACTTCCCAGCGGTCGCCGCCCTTGAAGATGAGGGTTTGTCCGAGGCAAGTAGCCGTGGTGCCTAAGAGGCTTAGGCTTAACAGGCGAAAGAGTGCGGTACGCATGCGATTAAAGGTTAACGGTGAGCGCGCGGGCTTCTTTAGCTTCAGGGGTATCCTTGATGCGATCCTTAGAGAGCATCTCGGTGAGGAGTAGTTTCGCTTCAGGTTTTTGGCCCATCTTATTGGCCAGAACCTTGGCGGCGCTGAGGTAAGCCTTAGCCGACCAAACTTCGTATTTCTTCCAAGCTTGGTAGCAACGGCGGTAGTAAGCCACGGCTTCGGCGTTATGCCCTTGGCGTTCTTCCATGACGCCTAACCAATAGAGGCAGCCGGCGGTGGTTTCTCCGCGCCATTGTTTTTCTTTAGCAATCTCTTCGAATTCTTTTTTCGCGTCGGGATATTTTTCCGTGTTGGCGAGGGCCCGGGCTCGCGCAAAGCGAATTTCCTTTTCCTTCGACATCGTAATATTGTTGTCGATGGCCTCGTTGCAGAGGGCGAGGGCGTCGGCGGGCTTGTTTTGGCTAAGGCGGATTTCCGCTAAGCCGGCGAAACTGAAGTCAGCATACTCGGAGGAGCGATGATGTTCCATGATGTACGTGAAATAGGTTTCGGCTTTGGCGGTTTCACCTTTGGTTAACAAGTAATCCCCCACGATGGCTAAAATAGTGGGGCTTAATTCCTCGGCTTTATAGTTATTCGAAATCTTTTGGAAGTAGGTGTCTGCTTTCTCAGGATTGCGGAGAAAGGTGGCAATTTGCCCCAAGGCAAAGAAGCCGCGAGCTTGGGCGATCAAAGAATCTTTGTTTTCCTCTAAGCGCAGGTATTTCACTAAATCGACTTCAGCTTTTTCGGCCGTGTAACTGCCCGGGGGCAGGGTGACGCCCGGCTTGACGCGTTTAACGCGACGCGCGAGTTTTTCGGCCAAGTAAATAACGAGCTTTTCGGCGCCTTCCTGCTTACGGTCATTGATGCTTTCCGCCACCGAGGTGGATAGAATGCCCAAGGCTTCTTCCTTGGCTTGGGCGATGCTGGCCTGACGGCGTTTATCGACTTCTTCTAAAGCCGCTGCGAGTTCCGTGGAGAGTTTAACGACATCGGCCTTGGCGGCTTCGACGATGGGCTTGGGCGATTCTTTACGCTCTAAGTCATCAACTTTACGACGAGCATCTGCGAGTTGCTGGCTGAACTTCTTTTGTACCTGGTCGGTTTCTTGGGCGAACTCCGGCTTATCGCCCATGCGTTCCGTCGACTTAATGATTTCGTAAAGGTAATTCAGCGCCTTGGGATCGTTGTGATTCCAGTCGTAGATTTCTTTGTATAAATCGCGGAGACGTTGGTGTTCGCCGCGACCTGGGAGTAGTTTGCCTAATTCGCGGAGGACGAATTCTAAAGCGTTGGGGTTTTTGCGGGCGGTTTTGGCGGCATTGATGTAGGCCTCGATGCCTTTGCTCGTGTAGGTCTCTTTGTCTTTTTCCAGCCGGACCTTTTCGTTGAAGAAGCGCTTCTTTTCAGCGGGGTTTGAGTTCGTGCGCACCTTCATGTCGGCCTCGCGGATGGCCTTGTCGAGGTTTTCGGCTAAACGCATTTCCGCATCGCCAATGAGGGTGTGAACTTCGGGGATTTGGTTGACGATTTCGTCGTCTTTGAGGACGGCGTAATCGCGGAGCCAGTCGTTGCAGATCTTTAAGGTCTCGTCAATTTGCGGAGGATTGAGGCCAAATTTTACAATCCCTTGGCGGTAGCGGACGTCCGCCATGAATTGTCCCTTGGGGTAGTCGGCTTGGTACTTATCGAAGGCTGTGACGGTTTCTTTATACTTACCTTGGTAGAACCAGCAGAGGGCGCTCATGTAGCTGGCTTGTTGGCGCAGCATGGAGCGTGGGTGGACTTTGAGGAATTCCTCGAGGGCTTGGCCAGCTTGCTCCCATTCCACGTGCGCGAACAGGCAGGCGGCGATGCGGAAATCGATTTCTTCGACCGTTGGGGCGTCGAGCTTTTTAACGTTAGCCTTGGCCCACTTGTAATGCTCGATGGCTTCAGGGTATTCTTCGCGATCTTGGGAGATCTCGCCGAGGATGATGGCGACTTGCGACAACTCGTCGGAGTCCGGATATTTTTCGAGAAACTCTTTGCACTTCGCTTGGGCTTCGGTGTTTCGGCCGATATTGCGCAGTGCTAAGATATAGTAGTAATACGCCCCGGAGATTTTGCTGAAGTTGGGGTTGTTATCAAAAATATCACGGAAGGCGATGAACGCTTCCCAGGGTTTATTGAGTTCTAGTAAGCACAGCCCGATACGATACGAAATGAAGGCATCATAGTCCTTGTTTGCGTTAAAATCGGTTTCGATTTTCTTAAATTGATCCACGTCGCCGCGGGCAGCTTCGATTTGAATCGTTTGTTCTGGCGTGGGTTTGGGGAATTGTTTCAACAGTGCATCCACTTGCTGTTGGCGGGCTTCGACGGCTTTGCCCACGGCGCGGGCAACCGTGTTACGACGCAGGGCGCCTTGGTAACTGACTAACGCTTGTCGGTAGAGTTCAGGCTTTTCTTTTTCATCGGCATTTTCCGCTGCTTCAAATCGGGCGTCGCCGATTTCAATCCGTTGGAAGTTGGAACGCACGATGTCGGCGGGCGAGCCATTGCTGCGCGCATCGATTTCCGACTTCAATTGCTCGGCTTCCTTGGTCATGCCGAGCTTGGTGTAAACTTCGACTAATTTGAAACCCGCTTCGCGGCGTTCCGGAGTATCGATGCCTTGGGCCGTCGCCGTTTTGAGTAAACCCAAGGCTTGGCCGAGGGCTTGGCGCTTTTCCGCGTCGGAAGCACTCTTCGATTTCTCTTCAATAATTTTAGCCGAAAGCGTGAAGGCATTGACTCGATCTTCAGCGCGCAACAGGGGGTTGCTGCGCAGTTTTTCTAAGAGCCCGAGGGCTTGGTCCCACTTGGATTGATTGGCTAAAACTTCGACGAGGCTTAATTGGGCTACCCCGCGCTTATTATCGAAGGCATCGAAGAAGTCCTCGGTACCCTTGTCGAATTTCGCCAGAAAGTTGTTAAGCTCGGCCTCGGCTTTGGCCCAATCCTTCATCAAATAGTAGCAGGTGGCTTTGCGGAATGATAATACGGCCCGTAGGCGAGGTTCAAGGCTAGGGGGGGCCTTTTTGTCGATGTCTTCGTAGGACTTCAGGGCCTCGGCGTATTTTTTAGCGTCGAGGCTCTTTTCGGCCTTTTTAAATTCTGCCGCTAGCGGGTCTTCCTTCTGCTCAGTTGCGGCGGCAGGTTTGGTTTGGGCCTGAAGGGTGCCAGGGACGGGAGACAGTGCGAGTAGGATGGCAAGCAAGGTTGCTTTAGCCAACTGGTAGTTGCGGGACTCGGGGATAGCCATCGGGTACTTGGAGGGTGACTCCATTTTGGGGTGTCCGAAAACTACCCCTCCATACGTTCATTGCCAAGCCTTAACCCAGTAGGGATTACGCCTGTTTCCGTGAATAAAAAGTCACCCTTAGGCGGACTTAGTGTGACGACCCTTGAGGCCTGTGGCCAAGAGGGTTTCGAATTGCGGGGGAAGTGCCTCTTTGGCGACCACGCGGACGGCGGAATGCTGAAAGCCAGTCGCCTCGATCCAGTCATGCAACGTGTTGGGTTCAAACCCCAGCCAGCGGTCGGCGTAGAGCTCGCGAGCTTTTTCAAAACGGTGTGCTTTGAGGTCTAAAATGAGCACGCGGCCTCCGGGTTTTAAGATGCGGTAAGCTTCGGCGAGGGCTTTGCGGGGATTTTCGGCGTGGTGCAAAGCCTGGCTGAGCAGGGCGAGGTCGACGCTATTGTCCGCGAGCGGTACTTTCTCGATGTCACCGAGTAGGTAAGTGATATTGGGGAGCTTCTCTTTTTTGGCGAGGGAGCGCCCGAGTTCCACCATGCGCGGCGAGTTATCGATGCAGTGGACCGATTCGGCCTGGCTGGCGAGGAGGCGTGAGAGGGTGCCGTCGCCCGCCCCCAGGTCGGCAATCCGTACATGGGGGGTGAGGAGTAGGAGCATCTGGCCTAAAGCCTCCCATGAGCGCCCTGGGCAGTAGTGGCGCCCGAGTCGCTCGGCGACGAGGTTGAAGTGTTTTTCCGCGTATCGACGGCGTTTTTCGATGATGCGTTGCAGGGCGCGTTGATCAGCCAGTGACTGGCTGTCTTGGGCGGTGGCGGCAAAGGTCGCTTGGAGAATTTGCTGTGCACCTTTGTCGAGGTCTTGGCTTAACGCGTAGTAAGAGTGCTTGCCGTCGCGCCGGTCGGTCGCGAGGCCGGCTTTACGCAAGAGTGCTAGCTGGGTGGAGATGCGCGATTGGCGCATACCGAGAATTTCCTGCAATTCCCCAACCGATAACTCGTTGCGGTGTAAGAGTGAGAGAAGGCGAGTCCGAGTGGGATCGGCGAGTAGTCGAAGGGTTTCCCAGGAGTTGGACATCAGCGTTAGGTTTAGGGGAATTCGGAGGGCTGTCAAAAGAGGAAGCCCCGCAGGGCGGGGCTTCCTCAGGAGCAAAATACCGAAGGTTTACTTATTCTTATCCACCCAGCGTTCGATGGAGAGCACCTTCCAGTTTTCGCTCCGCTCGTTGACGGTCGTGGTGAACTCTTCGTCCTTCTTGCGGTTCAAGAATTGTTGCGCCAAGAGGGTGTCGTAAGCGATCACATTCGGACCGATTTCTTTGCCTTCGTATGCCCCAAGGATGTCGAAGGAGACTTCGGCCTTGTCCGACAGGCGGAGGAGTTTGATGGAAGAACCAATACCGATGACGTCGGTGGTGGCGTTGTTGAAGTTGGCGATGCGAGCCTTCTCGATAATCTTGCCCACTTGTTCGGCACGAGCGGTGAGACGAGCGTGCTCTTGGCGTGCCATCTTATACTCAGAGTTCTCTTTAAGGTCACCCATTTCGCGGGCCACGTTGATGGCTTCCAGTGCTTCGGGAATCTTAACCTTCGAGAGGTCGTGAAGTTCTTGGACGAATAATTCTTTCCGGGCGGGCGACAGGAAAACGTCTTGGCTACCGGTGTCGTTCGACTTGCTCTTGTTGGCGAGCGTTAAGACCTTACGTTCGATTTCCGAGATGCGCGTGAGCAGTTTGCTCTTGGTCATTTCGTCAAAGCCTTGGCTGCGGAGCATCATGCGGCTGAGGTCAAAAATGGTTTCGCTGTCGACTTTCTCGCCGTCCTTCGGAGCGAGGATGTCGGAGATGAGTTTGCGATCCTTGATTAACTCATTGGCCAGTGGGATTCGGGCCGACGAATTGGATTCGAGGGATTCGGCGTCAATCGAGGAGAAGATGGCGCTGAGCAGGGAAGGCGAAATGAGGCGGTTGACGATTTCAGCGTACTTCTTGCTGTCGCGCGTTTTGATGATCCAGATGATGAGCGGGGCGCGGAGTTCCCGGCCTTCGAGCCATTGTGCGAAACGTTCGGCAACTAAGCCGCCGAGGTCTTGATCACAGAGGTAAGCGATGCTTTCGGAGACGAGTTTAGCCGAGCCACTCTTGGTGCCGCCGATGTCGCGGTTGCGGAGCAATTCAAATGTGCGTTGGGGCCAGTTGTTGCCGTGGTGGGCACGGATTAAGTCCAGTAAACTACGAATCTTTTCGGTCGTGTGCTGGATGTTCAGGGCCAAGTAAGCCAAGTCTTGTTCATCGCAGAGGGCGATGATGTCCGAGGCCGTTGGGCTGAGGGTTTCCACGTTTTCAAACGTGGGGCGGAAGAATTTATCGCGGTTCCAGATACCCGAGAGAATCAGGGGTAATTGGGCTTGGCGACGCGAGCCCGACAGGCTGGTGATGGCTTTGGCGAGGTCGGCCGAAACCTTGGCCATGTTGGCTTCGGTGGCGGCGGAGCGCGTTTCGCTGGTGGGGCTGTCGGCTAGCTCGGCCAGGATTTCAAGTTTACGATCAAAGTTTGGCGCCATCTCGTATTGCGCAAACAAGTCTTCACCCAGGTCCTTGGGGGCTTCGAGTAAAGCGTAGAGGCCACCTTTTTGTTCAGGAATCAGGATGGCACGATCTTTGCGGAGGGCGGCACGCGCTTTGGTCCACCAAGATTTGAAAAGTTTTTGGCGCTCTTTAGCGGCGCTGAGGGGCAAGGACGCGAAGTGAATCCGGTCCAAGATGTTTTCTAAAGCGTAAGAGGTGCACTCGCCCGTAGGGAATTCAGCCAGAATGGTCTTAACTAATTCAGCTGGGTCGGTGGCGACGAGCTTAGCGACTTTTTCTTTGGTCGCATCGGCAAAGGCTGCGGCCAAGAGGCTGTCAGGATTCAGGATTTCGATTTTACCGCCCTTGAAAAGCGACTCGTCCATAGCATGGCCGACCTTATTTTGTTCAGGGAAGTCTAGCGTGAAGCGCTTGGAGGCATCATCGTAGCCACGGATAACTCCAATACCCCAGGTTTGGTGTAGGCAGAAGGCGGGTTGTCCTGCGGCAACTCGATCCTTTGCGGTCTGGAGGTGGTTCGGTTTTACACCGGATGGATTAGGGGCCTTGTTGCTCATTGCAAAAAGTGGTTTTGAAGGTAACAATTCCCTCTTGCAAGCAGGAAGGCAGGGGGCTTTGAGGTCTTCAGCCATTTACTCGCTGCGACCCTCTCAATATGGCCTTTAAGCCCGAAAAACCTTCAATCCACGGTGAAACCCCAGATACTCTGGGGGAACGTCTGGTTTCGGCGGGTCACCCTCGGTATCGGGTCGGGCAGATTTTTGAATGGATTTACCCCCGTCGGGCGGAAAGTGCGGAAGCGATGACCAACCTTCCTGCTTCTTTAAGAACTTGGTTATCAGATAATTACGATTTTAGTGCCACGGATCCTATGGGCAAGAAGACGGCCTCGGACATAACCCAAAAACTACTGCAAAAGCTCCGCGATGGGTCCCTCATCGAAACAGTCATCATTCGCGCCCCAATGGAGGGGGTGGGGCAGGATAAGTCCCGACGTACCATCTGTATTTCTACCCAGGTGGGTTGTGCCTACGGATGCAAGTTTTGTGCCTCAGGGCTGGAAGGGTGGAAACGCGACTTGTCGACGGGTGAAATTGTTTCCCAATTAGTCCAAGTTTGCCGGATTGAAGACCAGGCCGACCCCACTAGGGCGGCGCAGGGTTTGGCGTCTTTCGATAACATCGTGGTGATGGGGATGGGGGAGCCTTTGGCGAATTACGATAACCTCTTAGCGGCTTTACGCATCGTGAATGCGCCTTGGGGTTTTGGCTTCGGAGCCCGTCGGATCACTATCTCAACTTCCGGGGTCGTCCCTAAGATTTTAAAATTGGCCGAAGAGCCGCTGGGTTTCCGACTGGCAATTAGTTTACACGGAGCCACCAACGAGGTGCGTAATCAAATCATGCCGGTGAATCGGAAGTATCCTTTGGAGGAACTGATTCCTGCAGCGAAAGTTTTTGCCCGCCAGCATGGTCGTATGCTCACGTTGGAATTTATCCTGATTCAAGACATCAATGACTCCTTGGAGCAGGCGAATAAGTTGGCGACGATTGCTCGCGAGCTGCATGCGCACGTGAATTTAATTCCGTATAATAAAGTCGAAGGTTTGCCCTGGGTGCGGCCCTCGCTCACGCGCCAAGATCGCTTTGTAAAGACGCTGCGGGCCCTCGGAGTCACGGCGACTTTACGCCGAGAAAAAGGGCATGATATCGATGCCGCTTGTGGTCAGTTGCGCCTGCAGAAGCAGAAGGAATTATCCCAAGAAGCCGAATCAGGCAGTTAAAGAACGCACGAACTGCTGGCGGTCGGGTGCTTTGAAGAAAGCGGTACCTGCTACTAAGGTGTCGGCTCCGGCGTCACGGCATTGCAAGCCTGTGGTGACATTGATCCCGCCGTCGACTTCGAGTCGGAACTGGAGCTGTCGGCGTTGGCGTTCAGCCTTCAGGTATTCGAGGCTCTTGAGGACGCTCGGAATAAAGGCTTGGCCACCGAAGCCGGGAAAGACGGTCATGCAGAGTACGAGGTCGACGTCTTCCAAGTAGGGTAAGACGCGCTCAGGGTTGCAGTCGGGATTGAGGGCAATGCCAGCGGACATTCCTTGGGCTTTAATCGCTGCCAAGGTTTGCTTCATGTCATGCTCAGCTTCGATGTGAACGGTGAGTCGCTGGGCGCCAGCTTTAGCAAACGCTCCGATAAAGCGATCGGGGTGCGTCAGCATTAAATGCACGTCGAAATAGAGTTGAGTTTGCGGACGCAAGTCCGCGACGAGTTGCGGACCGAAACTGATGTTGGGCACGAAATGCCCATCCATGATATCGAGGTGCACCCACGATAGGTTGGCAGCTTCAATGGCCTGAATCCCTGCGGCGAAATGTCCGTGATTCGCAGCTAAGAGAGAGGGGGCAACAATGGGCGGGTTCATAATCACCAAGCGGTCGTAGCCGCTTCGCGAATTTGGGAGGCGATGTCGGCAAAAAGCGTCGGAGCTAAACTGGCTTCTTCGGAAGTGGCATCACCCACTGGTTGCAGAGTGGCCGAGGCGGTGAAGTCGCGATTCTTGAAGAGTACTTTCTTGCCGTTATCGGCGGTGAGTGTGCAACGCACGGTATACGTCACACGGAAGGTGGAGTACAAATAAGCGTCCGTCGTGTTAGCCGTTAGGCCTTCGCGGCGGTATTGCGTCACTTCCGTTTTAAGTAAGCCATCGCCCGTGCCTAATTTAAGACGCGGATCCATGCTGAAGGCTTCGATGAGCTTTTGTTGTAATACCGCGTGGGTGCCGACGCGCGGCGACGAATTAGTCACCGTCGCGATTTCAATTTTATGAAAAACCGGTTTCGGACCACCGAGCTGATAAGCGGAACAACCCGCGAGGCAAAGGAGCGAAAGGACTGTCAGGAATCGTCCCATGAATTAGCGGCGATCGGCGTCGGTTGCCGGTTTGACCGGTTCTTTTTTGAAGCCCAAAGAATCCAAGTCGTCGTTGATAGGTACGGGCTTATTATCGCCGACTAACTTAGGACGTGGGTAAACGCCGAGCAATTTATCCGCAAAACTCTTGGGAGGGTCTGGGTTCTTTTGCATTTCATCCAATAAAGCTTCGGCTTCTTTTGCAGAGGTGGATTCAGGTGAGATGCTGCGGCACGCATTGGCCATGAGTTTGGCGGCTTCTGGGTTATTGCGTTTATACCAATAGAATTGGGCTAAATTCAACTTCCCACGGGCAGCACGGTCGCGCAGTTCAGCGATTTTTTGGGCGGCCGCTTGGGCTCGGGGGTCTTTAGGGAATTGAGCGGCTAAGGTGCGCCAGTGGTCTGCCGACTCGAGCGTGCTCGTTTGATCCCAATCTGGCCCCATGGATTCTTTGGAGCGCAAGTCGGCGAGGCGTTCTAAGGCTTCGGGTAGGTATTTTGATTTCGTGTAATCACTGACGATGCGTTCGAGGGCATCGTTAGCTTCACCGAGGCGATCTAATTCCGTCGCTAAGCGTGCTTTGCGGATAAGGCATTCTTCAGCGATTTCACTGTTAGGAGCGTAGCGAACGGCTTTATCCCAGAGGCCAATTGCGTGGGCTTCGTCTTTGAACCAGGGAAGCCAACCGCCGAGCATGCGGCGATCGCCATTGGCAAAACGGTTGGCAATGACGAATTGTAATTCGACGACTTGGTTGAAGCCTGGGAAATTCGAGTGGCGGTTGTAGAGTTCGTCTAAGAGTTCGACGGCATTGTCGAATTGGGCGCGTTTGACGTAGAGACGAGCCCGTTCTAATAAAGCGACGGCTTCGACTTGGGTGCCTTTTTCGTTATCCCCTAAATTCTCCCAGGCGTTGATGGCCGCTTTGAGTTCGCCGTTTTCGGCTAGTCGTGAAGCCTGATCCATCAAGGTCAGTAGTACGGCCGTGCGGTTCTCGAGTTTAATATCCGAGGTTGTCCCGGGTTTAATTTGCCAATGACCTTCGGTGTAAAGGTACTCGGCTTGCGCGAACGGAGCGAGTCCGAGTAGCGCAATCAAGAGGAGGGTTTTAGGAAATGGGTTCATGCCAGCGAAGGAGGGTTGCTCCCCAAGTTAAACCAGCTCCAAAGGCCACAATCAGGACCAAGTCGCCGTGTTTGATTTTACCCTGCTGCCAAGCTTCCTCTAAGGCAAGGGGAATGGAGGCGGCAGAAGTGTTGCCGTAGCGGTCTAGATTGATGGGGAAGCGGTCGAGTCCGACTTTCAATTGCTCAGCCACGGCTTGAATAATGCGAATATTCGCTTGGTGTGGAATAAACCACGATACTTGGTCGGAATGCACGCCAGCTTGGGCGAGGGCACGTTCGCAAGAATCAGCCATGACGCGCACGGCATGTTTAAAGACTTCCTTGCCGTTCATGCGCAAGAAGTGTTGTCCCGAACTAATCGAGTTAGGCGTGGCAGGTTGAGCTGAGCCGCCCGCAGCACAGTGCAGCAGTTCGGCGTTATTACCATCGGCCCCGAGCAGGTTGCTGAGTACGCCAACGTTAGCTTGTGGGGTCGTTTCGATGATGGCGGCACCCGCTCCATCGCCAAACAACACGCAGGTAGTACGATCGCTCCAGTCGACCACGCTCGATAATTTTTCAGCTCCGACAATCAGGGCGAGACGATAACGACCGCTCTTGAGCATGTCAGTGCCGACTTGAAGGGCATAGACAAAGCCAGAGCAGGCGGCCGAGATATCAAAGCAAGGGATGTCGCGACGCAGCCCGAGTTTAGCTTGGAGCAAGCAAGCCGTGGAAGGGAAGGGGACGTCAGGCGTCATCGTGGCCACGATGACGAGGTCGATGTCGCTGGGTTGCAGGTTGGCCCGCGCGAGTGCTTTTTGGGCGGCCCTGGCACCCATGTCCGAAGGATTTTCTCCTGGGCCAGCAATTCGGCGCTCGCTGATTCCGGAACGTGTTTTGATCCACTCGTCCGAGGTGTCCACGGTCTTGGACAACTCTTCATTGGTTACCACGCGCTCAGGGGTGTGCACGCCAAGGGATCGGATAAAAACTGAAAGTACCGGACTGCTCATCGATGGCTTGTGAGGTAAGACCCGAGACGAGGAAAGGAAACCCTAAAACCTTAGTTTTCGGGGGGCGTTTGCGAAATAATCGTATTCGTTGCCACTAAAGCGTCTTGCATACGCTTTCCGGCACCATGTTCGAGGGCTTCTAAGCCCAGTCGAATGGCACTGACAATGCCCTGACGGTTGCTGGATCCGTGAGCTTTCATGACCAACCCGTTCAAGCCTAAGAGGGGGGCTCCGCCATAGCGCTCGGGCTTTAATTTGCCCTTTAAGTCACGCAATAAGGGGAACATCGCAATCCCCCCAGCGAGGTAGACGGGGTTGCGCTTTACCTTAGAGCCAATGAGGTCGCGCAACATGTAAATCAGGCCCTCAAGCGTTTTGAGGATAACGTTACCCGTGAAGCCATCGGTCACCACCACGTCGCAAGAATCGCCCCAGACATCGAAACCTTCAATCGGTCCAACGTAGTTGATTTGGCTGCCGAGGGCTTTGAGTAATTGGTGGGTGCGGTTAATGCGCACTCCGCCTTTACCTTCTTCGGTGCCAACGGTCAGGAGGCCGACTCGGGGATTAGAAACCCCCAATGAACATTGGGCGTAAATGGAACCGAGGATGGCGTTGTGGACTAATTGTTCGGGGGTCGCTTCTGGATTGGCCCCGACATCGAGCAAGATGAAATGTCCTTCCTTGCGGGGCATGATTGCGGCTAACGAAGGACGTTCAGCGCCTTCCATGGTGCGCAGTTTAATCGTGCCAGCAGCGACTAAAGCCTTGGTATTACCGGTTGAAATCACGGCTTCAACTTCGCCCGCTTTAAGCATTTCCAGGGCGACCATCATCGATGAATCGCGCTTGGACTTGAGCACGGTCATCGGGGCATCGTCAGAACCGACGACGCTATTGGCGTGTTTGAAGATCACGCGCGGGGATTTCAGCCCACGGTGCTCCATCGCCAGCATGCGTAAATTGTCTTCATGCCCGACGAGCACGAGCGTGTCGTTCGGACTGATGACGCCTTCCTTGATCGCTAAGGCGGCGGCAGCAATGGCTTCAGACGGACCTAAATCGCCCCCCATGCAATCAAGGGCTACAATATGTCCAGTCTTCGAAGCTTGGCTCATAGTAACGGGCTAGGCCCGGAAAAAGAGCTTAAGCTCCGGTGTCGATGACTTGACGGCCACGGTACTTGCCCGTGGAGGGGTCGACGCGGTGCGAGCGACGGAGGGCGCCAGATTCAGCGTCCCGAACGAGTTTGGGGGCGTGGAACTGGTTTGCGCCTCGGCGGAGGCGACTGCGACGTTTGGACTGTTTACGTTTCGGATTGGCCATGGTTCTACGCTGGGTTGAGGGTTGGTTCTACCCCTCCCAGCCCCTCGGTCAAGCCCCCTTTCGATATCCTTGCATTAAAGGGGGAGGGGGCTTCTTTTGGGGTATGTCCCGTTACCCGGCCCTTTTCCTTGACCGAGATGGCACCATTATCCACGACCACCATCATACCCATCGGGCCGATCAGGTCCATCTCTTCCCTGGGGTTAAGCTAGGCTTGATGGCGTGTTTGGAGGCGGGGTATCGGTTGTTTATCCTGACGAATCAAAGTGGGATTAATCGCGGTATCTTCACTTGGGAGCAGTTTCATGAAGTGAATGAGCGGATGTTTAGTTTGCTGGAATTGCCCGCTCCCGGGTTTTTGGAGATTAAAGCGGCTCCTGAAAAACCTGACGAGCCGAGTGAGTATCGTAAGCCGAGTCCAAAATTTATTTTAGAAATGATGGTCGAACATGAACTCGACCCCACGCAGTGCTGGATGGTAGGCGATCGGACTACGGATTGGTATGCGGGTTTAAACGCTGGGATTAAAGCCTGCGCGGTGCGCTCAGGGGCGCCCTGGAAACTAGAAGATGAGCTGACCGCCAAGGAACGCGGCGTGATTTTTCATGCCGACCTACCTCAGTTTATTCAGCACGAATTAAAACTCGGAAAATAAAAAAGGACGAACCGTAGTTCGTCCTTGGGGAAACTTGAGGCGGGCGAAGCCTTAAGCCTTAGGCTGCTCTTTAGGGCAGTCAGGGCAGTTAGGGCACTTCTTGCCGTCGTCCTTCTTTTCTTCGTCACCCGTCACGACTGCCTTAGGTTGTTCCTTGGGGCAATCAGGGCAGTTAGGGCAGTTGGGACACTTCTTGCCGTCGTCCTTCTTCTCTTCAGCAGAGACGATGACAGCGGTGAGGGCCAACACGCCGAAGGTGAGGCTGAGTAGCTTGATGAGCTTGGAGTTCATAGTGGTATAGCGTGACTGATGAGGGTGAGTGAAACTGAAGAGGTGTCAACTACCGCGGGGTGGTTTTCGGTGAGGGTGTTTGCTCAGGTGATGGTCTAAGGACCCCTAAATCATGCTCTAATTCAAGCAATCCACTGCCCGGGAGCCAACGATGCCCGCTCGAGGTTTGATAAAGCCGACCGGCCTGCACGCAGGGCAAGTTTTTGATTCCCGCTAAGTTAGAGAATTCCTGGATTTTCTCCGGCCAAGGAATGATGGGGCTGTCTTGGTCTTGGCTGTTAATCCAAAGGATGGCGTCGGGGTTGATGACGAGGAGTTCCTCTAAATCGATTTTCTTCCAAGCATCATTTCGTCCCGCCATTTTAAATCCAAAATGTTCTAAAGGTTTCGCTAAATACGAACGTGGTCCTGCCACCATCCCATCCCAGACAATCATGAGTCGTTTGGGTGATGTTGTTGGGGTCGTTTTGAATTGTGCGACGATTTTTTCCGCGGCCGATTTTTTGTCTAACTTTTCGCCGAGGAGCGCGATGTCTTCGAGTACGCTGTCTGGTCCTTCAGGATTTAAAACCACCGTGCTTAGGCCGGCTTGCTGACAGCGTTCGGCCCAGAGGGGGTTCGCTAGGCGCGGTAAGACCACTAAAGTAGGTTTGGTTTGGAGTAAGGCCTCAAGGTCGGGCACGAAGGCGTCGCACAGACGCTTAGCGGGGTGATTGCCGGGCAAGGGACACCAGCGCGTTGCGGCGACTAACTCTGGGCTGTTTCCTAGATCGAGGATGCATTGCGTGGCTCCCGGACTGAAACTGGCGATGCGTCGTTCCTCGGCTCGCAAATTGCTGCAGAGTTCGATGACACTAAAAAAAATAAGGAGCCAGCGCATCCGCTTAGGATGAGAGTTGGAGGGCTAACTGAACCGCCGCGTCAAAACTGCCGCGGTGACAAAGTCCCTTGCCCGCAATTTCATAAGCCGTGCCGTGATCGGGGCTCGTGCGCACAAAAGGCAAACCAAGGGTGAGGTTGGCGGCATTTTCAAAGTCCACCGTCTTCAACGGCGCTAAACCTTGGTCATGGTACATCGCCACCACGGCATCAAAGTCGCCCTTGAGGTGACGATAGAAAACCGTGTCGCCAGAAAGCGGCCCGAGGAGGGTGTGTCCTTCACCGCGTAAGGTTTCTAGCACGGGTCGAATGACGGCATCGTCTTCTTGGCCGAGTAAACCTGCTTCGCCCGCGTGGGGGTTGAGTCCGCAAACCGCGATGCGCGGTTGGGCGATACCGCGTTTTTGACAGAGATGGATGAGGGCCAAGACCGTGCGACGAATGGCTGTGGGCGTGACCTCTTGGCTGACTTTTTGTAACGGCACATGCCAAGTGACTAAGCCTACAGTCATCTTGCCGCCTGCAAAAGCCATCACCGGTTCGCCACTCCAGCGTGCGGCGAAAAATTCAGTTTGGCCTGGGAAAGCAAAACCGATTTCCGAAAGACCTTTTTTGTTAATCGGTCCCGTAACCACGGCCCGGAAGCGTCCATCTTGCACGCCTTGAGCGGCTAATTCCATGGCTGCCAGGGCGATGGTTTGGCCGGTGTGATCGGGCTGACCTAGTTGAGCCACGTAATCCTGCGGCCCCACAGCAAGTCCTGGGCACTTTAAGGTTTTAAGCCATGAGGCGGCTCCAATCGCGACGACGGTATTGGCTAAAGCGGGATTACTTTGTAACCAAGAGGCTAGTAACTCTGGGCCCACGCCTGCGGGGTCGCCGCAGGTAATCGCTAAAGGACGCAGACTCATGTAGGGCAGACAAACCGCCCGCGTTTACTCTCCAAGAAGAATCGCAAAAACTTCAACCCCTCGGCGGTGTGATACGCTTGTTTCGCCAGCATGCTTTCGGCCTGTTTCCGGCAATCGCTACCCGAGGTGTAGATGTAGTGGTAGGCTTTTTTAATTTCGATGAGGGCCGCTTGGGAGACGCCGCGGCGGCGTAAGCCGATTAAATTCAGGCCGGCAATCAAGTCGCGGCTGTGTGCCAAGGTGTACGGAGGGACATCGCCCGTGATGGCCGCATTGCCCGATACTAAAGAACCTTCGCCGATGCGGCAGAATTGGTGGATGGCGGCTCCGCCACTGATAAAAGCCGCATCGGTGATTTGCACGTGGCCTGCGATGAGGCAGCTATTCGCCAAGATGAGATGGTTGCCAAGAAGGCAATCGTGGGCGATGTGGGCCGTCGCCATAATCAGGCAGTCCGTGCCGATTTGCGTCGCTTGCCCTAGCTTGGTGGCGCGGTGAATCGTGACGTGTTCGCGGACTACGGTGCGAGCGCCGATTTTGACAAAGCTTTCTAATTGCGGGTTGAAGGATAAATCTTGCGGGTCGCCAGCGATGACAGCGTGGTGATCGATGCGCACTTTTTCATCGAGCTGGGTACCTTCTTTGACAATGGCATGAGCCGCGATTTGGCAGCCATTGGCAATGGTGACGCCGCCTTCGATGATGGCGTACGCACCGACTTCAACATCAGAACCGAGTTGAGCCGTAGGATCAATCTGGGCGGTGGGGTGAATCACTTTTCGAAAGGAGTATTACCAAACAGTTCCATTTGCCCGGATTTTACCATATCATAAATTCGAAGCAGGCGTAAAAATTGTAGGAGTTCAGAGGGATTCTCCCCAGGGTGGGACTCGACGGCTTGGACGAGGTTTTCTAAAATAGTTCTAAACGTTAAGACGTGATCGACCCCACTGGCGCGCAAGAGCTGGATGCTTTCACTGCGTTGTGGTTCTTGGGTTGGTAGGCCAGGAAGGATGATGATTTTGGCAAGGGGAGTTGTTGCGTTAACGGTGAGGTCCGTAAAGGCCTCACGCGCGGCTTCGACGGCCTCTTTCCGGATGAATTCGAGGAGTTCTCCTTTCTTAATCATGCCTGGTGTTAGGGCTTTGGAGGTGTGCCCCACTCGCACGGCAATCATCGCTGAACTGAGTCCAGGCAGGTCCGAACTGAAGAGTTGAAAGGGCAACTCGCCTCCAGCACGCGGGGTGGGATTGATGACTAATAAGTCTCCATCCTCGGCAGGGCGTTTGCGGCGTGCTGACACGACGGGCTTGCGGGATTGGCGCACGAAGAACCCGTGCATCTCGAAATAGTTGCGGACTAAATGGTCATCAACTCCCGCCATGTCGCTTTTACTCTCGATAAGTTGCCCGTAGGGTCAACCCATGATGCGAGTTCAAAGGGTGAAGTCCGCTGGGGCAATCGCCACCGTAAACTCACCTTTGAGCGAACCACTTTTAATTTTCGGTACCAACTCTCCCAGGGGTCCCGTGCGAATCGTCTCGTGCAATTTAGTGAGTTCGCGCCCTACGCAGACCACGCGGGTAGGCCCGAGTAGTTCGAGCATTTCTTCCAGAAAATCGCCGATGCGATGGCACGATTCGTAGAGTACGATGGTTTCTTCTGCCGTCCGGATGGACTCTAAAAAACGGACCCGGGCGGCATTCTTGGGGGCTAAGAAACCAACGTAGCGAAATGAGTTGGTCGGCAGGCCTGAGGCCGAGAGCAGGGTGATGATCGCACTGGGGCCGGGGATGGGGGTGATAAGTAAACCGCGCTTGCGACATTCCCGGGTGAGTCGGAATCCGGGATCGCTGATACTCGGAGTCCCAGCATCGGAGATGAGGGCCACTTGGGCTCCCGCCGCAATTTTGTCGGCTAGTTGAGCCGATAATTCTTTTTCATTATGATCGTGGTAAGCGATCATGGGCTTGGTGAGATTGAGGTGACGTAGTAGCCCTCCCGTGACGCGCGTGTCTTCGCAAGCAATCAAATCACACGCCGCGATGGTGGCGCGGGCGCGATCTGATAAATCGCCTAAATTACCTAAAGGCGTCGCAATGACCCAGAGGCAACCAGTCGCATCCTGGGGTGAGCCAGGAGCACCTTCGCCTGTAGGGTTCATCTTAGCGATAGCCAGGACCTGGCGTGGTCATGCCTGGCAGGCCGCCTTGCCAGCTCGCTGGAGCGGCTTGAGGCAACATCGAGTCTGCCGGCTTTTCAACGGTTTCACAACCTACCAACGCAAGGAGCGTCACGAATAAGGCGATGACGGCAAGCGAGCGCATGAAACTTAGTTGTTAGCAAGCTTACCGGTGAAAGGCACCAAGGTCACCGCGCCATTGCGGGTGAAGGCACTCAATTCAGAACCCGACAAGATTTGGGCGAAGCACATCGCAGACTTAACGGAGGAAATGCGCACCGTGCCAACCTTACGGTCGTTGATGCGTACTTCGAAGCCAGCGTCGACTTTGATGCCGTTGAGTTCGCCGACCGAGAAGGCTACGAGGCCCTTGGACGGATCGATGACGACGATCTTAGTGAAGAGGGTTTCTGGGCCGAACTCTACTTGAGCCGTGTCGACGGTAGGCTCAGCGAGAGGATCACGAGGGAAGGGAGGCTTGTTGCCCGTGTTGCTCACGGTCCAGTTGAAGAGTTGAGCGTACTTTTGCGAAACGGCATCGCGGTTTTCTTGGGCCTTGGTAGCTTTAGCGGATTCAGCTTCGAGTTGTTCCTTGGTGAAGAGGGCACCAATTTTTTCTTTGTCAGCCGCAATTTCCTTCTTGGCTTGTTCTAACTCAGCGGCGATGGAGTCTTTCTTGCTGTTGGCTTCGGTGACTTGGGCCGTCAATTCGTCGCGCTTGCGCGTTAATTCCGCACGCTCGCCTTCGAGGGTCGAGACATTGGCGGTGAGGCCTTCAATTTTGGTTTTCTTGTCGGCGACATCGGCTTGGAGGTCCTTGATGTTGCTTTCGAGTTCCGTGATCTTGGTGCGCTTGGCTTCCAGTAAGGCTTTAACGGACGTACCGATGGCGGTCATGCGGTTGTCGTAATCCTTAGGGGCACTGATTTCGGCGTCCGTCGTGGTCCAGGTCGTCTTCACCATCGCGGTTTCCATCTTACCTTTGAGCAGGTAGGCAAACACGCACGCAGCAATCGCAGCGGCGACGCCGAGAATACGAATGACCAGATTCAGTGTCTTGTTCATAGATCGAGTTTAATTAGAAACTTTGGGGTTAGGGGATTTGGAAAAGGGTCAGACCGGGGTCACCTTGTTCCTGCTTGGTAACAGGACCAACGTTACACGAGGTATGTAGCAGAACTTTGAACACCAGTTCATCCGACCCGACAAGCCCAATTTCCTCACAGACTTGGCTGGCGGTTAGCCATTGGCCCCGACGCTTTTTAAGCAGATCGAGAGCTAGGGCACGGACCTTCAAGGTTTCGGCTGCGGCTTTTTTGCCGGCTTCCACCCCGGGTTGGTGGTAAGCGTTGATATTCAACAGGCTAGCGTAGAGACCTACCGTGCGTTCAAAGAGGGCAATCAGGCGTCCTACGGCTGCGGCATCGACCTTGCCAAGGGTGATGGTGATGCTGGCCCGGTCGCTGCCCGAGAGGGCTTCGCGCGTGCCGAGGAAGAAGGATTGCAAATAGGCCCCAGCGGTTACTCCGGGTTCAACCTCAGGAGAAGCCCCTTCCCGATCCTTAAGGACTTCGATAAAGACCGCGAAAAAGTTATTCAAACCATCTCTAAGTTGTTGAACGTAAGCATGTTGGTCCGTTGAGCCTTTATTGCCGTAAACGGTCAACCCTTGGAGAACGCGGCGGCCTTGGAGGTCTAATTCTTTACCAAGGGACTCCATCACGAGTTGTTGGAGGTAGCGGGAGAAGAGCAAGAGGCGGTCTTTGTAGGGGAGGACGACCATAGCCTTCGTGCCTTTGCCTTCGGTTAAGTGGTACCAGCTGAGCGCGAGTTGGGCGGCGGGATTTCTTTTAGCATCTTGTACTCGCGTGAGTTGATCCATGTCGCGGGCACCGGCCAAGAGGCCGTGAATGTCTAACCCTTGCAACGCGGCGGGGAGTAGTCCGACCGGGCCGAGTTCGCTGGTGCGTCCGCCCACCCAGTCCCACATGGGGAAGCGAGCGAGCCACTTTTCTTGCACCGCGACGCGATCGAGTTGGCTGCCTTCTCCGGTGATGGCTACGGCATGGGCGGCAAAATTTAAGCCGGCTTGTTTCCACTGCAACGCCGCTTCGATTTGTCCATTGCGTGGTTCAGGCGTGCTGCCGCTCTTGGAGGTGACGATGGCCAAGGTGCGTCCGAGGCGGCCTTGGAGGTGCGCAAACACGCGGTCAAATCCATCAGGGTCGGTGTTATCCAAAAAGTGGATACGCATCTTATCCTGTGCCGTGCCCAAGGCATCAGCGACAAACTGTGGTCCTAAGGCCGAGCCGCCGATACCGATGCACAAGAGGTCCGTGAAAGTTCCGGCACTGCCTTGCACGCTGCCTTGGTGGACTTTTTGGGCAAAAGAACTAATAGAATCAATGGTTTGGCGAATCGCTGCTTGGGTGGCCGCATCAGGGGCCAGCTCGGGGGCACGGAGCCAATAGTGTCCTACCATCCGCTTTTCGTCGGGGTTGGCAATCGCACCCGCTTCCAAGGCCGCCATGCTCTTGAAGGCTTCGGCGATGGGCCCCGCCATCTTTTCGTGAAAACCTGCGGGTGGTAGCACGCGACTGAGATCGAGGGCGAACTCCTGCGCTGGGAAGTTCAGGTAGTGTTGGCGAAATTGAGCGAAGGAATTTGGCACGGTACTAAATTACCGTGAAAAACGCTGGCTTTGGCAATACTGGAGGCGTCCGTGGCACTCAGTCCACAGACGCACTACCAGATAAAAAACGGCCGAATTAGTCGCCGTCCGTAATGGCACCTTCTGAAGCCGACGAAACGAGCTTGGCGTATTTCGCCAACGTGCCGCGCTTTTCTTTGCAAGGTTGGGCTTTCCAAGACTGCAAACGACGGGCGATTTCTTCGGCCGGGACCACTAAGTTGATTTCGTTTTTGACCGCATCAATGGTGATGGTGTCACCGTTTTGCACCACGGCCAAGACACCGCCCACGGCGGCTTCGGGGGTGATGTGACCGACGACGAAGCCGTGCGAACCGCCAGAGAAGCGGCCATCGGTGATGAGCGCCACGGTCTTGCCTAAGCCCTTGCCCATAACGGCACTCGTCGGCCCAAGCATTTCGCGCATGCCTGGTCCGCCCTTGGGGCCTTCATTGCGAATCACAATCACGTGACCGTCTTTGACTTCGCCGTCCAAGATGCCGCGTAACGAAGCTTCTTCCGACTCGTAAACAATGGCTTTGCCGGTGAATTGATTACCTTCTTTGCCCGAGATTTTGGCGACCGATCCTTGAGGGGCTAAATTGCCCCGGAGGATGCGTAAATGGCTGTCGGACTTGATGGGGTTGGTGAAGGGGCGGACGACATCTTGATCCGCTGCGTAGCTGCCTACGTTAGCCAGGTTCTCGGCCACGGTCTTACCGGTGACGGTCATGCAATGACCATGCAAGAGGCCCTTATCTAAAAGCATCTTTAAGAGGGGTTGTAAGCCGCCGATGCGCACGAAGTGGGCCATGTTGTATTTACCGCTGGGCTTTAAATCGGCCAAGACGGGGACGCGACGGCCGAGGCGTTCAAAGTCTTCGAGGGCGAGTTTAATGCCCGCGGAGTGAGCCATGGCGATGAGGTGCAAGACCGCATTGGTCGAACCGCCGAGGGCGATGACCACGGTGATAGCATTTTCAAAGGCGTCTTTGGTGAGAATGTCCGAAGGGCGAATGTTCTTCTTCAATAATTCTAAGACGGCTTTGCCGGCGCGTTCGCAGTCGCGGAGTTTGTCCTTCGAATTAGCTAATTGAGCCGAGCTGTCAGGCAAGCTGAGGCCTAAGGCTTCAATCGCCGAGGCCATGGTGTTCGCGGTGTACATGCCACCACACGAGCCTTCGCCCGGAATGGAACAGCTTTCGATTTCGCGCAGTTCGGCATCGCTGATTTGCTTGCCCGCATGCTTGCCGACGGCTTCAAAGACAGTCACGATGTCGGCAGGTTTGCCATGGTGCAGACCAGGAACAATCGTACCGCCGTAGACAAAGACGGAGGGGCGGTTCAAACGAGCCATCGCCATGACGCAACCTGGCATGTTTTTATCGCAACCGCCGATGGTGACAAGACCGTCAAAACCTTCTGCGCCCGTGACCGCTTCCACCGAATCGGCAATGATTTCGCGGGAAACCAGCGAATAGCGCATCCCTGGCGTGCCCATCGAAATCCCATCCGACACCGTGATCGTGCCGAAAATTACCGCTTTACCCCCTGCTTCATCGGCACCCTTGGCAGCTTCTACCGCCAAACGGTCGATGTGCATGTTACAGGGCGTGACCATGGACCACGTTGAGGCCACCCCGACCACGGGTTTTTGGAAGTCATCGTCCTTAAAGCCAACCGCACGGAGCATGGCCCGGCTGGGGGTACGATCAGGGCCGTCAACGACCTGTGCGGAATGTTGACGCATAGAGAGGGGGGTGGTCATGGTTGAGTTATATAAAAGTCTGCGGTTGTCAGTGAGACAGGCTGCCCTAATAAAAAGAGCAGGGAGCGGACAATGTACCGCCCCGACGTCATCGACAATCTCGATTTAAGACCTTTTTCCCCGTGGAATTCAACCTCAAGAAAATTATCAAGGCACTCCTGCTCTCCACCTCGGAGTCGGTATCCATCAAAGATATCCAAAAGGTGGTGCAGCGTTACCACGCCCAAGCCGCCAGTGCTACCTCTGAAGAGCGCCCGGAAGGGGCTCCTCCCGAAGTCGCCCCCCCCGCCCCGGTGCAGGAGGTGATTCAGGATATTATCGATCAAGTGCCCACTTTACTAACCGCGACTCAAATTCGCGAGGCCGTAGATGCCTTGGAGGCCGAAATGCGTGAGGCCAACGACTCTTGTCGTATTTTACAAGGACCCGAAGGGTTTCGTTTGGTGATTTCGCCCGCTTACTCGGATTGGGTGCGTTTGTTGCGTGGCGAGCCTCGTCCGCAACGCCTCAGCGCCGCGGCCCTCGAAACGCTTTCCATCGTTGCTTACCGTCAACCCGTCACGCGCTCAGAAATGGAAGCGATTCGCGGGGTGTCGGTTGATAGTGCCTTACAACGTTTGCAGGAATTAGAATTAGTGGCCGTGACGGGTCGGGCAGATTTGCCTGGTCGTCCGATTCAATACGGCACGACGGATAAATTCCTCGATTTCGCCGGCTTGCGCACGTTGGGTGAATTGCCTGCTTCGGATGTCCTTTCGCCTGCCCAAATTTCCGAATGGATTGCTCGCGCCACGACGCCCGTGCAAGTGGGCGATGCCGAAATGGGCTTGCCCTTAGAAGATCAATCTTCGGCGACGGTTGCCACCGAACCTCCTCCCGCTCCTCCTGCTTCATGAGTTTAGAAAAATTTCGAGCTGAAGTAGATCGCATCGATCGCGAGATTTTAAAACTTTTAGCCGCTCGGCTAGAAGTGGCTCGTGCCATCGGCGAAGCTAAAATGAAAGCGGGTAATCCCGTTTACGCTCCGCAACGCGAAGAACAAGTGTTGCGCGCGCTTACTGAAGCGGCTCCGACGATTCCCGCAACGGGCGTGCGGGCGATTTTTCGCGAAATCATTTCGCTCTCCATCGGGGCCCAAATGGGTAAGCCCGTCGCTTACCTCGGGCCTGAAGGTTCTTTCACACAACAAGCCGAACTCCGAGCTTTTGGATCCAGTGTGCCTTCGTTGCCTTTGCGCACGATTGGCGATATTTTCGCTGCTGTCGAATCCGGTGAAGCGGCTTACGGGGTCGTTCCCGTTGAAAATTCTACCGAAGGCGTCGTGAGTCACTCGCTGGACTTGCTCGCCGAATCGGAATTAAAAGTAGTCGCCCAAGTCACGCTCTCCGTCGAGCAGTGTTTGGTGGGTTTTGGTTCCTTGGCTGACGTGAAGCGGGTGCTTTCAAAGGACATTGCTTTAGCCCAATGCCGTGGGTGGTTATCGCGCCATGTTCCAGGGGCTTCTTTGGTAGAAACCGAAAGTACGGCGGCCGCTGTAGAAATGATTGTGCGTGAACCCCAAGGCCAAGCGGCCGTGGCTTCTTCTTCGGCTGCCGAATCGCGCGGTGTTCCGATTTTAGCACGCGGGATTCAGGACCGTCGCGACAACGCCACGCGCTTTTTTGTGATTGGTTTGGCAGCCAATGCACCGGGCCCTAAAGAGGAAGTCACGAGTGTCGTCCTCGCGCTCAAACATGAACCAGGTTCCTTGCAAGGAGCCTTGAGTGCCTTTTCCGATCGCGGGATTAATTTAATCCGCATCGAGTCGCGTCCGAGCCGTCGTCGTGCTTGGGAATATCAATTCTTCATCGATTTCCCCGGACACTGGGACACCCCCGCCGTGCAAGCCGCGGTGACGGATTTGAAGTCGCGTTGTGAAGTGGTAAAGTGGCTGGGGAGTTACCCGCAATCTGCCGGATGAGTCGTCGTAACCTAGGTGCCCTGATGCTGGTAGTTTTACTGGTATTGGGTGCATTCTCAGGTTGGGCGTGGTGGAAACGTTGGTCGGCACCGTTGATTCCGATCGTGCTCCGTCCGGCGTTTTCGGTGCAGGGTATTGATACGGGCACCCCCGTGCGCTTAAACGGCGTCGTGGTAGGGCAGGTCGCGTCGATTGGGTTGCGTCTAGATGAGGAGCAACAATTGCGCCCGGAAGTGAATTTGACTTTAGATTTAGAGACCATGGCGGACCGCGGTTTGGCGGAGAGATTACGGGCCAAGGATCTGTCCGAGGAAATTCGCGAGGGGTTGCGGGCTCGCCTCGTTGCGGTGAGTCCGAGTTCTGGTCTTTTACAAGTCGAACTGCTTTGGGACAAAAATGCATCGCTGCCTCCGAAACTTGGAGCACATGAAGTCCCCATTTTAAGCGGAGGTTTACAGAGTGTTTTGGAGCGTGCGGTGGCAGGTTTGCGCAAAATCAATGAGCGTGACCTCTCTGAAGTCGCCAAGGGGTTGAGCGACGATTTAGATTACTATTACCCCCGGTCCGACCCTGAGCATGCCCGCGCCTTGAATGTAGCCTGGGTGGCGAAAACGGGACAGTTGGTGTCTCTGACCTCGCAAGAAAACTTAGGGGCTAAAGCCCAGCGGATGTATGCGGCCTGTCGCTCCTTGCGGGAGGCCGCTGAAAAGGTCGATCAACGAGTGGACGGCACGACGCTCCAAGCGCTGCAAATCCACCTGCAAGACGCCCAAGCGGCCATGGAATCCTTTCACGAGGCCTTGGGTTCCGTCGGTCCTCAAATGCAGTCGGCTTCCGGCGAGGTTTCGGGTGCTTTAAAGGCGGTTTCGGAATTTGCCCGACTCTTGAACCAGAAGGCGAAGGGGTTGACGACTGAGCCGCTACCTCCCGCACGCTAAAGGCTTGCGGAAAAGCCCCTGAAAGTGGATAGGTGGAGGCCTTTACTGCTATGGCCGAAACCACCGACAAGATGGAATCTATCATCAACCTGTGCAAACGCCGCGGGTTCGTTTTCCCTTCCTCCGACATTTATGGCGGGTTCAACGGCTTCTTTGATTACGGCCCCTTGGGCGTGGAGTTGAAGAATAATATCAAACAAGCTTGGTGGCAGGACTTTGTGCACCGCCGCGACGACATCGTCGGTCTGGACTCCTCGATCATTCACCACCCCACGACGTGGAAGGCCTCGGGTCACATCGATAACTTCACCGATCCTTTGGTGGATTGTAAGGAGTCGAAGATGCGCTACCGCGCTGACCAATTGTTCTTCGCCCCGGTGCGCGTGGCCGGTGAAGTGATTGGTTATGTGGCCGTTTTAGAAGATGACGGCATGCAAGCTAAAGCGGAAGAGCAAGCGAATGACTTGAAGCGCAAGTTGGCTAAGCAAGGGGCCCTCGAGCCCGTGGTGTTGAAAGACTACACCGAAGCGAAGCCCGAAGAGTATGCTTTAATTCCTTCGCCCGCTACGGGGAAGCCTGGTTCGCTGACGCCTCCGCGCTCGTTCAACATGATGTTCCAGACCTACGTGGGTGCGATGCAAGATGCGTCGGCCACTGCGTATTTGCGTCCGGAAACGGCCCAAGGGATTTTTATTAATTTTAAGAATGTCGTCGATACGGGTCGCGTGAAGTTGCCCTTCGGGATTGCCCAAATCGGCAAAGCCTTCCGCAACGAAATCAACCCCCGCAATTTCATTTTCCGTTCGCGTGAGTTCGAGCAAATGGAAATCGAATACTTCATTGCCCCTTCGGCGGATTGGGCCACGGCGCACCGCGAATGGATTGAGGGTTGTTTAGCTTGGTTTGCCTCGATTGGCATCCCGCGCGAAAAACTTTCGCTGTACCCGCACCCCACGGAAAAATTAGCCCACTACTCGAAGGGTACGACGGACATCATGTTCGAATTCCCCTTCGGCGTCCAAGAATTGCAAGGCGTCGCCGCCCGCGGTGATTTTGACTTAACGCAACACAGCAACGTCTCGGGTCAGAAACTCGATTGGTTCGACGAATTAGCCAAGTCGCGCTTCATCCCGCACGTGATCGAACCTTCGGTGGGCGTGGATCGTGTGTTCTTGGCCTTGCTGACGACGGCCTACCATGAAGATGAAGTCGAAGGGGAGAAGCGCATCGTGTTGCGCCTGCCTGCTCGCGTGGCGCCGTTCAAGGCTGCCGTCTTCCCCTTGGTGAAGAATAAGCCTGAACTCGTGGCCCGGGCGGAAGCCCTTTATCGCCGTCTCAAGAAGCGCTTCAACGTCTTCTACGATGCCTCGGGTGCTATCGGCCGCCGCTACCGTCGTCAGGATGAAATCGGCACGCCCTTTGGTATCACGATCGACTTCGACACCGTTGAGAAAGATGCGGGAGTCACGGTGCGTAATCGCGACACCTTGGAGCAAGTCCGGATGTCCGAAGACGACCTCGTGCGTTTCCTCGACGAACAGGTTAACGGAAAGTAACCGTCGCTAAGTCCGCTGCCCATTGCCCTAACTGACGGCGACCCGTCAGGTTAGCGGCGATGCTCAGGTTTTTCAGGCCTTGCGGCAGGTGGCTTAAGTAGTGCGGGAGCTGTTTTTTCTTCCCTAAGAAGCCATAAGCGCCGCAGGCTTGCAGGAGGCGTTGGGCTGCGGCGACGTGTAAGAGGTGCGTGAATTCATCGCGCGATCCCGCCCACTCAGAGGCTTCACGAGCATGGTCTTCGATTTCAATCCGCCATAATTCCATGTCGGGGCGGGTGAGGTAGGGGTCGAAGGCCAATGATGCGAAATCGTAAAAGGCACAACCCTGGCGCAGACCTTGGAAATCAATCAACCAAGCTTGGTGGTCTTTAATTAAAATATTTTGCGATTGGAAGTCGCGGTGCACCGTCACGGCGGGCTGGGCGAGCAACTCGCGGGCGAGCGATTCCATTTCTTGGTATACCGCGCGGTCGAATTTGCGGCCTTCTAAAATATTTTCCTTAAAATAATCCCGCTCCCATTGGTAGAGTTTAGTACTGAAAGGCTCCATGAGGGCGATGTTCGCCGTCGCCGCTGGCCCTTCGCGGTGGAGTCGCACGACTTGCTCAATGGCTGAGGCCGTGGCCTCCCAGGGGAATTGGGGGGCTTGGGCGAGGGTCCATAAATCGGTGGAGCCTAAGTCTTCGAGGATTAAAATCCCGCGGTCCGAATCTTCGCCGTAAACGGTGGGGACATTAACTTTGGCCTGATTCTTCAGGGCCTGGGCGAGCTGGCCGTAGAGTAAGTTTTCGGGCCGGGTGTCGTTATAGAGGCAGAGGATGGCACTTTGTTGGTCGTGGTTTAGGACGCGGAAGAATTGTCGTCCCGACCCGCCCTTGAGAATTTGTTGTGCCGGGTCGAGTTGGTAGCCATACGCCGTTGCGGCCTCTGCGGGACTTATCGCGCCGCGCACGGGCTTTTCTAAAGCCGCTTTGACGGCTTCGTATTCTTCAATCGTCCCGAGATCATGCCAGTTTTTAGAGGAGTCTAAGAAGCCTTGAATCGTGTCCGGAGCGGTGGTGATTTGTTTGAGGAAATATTCGACCAACGAATCGCGATTGGGGGGCAGGCTTTGGACGAATTTTTTCGAGACGAGGCAGATGCCCGTGTATTGGTAAGCGGGGTCCGCACTTCCCAGACGGTTGCGTAAATCTGTCACGCGCCCATCATCGGTGATACGAACGTTGCAGTTCGGTCCCTGTTCGCGGACGACGAGCGTGACCTCCGCTGCGTTGGCTTGGTGGTAGTCGTAGGCTTGGGTGATGGGACATTCAGAGAGAATGTCGCCATTCCAGACTACTAAGGTTTGATCGTCCTCCTGGAGTTTGGAGGCGATGTTCGCCAGGCCTCCGCCGGTTTCGAGTAGCTCGGGTTCGAAGACGAATTCAATCGTGGCGTCTTGGAACTTTGGCTCTGGAAAGGCCTGTTCCCAGGCTTTGGGGCAGTGGTGGGTGTTGATGATGAAACGTCGCGTGCCAGCGGCGTAGAGTTGCCGCATCGCCCGCAGAATCATCGGTTCGCCCGCGAGGGGGAGTAAGGGTTTCGGACATTCCGCCGTGAGCGGACGGAGGCGGGTGCCAAGTCCAGCCCCGAGCAGAAAGGCCGTTAGAGGGAATTTAGGCATGGGCCGAGTGGTTCGCACAGTCAGGGCAGATTCCGTAGATTTCCATGATGTGCGTTAAATCTGAGTAGCCCTTGCTGCGGGCGGCGCTTTCGATGCGGGCGTTGTCACAACCAGGTAGGCGGTCGATGCGACCGCAACGACGGCAAATCACATGGTGGTGATGGTGGTTGGGGGAGACGAGGGCGTAGAGGCTGCGACCCCGTTCTAAGGGATGGCGTTGTACAATCCCGGCTTCATCTAAAGCACCCAAGCTACGGTAAACCGTGACTAGGTCCAAGGTGCCATCGCCCGCTTGGGCGTGGATTTCTTCGGCACTGAGGGGGCGGGTCGCCATGGCTAAGACTTTGAGCATGGCCTTGCGGGGCTTGGTGATCCGCATCGCCTTCTCTTTCATTTTGAGCAGGGCGTTGCCTATACGGTCAGGGCTTCCTTCTCCGCAACAGTCGTCGTCATGACGGTGTCCTTGGGACATGCTGGTAGAATTGGCTTCGTTTATGACAGGGGCAACCACGAATGGCCACTTGCCTCCCTGCAATTGCTGGTTTCGCTAATCGCCGATGAAGTCCGACCTTCAGTCCTCGACCGCCCGCCCCCCACGCGAACTGTGCCCGGTGGCTTACCAAGACTTTGTCTCCTCCGAGCCTTTCCACCTGGAATTGGGCGGGGTGTTGCCGGGCTTGACCTTGCGCTACGAAACCTACGGGACCTTGTTGCCTGATAAATCCAACGCCGTGCTCGTGCCGCATGCGTTGAGTGGCGACCATCACGTGGCGGGTAAATACACCCCGCAAGATGTGAAGTCGGGTTGGTGGGATGTTTTTGTGGGTCCTGGCAAAGCCATTGATACCGATCGCTTCTTCGTCATTGGCATTAATTGCATCGGTGGTTGCCGAGGGTCGACCGGTCCACTCTCCATCGACCCACGCACGGGCCAACCTTTTGGCGGTTTCTTTCCAGAGATTACTTTAAGCGACATTGTGCGCGCCCAGCGTCTCGTGATTCAGCACCTCGGCATTAAAAAACTCCATGCCGTGGTGGGTGGTTCGATGGGCGGGATGCAGTCTTTATTATGGTGTGCGGATTATCCTGCCGACGTGGGACGTATCGCCATCTTGGCCGCCGGGCTTTCGCAATCGCCCATGGCGATTGCGTTAAACGCGGTTTCCCGGGCTTGTGTGGAAAGCGATCCCAATTATCGCGGCGGACATTATAAGCCAGGGGAAGGTCCCGATACGGGGCTTTCTGTCGGCCGGATGTTGGCCCATATCAGCTACCTCTCTTCTGCCGCCTTTGATCAGAAATTTGGACGCGTCCGCGTGGATGGCGCGAAACCAGGCGAGCCAGTGTATTGGCAAGTCGAGAGTTACCTGCATCACCAGGGAGCGGCTTTTGTAAAACGTTTCGACGCGAATAGTTGGTTGCGCATTACGCGTGCGGTAGATCGCTTTGACCTCACCGCTCGAGCGGCGGCTGGAAAGCTGTTTCAGCCTAATGGCCCAGATGTCCTCGCGGTGAGTTTCTCGTCTGACTGGTTATATCCCGTGAATGAAATGAGAATGCTCGTTGCAGCCGCAACAGCCGTTGGCGTGAATGCCACGTACCATGAGGTCATCACCGATGCGGGGCACGATGGTTTCCTTTTACCTGATACTGGTCTCAGCGTTCGCTTGCACGCTTTCTTAGGTTAAGGGCGTGAGGCGAAGGGCAGGTAGGGGCCATGGAAAATAGGCACAAAAAAAGACCCCGGTTTTGCCGGGGTCTGAATTTTTCTGGAGCAGCGCTTAGTTGCCAGCCTTGTCGAGCAAGTCGCCGAGGCTGTTGAAGTCGCCGCTGCCCGAGGAGCCCGAAGAAGAACCGCTGCCGGAGGTAGGAGCAGGGGCTCCGCCCGTGGAAGGTCCTTTGATGCGCTCGTAGCTGGAGATTTCGGCCTGCAGGCGCTCAGGATCGTAGTTCGCAGCCTTGATCGAGAGACCAATGCGACGATCTTCTTTGTCGATCTTGATGACGCGAGCGGTGACGTCTTGGCCAACCTTGACGACGTCCTTGACGTTCTCGACGCGTTGTTCCGCTAATTGCGAAACGTGCACCAAGCCGTCGATTTCGTCGGACAATTCCACGAAGGCACCGAAGTTAGCGACCTTGGAAACCTTACCCGTGACCAAGTCACCGATACGGAACTTGCGGTCGATTTCGCTCCAAGGATCTTCTTGGGTTTGCTTCACGCCGAGGGAGATGCGTTGTTGATCAACATCAACATCGAGCACGATGGCTTCGACGTCGTCACCCTTCTTCATCACTTCAGCAGGGTTGTTGATGCGGCGCGTCCAGCTCATGTCGGACACGTGGACCATGCCATCGATGCCGTCTTCGAGTTCGACGAAAGCACCGTAGTTGGTGAGGTTGCGCACCTTGCCGCGGACGCGAGCGCCCACAGGGTAGTTGTGACGAACCTTTTCCCAAGGATTGGCTTCGAGTTGGCGTACGCCCAAGGAGATCTTTTGTTCTTCCTTGTTAACGCTGAGGATGACGGCGTCGATTTCTTGGCCAACTTTGAGGATGTCAGAGGGCTTTTGTACGCGCTTGGTCCAGGAGAGTTCGGAGACGTGCACGAGGCCTTCGACACCACCTTCAATTTCAATGAAGGCGCCGTAAGCGACCAAGTTAACGACCTTACCATGAACTTTTTGACCCACTGGGTAGCGCTTTTCGATGCCTTCCCAAGGATTGGGTTGGGTTTGTTTGAGACCCAAGGAAACACGCTCACGGTCGCGATCGACTTCGACCACCATGACGGTGATTTCTTCGCCGACTTTAACGACTTCGCTCGGGTGCGCGATGCGACCCCAGCTCATGTCGGTCACGTGGAGCAAGCCATCGAGACCGTCGAGATCCACGAACGCACCGTAATCGGTGATGTTCTTGACGACGCCACGGCGGATGATGCCAGGCTTGACCTCTTCGAGGAGCTTCCGGCGGCTTTCGCCACGTTGTTCTTCGATGAGTTCACGACGCGAGACGACGAGGTTCTTCTTCTCTTTGTTGATCTTGATGATCTTGAAATCGAAGGTTTGGCCGACGAACTGCTCCAAGCTCTTGGGAGGGTTGACGTCGATTTGCGAGGAGGGCATGAAAGCGTCCACGCCCACGGAAACGATGAGGCCACCTTTGACGATGGACTTAACGCGGCCTTGGACGATGGAGCCTTCTTGGCAATTAGCCTCGATGCTCTCCCACTTGCGAATTTGTTGAGCCCGGTCGTAAGAGACGGTGGGCGTGCCATCTTTGTTTTCCAGCTTCTCGAGATAGACCTCGAGTTGCATCCCGACTTGGATTTCCGCCATATCGGGGAACTCCGCTTGAGGGATGAAGCCTTCCGACTTCCCGTTGATATCTACGATGACGAATTTGTCGTCGCGGATTTCGGTCACGGTGGCGGTGATGACCGAGTGGGCTTTGAGCGCGCCGAAGTTAGAATCGGCGAGCAGTTTTTCCATGATGCTCATTGTGTTTTTGACTAGTTGTCCTGGTCGTCGCGGGGACGTGTCCAGGGTTTGGTTGTTGTTTGGTTTTTTCCTCTGGAGAATCCACTAGCGAACGCTAGCGGGCCAGAAGGGTTTTGAACGAACCATCCGGGGAGGGGGCTGGCAAGGCGAATATCGCCTAAAAGGCCCAAAAATTGCTACCGAGGCGTGGGGATCAGGGCCCGGAGGGCTTGGGCGGCCTGAATTTGGTCATGTTTTTCCAAAAACAGGCTACTTTCTAAGATTAGTCCGGGGTCCTCGGTCGACCAAGCAGGGGGAGGGAGCGAGGGCCAGGTCCAAGGAAGGCCTTGGGCGTCTTGGGCTTGGGTGAGGGCTAATTTTAGGGCCAAGCTGGGGTATTGTTGGTAGGTGTCTTCTAAGATGGACAGGGAGGGAGGGTTGGCTTTGTCGGCCGACTTAAGCAGCCAAGCCCGCCACCCGGCATAGGCGCCGAGTCGATGGGGATGTTGGTTAAAGCGGGCGACTTGCTGGTCTAGAGGGACGGCAAAGGGCTGGTAAAAGGGGTCGCCGATGATCACGCCTTGCCAGCTGAGGCTGGGGGTGGCGTACCAAGCGGCTTCCCCGGCGGTGAGGCCTTGCTGTAAGCCTTGTAATAAGAGGTCGGGTCGTAGCGAGAGGGCGAGGAAGGGTTCGTCGACATTGCCAAAGGTGAGCGCGGCGCCTTGTTGCACCAGCCATGGGGTCCAGCAAGCGAGGGGGTCGCGCAGGGTAGTCGCCGAGAAACTGTGAATGTGCAAAGCGATGGCCCCTGGTGCCAAGCGAGTGGTGGCTTGGCCAAAAAGGCCTTCGGGTTTTTGACTATACCAGCCGAAGTAAAAAGCCGGTGCATCCGCGCGGGCGGTCGGCAAAAACTGTTGCGGGGTGTCTTCTTTTGAAAGCGGGAAGCCGAGGTGGGTAATTTCTTCGCTGGTGCGTTGCAGCCAAGTATCCCCCTCGCCGTAGGGACCGCCCCAGTCAACGTAGCCACGCCCGCGCAGGCCATTGGCTTCCGCTTGCCAGGTGGAGAGTAACATGGCGGCAACATCGCGGAGTTGCGGGCCATCGAGGCGTACCACGCGTACAAAGCCTTCCGTGTCTGCGGTTTTAAGCGAGGCTTTGCCAAACCATGGATTGGGGACGACGCCTTCGGGGTCGAGGTTGGTGTTGGCGATTAAACTTAATTCGCTGTCGACGCTGGCGTGGTCGCCTTTGATCGGACCAAGACCTTGACCGAGTCCAGAGTTTTTGATTTTAAGCGGCACACCTCGAAGGGTCACCATCCATTGAAGTTGCGGACCAGTTTGAGGGATGAATTCCCGACGGCCGTGGGCGTCGGTGGTCTCGGTTAGTTTGCCCGTCAGGAATCTTTGGGCTAATAATTTTTGGCGAAGGGGATTGAGGATGGTTTCGCTGTATTGTGCCCAGGTAATAGCTTCCGTCGTGGGCATCGGCAGGGTGACTAAGTTAGCGGCCGGGATGTGGCGATGCCGCATGAAGTCTTGGGCAACCGCCGTGGCGGTGGGCTCATTGCTATTGAGTAAGACGATGACTTGAGTGGGGTCGATGGTGCCCTTGGCCAAGGCGTGGCCAAGTAGTAGTACGATTAGGAGCAGTAGCCCACGCCTCATCGCTTTACCCTAAATCAAAGCCATCAGTCCGAAAGCGAAAACTGCCACCTAGGGTAGGAACGATGCGGCGCCTTGCGAATCATGCATGCTCAGCGAAACGGATGGTAATGCCATCCCCACCTAAATGATCCAAAACGTCGGCCTCATGATTTGGCATCAATCAACGCTGGGAGGCTAACGCAGTAGCCTCCCTACCTGTGGCATCGGGTAGGGACGATGCTGCGTCATCGTCCTTGTTTGTGCGTACGCCGACGGAGACTTTTTACATTTAAGTTCTCCTTACGTCCGATTTTCCAGCGGATGGCATGGTAACTTGTATTATATTTAGAATTTTATTGCTTAAAGTCCTATTAACCGTTTTTAAATTTTATAATAAAATTATTATATAATAAACATGAAAACGATTTTAATAATCTTGTTAACTGCCCTTAGTTTGCCTGCCTCAAATGAGCGTGAATTTGTAAAAACTGATGGTAAAATTTACATGTACTACGGTAATATGCCTCAAATGGCCTCGTGTCCTTTTTCTAACTTAATTGGTGGAATGGTTCAAAAGTGTTATGGTACAGGAGTCTGTGATGGTAAGCGCATGGACGGCTATTTTCATTTCCACTGTAACATAAACCCTAATCATGAATGGATTAGTAGTTATGGTTTCTAGATTAGTATCTGGTTTCCGGTAAAGTTAGTCATAGAATATTTTATTTAGGTAAGCAGGCATGTGTCTGCTATCATTTTTATATTCTTGGATTCCTTACGAAATATTCGGACTCACCACAGGGACTTTGCCAGCGGATGGCATGGTAATGCCATCCCTACCCATAATATGACATGGCCTGCTTATGACATTCTGAGGAGGTGATTTTTGGGCGAGCCTGGGTATAAATCTTAAAAATGACGCCGCTCTTACTGCACGTGCCCCATAACTCGGGTTGTATTCCCAAAGTCGATCGCGCCGACTTCCTGCTCTCCGATGTAGAACTGCATGCTGAAAAGCTTCGAGTCACGGATTGGTATACTAAAAGTTTATTCACCAATGGTCTAGATGCCGAAGATATTATTTGTCCGCGGGTGTCACGTCTGGTGGTGGATGTGGAGCGGTTTCACGAAGATAAGAAGGAATCTGCTGCCCGGGTTGGCATGGGCGCGACCTACACCAAAACTTCGAAGGGGAAAAAGCTGCGTCAGCTTTCCCCCGCGCGTCGAACCGAATTGCTGGATCGCTATTACTGGCCTCATCACCGTCACCTCGAGCGCGCCGTGGTGTCACGTATTGCTTCTTTTGGATTCTGTTTAATCTTAGACGCCCATTCTTTTCCGACCAAGCCATTGCCGACACAGAACACCCAAGATGCTTCGCCGTCCATTTGCATTGGGACTGCAGGAGTGCATACGCCGCCTGCCCTAAAAAAGGCGGCCTACAATTTTTTTAGCAGTCGTGGAATTGATGTCGCCGTGGATCAACCTTTTGCGGGCAGCATGGTGCCGAGTGCTTTCATGCATCGGTCTCATGAGGTGCAATCCATCATGATTGAGGTGCGCCGCGACCTTTATCTCAAGGAAGATACGGGCCGTCGTCATGCGGGCTTTGCTCAGATGCAGGCGTTGTTAACGGCATTGCGGGAGACGCTTTTAAATCAAGCGCAAGCCGTGCATCGTCAGCACTGCAAAAAAGTTAAGCGATAGCCGTTGAGGGTGAGATGTCCCATTAACGGCTATCGTTTACTTATCGTTGGGCGACGTAGTCGTCCGCTCGGCTGTGGACACTGCGTGAGCTTATTTCTTGGTGTCGGGGAACTGCTTCAGCAACTCGTCCGGAGTGAAGAAACTGTTGCGGTCTTTCGTCTCGGCACGCACCTTGGCCACTTGTGCGGGGAGGATGGCAGTTGCTTGATTACCGAAGGAATTGCGGACGTAGGTTAGCACGCCAGCTAACTCGTCATTCGATAAGCCCTTGAAGGCCGTCATGGGGACTTGTCCGGGCATCTTCACGCCATTGACTTCAATCGGCCCCATCAACCCGTGCATCGCAATGCGAATGAGGCGTTCAGGATTGCCGGTCACCCAAGACGATTTCGCGATGGGCGGGAACTGTGCGGCGGGCAGGCCTTGACCGTCGGCTTGGTGGCAGGTGATGCAATGCGCCTCGCGACGGAAGACTTCGGCCCCTAACTCGTAGAGTCGTTTCTCTTCGCCTTTTAGGTTGGTCACCACTTTCGGTGCGGCCTCGGCGGCGAGGACACCCCCGTTGAGGTAGGTCTCGGCGGCGTTGAAAACGGGTTTGAGCCAGGCATCCACGGGTTGTTTGCGAGCCTCTGCTAGCGTCGCCAAACCAACTTCTTTACCTAACCAAGTGGCGGCATTGACGGCTTCGAGTCGTACGCGTCCATGCACGTCGCCCGCCGCTCGGAGCAGCAGTTCACGATGGTCGGCCACGGCGTCCGTATTGTAACGCAAGACGCGGACAGCGGCGGCCCGAACACGATGGTCTTTTGCCTGCAGCAGTTTTTTGAGCAGTGGGACGTCCACGTGATCGACTCCCCAGCTTACCCACAGGCCTTCGAGTTGATGGTGCTCAAGGCGACCGTCGTCGGCCTTGAGTTCTGCTAGCCAAGTTTTCAGACCAGCGAGAACTTCGCCGACCGGGCGGCCTCGCAATTCGCGGCGCGTGCGCTCGCGGGCCCGATCCTCAGGTAGCGTGAGGTTGGCGAAGAGTTGCGGAATGCTTGCACCTGCGATAACGGGAGGGATAAGCAACGGACGGCTCGGGTAGGTGATACGGTAGATCCGGCCGTGAGTGTGGTCGCGCAGCGGATCGCGGGCACTGTGTTGCATGTGGCCGATGAGCACGTTATGCCAGTCGGCGACGTAGAGCGAACCGTCGGGTGCAAATTCCATCGAGACGGGACGGAAGTTGCCGTCTTTAGATTGAAGAAGGTTTTGACGGAAGGTGAGTTTGAAGCCCGTGCCGTCCTCTGACACAGCATGCTGCTTGGTGCCGAGGAAGCCGATGGTGTTGTTGATGATGAGGTCGCCTTGGACGTCGTCTGGGAAATGTCGGCTGCTGATGAAGTCGAGACCTGCAGTCGGACGAACCATCTGGGCCTTTGGTACGAGGTTAGGCGGTAAGGGTGCGAATTCGCCGAAGGGAACTGCCAAGGTGGCTGGTGACATCCAGCGGACGTTGGGATCGGAGGTGTCGGCGAAGAAGTCTTGGCCGAAAGCGTCGAAGGCGATGCCCCATGGATTGGGAATGCTTAGGCGTGCGGTGCGTTCGAGGCTCTGGTGCTGGGGCGAGTAGCGGAAGAAACCACCATTGGTGCTGCGCACGACGCCGTAGGCCGTTTCGACGTGGCTATGTAGGAACGTGCCTTCGCCCATGTAGAAGGCGCCAGAGGGGTCGGTGCGGAAGGCGTGGATGGCATGGTGCGTGTCGTGGTCATCGAAGCCGCTGAGGACGACTTCAGAACTGTCGGCCACACCGGTGCCCAGTGTGTCGCGCAAGAGTACGAGGTGACTGCTTTGGGATACGTAGACACCGCGCGGGTTGAGTTCGAAAGATAACGGCAAGTGTAGTCCGCGGGCATAGATGGTCTGTTTGTCGGCTCGGCCAGTGCCTTTGGTGTCTTCCAGAATCAGAATTTTATCGTCGGGCTTTGGATCACCTGGACGCCATTGCGGGTAGCTTGGCATCGTCGACACCCACAGTCGTCCGCGATTATCAAAAGTTAGGTGAACCGGCTTGGCGAGGTCAGGGAACTGTTCTTCCGAAGCGAAGAGCTCGACTTTATAGCCCTCGGGTACGATCAGGGATTTGATTTCATCCTCTCCCGATACGTAGTTCGGCGAGCCGTTCTTATTATTACTAGCGGAATAATTGGTTTTCACTTCGGGGAGCGGACGCGTCTTGGCGTCGGCTTCAGCCACATTGAAAGCTTCTCCCTTCGCTGCCCCCCAAACGGCCCGGTCGCGAATGAGCACGAGCTGGTCGAGCTTCTCGAGTTCATAAGGGAAGTTATCGGGACCGAAGGGCTTGTTGCGGCGGCCGAAGACGTGAACGCCGTTGGGCACCTTAAAGAGTTTTTCCCAATACCAATCTTTGTCGGTGACCGCTGAGGCTAATGCGGCCAAAGGTTTGGTGGGGGTAGGGCATGGTCCGAAAGTCGCCGTTGCGAGTTCGGTTCCCACGTCGCGCCCTGCGTAGGATTTCAAATCGACTAAAGGTAACTTGCGGGCGGCGGCGACTTCCCGAATTACCTGAGCGTAAAGAGCGATGTTGGCGTTGACGGCAGCTGCGGCCGTTGGTCCCTGCGGGGCCGTGGCGGGATCCAGCGACAATGGCGTCACAAGCACCACTTGCGGGGCAGACTTTCCGTTATACTTTTGCTTGGCCGTATGGTCTAACCAGCCTTCAAGCTCGGCACGAAAATCGGCAAGGCCAGCGGGGCCCTTGAAGGACTCGGCGTAACCGAACCACGCGATGATCACGTCGGCCTTGAGACCTTTAAGCCATTCGTCCGGGGATTGTGAGAAGCCCGAACCAGCATGGCCCGAACCCCAGAAATCTTTGGCCTTGGAGAGCGGGTAGAATTTTTCGGCGCCGGGATAGGCGAACGGTGAGTTGCGGCCAGAGTGGTCGCGATAACCTGGGGTGTCGCCGTCGTCGCACAGATTGCGGAAGGTGAGGTCGCGGCCGGCGAAGTGACGTTGCAGTTCGACTTCAAAGGTTGGTGCTCGGAGCAAACGTTCGCCCTGGCCTCCGCCGAGGAGTACGATGACGCCACCTGATGGCGGATCAATCGGACTAGGGGTTTGGGCGAAGGCGGTGAGGCCCACGAAGAGGGCAAGCAGGCGTGCAAAGATAACCATGCCCTGATGATGAAGTCGGACCGTTTCCAGTGTCCAGCCTCGACCGCCCAAGATGACCGCCCGTGGGAGGAGTTCTTGAAGAACTAACCGCTTTTTAGAGAAATGCGCTTTCTCCTAAAAAGTCCGCATCTTGATGCGCCTTTCGCTCCTGCTGGTTCATGCCTGAGGCGACTGACTACTCGCGCGTCCACTTGGACGGAACCTTGGGCTTGTCGTCGCCTTCGACCCAATACTCCGGCACCGACCAGCGGGCATGCTGTTCCGCACCGACGGAACCATAGCCGGACTCGTTCCACACGCAGAACCAATCTACGTGGTCGGCCGTGTCATAAAGCAAGGACGTGAAAGGTTCGCCCTTCGCCGGATCGACCGGGACGACGCTGAACTTCCACTCCCACATCTTGCGCTTGCCCAGCCGGATGTTGTGTTCGGGGCCATGACCGCCGCCGGCGGGAAGCTGTACCTCTTGTCCCCGCTCGACGGTGAGGATGTATTCACAACCGAGTTTCCACTCCCAGGGTGCCGTGTTGGGCTTGTCGATACCACATTCAATCAAGGCCATGTCTTTCTTTGGGTCTGCCTTGTCATAATCTGTCGCACCGCCGCCCCGATCCACCAGTCCGCCCCAATTTGCGAGATGGACCATCCGGTTGGCGTCCTTGTTGAACTGAGGTCCCCCGTGCGCCCAGGTCTTGTTCGGAAAGTTGACCTGAAGGGCGAAGAAATTAAGCCCTTTGTGCGAGACCTTGTTCACGATTAGGCGGGTGGTGACCTTGACGATTTTGGCGCCTTTTGCCGTCTCGAACATCAGACTGTTTCGGTCGCCTTCTCCCTCGCCGATGCCGATCATGTTTCGCTTGGCTGAGCTTGGGTCTTGCCCCATGGCAATGACGGTCAGTGCGACGGCCAAGATGATGCTCGCTTTGCGTAGTGACAGGGTGAGGCCGCGAAGGTTGCTTAAGTCGCCTAGGGTGACGGCGTTCGAGAGATGGGGATCGCTCATGGGTTTAGATACTCAAATTGCTCCGGTGGGAGTAAAGTCAAAACGGGTCGTTGTAATTAATGTCGTAGAAAGTAAATTATAGAAAGGTGCGCAGAATCCTTTAGAACACTTGTTTGGTTAAATCATAATCGCTGTTTTACCCCAAAATCTAAAAGAAGTGGGCCCACCCGGATTTGAACCGGGAACCAAGACTATGCAGCGCTCTTTCCTTTAAGGTTAAATTTTAAGGAGCAGAGCAGGGTTGGGGAACAAGAGGGGAGAAGCGTAAGCTTCCCCTCTGTTCTCCCATTCGTGCTCCCTTGGGGTGGGTTATTAAACAATTCTATTAGAGGGAGGATTTAATTAACCCCCTTTGAGGGAACTGTCTAAAAGGCCCCGAAAATCTCGCCGTCGCGACTGCGCACAGAAGCAAAGTGCTGGCTTAAATATGGAGTATCGGTGATTAGTAGTTGTGGCACTCTAAGTGCGTAATTAGCATTGCTGGAATAAATTTAAATTAAAATGCTACGAATAAAACTTACGGCAATTTTCGCTTTAGGGCTATTTTCCTCTGCTTGTTTTGCGGAAGTCATAGCCCCGCCAATTACTACCAAACCCTATGTTTCGCGTTTATCAGGGACTCAGGTTAGTCCTTCTCTTACGACTGAAGATTTATTTAGGTTAATAATGCCAACTGTGGCAGGTGATAGCCAAAATAAGTTAGATGATCTTAAAAGTCTTAGAATCGCAATTGATCGGGTCACGCTAAATGGGGCCAGTTGAAATGTTACTCGGGGGGTTGCCCAACCACCAAACCACCCCCATAAACACCACGACAATGAGCAAGAAACGGCACACGAAGGAGGCCCAGATCAAGGCCATCCGCGAGCA